>NZ_JAJPWM010000002.1:0-580329 GCF_046549095.1 Streptomyces sp. x-80
CCGAAACCGGTTCATCGTTCGACTTGCATGTGTTAAGCACGCCGCCAGCGTTCGTCCTGAGCCAGGATCAAACTCTCCGTGAATGTCTCCCCGATACCGGGGCAAACACCACGAGAGCGGAACCACCGGACGGAATAAGTCCAGCAGTTCACAGCGTCCTCGCTAGTGTCGCCTCCCACACCACCACGGGTGCCGGAGGACTTTTTCAAAGGAACCTCATCCACCGAAGTGGACGGGGTATCAACATATCTGGCGTTGACTTTTGGCACGCTGTTGAGTTCTCAAGGAACGGACGCTTCCTTTGCGCCTGTTTCACCAGGCTCTCCGGGCGCTTCCCTTCGGTCTTGCGTTTCCGACTCTATCAGATCCTTCCGGACCCGATTTCCGCCGGTCTGCGTTTCCGCCTTCCGGCTTCTTCGCTTTCCCACCGTACCAGATCCGTTTCCGCATCCGGCCCCCTGTGAGATCGGGGTCGGCCTTCCCGCTTTCGCTTTCCGGCCTTTCCGACTCTATCAGACCCGGTTCGTTCCGTTTCCGGTTCGAATTCGGTTCCGATTACCCGTCGGAGGGGCTTTGCCTTTCGGCTGATCCGACGTTATCAGAAGTGATTTGGTCGATTTAATCGACCGCTTCTTCCGGTTAGTGATCGGATGTGCTTCGCCGAATTGAACTTCCGGCCGAAGCGGAGATGGATACTACCGTTGCGACCGGACCATGTCCAGTTCCGCTGCAACCGTTCGAATCTACCTCCCCCTGACTCCCATGTCAATGGGTGCCTGGGGCGAAGAGGAGATTAGCAGGTCAGCGGGGTTCGACGCACATCAGGCGGCGGTCGGCAGGAGTGCGGTGCGGTCGGCGGTGGCCACGTCGCCCGTCTCGCCGGCGCGTACGGCTCGTCCGCCCAGGACGTAGACGTACAGGAGGAAGGCCAGCTCGGCGGCGATGCCTGTGCCGATGCGGGCCCAGGTGGGCAGGCCGGAAGGGGTGACGAAGCCTTCGATGGTGCCGGCCACGAAGAGGACCGCGGCGAGTCCGACGGCGACGCCGAGGGCGGCGCGGCCCTCCTCGGCCAGGGCCGTACGGCGGCTGCGTGAGCCCGGGTCGATGAGGGTCCAGCCCAGGCGCAGGCCGATGCCCGCCGCGACGAAGACGGCGGTCAGTTCGAGGAGGCCGTGCGGAAGGAGCAGGCCGAGGAAGGTGTCGAGGCGGCCCGCCGAGGTCATCAGGCCGAGGCCGATGCCCAGATTGAGCATGTTCTCGAAGAGGATCCACAGGACAGGCAGACCGGCGAAGGCGCCGAGGACCAGGCAGAGGGCGGTGGCCTGGGCGTTGTTCGTCCATACCTGGGCGGCGAAGGACGCGGCGGGGTGGCTGGAGTAGTACGTCTCGTACTTGCCGCCGGGGCGGGTCATGTCGCGGAGGTCCTGCGGGGCGCCGATGGCCGACTGGACCTCCGGGTGGGTGGCTATCCACCAGCCGATGAGGGCGGCGACCACGACGGAGAGGACCGCGGTGGGCATCCACCAGTGGCGCAGGCGGTAGACCGCCGCCGGGAAGGCCGTCGTGAAGAAGCGGGCCGCGTCGCGCCAGGACGCCTTGCGGGCGCCCGTGACCGTGCTGCGGGCGCGGGCCACGAGCGACGTGAGGCGGCCGGTCAGCGCGGGGTCGGGGGCGCTGGAGAGGAGGAGGGAAAGATGGGTGGTGGCGCGTTGGTAGAGAGTGACCAGTTCGTCGGCCTCGGCGCCGGTGAGGCGGCGCTTGCGGCGCAGCAGCGCTTCCAGGCGGTCCCACTCGGCACGGTGGGCCGTGACGAAGACATCGAGGTCCATGCGGTGTCGCTCCTCGCAGCGCCGTGACGTGAGTGCCTGGTCAGCTTGGCAGACTGGCCGGGGCCGGCATGGGGCGGGCGGGGCATCGGGGAACGAGAGGGAGTGGGCGCGTGAGTGAGCTCGTCACGGGTGAGGCGGTGGTGCTGGGGCTGCGGCCGGCCAGGCTGCCGAGCCGGGCGCTTGCGGTGCTGGTCGATCTGGCCGTGGCCTGGGGGACGTACCTCGTGGTGGCGCTGCTGCTGATGAGCGCGACGTCGTCGATGGACGCCGCCGCGATGGCGGCCCTGTCCGTCGCGCTGTTCATCCTGGTGCAGGTCGGGATACCGATCGTGATCGAGACGCTGAGCCATGGTCGTTCGCTGGGCAAGCTGATGTGCGGGCTGCGGGTGGTGCGGGAGGACGGAGGGCCGATCCGGTTCCGGCACGCGCTGGTGCGGGGGGCGATGGGGGCCGTCGAGATCGTGCTGACGATGGGGGTCGTGGCGTCGGTCGCCTCGCTGGTGTCGGCGCGGGGCCGGCGGCTGGGGGATGTTTTCGCGGGGACGGTGGTCATCCGGGAGCGGATACCCGCGGCGGGCCTGGGGCGCCCCGGGGTGGCGCTGTCGCCTCCGCCTCCGTGGCTGGCGGCGCAGCTCGCGGGCCTGGATCTGTCGCGGGTGCCGGACAGCTGGTGGCTGACCGTACGGCAGTACCTGGCGCGGATGCGGCAGCTGGATCCGCAGGTCAGCTGGACGATGGCCGGGCGGTTGGCGGGTGACCTGCGGGGGTTCACCGGAGTGGCCGGGCCGATAGGGGCGCATCCCGCGGCGTATCTGGCCGCGGTGGTGGGTGAGCGGCAGGCGCGGGAGGCGCAGCGGGCTTTCGGAGCGCCGATGCGGGCGCCGGAGAGAGTGGGGGACGCTCCTGGGGTTGGGGGCGCGGCCGGGGGGCCGGCGGCCGGTGAGCCGTGGGTTGCCGGTGGGGTGCCCGGGGCGGCCGGGGCGTGGTCGCCGCCTGCGGGGGTGCCGGTGGCCGGTGGCGGGGCGGCGGGTGTCGGGGTCGTACGGGACCGCGGGGACGGGGCCAGGTACGAGGACGGGGATGCGTACGGGCGCGGCGGGGGTGCCAGTGCCAGTGCCAGCCATGGTGGAGCACCGGGTACGGGGTTCGCGCCGCCTGGGTGAGAGATGGCGGTGGGGGTGGTGAGGGTGAGCTGGGGGGGGAGCGTGAGCCTGTCGGGGGTGTGTGGCGGACGGCGGCGCAGGTGCTGACGGGCGCCAGGGCTGCGGCGCGGCTACGTGGGCAGTTGCTCGTTCTGGGCGCGGGGCACGTGCTCGTCCAGGGCGCGGGGCACGAACGGAGCCCGGCGACTTCGGTTCGGTTTCGGTGGCGGCGCGGGTTTCGGGGCCGGGTAGCTGACGGGAGCGTCGCGTAGAGGGTCATGGCCCGTACCGGTGACTGGTGTGGTGCCGCGGCAGTGGGCATCGCGGGGCCGTCACAGGTGGCGCGCTCGGAAGCTTCGGCTTGTTGGCGGCGCGGGCGTCCAGGCCGCGTGGCTGCCCAGGGCGTCACGTAGACGGGTGGCCCGTCCCGACGGGCGGCCCAATCTCGGTGATTGGGGTGGGGCCACTGTGGTGGGCATCGCGGAGCCGTCACTGGTGGCGCGCCCGGCGGCTTCGGTTCGTTGGCAGCGCGGGCGTCGGGGCCGGGCGGCTGCTGGGAGCGACGTGTAAAGGGGTACGGCCTGTCCCAGTTACTGAGGTTGGGCCGCAGTTGTAGGCATCGCGGGGCCGTCGAGGATAGGTGTGCAGCGGGGCGCTTGTCGCGGTGAGCGGCTGGGCGTCGGTTCGTGGTGCGGTTTCGCGCGGGGTGTGGGGGTTGTGCGGGGTGTGGAGGCGTGCTCGATGGTCTCGGTGTGCGGGTGGGGTGTCGCGTAACGCCCGGGTGCTTCGCGGCGCGCTCCGGAGGGGCTGGGAGTGTCCGGGGCCAGAAGAGCCGGCGGGGCGGAGACTCAGAGCAGGCAGGTCCGCGTGTTCATAGCCATCCGCCGTACGCACACGTCGTGCGCGCATGTCTTACGTGCGTGACATGTCCGTAGGGCGTGCCCGGCCGCCGTTTCGGGTGCCGCGCTGTGTGGTGAAGGTGGCAGGTGGGTGCTTCGGGCCGGGTCAGGAGAACGTGGACGGCGGGGATTCGAGGGATTCGAGCTCGATGCCGGGGGCGGCCAGGACGACGTCGCCGGCGATGTGGACGGGGTGCTGCTCGCCGGTTTCGAGGTCGTTGACCTGGTATTCGTCGGCGATGAGGGGGGCGTTGTCAGTGGCGTGTGGTGTGCTTTTCAGCAAGGCCCAGGACTGGTCGAGGGTGCGGGGGGCGAGGACGGGGGGTGTGAGGGCCAGCAGGCGGGCGCGGACGGCTCCGGCGCCCAGGGCGGGGCGTAGCAGACGGGCGGCGGCGATGAGGAACGCGGGGGACGCGCCGGTGAAGGCGTGGGCGCGGACGTTTCCTTCGGTGGCGTGTTCGCCGGTCGGGTCGGTACGTACCCAGGTGACGCCGTCCAGGGCGGCGCCGCGGACCTGCCAGGCGGAGGCGTGGAGTTCGAGGCGGATGGGGCGGCCGAGTTCGTCGAGGGTGAGGTCGACGGAGCCGGCGTGGTCCCCGGAGGGGCTGATGATCTGGGAGACGTAGCGCCAGCCGGTGGGGCCGGTGGCGCAGTGGAAGTGCTCTTCACCGAGGGGGGTGTGATCGTGCGGGTCGTGCAGGGAGTAGTGACCGCGGGGCATGGGCGTCCTTCCGGCGGGCCGGTGCGGGGGCCTTCACGGGCCAGGCCCCCGCCGCGAGCGGCGAGGGCCTGGATACACCGCCTGCTGCGTGATCAGTAACGGTAGTGGTCGGGCTTGTACGGGCCGGTGACCTCGACGCCGATGTAGGCGGCCTGCTCCGGGCGCAGCTCGGTGAGCTTGACGCCGAGCGCGTCGAGGTGGAGGCGGGCGACCTTCTCGTCGAGGTGCTTGGGCAGCACGTAGACGTCGGTCGGGTACTCCTCGGGCTTGGTGAACAGCTCGATCTGGGCCAGCGTCTGGTCCGCGAACGAGTTGGACATCACGAAGGACGGGTGTCCGGTTGCGTTGCCGAGGTTGAGGAGGCGGCCCTCGGACAGCACGATCAGGACCTTGCCGTCCGGGTGGGTCCAGGTGTGGACCTGCGGCTTGATCTCGTCCTTGACGATGCCGTCGAGCTTGGCCAGGCCGGCCATGTCGATCTCGTTGTCGAAGTGACCGATGTTGCCGACGATGGCCTGGTGCTTCATCCGCGCCATGTCCGAGGCGAGGATGATGTCCTTGTTGCCGGTAGTGGTGATGAAGATGTCGGCGGTCTCGACGACGTCCTCAAGGGTGGTGACCTGGTAGCCGTCCATCGCCGCCTGGAGGGCGCAGATCGGGTCGACCTCGGTGACGATCACGCGGGCGCCCTGGCCACGCAGCGACTCCGCGCAGCCCTTGCCGACATCGCCGTAGCCGCAGACCACGGCGGTCTTGCCGCCGATGAGGACGTCGGTGGCGCGGTTGATGCCGTCGATCAGCGAGTGGCGGCAGCCGTACTTGTTGTCGAACTTCGACTTGGTGACGGCGTCGTTCACGTTGATCGCCGGGAAGAGCAGGTCACCGTCGCGCTGCATCTCGTACAGGCGGTGCACGCCGGTGGTGGTCTCCTCGGTGACACCGCGGATCTCGGACGCCAGGCGCGTCCACTTCTGCGAGGTCTCGTCCACGGTGCGGTGGAGGAGTTCGAGGATGGCGCGGTGCTCATCGCTCTCGGCGGTCTCGATCGCGGGGACCTTGCCGGTCTTCTCGTACTCGACGCCCTTGTGGACCAGGAGCGTGGCGTCGCCGCCGTCGTCCAGGATCATGTTCGGGCCGCCGGTGGGCGAGCTGGGCCAGGTCAGCGCCTGCTCCGTGCACCACCAGTACTCCTCCAGGCTCTCGCCCTTCCAGGCGAAGACCGGGACGCCGCGGGGGTTGTCGGGGGTGCCGTTCGGGCCGACCGCGATGGCCGCGGCGGCGTGGTCCTGGGTGGAGAAGATGTTGCAGGACGCCCAGCGGACCTCGGCGCCGAGGGCGACCAGGGTCTCGATGAGGACGGCGGTCTGGACGGTCATGTGCAGGGAGCCGGTCACCCGGGCGCCGGCCAGCGGCTGGGCGTCGGCGTACTCCTTGCGGATCGACATCAGGCCGGGCATCTCGTGCTCGGCGAGGGTGATCTCCTTGCGGCCGAAGTCGGCGAGGGACAGGTCCGCGACCTTGAAGTCCTGGCCGGTGGGTACTGACGTCATGGCTAACTGCTCCTGAGCGGTGCGGTGTTTAGGGCTGGGAGGTCTGCGACACGGGCAGGCAGGGACGTACGCAGAAGCGAACGCACCTCTCCCCCGGCCGCAGCGCAGTCCGTCGGAGGCCCTCTCTCCCTCGGCCGGTCCGCGGTGCGGGCCGCCCGACCGCCATCAGCAGCGACGTCTGGTACTGCGGACGAATCTACACCGCTCGGCCCAATGAACCCCAGTCGGCGGATTCCGGGGGGATCCGGCCGCTCCGGTTCGGTCAGGGACGGGATCCGGCACGGAATCCGGCACAAGGACCGGGGCGAGGTCCAGCCGCGGCCCGGATCAGGTGTGCGGCGGCGAACGGACCGGCGGCAGGCCGGGGCGAGCTCGCGGGCGGGGCCCCGTACGACGCGGGCGGGGCCCCGGACGGCCGGACCCGGGACCGGATCGCCAGGGCCAGGCGCCCGGGGCCGAGCCCTCCCACAGCCGCATGCCAGGACCTCTCGGATGTCAGCCTCCAGCGCGCGGCCCCCTCCGTACGGCTACGCGCCGGGGCCGAGGCGTCGCGCGGCCAGTGTCCGCGCCGTCCGCGGGCGGGCCCCGTACGGACGGACGGACGCACCCGCGACCGGGACCGCCAGGACCGGGACCGGGCGCCCTCGGCCGAGCCCTCCCACAGCCGCATGCCGAGCCCTCCCACGACTCCGCGCCGAGCCTCTCGGATGTCGCTCTCCAGCGCGCGGCCCCCTCCTACGGCTACGCGCCGAGGCCAGGGCGTAGCACCGCAGGGTCCGCGCCGCCCTGCCCGTCGGCCCGGATCGCCGCATCCCGGCGGGCCGGCAGGCCGGGCCTGGTCGTGGCAGGCCGGGCCAGGGCACCGCCGTGTTCAGGCCGATGGTCCCTGGTGTCCGGGTCTTGCGCACCTTTGCTTGTGTGGCCGCATGTTGCAGTATGCAAAGTGCGCGGGAGCTGTCGTACGTCCCGTGCGCACGTTCGTCTTGAGGAGAACCACGTGACCAGCAGTCCAGCCGATCCCCCCAGGGACGCGGGGAAGAGCGGGCGAGGGTTGAAGCTGCTCGCAGTGACCGCCTGCCCGACCGGTATCGCGCACACGTATATGGCCGCCGAGAAGCTGTCGCAGGCCGCGGAGGCGCTCGGCCACGAGATCAAGGTGGAGACCCAGGGCTCGATCGGGGTCGAGAACGCCTTGTCCGACAACGATGTCGAGGGCGCCGACGGCGTCATCATCGCCGCGGACAAGGATGTCGACCGCAGCCGGTTCACCGGGAAGCGGCTCCTGGCGGTCGGCGTCGCCGAGGGCATCCACCATCCCGCGCAGCTGATCGAGCGGGTGCAGCACGCCCCCGTGTACGACGGGGAGGAGTGCGGGTCCGCCAAGGACGGCGAGAGCGCCGGCGGTGGCGGCGGCAAGGAGCGCAGCCTCGCGTACAAGGCGCTGATGAACGGGGTCAGTTACATGATCCCGTTCGTCGTGGTCGGCGGTCTGCTGATCGCGATATCGCTGGCGATCGGCGGGCACGCCAACCCCGAGGGCGGCCTGGTCATCCCCGACGGATCGTTCTGGAAGCACGTCAACGACATCGGGGTCATCGGCTTCGCGCTGATGGTGCCGATTCTGTCCGGCTATATCGCGTACGCGATCGGGGACCGCCCCGCGCTGGTGCCGGGCATGATCGGCGGCTGGATCGCCAACACCGGTGATCTGTACGGCTCCAAGGCGGGCGCGGGGTTCATCGGCGCGATCGTCACCGGCTTCCTGGCCGGCTATCTGGTGCACTGGATCAAGAAGGCCAAGGTCCCGAGGTTCATCCAGCCGATCATGCCGATCATCGTGATCCCGATCGTGGCGACGGCGGCGCTGGGCCTCTTCTTCATCTACCTCATCGGCAAGCCCATCTCGTGGGTGTTCACGCACCTCACCGACTTCCTCGGCGGGATGACCGGGTCGAGCGCGATCCTGCTCGGCGCGATCCTCGGGCTGATGATCGCGTTCGACATGGGCGGGCCGGTCAACAAGACGGCCTTCCTCTTCGGCGCCGGGCTGATCGCCAGCGGCAACCAGACCGTCATGGGGATGTGCGCCGCGGCGATTCCGGTCATGCCGCTGGGCCAGGGGCTGGCCACGCTGATCCGTAAGCGGCTCTACTCCGACCAGGAGCGGGAGACCGGTATGGCGGCGCTGTTCATGGGGCTCTTCGGGATTTCCGAGGGCGCGATTCCGTTCGCGGCGGCGCGGCCCGCACAGGTCATTCCGGCGAACATGCTCGGTGGTGCGGTGGCCGGTGCCATCGCGGGCATGGCCGGGGTCACGGACGCGGTGCCGCACGGTGGTCCGATCGTGGCGGTGCTCGGTGCGGTCGGCGGGGTGCCGGCATTCTTCATCGCCGTCGCCATCGGTTCGGTGGTCACGGCGCTCGCCACGGTGACGCTGGTGGACATCGCCGACCGCAAGAAGAGCGGTGCGCCCGCGAAGTCGCTGGTGCCGGAGCCGGCGTTGGCGATGGCCGGGGCCGGTGCGGGAGCCGGGGCCGAGGTGGCGGACCGCGCGGCCGCCCCCGCCGGCACGGCCGGCGCCGCGGTACCGGCGTCCCGTACGGCCGTGTCCCCGGAGAAGCCGACGGCGACGGACGGCGCGACGACGACGGCACCGGCGGCCGGTACGGACACCGGCACCCGTACGGCGGCGGACGCAGCGGCGGACGGCGCCGTCGACGAGGTGCTTTCCGGGTATCTGACCGAGCGGACCCTCAAGACGCAGCTCGTCTCCCGGGAGAAGGAGGCGGCCATTCGCGAGATGGCCGAGCTGGTGGCCGGTACCGGCAAGGTGGCGGACGTGGACGAGCTGGTGCGGGTGGCGCTGGCCCGTGAGGCACAGGGCACCACCGGACTCGGCGAGGAGATCGCGATTCCGCACGCCAAGACGGACGCGGTGACCGCGCCGGTCGTCGGGTTCGCACGGTCCGCCGAGGGCATCGACTGGGGTTCGCTGGACGGCACACCGGCCAGGCTGGTCTTCCTGATCTCGGTGCCGCAGGCGGCGGCCGGTGACGAGCATCTGCGCATCCTGGCGCTGCTGTCGCGGAAGCTGATGGACCCCGGCTTCCGCGCCCGGTTGCAGAGCGCGCCGGACACCGCGGCGATCCTGCGGGTACTGGGCGAGATCCGGTAACCGGCCGCGCGCGAACGGTCACCGCGGGACTCCCGCACGGAGAAGGCCCCCGCACCAGATCGGTGAGATCGGTGCGGGGGCCTTCGCCGTATCCGTGGCTGTCCCGGTGCCGCTGCTGTCCGTAGCTGCGGCCGTACCCGTACCCGTATAGCCGTGGCCGGGTCCGCGGCCGTACGTACCGCAGCCGGTCAGCGGCCGCCCGGTACCTTCCCCGGGTTGTTCCCCGCAGCGGCCGCGGCCTCGCTGTAGATGTCGGGCTCCAGATAGATGACGCGGGCGATCGGCACCGCCGCGCGGATGCGGGCCTCGGCGGCGTTGATCGCGTCCGCGACCTGGGTGGCCGTGTCGTCGTGCTGTACCGCGATCTTGGCGGCGACCAGCAGTTCCTCGGGGCCGAGGTGCAGGGTGCGCATATGGATGACGCCGGTGACGACATCGCCGTCGACCACCGCGGCGCGGATCTTGGCCACCTGGTCGGCGCCCGCGGCCTCGCCCAGCAGCAGCGACTTGGTCTCGGCGGCGAGGACCAGCGCGATCAGTACGAGCAGCGTGCCGATGCACATGGTGCCGATGCCGTCCCAGAGGGCGTCACCGGTGGCGACGGTGAGGCCGACGCCGCAGAGCGCGAGGGCCAGACCGATCAGCGCGCCGAAGTCCTCCAGCAGGACGACCGGCAGCTCGGGGGCCTTGGCACGCCGGATGAACTGGGCCCAGCTCTGCTTGCCGCGCAATTCGTTGGACTCCTTGACGGCGGTCCGGAAGGAGAGCCCCTCGGCGACGATCGCGAAGACCAGGACGGCCACCGGCCAGATCCAGTTGTCGAGTTTGTGCGGGTTCTGGATCTTCTCGTAGCCCTCGTAGAGCGCGAAGACGCCGCCGAGGGTGAACAGGACGATGGAGACCAGGAAGCCGTAGACGTACCGCTCGCGGCCGTAGCCGAAGGGGTGTTCCTCGGTCGCCGCGCGCTTGGCCTTCTTGCCGCCGAGCAGCAGCAAGCCCTGGTTGCCGGAGTCCGCGAGGGAGTGCACGCCTTCCGCCAGCATCGAGGACGAGCCGCTGAAGGCGAAGGCCACGAACTTCGCCACGGCGATCGCCAGATTGGCGCTCAGCGCCGCGACGATCGCCTTTGTTCCGCCTGATGCACTCATGAGGCCGTTATGTTCCTTCCGTCGACCGGGCTTTACCGCCCCTTTAACGCTGGTGCGGCGGTCATTGTCGCAGCCCGGCCGACGTGCTTCACAGGTTCCTCAGGACTGTCCCGTCGTACCTGGTGGATCGGCGCGCGACGTCAGATGCGGTGCATCGCAAAGCTAAGGAGCGTCCGCCTGCTGGATGTACGTGGACGTTCCGACAACGCGGCGAGGTGCCGTAGCCGTCGTCGCGCACCCGCCAGGCATGACAGGACGGCCCTCAGGCGACCACCGTCGCGCGGAAGAGCGTGCCCTCGCCGGTGAGGGCGACCCGCTCACCGGCCCGGACGAACGCCGACTCACCGGGCGCGAGCACCAGTTCACCGTCCGCCGTCGCCTCGCCGCGCAGCACGACCGTCCCCGCCGTGCACAGCAGGACCTGCGGCGTACGGGCGTCGAGCGGACGGGGCGCGGCACCGGGCGCCAGGACGAAGCGGGAGAGCCGGAATTCGTCGATCGGGGTCTCGTAGACCTCCTCGCCGTCGACCGCCTCCGGGCGCAGGACGCCCGGGTCGCCGGACTCGAAGCGGACGATGCGCAGCAGTTCGGGGACGTCGACGTGCTTGGGGGTCAGACCGCAGCGCAGCACGTTGTCGGAGTTGGCCATCAGCTCGACGCCGAGGCCGTTGAGGTAGGCGTGCGGTATGCCGGCGCCGAGGAACAGGGCCTCGCCGGGCTGGAGTTGGACGTAGTTGAGCAGCATCGCGGCGATCACGCCGGGGTCGCCGGGGTAGTGGTGCGCGATGGCGGCGTAGGCGGCGTAGGAGGCGGCGAGCGGGCCGTCCCCGGCGCCCAGCTCCGCCGCCGCGGCGGCGGCCTGTTCGACGGTCTCGGCCATCGCGTCGTGCTCGGCGGTCAGGACGGCGGTCAGAACCTCGCGCAGCGCGTCCTGTTCGGGGCTGGCGCGCAGGATGTCCGCGTACGGCTTGAGGGCGTCGACGGCCAGGCCGTCCAGGAGGTCCGCGGCCTGCGCCGGGTGCCGGAAGCCGCAGAGCCCGTCGAACGGGGTGAGCGCGCAGACCAGCTCGGGCTTGTGGTTGGCGTCCTTGTAGTTGCGGTGCCCGGCGTCGATCGGGACGCCGCGCCGCTCCTCGTCGGCGAAGCCCGCCCGCGCCTGTGCGAGGTCGGGGTGGACCTGGAGGGAGAGCGGCGAGCCGGCCGCGAGCAGCTTGAGCAGGAACGGCAGCCGGGGGCCGAAGGCGCGGACGGCGTCGGCGCCCAGTTCGGCTTCCGGCGCGGCGTCGATCACCTCGGCCAGCGAGACGGGCCCCGCGCCGCGGTCGATGCGGGAGGGGGCGCCGGAGTGCGCGCCCATCCACATCTCGGCCTGCGGCGCGCCGGTCGGCTCGACGCCGAGCAGCTCGGGGATGGCGGTGACGGAGCCCCAGGCATAGGGGCGCACAGTGTTGGCGAGGCGGTCCATGGGGGTGCTTCCTGACGTTCGGTCGTGCGGGAGAACGGTGGTGCGGCGGGGCGGTCCGGGCCGGTGTGCGGAGCGGACCGGCCCGCGTCAGCCGGTGCCGGCGAGTGCCAGATAGACGGCGGCGAAATCCGTGACGGCGAGCAGTTCCGCGGCGCTCTCCAGGTCGCTGCCGGCCTCCGGTTCGAGCTCGCTGACGGCGGTGTCGCGTTCCTCGGCGAGGGCGTGCGCGGCGCGGGTGGCGGAGTGCGGGCCGGGTGCCTGGTCGCGCAGGAGGACGATCCGGGCGTGCAGGGTGGCGGGCTGGTCGACGCGGTCGCGGAAGAAGTCGTCGGGGTCGGCGCCCGCGGCGAGCGCGCCGGCGAGCAGCGCGCGGTGCGTGGCGAGCGCTTCGGGCAGCTCGGCGGTGAGCGCGGGGCGGCCCGCGAGGCCGGTCAGCACGGCCGCGAAGTGCCGGCCGACGGCTCCGGCGACGGTGCCTTCGGTCCAGATCAGCGGCAGCGTGTCGGCGAGCTCGGCGGCCAGCGTCTTGGCGGGGTTGCTGTACGTGGCGATGGCCGGGCCGCAGCGTTCGGCGAGCTGGTCGAGGCGGTCGGCGAGGCGGGCCAGTGCCTCGGGCGGCGCGTCGAGCAGGCCGATCCGGTCGGCGAGCGCGAGCAGCGGGATGAGCAGCGACCAGAGCGTGCCGGGGGCGGCCGGGGGCGCGCCCTCGACGTCGAACTCGGCGTCGTACGGGGTGGTGACCAGGGGGACGGCGAGGCCGCGGGCCTGGATGACGGCATCCGCGAGAGGGCCGCCGGCGGGGGTGACGGCGACGACGGCGCAGCCGCGGCGGTATGCCTGTTCGACCAGCTCGGCCAGACCCGGGTCGGCGGCGTCGGGCCCGGCGAGCAGCAGCAGGTCCAGCGGGCCGGTCCAGCCGGGCAGGGTCCAGCGCAGGGCGCCGGGCTGCGGGGCGACGCCGGTGGGCGGGAGGAGGGTGGCCGGGCAGCTGCCGCCGCCGAGTGCGGCGACGAGGTCGGCGACGCAGGCGGCGGCCGGGCCGGGGCCGGCGACGAGGACGGCGCGCGGCCGTCCGTCGGGGGTCAGGTCGGGGATGCCGGACTCGGCGGCGCTGCGGGCGGCGGTGCGGACCCGGGCGCCGGATTCGGCGACACCGCGCAGCAGCCCGAAGCGGTCGGCGCCCGCCAGCGCCTCGGGGGTGTCGAGGAGTGACTCGTCGAGCATGGTGGCGCGGCCTCCGGTCGCCGAAACGGGCGGTGAACTCCGGGCGGTGCCGGGTCGGGGCCCGGCGGTACGGTCAGGCGGGGCGGCGGGCCTCGTCGACGAGGAGTACGGGGATGCCGTCCCGGACGGGGTAGGCGAGGCCGCAGTCACCGGAGGTGCAGACCAGCTCGGACTCGGGGCCCGTGACGCCGTCGGCCGGGGTGCCGGCGGCCGGGGTGGCGGGTGCCGGGCGGTCCGCGAGCGGGGCGTGGCACGCCGGGCAGGCGAGGATCTCGATCAGGCTGGCTTCGACCGGCATGGGTGCTGCTCCTTCGGGTGGTTGCGGCTCGGCCAGCCTACCGCCGTAAGGGGTGCGCGGGCCTGCGCGGCGTGGGTTCGGGGTGGCCGGGCGGGGCCGGGGCGCCGGTACGCGGTCCGGGGCCGGTCCGGTCCCCCCGCCGCCGTGTCGGCCCCGGCCGCTCCGGTGTCAGCCGCGGATGATCGCCAGCGCCTCGTCGCGGACGCGGTCGACGGTCGCCGCGTCCCGGGCCTCGACGTTCAGCCGCAGCAGCGGCTCGGTGTTGGAGGCGCGCACGTTGAACCACCAGTCGGCGGTGGTGACCGTCAGTCCGTCCAGCTCGTCGAGGGTGACGCCGGGGCGGTCCGCGTAGGCGGCCCGGATCGCGGCGAGCCGGCCGGCCTGGTCGTCGACGGTGCTGTTGATCTCTCCGGAGGAGGCGTACCTGTCGTACTGCGCGACCAGCTCCGAGAGCGTGCCCTGCTGGCCGCCGAGCGCCGCCAGGACGTGCAGGGCGGCGAGCATGCCGGTGTCGGCGTTCCAGAAGTCGCGGAAGTAGTAGTGCGCGGAGTGCTCGCCGCCGAAGATCGCGCCGGTCCGGGCCATCTCCTGCTTGATGAAGGAGTGGCCGACCCGGGTACGGACCGCCTCACCGCCCAGCTCCGCCACGACCTCCGGGACCGACCAGGAGGTGATCAGGTTGTGGATGACCGTGCCGCCGGGGTGCTTGGCCAGCTCGCGGGCGGCGACCAGTGCGGTGATCGCGGACGGGGAGACCGGGTCGCCCTTCTCGTCCACCACGAAGCAGCGGTCCGCGTCGCCGTCGAAGGCAAGCCCGAGATCGGCGCCGACCTCGCGCACCCGCGCCTGGAGGTCCACGATGTTCTTCGGGTCCAGCGGGTTGGCCTCGTGGTTCGGGAAGGAGCCGTCCAACTCGAAGTACAGGGCGTCCAGTTCGAGCGGCAGTCCGGCGAAGACGGTCGGTACGGTGTGCCCGCCCATGCCGTTGCCCGCGTCCACCACGACCTTCAGTGGCCGGCTGCCGGACAGGTCCACCAGGGACCGCAGATGCGCCGTGTAGTCCGCCAGCACATCGCGCCGGCCGATCGTCCCCGGCGTCGCGGCCGGTTCCGGGGCGCCGTCCTCGGACCACCGCTCGACCAGTGCGCGGATGTCCGCGAGACCGGTGTCCTGGCCGACCGGGGCCGCGCCCGCCCGGCACATCTTGATGCCGTTGTACTGAGCCGGGTTGTGCGAGGCGGTGAACATCGCGCCGGGCAGCCCCAGCGCACCGCTGGCGTAGTACAGCTCGTCGGTGGAGCACAGCCCGATCTCGGTGACGTCCACCCCGCGCGCCGCGGCGCCGCGCGCGAAGGCGCCGGCCAGACCCGGCGAGGAGGGCCGCATATCGTGCCCGATCACGATCGCGTCCGCGCCGGTGACCTCCGCGAAGGCCGCGCCGAACAGCCCGGCCAGCGCCTCGTCCCACTGGTCGGGGACCACACCGCGCACGTCGTACGCCTTCACGATCTGCGACAGATCAGTCACAGCCAGCCCTCCTGGGGTCTCTACGGAGCCCCAAACCTACCCGTCCGGCCCGAGGCGGGGCGAAACGACCGCCGGGTACGCGCCATCGCGCGCGGCGGGCGCCCGGCACGGTTCCGGGCGTGGACCGGCGCCGGCGTCGGGGTGTGACCAGGGGGACTTGACGCAACTCACGGATGGTGACGATCACTTCACGCACCGCCATGCCGATCCGCGTGCGGCCGCGCACAACGGCGGCCGGTCGCTCAGGAGTCGGGCGAGCGCAGTACCCGCAGATGGCCGCGGCGGCCGGCCTCCGTGGGCTGGCCGTCCCGGCCGCCGGGCCCGGCGGTCTGCGGCCCCTCGCCCGCGGCGCGCTCCTGCGGCCGGGCGGCCTCGCGCACGGCGTTGGCGAGCGCTTCGAGGTCGTCGCCGCTGGGGCGGGAGGGTCCGGAGTCGATGGCGAGACGGACGACTTCCCAGCCACGGGGGGCGGTCAGGCGCTCGGAGTGCTCGGCACACAGGTCGTAGCAGTGTGGTTCGGCGTAGGTGGCGAGCGGTCCGAGCACTGCGGTCGAATCCGCGTAGACGTACGTCAGCGTTGCGACGGCGGGGCGGCCGCACGCAGTGCGCGAACAGCGACGTACAGGGCTCACGACGTTGGACGCTACCGCACTCTTGAGCGGGCCGCGACGACTCACCCCCGGCTCACCCAACCGTGTCGTCCCGCTTCGTCCGATGCGTCTGACCTGCACCCGCTCGACCTGACCTGCGCCGGGCGGGCCGGGACGGACGGTGCGGGGCGATAAATCCCGTCACTATTCGCTGCAATTCATGTCATTCCACAGGGGTTCCGCGATCTCATGACGGGACGCAAACGAACGCAACGCGGACCGTAGCGATCAACCGGCGACATGACGTGTGTTGTCGCGCACTGCGGTCCCCGCCGCCCCGCGGCGGCTACGCTCGACGGTGATGGACACCCCCGTACCGCCTCGTCAGTCGGAGCCGCGCCCGCGCCGCCGCGACCGCCACGGCCGTGGCATGCGCGGCCCGATCGCGCCGCCTCAGGTACCGCTGTCGGTGACCCGCGCCGATGCCTTCGTGGACCTCGTGTACGACTCCCGGGACCGGCTGGAGCGGCGCTGGCCGCAGCTCCAGAACGTCGACTTCATCGTCCTGGAGGTGCCCGGTTTCGGTACGGACGAGGTGCCGGACACCGATACGGACGACGAGGCCGTGCCGCTGGGCCGGGCGGTGCCGGCCGCCGGCGGATATCGCGACCGGATCGTGATCTACCGCCGGCCGGTCGAGATCCGCACCAAGAGCCGCGACGAGCGCGCACTGCTGGTCCATGAGGTGGTCGTCGAGCAGGTCGCCGAACTCCTCGGCCTGTCGCCGGAGTCGGTGGACCCGCGGTACGGCCAGGAGTGAGGCCGTACCGCGGTCCCGGCGCTCCGGTCGGTCAACTCCGCCCGGTCCGCGACCGTATGTCCGCTATGTGATCGCGCTGTGCGGTCAGTCCGTCAGCAGCGACAGGTCCTGGCGGGCCGTCGGGACGGTGACCGAGCCCCGGTCGTCCGGCAGGGTCTGGATGGTGAAGGCGGGAATCCCGCCCTGCGGTTGCGCCAGCATGCGCGCCGCGTAGACCGGCCCGCCGCCCGGTTCCGGCTCCACCGTCAGCGCGTAGGAGCCCTTGAGGCCCTGCGGGCGCGGCGGTTCGACGGCGAGCGTGGCACCGCCCTTGACCGTGTACGTCTTGCTGACGGGCGTGCCGCCGCCGCTCCCGGCGGACGCGGTGACCTTGACCTTCGCGTCCTTGCCCTTCTCCGGTGCGACGAGCGTCAGGGTGCTGCCCTTGTCGCGGTTGTCGGCGGCGGTGGCGCGCTCGCCGACCGGCCGGGTGGCCGGGATGAACGCCGTCTCCTGTTTGTCGCCGGTGCCCCGGGTCACCCGCAGCGCCGCCACGACCGGCGTCTTGGAACCGCTGTCGGTGGGCGTCAGCACCAGCGACGCGGCCTCGCCCTTGGTGATGTCCTTGAGGTCCACTGCCGTCGTCATACCGCTCTTGACGTGCAGCGTCTCCACCCCGGCCGGGGTGATCAGGCCGGTCGGGGTGGCCAGCTGCACCTTCAGGTCGGCGTCCGCGTCACCGGGCGCGAGGGCCACCAGCCGGACGGACGTGGCGTCGCCCGGGATGCCCGGCAGCACCGCGCCCGGCGCCGGGTCGGCGGCGGCCGGCAGCCAGTCGCCGCCGAGCTTGGCGTCGACGGCCTGGACGGCGGCGCCGACCCGGCCCTCGCGGGCGATGACGTTCAGCGTGGCGTCGGTGGCCGGGGCGCCGGTCAGGGTGGAGAGCAGCACCGGGACCGTGGCGTGCGGCGGTACGGAGATGTTCTCGCCGGCCGCGGCCCGCAACGCACCGTCCTTGCCGTGCAGTTCGAGGTCGACGACGGCCGGGGTCGAGTCGGGGTTGGTCAGATGGACGTAGTCCTGGCGGTCCTTGTCGGTGCTCACACCCGGGAACCAGAACGTCGTATCGGGCGCGACACAGCTCAGCCCGAGCAGCCCGCGGCCCGCGCCGGCCGCGATGGACGTGGTCTGCTGGACGGTCCAGCCGGGCGCGAACGCGCCGTCGGCGGCCCCCACCAGGGCGGGGGCACCGGCGCTGTCGGTGGTCGCGGTGACCGGCTTCCCGGCCTCCGTCAGCGGCGCGACCGGCTTGGTGTCCTGCGGTGCGGCGGCCTGCTGGCCGCCCCCCGCGCCACCTCCCTTGTCCTTCCCGTCCTTGCCGCCGCTCTCCTTGACCGACCCGGCGGGCAGCAGCTGCGCGGTGCCCTTCTTACCGGTCTTACCGGTCTTACCGGTCTTACCGTCCTCACCGGCCTTGCCGGCCGCACCGGCACCCGCGGGGACGAAGGAGGTGTACGTGGTCTCGCCGACCGCCGAGGAGGCCGGCGGCGGGCAGAGCAGCGCGGAGCGCTGGACGGGCAGCCGGGAGCCGCCCGGCGCCACGGCCTGCGCGGCGCCGCCGGGGGCCGGGGCCGCGACGGTGGCGACACCGGTGACGGCGGCGAGCGCGACGGCCGCGCCGATCAGGGACATCATGGTGCGCTTCACTGCTGGTCGCTCCCGTCACGGCGCGGCTCGGGGTAGGAGCCGTGGTACGTCGTGCCGTCGTCGTAGGGCAGGTGCTGGGGGGGCTGCTGCGGTCCGTCGGCGTAGGGCTGCTGCTGCGCCGGGTCGTAGCCGGGCTGCGGCGTCCCCTCGTAGGACTGCTGTCCATAGCCGTAGGGGTCGTAGGCGCCCGCCTGGTAGGGATCCGCCGGATACGCGGCGTTCTGGTACGGATCGGCCGACGGGTACGGCTGCTGCCCGTACTGGGCCTGGTAGGGATCGGCGGGCGGGTAGGGCTGCTGCTCGCCGGGGTGAGCCGGCTGGGCCGTCTGCCAGTCCTCGTACGTGTACTGGTGCGGCACCGCCGCGTACGGGTCGGCGGCCGGGCCGGGGGCCTGGGCGGGGAGCGCGGCGGTCACCGGACCGGGCGCCGGGTCTCCCGGCGGGCCGGCCGGTGTCGCCTCGTCCGTGCGCGGGCCCGCGACGGCGTCGGCCGCGGGGGCGGCGGCCTGCGCCGCGGCCCGCAGCCGCCGGGCCCGGCGGCCCTCGCCGGTGGCCCCGTCGGCGGCCGGCGCGGGGGCCGGGGCCACGGTCTCCTCCGGCAGGTCGTCGTCGATCTCCCGGCGGCGGCCCGGCAGGGCGAGCACCACCAGGACGACCGCGAGCAGGCCCTGCGCCGCCAGCCAGAGGGAGTGGCCGAGCGGGTCGTCGTGGGTGAGGTCCAGCTGTCCGCCGCCGGCCGGGAGCTCGAAGCCCTGCGCCCAGCCGTCCAGCGTCACGGGCTTGAGCGGTTTGCCGTCGAGGGTGGCCTGCCAGCCCGCGTCGGCCGCGTCCGCGATCCGCAGCACCCGGCCGTCGGCGCCGTCGGGCACCTGGGTGTGCGCCTCGACGGGCCCGGCCGGTACCGCGATCGGCGCCACCGCCTCGCCCGTCCTGGTCCCGTCCCGCCCGGCGCCCGCCACGATCGAGACCCGGGAGACCCGCTGGTCCACCCGCCACAGGGCGCTGCCGTCGTCCTGGCTGAGCCGGGTCAGCCCCGGGGTCGCGTCCAGCACCCGGCCGGTCTCCCGGGGCGCGCCGTTCCGGACCAGGACGTAGCGCACCGCGTACCCGCCGAGCTGGCTGGTCTGGTCGGCGCCGGAGCCCGCCACGAGGTGGGCGACGATGCCGCCCAGCCGCTCGTCCTCACCCGCCGCCGCGGCCACATCGGCATCGCCCAGCCGGGCGCCGGAGCCGCGGACGAGGGTGTAGGCGACCTGTCCGGGGCGGCCGTCCAGGATCAAGGTGCGGGGCCGGTCGGCGGTACCGGACTCCTCGGCGACGAACGCCGGGACCTGGACCGCGTCGCGCCGCTGCACCGGCCCGGCCGCGCCGGTGATCATCCAGCTGACCGCGGCGTAGAGCGGGGCGAGGGCGCAGGCCAGCGCGATCAGCACGGCGACCGGCTGCTTCCAGCCGAAGCCGAGGGCGGTCATCCGGGTGCGGATGCCCTCGGCGCCGACCGCGGCGGCACAGAGCAGCGCCAGGCCGTAGACCAGCAGGGCGGGTCCCGTCCAGCCGGAGCCGTTGCCCAGCGCCGCGCACAGCAGCCCGGCCGACGCCGCCACCCAGGCGGTACGGATCGCCGTCTGCCGGGCGTCGCGGAGCGTCGCCGCGAGGGCGGCCAGCACGAGGCCGAACAGCAGCACCCCGCCGGCCGCCTTGGGGCCGCCGGGACTGAGCCCGAGCAGACCGAGCGCGGTGGCGGAGCCGGCGCCGTAGTCGAGACCGGCCTCCTGGAAGAACCGCGCGGGGTGGGTGAGCAGCGACAGCGACCAGGGCGCGAGCACGACGAGCGGGGCGAGGGCGACGGCCAGGAAGCGCAGCCCGTACCCGAGCAGCGCCGCCCGGCTGCCGTCCAGGGCGCGCAGCACCAGCAGGGCGATACCGAGGACGACCGCCAGCGGCCAGACGACCGGGGTGAAGGCCGTGGTCACGGTCACCAGCAGGGCGTACGCCCAGGTGGCGCGCCAGCCGGGCCGGGTACCGGGCGCGAGCCGCAGCCCGCCGGCGGCGACGGCGGCGCGCGCCATCAGCGGCAGCAGGACGGCGAGTACGGCGGTGCCCAGCCGGCCGCCGGCCAGTGCGCCGGCGACCGCGGGCAGGAACGCGTAGGCGACACTCCCCCAGGCCCGCAGCAGCCGGGAGGCGACCAGCGGGCGGGAGGCGAAGTAGGCGGTCAGGCCGGCCAGCGGGACGGAGCAGACCAGCAGCAGCGTGACGGCGAAGCCGGTGCTGCCGAAGCAGGCCGTGGCCACCAGGGCGAGGACCGCCAGGTACGGCGGCGCGGCGGCGGTGTCGCCGGTGCCGACCGTATGCCAGTTGTCGAGATAGGACGACCACAGCTCGGACACGTGCGCGGGTGCGGGCAGCAGGGCGCCGCCGGACAGCGCGCCGGAGCCGAGCAGATCCCGGCAGGCGACCAGCGACACCACGAGCAGCAGCAGGAAGAGCACCGGGGCGGGCTTGCGGGCCATCCGTTTGAGCCGCGCGAACTGCTCGATCTCCAGGAAGTCGGCGTCGTCGCCTCCGGGTCCGGACTCCACGGCGCCGTGCCGGCCGGCCGACGCGGCATCCGGCGCCTCCCGCCCGCCGAAGTTGCTGACGACCTGTTCGACGGAGGCGCGCACGGTCGCGCCGGGCAGCGGGAAGAGCGGCCGCAGTTCGCTCGCGTCGACCGTGGGACGGCCGCGGCCGCGCCGGGCGGCGAGGATCTTGCCGGGCCGCAGCAGGGTGCCGAGGAGCCCGGCGAACTCGTCCAGCGCCTGGCCGGGGGCCTTGCCGACGAGGTAGGCGACGACCCGCAGGAAGGTGCTGAGCAGCAGCCGCAGCAGGACGTACGGGAGCAGCGCGCCACGGGTGTTGGCGAGCAGGGTGTAGACGGCCCCGGCCTTGTCGACGCGGTGCGGGGTGGCGCCGCGCAGCGCGAAGCGCTTGGCCGGTGTGGCGGGGGCGCGGTCGCCCGAGGGGCGGGCCGAGCGGCCGACGCAGTCGATCGGCCGGCGCTCCCGGGCGGACGCCTCGGCGTGCCGCAGCACCGCGTCGGGCGCGACGAGGACCTGATGGCCGGCGGCCTGGGCGCGCCAGCAGAGGTCGACGTCGTCGCGCATCAGCGGCAGCCCGCGGTCGAAGCCGCCCAACTGCTCGTAGACGTCGCGGCGGATGAGCATGCCGGCGGTGGAGACGGCCAGGACGGGACGCACCTGGTCGTGCTGGCCCTGGTCCTGTTCGCGGCGGTCCAGACCGGTCCAACGGCGGCCGCTGCGCGCGATGCTGACGCCCACTTCGAGCAACTGGCGGCGGTCGTACCAGCTGCGCAGCTTGGCGCCGACGATGGCGGTGGCGGGGCTGGAGTCGACGACCCGCAGCAGTTCGGCGAGGGCGGCCGGCTCGGGCGCGCAGTCGTCGTGCAGCAGCCAGAGCCACTGGACCGGTTCGCCGTGCGGGAGTTCCGGCTGGTCGTAGGCGTCGTCCTGCCAGGTACGGCTGACCGGGTCCCAGCCGCTGGGGCGTCGCAGATAGGGCAGGTCGTCGGCGGTCAGGACGGGAGCCGTACGGACCGCCTCGTCGACGGCGATGCCGAATCCGGAGCGGCGGGCGAGGTGCAGCACCCGCTCGTCCCCGAGGGCCTCGCCGAGCAGCCGGGCGGAGTCGTCCGCGCTGCCGGTGTCGGCGCCGACGGCGTACTGCACCGGGCGCTCCTGGCCGAGCAGCCCGGCGAGCGCGTCGGGCAGCCAGCGGGCTCCGTCGTGGGAGACGAGCACGGCGGTGACGACATGCCGGGGGAACTCTGGGGGGGCGGCTGCGTATGAGGCGGCCTGGGCCGCCGACTGGCTGTGCACGGACATCGAGGTACGGGCCCTCCGGACCCGGGAGTCCGGGGCCCGCGGCGAAGCCGCTCAAGGCCCCCGCCCCCGGCAGACACACTGCGACGGACTACGAGGGACGCGCGCGCCCCGTGGGGGCGTCGGCACGTCTCGGACGGGGCCCCACACTAATGGTTCGCGCAGGGGCGCCGACCTGCTCCGTACACAGCAGTCCGCCTCCGGCGGGCAGTACGCCGGAGGCGGAGCGTTCGCTATAGGGGGATATGGGGAGTTGGCGTGACACCGCGGCGGGGCCGCGTGCCGCCTCTCGCGCGGGCTGCCGTGCGGTGTTCAGACGGCGGCCTTCTTCAGCCGGCGCCGCTCGCGCTCGGACAGACCGCCCCAGATACCGAAGCGCTCGTCGTTGGCGAGGGCGTATTCCAGGCACTCGGAGCGGACCTCACAGGCGAGGCAGACCTTCTTCGCCTCGCGGGTGGAGCCGCCCTTCTCCGGGAAGAAGGATTCGGGATCGGTCTGGGCGCACAGCGCGCGCTCCTGCCAGCCGAGCTCCTCGTCCGCCTCCTCGACCAGCAATTCCTCGAACAGCTCGGTCATGTGCGCCCCTCGTCTGTCTTGACGTCCCCGTGTCTGTCTTGACGTCCCCGTGATCTCGCCGTGATCGATAACGGCTGAACGACACGAGTGAAATTACAAGTGTGCCGATCCGGGCCAGTCAAGCCGAGATCTGCTATTGAGCCTCTTATTCACTCTGCGGAACCAAGCCTATGCGGAAAGTGTTCAAATCACCAAAAACCCGGACACTTCCCCAGGCGCATCACCCGGCACTCGCTTCCCACCCACCGAGACGCGACCACGCGCCACACCCGTTGCACCCCACCCGTCGAAGCGGGGAAGATCACAGACGGGTCACAGGACCGCAACGGCGTTTGGGGACGCCGATGCCGGGCGACTTCTCCTGGTCAACGACTGCACAAACCTTTCGCCTATGACAGTAACCGGATGAGGTGAATCATTTGTCGCAAACGCGACATCCGGTTGACATTGCGCCATGGACCCGGTCTCCTTGACCGCATGCCAGCGACTACCGCGCCCCGACTGACCCGTGCTTACGGGTCGCTCTGCGCCGCGCAGGCTCGCTGTCGCTGTTCCAGCTGTTGAAGCCACCGAGCTCCAGCCGTTCCGCTCGCACCACCCCCGCAGCCCCCTGCTCCGCGCCATCGCGCCGCGCTCCCCACCGGGACAGCCCCGCGCCGTGCCGCACCCCGTTCGCGTCACCCCAGCACTTCTGCCGAGGAACCCGAAGCACATGAACAGCGACGTCCAGATCGCCGGCGACCCGCTCGCCATCCCGCACCTGCTGCCGCCCGTCCCCGCCCACCCGGCCACCGTCGCCGGCTTCGCGGGCCTGGCCCGTTCGATCGCCGCCGACCGCGCCGCCTGGGTCCCGCTCGTCCGCTACGACACCACCACCCGCTGGTACCACCGGCTGCGCACCGGCCCCGGCTACGAGGTCTGGCTGCTCAGCTGGGTCCCGGGCCAGGGCAGCGGCCGGCACGACCACGGGCGGTCGTCCGGTGTACTGACCGTCCTGGAAGGCGAGTTGACCGAGCACGTCACGGCCGGCACCCGCACCGCACATCACACCCTGCGGGCCGGCACCCAGCGGGTCTTCGCCCCCGGCTACGTCCACGACGTCGTCAACGACGCCCTGGCGCCCGCCGTCAGCCTGCACATCTACTTCCCCGGCCTGACCGAGATGCCGATGCACAGCTCCCAGCGGGCGGCGGCGGACACCAGAGAGACCGCCGCCCCCTGACGTACACCCACCTCCGCCACCACCCCTCAAGGAGTCAGCCTTCGGCTGACACACTGTCTTTATGCGCATTGTGGTTCTGGCCGGCGGTATCGGCGGCGCCCGCTTTCTGCGGGGACTGAAGGCAGCGGCGCCGGAGGCGGACATCACCGTCATCGGCAACACCGGTGACGACATCCATCTGTTCGGACTCAAGGTCTGTCCCGACCTCGACACCGTGATGTACACGCTCGGCGGCGGCATCAACGAGGAGCAGGGCTGGGGCCGTACCGACGAAACCTTCCGCGTGAAGGAGGAGTTGGCGGCCTACGGCGTCGGGCCCGAGTGGTTCGGGCTCGGCGACCGGGACTTCGCCACCCATATCGTGCGGACCCAGATGCTCGGCGCCGGCTATCCGCTGAGCGCCGTCACCGAGGCGCTGTGCGCGCGCTGGCAGCCGGGCGTGCGGCTGCTGCCGATGTCCGACGACCGGGTCGAGACCCACGTCGCCGTCGACCAGGACGGCGAGCGCAAGGCGATCCACTTCCAGGAGTACTGGGTCCGGCTGCGCGCCTCGCTCCCCGCGCACGCGGTGGTGCCGGTCGGCGCCGACCAGGCCGAGCCCGCGCCCGGTGTGCTGGAGGCCATCGCCGAGGCGGACCTGGTGCTCTTCCCGCCGTCCAATCCCGTGGTGAGCATCGGCACGATCCTGGCGGTGCCGGGCATCCGCGAGGCCATCGCGGACACCGAGGTGCCGGTGGTCGGGCTCTCGCCGATCGTCGGGGACGCCCCGGTGCGCGGGATGGCCGACAAGGTGCTGGCCGCCGTCGGCGTCGAGTCCACCGCCGCCGCGGTGGCGCTGCATTACGGCGGCGCCGAGCGACGTCCCGTGGCGGAGGGCGGCGGGCGGCGGAAGGGCGGTCCGGGGCTGCTGGACGGCTGGCTGGTCGACACCGTCGACGCCGGCGCGGTGGACGAGATCGAGGCGGCCGGTATCCGCTGCCGGGCCGTACCGCTGATGATGACGGACCTGGACGCCACGGCCGCGATGGCACGTGCGGCGCTGGCGCTGGCCGAGGAGGTCCGGGCATGACCGCGGCGGCCGAGGTGCCCGCGTACCGGGTGTGGGCACTGCCGGGGATCCCCGAGGTGCGGCCCGGCGACGACCTGGTCAAGCTGATCGCCGGCGCGGCGACCGGTGCCGGGCTGCCCGGACTCGCGGACGGCGATGTGCTGGTGGTGACCTCGAAGATCGTCAGCAAGGCCGAGGGCCGGGTGATACAGGCCACCGACCGGGAGGCGGCGATCGACCAGGAGACCGTGCGGGTCGTGGCGCGCCGCGGCACGCTGCGGATCGTGCAGAACCGGCAGGGGCTGGTGATGGCCGCGGCCGGCGTCGACGCCTCCAACACCCCCGCCGGGACGGTGCTGTTGCTGCCCGAGGACCCGGACGCCTCGGCCCGCACCCTGCGGGCCGGGCTGCGCGCGACGCTCGGCGTCGACGTCGGCATCGTCATCAGCGACACCTTCGGGCGGCCGTGGCGCAGCGGGCTCACCGATGTCGCCATCGGGGCGGCCGGGGTGCGGGTGCTGGACGATCTGCGCGGTGGCGTGGACGCGTACGGCAACTCGCTCAGCGCGACGGTGGTCGCCACCGCGGACGAACTGGCCGCCGCCGGTGACCTGGTGAAGGGCAAGGCGGGCGCGCTGCCGGTCGCGGTGGTGCGCGGGCTGCCACAGATCGTCACAGACACGGACGAGGACGAGGACGACGGGGCGCACGCCCTGGTGCGGAACGCCGCGGGCGACATGTTCCGGCTGGGGACCTCGGAGGCGGTACGGGAAGCGGTGACGCTGCGCCGGACGGTCCGCGAGTTCACCGACAGCCCGGTGGACGGCGGCGCGGTGCGCCGGGCGGTCGCCGCGGCGGTGACCGCACCGGCCCCGCACCACACCACGCCCTGGCGGTTCGTGCTGCTGGAGTCCGCCGGGACCCGGCTGCGGCTGCTGGACGCGATGCGGGACGCGTGGACCGCGGATCTGCGCGCGGACGGCTTCGGCGAGGAGTCCGTCGCCAGGCGGGTACGGCGCGGCGATGTGCTGCGCAACGCGCCGTACCTGGTGGTGCCCTGTCTGGTCCTGGACGGTGCGCACACCTACCCGGACGCGCGGCGCAACGCCGCGGAGCGCGAGATGTTCGTCGTCGCGGGCGGCGCGGGCATCCAGAACTTCCTGGTCGCGCTGGCCGGTGAGCGGCTGGGCTCGGCGTGGGTCTCCTCGACGATGTTCTGCCGGGATGTCGTACGGGACGTCCTCGGCCTGCCCGCGGACTGGGAGCCGATGGGCGCGGTGGCCGTGGGGCACCCGGCCGCGCCGCCGAAGGAGCGGCCGGCCCGGGACGGTGCGGACTACATCGTGGTGCGCTGAGCGGGGCACGGAACGACGGGGGGCGCGGACCGGCCGGTCCGCGCCCCCCGTCCGTCACAGCCGGGCGATGTCCCCCACCGGGAAGCGGGGTGCGCGGCGCGGCGGGACGCGGCCGGCGAGCAGGATCAGCCGGGCCGCGCGGTGCCGCTGACCCTCGTAGGGGGCGAGCAGTTCGAGCATCTGCGCGTCGGTGGTGCCGCGGCGGCCGGTGAGGGCGTAGCCGATGATGCCGGGGAGGTGCAGATCGCCGACGGTGATCGCGTCCGGTGCGCCGAGGACGCGCTGGAGTGTCTCGACGGCGGTCCACGGGCCGATGCCCGGGACGGCGGTCAGCCGCCGGGTGGCGTCGGCGAGGTCCATCCGCGCGGCCTCCTCCATACGGTGGGCGAGGCGTACGGCGCGCAGGATCGTGTCCGACCGTTTGGCGTCGACGCCCGCACGGTGCCACTCCCAGGACGGGATCAGCGCCCAGCCGCGCGGCTCGGGCATCACCCGCAGCCGCTCCCACGGTCCGGGGGCCTGTTCGCCGTGCCGCTGGAGCAGCAGCCGCCAGGCGCGGTACGCCTCGTCGCTGGTGACCTTCTGCTCCAGGACCGAGGGGATGAGCGACTCCAGGACCAGACCGGTCCTGGTGAGCCGGAGGCCGGGGTGGCGGCGGTGCGCCGCGTGCACGATGCGGTGCCGGGCGGTCAGCTCCGCCGGGTCGTCCGGCTCCCCCAGCAGATCGGGCAGCCGTTCCAGCAGCCAGTCGGCGCCCGGCCCCCAGGACTCGGCCTCGACGGCGCCGGCCGCCGGGCGGGCCTCCAGGCGCAGGGTGCCGGGGCCCTCGGGGGTGCGGCAGGCCCGCCATACTTCCGCACCGCGCACCGCGAACGCGGGGTCGCCCGGCCCGCGCCGCAGCACGCACAGCGTGCGGTGCAGGTCGTAGGGGCCGGGCGGAACCCAGGTGCGGACGGGCATGCTGTCAGGTTAGGCGATGGGGGTGACGCGGCTCCGCGGCCGACGGCCGGGGGCCGGAGCCGGGGAATGACGGCCGGGCAGCGGCAGCCGTGTCACCCGCCGGCCGCTCCGACCGCCCGCGCCGCCTACTGGTCGGAGGAGAAGCGCACCGAGCCCGCCGGGAGGTCGGCGCCGCACCAGATGCGGATGCCGCCGCGCAGCTCGTTGTCGGCGCCGACCCGGGCGCCGTCGCCGATCACCGCGCCGTCCAGGACCGTACGGGCCCCGATGTGCGCGCCGGCGCCGATCAGCGAATCGTGGACGCGAGCGCCCGGTTCGACCACCGCGCCGTCGAGGACGACGCTGCCGTCGATCTCGGCACCGGCGCCGATGGTGCAGCGCGGACCGGCGACCGTACCGCCGGAGAGCTTGGCGTCCGGGGCGACGTCGGCGGTCTCCAGGACCAGCCGGTCGCCGCAGCGGCCGGGGACGGCCGGGGACGGGGCGCGGCCCAGGACGAGGTCGGCGGAGCCGCGCACGAACGCCTGCGGGGTGCCGAGGTCGAGCCAGTACGTGGAGTCGACCATGCCCTGGAGGTGGGCTCCGTCGGCCAGCAGCCCGGGGAAGGTCTCCCGCTCGACGGAGACCGGCCGGCCCGCCGGGATGGTGTCGATGACCGAGCGGTTGAAGACGTAGGCGCCCGCGTTGATCTGGTCGGTGACGATCTCCTCCGGGGTCTGCGGCTTCTCCAGGAAGGCGGTGACCCGGCCGGTGTCGTCGGTCGGCACCAGGCCGAAGGCGCGCGGGTCCGCGACCCGGGTGAGGTGCAGCGAGACATCCGCGCCGGTGGTGCGGTGGGTGTCCACCAGCGCCGCGATGTCCAGACCGGTGAGGATGTCGCCGTTGAAGATCAGTACCGGGTCGCCGGGCGCCGAGTGGAGCCGCGAGGCGACGTTGCGGATGGCGCCGCCGGTGCCGAGCGGCTCCTCCTCGGTGACGTACTCCAGACGCAGGCCGAGCGCCGACCCGTCGCCGAAGTACGGCTCGAAGACCTCGGCGAGGTAGGAGGTGGCGAGGACTATGTGCTCGACACCGGCGGCGCGGGCGCGCGCCAGCTGGTGGGTGAGGAACGGCACACCGGCCGCCGGAACCATGGGCTTGGGCGTATGCACCGTCAGCGGGCGCAGCCTCGTGCCCTTGCCGCCGACCAGGAGGATCGCTTCGGTCACCTTGTCTTCACTGCTTCCTGCTGGGGTCGGCCGGTCGGCGGACCAGTGTAGGCAGACGGTCTTCCCCCCTGCCCTGCGGGACGGACACGAGCGACGAGCGGCGGTGGTCGTGCTCCGTAGGACGTGTCGTGGCGGAGATCGGTTCAGTGCGCCGGGACGGGGGTCGGTTCAGCGGTCGGAGGGCGGATCGATCGGTTCGGTTCGTAAGCGGTTCGGTTCGGTTCGTGCGTGGTGCGATTCGGTTCGTACGTGGTTCGGATTGGTCCGTACGCGGATCGGGCCGGTGTGTACGGAGTGACGGTTCGGTGCGTACGGAGGGTCGGTTCGGAGATCCCCGCGATTCGGTCCGGTAATCGCCGTAACGGAACAGTCTGGTAATCCCCCTGAGGGAAGCGGCGCCGGGGCTCGGGCGGGGACGACGGGGACTCGGCGCCGAGCGCCGGCGGTGGCCGCGCGTAATCTGACGGCGATGAACGCCACCGAACGCACCCCCGCCGACCTGCTGTCCGCCGCGCTCGTCGCGGACCCGGCCCGCCCGCTCGTGACCTT
Organism: Streptomyces sp. x-80; assembly: GCF_046549095.1. Classification (NCBI taxonomy): domain Bacteria; kingdom Bacillati; phylum Actinomycetota; class Actinomycetes; order Kitasatosporales; family Streptomycetaceae; genus Streptomyces; species Streptomyces sp. x-80. The sequence goes on from NZ_JAJPWM010000002.1 coordinate 28,874, forward strand.
CTACGACGACGCCACCGGTGAGCGCGTCGAGTTGTCCGTCGCCACGTTCGCCAACTGGGTGGCGAAGACCGCCAACTACCTCCAGGGCGATCTGGTCGCCGGGCCCGGCGACCGGCTCGCGCTGCTGCTGCCCGCCCACTGGCAGACCGCCGTCTGGCTGCTGGCCTGTTCGGCGGTGGGCGTGGTCGCGGAGGTGGGCGGCGATCCGGCCGCGGCCGACCTCGTCGTCAGCGGTCCCGGCACGCTCGACGCGGCGCGCGGCTGCTCCGGGGAGCGGGTGGCGCTGGCACTGCGTCCGATGGGCGGCCGTTTCCCGCAGCCGCCGGCGGGTTTCGCGGACTACGCCGTCGAGGTGCCGGGGCAGGGCGACCGGTTCGCGCCGTTCGCGCCGGTGGACCCGGCGGCGGTGGCGCTGGTCGTCGGCGGCGAGCAGCTGACCGGGGCCGGGATCGGGGCCCGCGCGCTGGCCGACGCCCGCGCCGCCGGGATGCCCGAGGCCCCGCGGGTGCTGTCCGGACTGCCGTACGACACCTGGCAGGGCCTCTCCTACGGGCTGTACGCGCCGCTCGCCACGGGCGGTTCGGTGGTGCTCTGCCGCCATCTCGGCGAGCTGGGTGCGGACGGGGCGGCCGCCCGCGGGACCAGCGAACAGATCACCGTAGAGGCGCCGCCGTCCGTCTCCTGACGCGGCGTCCCGTCCGGCCCCGCCGTCCGGCGGGCCAGGCTCCGGTCGGCACAGGCCGGGCCACCGGTTCCGGCCCAAGTCCCGGAATACGTACGGATTCCCCCAACACGTACGGATCGCCTACGCATCACGCACAGAATCGTACGGATCTTGAGCATAAACGGTCAGATTCTGAGCACGAATCGATCCCGAACGCGCAAAGATCTTGAAAAAAGCACAACCGAGCGCGAGATCCGGCCGTCTTCCGTTCGACCCGGACCCCGAGTGCGGGCGCGACGCCGACTCCGTAAGGGATGGACGCACACGTGACCGAGAGCCCGGATTCCCCTGCCGACCTCCAGGGCCCCGCAGGGTGGACCCGCGCCGCTTCGTCCGACGGGCCGGGGCCCCCGCGCACCCCGCCGCACCGCCGCCACCGGCTGCGCTGGGCCGCGCTCGCCGCCGCCGTCACCGTGCTCGTCGCGACGGGCACCGGCTGGGCCTTCTACACCAAGCTGAACGGCAATATCCGTACCGACAACGTCACCCAGCACGAACTGGCGCGGCACGAGTCCGAGCGGCCCACCGAGGGTCCGCAGGACGCCCAGGACATCCTGCTGATCGGCTCCGACGACCGCGGTGGCGACAACGCGCAGTACGGCGAGGACAGCGGCACCCAGCGCTCGGACACCACGATCTGGCTGCATCTGGCCGCGGACCGGCGCAGCGCCACCGCGGTCAGCATTCCGCGCGACCTGATGGCGCGGATTCCGTCCTGCACCCGCCCGGACGGTTCGTCCACCAAGGCCCAACTGGCGCAGTTCAACTGGGCGTTCCAGTTCGGGGGCGCCGCCTGCACGATCCGTACGGTCGAGGAGATGACCGGCGTCCGCATCGACCACCACATGGTCCTCGACTTCGTGGGGTTCAAGAAGATGGTGGACGCGGTGGACGGTGTCGAGGTGTGTCTGCCGAAGGCCGTCGACGACCACGCGGCGCATCTCGTGCTGCCCGCCGGCCGCCAGACGCTGCGCGGGGAGGCCGCACTCGGCTACGTCCGGGCCCGCAAGAGCCTGGGCGACGGCAGCGATACCGAGCGGATGGGACGCCAGCAGGGTTTCCTCGGCGCTCTCGTGAAGAAAGTGCAGAGCAATGGCGTGCTGCTCAATCCGGCGCGGCTGTATCCACTGCTGGATGCCGCGACGGGTTCGCTGACCACCGACAAGGGTCTGGCGTCGCTCTCCGGGCTCTACGAATTGGTGCACAGTATGCGCGGCATTCCCGCCGACCGGATCCAGTTTCTGACCGTGCCCCGTCAGCAGTACCGCTACGACCACAATCGCGACGAGCTGGTGCAGCCGGACGCGGACAAGCTTTTCGCGCGGCTGCGCACGGACCGCCCGGTGACGGTGCAGCCCCCGGAGAGCACCGCGGACAGCGCGCCGGAGGGTACCGGGAAGACCACCGCGCCGGACGGGAAAGCCACCGCGGGCACCCCCGGTGACGGTACTTCGGACGGCCCGGGTGAAAGTAGGCCGCCGTCTCCGGCCGATGCGGGCCCGGCCTTTCCCGGCACCACCGCGGACCGCGGGGTCTGCCGATAGAAATGCCACAGAGGCAGCCGCGAAATCCCGAATGGATTGGGCGGAATGCCCAGTTGTAGGGAAGTGGAATCTGTCACGGGCGTCGCCCGGCGCCGAACCGGGCCGATAGTGTGAGTGATCCGGCCAGCACGACCAGTTGACCGGATATTGCACAATCGACCGACCGAGCGCCTTGGGGGGAGGCGCCGCGTGGCACCGACGGAGGACTCAAGGCACCGTGGACGCGCAAGGGCGTGGGCGGGAGGGCGGCAACGTCGATCCCGCCGATCAGTGGGTGTTCAATCCGGACACCGGCACCTACGAGCTGCGACTTGACCCCGCCGGTCAGGCCGCCGCTCAGCCCTCTCCGCCGACGGCGCCCGACCCCGGAGACCCCGGGGGAAACCCCAGGGGCACGGGCCGTGGCGACACCGACACCCGTCCGCTGCCGACCGCCCGCCGGGGTGAGCGCGCCGCGGGCGACACCGCGCCGGACGCCCCGGCGGAGGATCGCCCCACCGGTGGCCGGGCCGCCCGACGGGCCGCCGGCAGCCGTTCGGCGGCGGCCGCGGGTCCGGCGAACCGGCGCAAGCCCAAGCCGAAGAAGACCGGGAAGAAGAAGGCGCTGCACTGGACGGCCGGGGTGGTGGGGTTCGTCCTCATCGCGGGCTGCGGTGGCGCGTACTTCCTCTACCAGCAGCTGAACGGCAACATCTCCAAGGTCGACGTCGGTATCGACAACGCCGCGGTGTCCGACGGCCCGGTCAACATCCTCATCATCGGCACGGACGCCCGGACCGGTAAGGGCAACTCGGGCTACGGCGACAACGACAGCGTCGGGCACTCGGACACCACGATCCTGATGCATGTCTCCAAGGACCGGTCGAACGCGACGGCGCTGAGCATCCCCCGCGACCTGGTCACCGACATCCCGGACTGCCCGACCAAGCAGCCGGACGGCTCGACGAAGACCGTCCCCGGTCAGCGGGGGGTGCGCTTCAACACGAGCCTGGGCCAGGAAGGCCGCGACCCGGGCTGCACCTGGCGCACCGTCGAGAAGCTGACCGGGCTGAAGGTCGATCACTTCATGATGGCCGACTTCAACGCGGTCAAGGAGCTGTCCGAGGCGGTGGACGGCGTCGAGGTGTGCGCCGCCAAGGACATCGACGACCCGAAGTCGCACCTGAAGCTGAAGGCCGGCCGCCATACCGTCAAGGGCGAGCAGGCGCTGGCGTTCGTCCGTACCCGGCACACCGTCGGCTTCGGCAGCGATCTGAGCCGGATCGAGCTCCAGCAGCAGTTCCTCAGCTCGATGATCCGCAAGATGAAGTCCGACGACACCCTCACCAGCCCCACCAAGCTCTACGCCATCAGCCAGGCCGCGACCAAGGCGCTCACCGTCGACACCGGCATCGGCAGCGCGAAGAAGCTGATGGATCTCGGTACGGACCTCAAGCGGGTCGACATCGGCAAGATCACCTTCGCGACGGTGCCGGTGCTGGACAACCCCCAGGACAAGAACACCGTCATCCTGGACAAGGCCAAGGCCGGTCCGCTGTTCCAGATGGTGCAGGCGGACCACTCCCTGGCCAAGGGCGAGAAGAGCGCGAAGGACAAGGGCGGCAAGGATTCCGGCGCGGTCAAGAAGGCCCCGCCGCAGCTCGTCCGGGTCGATGTCACCAACGGCGGCGGGCCACTCGGCTCCGCGCAGGTGACGGTGGACTGGCTCCAGAACAGCAAGGGCGCCAAGCTCTCCAGCAACGTCGGCAACACCTTGCCCAAGCTGGCCACCACCCGCCTCGAATACGCCCCCAACCAGGCCGATCAGGCCGCCACCCTGGCCGACTGGATGGGCCTGCCCAAGAGCGCGCTGAAGAAGGCGACGGCCGACGCCGGCCCCCGGGTGCCGATGAAGCTCATCCTCGGCAAGGACTTCAAGGCTCCCGGCACCCCGATCGAGGCCCCGACCAAGACCCCGGACGGGGTGCAGAACGTCACCGCGGACGACAAGAACGTCTGCGCCAAGTGAACTGACGCGATCCGGCGGATCCGGCAGCCCTGCCGGACCGCCGAGCACCACCGACCTGACAACGGGGAGAGGCCCAGTGCGGCAGAGCAGCGTGCGCGGTGACAGATTCCGTCGGGGCCGCCCCGACGCGCGGGAGCTGGGCTGGGACGACAGCCTGTACGAGGGCGGCCGGCCGGCGGCCGGCCCGGCCCCGTCGGCCCCCGGCGACGGCGGGAACGACGGGGACGGCGGCCCGCCGGACGGCAGCGGCCCCGGCACCGGACAGCCGCCCCGCCGCACCGGCCGCAAGGTGCTGCGCTGGACCGCCGTCACCCTCGCCGTCCTGGTGCTGGGCGGCGCCGGCGCCGGGTACCTCTACTACGAGCACCTGAACGCCAACCTCCGCAAGGACGCGCTGGATCTGGGCGCGGGCGGGCTCCAGAAGCCCGAGCCGAACGCCTTCGGGCAGACCCCGCTGAACATCCTGCTGCTGGGCTCGGACGGCCGGAACAGCGAGGAGAACATCGAACTCGGCGGCGCCCGGCAGGACGCGGACCGCAAACCGCTGGCCGATGTGCAGATGCTGCTGCACGTCTCCGCGGACCGCAGCAGCATGTCGGTGATGTCGATCCCGCGCGACACCCGCGTGCCCATCCCCCAGTGCACCGACCCCGAGGACGGCACGGTCTACCGGCAGACCACCGGCGCCATCAACGAGTCGCTCCAGCGCGGCGGTCCCGGCTGTACGGTCGCCACCTGGAAGGAGCTGACCGGCATCTACATCGACCACTTCATGATGGTCGACTTCTCCGGGGTGGTGAACATGGCAGACGCCATCGGCGGGGTCCCGGTCTGCGTCGACAAGAACGTCTACTCGCACGACCGCAAGGGCCACGGCAGCGGGCTGAAGCTGACCGCGGGCACCCACGCGGTCAAGGGCGTACAGGCCCTCCAGTGGCTGCGCACCCGCTACGGCTTCGAGGACAACAGCGACATCGGCCGGGCCAAGGCCCAGCACATGTACATGAATTCCATGGTCCGCCAGCTGAAGGCGGGTACCAAGCTCACCAACCCCGCCCAGCTGCGCGATCTGGCCGAGGCCGCGACGAAGTCGCTGACCGTCGACGAGGGTCTGGGCACCGTCAAGAAGCTCTACGACCTGGGCGGTGACCTCCAGCGGGTGCCGACCGGGCGCATCACGATGATCACGATGCCCTGGCAGTACGGCCCCGGCGGTCAGTACGTCATGCCCGAACCGGGCGACGCCGAGGCGACCTTCGCACTGCTGCGCAACGACTCGGCGCTGGACGGCAAGGACACCAAGAAGACCCCGGCGCCCGATCCGAAGCCGTCAACTCCCAGGAGCCGGCTGAAAGTTGTCGTACAGAACGGCACCAGCAGCGCCGTCTCGGGACCGGTCTCCGGCCGGGCGGCCACCGTCCAGCAGCAGCTGGCCGGTCTCGGCTACACCGCCGCGGGCACCGACTCCACCCTCATCGCCCAGGCCGACACCACCCTCACCTACCGGGACGCGGCGCAGCGCGGCGACGCCCTCGCGCTGGCCAAGGAGCTCGGTCTGCCCAAGGACGCGGTCAAGGAGTCCGGTGCGGTCCCCGGGCTGCGGCTGGTGGTGGGCAACGACTGGCGCACGGGGTCCGCGTACCCGAAGGCGGCGGGCGGCGGCCGGGCCGATACGGCCGGGGACAGCGCGCCGAAGAAGGCCCCGGAGAGCGCGGACGCGCTCAACGGCGAGGACACCAAGGCGTGCATGAAGGTGAATCCGCAGTACAGCTTCTAGCGCGGCGGTGCGGCCGTCGGCTGCGCGCGGCGGGGGCGTACGCGGAAGGGGCGGGCCGCCGCGGCCCGCCCCTCGCTGCTCTCCGTACCCGGCCCGGCCGGCCCGTGCGGCTATTCGGCCGGGGCCAGGACCGCCGGGCGGCGGCTGGCGATGACCTTCTTGGCGAGCGCGCGCGGGCTGGTCAGGAAGCCCACTCCCCACGCCATGTGCATGGTCGCCAGCGCGACCGGGATCTGGGCGCGGGCCTTCAGCGACAGCCCCTTGCCGGCCGGCACCGAGCCCGCCGCGATGGCCGCGAGATAGCCGGCCGGGACCACCAGGCCCCAGGGCGTGACGGCCGCGCCGACGACGAGACCGGCGGCGATCGCGCACACCGCGGCCGGCGGTGCGAGATAGCGCAGATTGATCGAACCGGCGTGGTAACGGGCGACGACGTGCCGCCACTTGCCGTAGTCCTTGTACTGCTTGGCCAGCGCCCGGACGCTGGGGCGCGGCCGGTAGCGCACCTTCAGCTCCGGCGAGAACCAGATCTGCCCGCCGGCCTCGCGGATGCGGTAGTTCAGCTCCCAGTCCTGGGCGCGGATGAACTCCTCGTTGTAGCCGCCCTGCCGCTCCAGCGCCTCGCGCCGGAAGACCCCGAGGTAGACGGTCTCGGCCTGGCCGGCCTCGCCGCCGGTGTGGAAGGCGGCGTTGCCCACGCCGATCCTGGAGGTCATCGCGGCGGCGACCGCGTCCTCCCAGGCGTTCTCCCCCTCGGCGTGCATGATGCCGCCGACGTTCTGCGCACCGGTCTCCGCCAGGAGGCGGACGGCGGTGGCGATGTAGTTCGGCGAGAGCATGCCGTGGCCGTCGACGCGGACCACGACCGGGTGCCGGGACGCCTTGATCGCGGCGTTCAGCGCGGCGGGGGTGCGCCCGGTCGGGTTCGGGACGGTCTGCACCTTGGCGCGCGCGTCGGACGCGGTTTCCGCGACGAGTTCGGCGGCGATCTCGTCCGTCCGGTCCGTGGACGGGCCGAGGGCGATCACCACCTCCATCTCGCCGGCGTACTCCTGCTCCAGGATGTGCCGGACCGCATCGCGCAGATGACGTTCCTCATTGAGCACCGGCATGATCACGGAGACGGCCGGGAGCTGCTGCTGGGGCATGGTTCCTCGGGGATCGGCCCGCGCGGCTCGGCCGCGGGCGGCGGCAGCGCTCGCCGGGAGACTGCGGTATCCCGTTCACGTTACCGCGAACGGGGGACGCCGACGGACGGCAGCCGGGTGGCCGGGCGGCCGGCGCCCGGCGTGTGGCGCTTTACAGCCGATCATATTGGCCTACGTTGACCCCGCCGGCGCCGCCCCGCCCCGCCGTACCCCGCCGGCTGCCGCTCGCACCCGTACCGCCGCGGAGGAGTCCCCGTGACCGCGCCGTCCCGTCCGCCCCACCCCGCCCCCGACTGGTCCGACGAGGAGCCGCACCCGATGCGGCGGCGCTGGGGACTGCGGATCTGCACCGCCGCGTCGGTCGTGCTGCTGGCCGCGAGCGGCGTCGGGCACGCGGTGGTCACCGGTGTCGAGCGCGGGATCGGCCGGGTGGACGCCTTCAAGGGCATGACCGACCGCCCGGTCCGCGCCGCGGGCCTGAACTTCCTGCTCGTCGGCACGGACAGCCGCGACCACATCACCAAGGAGCAGAAGCGCAGGTACCACCTGGGCGGCGAAGCCTGTCACTGCACGGACACCGTGATGCTGGTGCACCTCTCCGCCGCCCGGGACCGCGCCAGCGTCATCAGCCTGCCGCGCGACTCCTACGCCGAGGTCCCCGCCCGCCAGGACGCCGCCACCGGCAAGCAGCGCCCCGCGCACCCCGTCAAACTGAACGCGGCGTACGCGGAAGGCGGCCCCGGCCTCACCGTGCGGACCGTCGAGCACATGACAGGCGTGCACATCGACCACTATCTGGAGGTCGACTTCACCAGCTTCATGCGGAGCGTGGACGCGGTCGGCGGGGTGGAGATCTGCACCCCGCGGCCGCTCAAGGACAGCTATACGGGCCTGGATCTGCCGGCCGGCAAGTCGAAGCTCGACGGCGGCCAGGCGCTCCAGTACGTGCGCTCGCGGCATATCGACGGCGCCGCCGACCTCGCCAGGATGCAGCGCCAGCAGCGTTTCCTGGCCGCCCTCATCCAGCAGGTCACGTCCTCCGGAGTGCTGATGGACCCGGTCCGCTTCAAGGAGGTCGCGGACACGATGCTGACGTCCGTACGGGCCGACTCGGGCTTCGGCGCGCACGACCTGGTCGATCTCGGGCAGGCGATGCGCGGCCTGACGCCGTCGTCCTCGGAGTTCGTCTCCGTACCGCTGAGCGACGCGGACTACAAGGTGCCGGGCCTCGGCTCGACGGTGCGGTGGGACCTGACACGGTCCAGGGAGCTCTTCCAGGCGATCCGCGACGACCGGCCGCTGGCCGTGCACCACACCGACAAGGCGCCCGCCACGGCCGTGGAGGTGCCGCCGGCCAAGGTCCGGGTGCACGTCGACAACGGCACCACGCGGCCCGGCCTCGCCGGCGCGGTCGCCCGCGCGCTGCACGACACCGGTTTCCGGACCACCGGCGTCCCCCGGCACGCCACAGGCGGCGCCCCCGGCCGCACGGTGATCTCCTACGACCCGCGCTGGGACCACTCGGTCCGGTCGCTGGCCGCGGCGCTGCCCGGCGCGGAGTTGCGCCAGGTGCCGCGGCAGGGGGCGGTGATGCAGGTGACGGTCGGCCGCGACCACCAGACGGTGCACCCGGTGCGGGCGGCGGATCCCACATCGCGGGGCGCGGACTCCTTCGCGGCGATGACCGGCGACGAGGCCGGGTGCCCGTGACCGTCCCCACGCCCCGTCGTACGGCCCCCCGCCCGCCGGTGGGCGGCCCGGCCGCGCGCGGGCACGTGCGGCGGGCCGGCGCCGCCGTCGCCCTGTGCCTGGCCGCGGCCACCGCCGCCGCGGCCCCGCCGGCCCCCGCCACGCCGACCGGCTGCGGCGAAGTGGTCCGCGGCCAGCTGTGTCTGCGCGGCCCGGCCGGATCGGCGGGGACATACACCGCGACGTACCGCAGGCACGGGGCGCCCGCCCGGCACGGTCCACGGGGCACGGGCGGGGCCCCGGGCCCGCCCGGCACTCGCGACGAGATCTCCGTACGGGACGAGATCTCCGTACGGCTGGGCTACCAGCGCCGGAACGACCGGATCACCGCGTTCCCCGGCTGGTTCGGCACCCGGCGGACGGTACGCGGCGCCGCCGAGCTGAGCGGCCGGGTGGAGATGCGGCCGGACGAATGCATCCGGGGCGTCATGGAGCACGGGGCCGAGGTCTCCGTCACCACCTGGAGCTGCGGCTGATCCCTGTGGCTGACTCCCTGCGTCTGATTTCCCTGCGTCTGATTTCCCTGCGTCTGATTTCCCTGTGGCTGACCCCTGTGGCCGATCTCCCGGTAGCTGATCTCCACGTCCGGGATCTCCTGAGAGGCGGGCATCGTGTGGCAGGTCGTACTGATCATCTCTCCGCCTGCGGTGGCGCTCTTCCTCACCGCGGCGCTGACGCTGGCCCTGGCCCTCGCCCTGTGGTCGGCGCTCGCCCCGGACAGCGGCGCGCCCCGGGTCACCGCCCGGGTACTGCTGGCCGGCTGGCTGCTGCTGCTCCTGGTGGCGACGCTCGCCCCCACCCAGCCCATCGGCTCCGGGGACGCCACGGTCTGGTGGCTACCCGGCCGGGAACTGTTCGACCCGGGCGCCCAGCTGCTGCCCGGTGAACTGTCCATGCTGGTCAGGGAGCAGATCGCGAACACCGCGCTCTATCTGCCGCTGCCACTGCTGCTGCGTTTCGCCGCCCCGCACTGGTCCGCCGCCGCCGCGTTCCTGCTGGGCGTGGGACTGTGCACGGCCATCGAGGCGACACAGTTGCTGATGCGCGCCGGCCGGATCGCCGACACCGGCGACGTACTGTGCGCGGCCGCCGGCACCATCCTCGGCGCGGCCCTGGCGGCACTGGCACAGCGCACGGCGGCCGTCGCCACGCGCCGCCGGACCGGGGGACGGGCCGTTCGTGTGGCGCCTTGATGGCGTGATGGCGTACCGCCGGGCCGCCGGGCGAACCGTGTGTCCCGGGGTGAGGTGGGTGTCTACGCGCGCCTCGGGTGGGGTGGGTACGCGGGCGCGCCTTGAGCGAGGTCGATACCCGGGCGCACCCGAAGGCCGGGGGCCTACGCGCGCCTCGGGTGGGGTGGGTGCCGCACGTACCCCGAGTGGGGGGGATGCCTACGCACGCCTCGGGAGGGCTGGGTGCCCGCGCCAACCCCGGGTGGGGTGGATGCCCGGCCGGCGGCGTCGGGGCGGGTTCGGCGGCTCGGGCCTGCCCGGCCCGGTCGGTACCGCGCCCCGGCCGGCGCCACGCCATCACCAGGTCTCGGCCACGCCAGGTCTCGGCCACGCCATATCCCCGCTAGCCGAGGCCGTCCGGCTCCCGGCGCATGCACCGGGTACGCGGGCCGCCGTCCGGCAGGGCGACGCTCGCCGTGACGACGAAACCCAGCCGCTCGTAGAACCGCACATTGCGCTCACTCGACGTCTCCAGAAAGGCGGGGACGCCTTCCCGCGCGGCGGCTGCCAGACCGGGCCGCAGCACCGCGCTGCCCAGCCCCCGCCCTTGGGCCTGCGGCGCCACGCCCACCGTGGCGAGGAACCACACGGGCTCGCGCGGACGGTGCGGCTCCAGCGCCTGCTCGGCGGATGCGAACGCCGCCGCGCGGTCCCCCGCGCCCCGCGCCCCGCGCCCCGCGGCCGGCCCTCCCGGCTGGTCGTCCAGCCCCTGCGGCCCGGCCGATCGCCCCGGCTAGTCGTCCAGCCCCTCGGCCGCCCGCTGCTCCCGGAGTTCCTTGATCGCGCGGCGCCGGGCGAGCCGGTGGGTGCGCCGGATCTGCGCTTCCTGGTAGCGGCGCCGGTCCTTCTCCGTCTCCGGGATCACCGGCGGGACGAACCGCGGCCTGCCGTCCTCGTCGACCGCCGCGAAGACCAGATATGCGGAGCCGACCTGTTGCGCGGGGGTCGATTCGTTCCAGCGTTCGGCCATGACGCGTACGCCGATCTCCATGGACGAACGGCCGGTCCAGTTGCACTGCGCGCTCACATGGACCAGATCGCCGACCCGGACCGGCTCCAGGAACGCCATTTCGTCCATGGACGCGGTCACCGCGGGCCCGCCGGAGTGCCGGCCCGCGACGGCGCCCGCCGCATCGTCCACCAGCTTCATGATCACGCCGCCGTGCACCGTGCCGAGCAGGTTCGTGTCGCTCGCGGTCATGATGTGGCTGAGCGTCGTACGCGACGCGAATGTCGGCTTTCCGGGGAGATCGTCCCCGGGTTCGGTAACGCCCTGATCGGTCATGGCCCTAGCCTAAGCGCCCCGCGCCGGGGCCGTTCCGCCGCTCCCTCACCAGGCATCCACGCAGGTCAGCGAGGTGATACGGAAAGGGAGCCGGCAGCGTCGGCGGAACCGCCCGCCCGTCCGCCGGAATGATCGCGTCCGTTATCACGCCACGCCCCGCTTTGCATCAGCTCTGCAACAGGCCCGGCCCGATCCGGTACCCGCCCTGTCGGGCCGGGCCCCGCGGCAGGCACACTCTCCCCTATGAACGAATGGCCCAATGGGTGGTCGGGCGACCAGAGCGGCAGCGGCAACCGGTACGGACGCGGCAGCGGCAGCTCCCAGCCGGAGGGTGCGCGCGCCATGCCGCAGGTGCGGCGGGACGCGGGCCCCGGGCGGCCGCGCTCCGAACGGCCGCTGCCGCCGCACCTGTCCCCGAACCGGGGGTCTGTGCCGCCGCAGCAGTCGCAGGGCTACGACTCTTACGACAGCGGCTACAACACCGGCCAGGTCTACGGCGACGGCGGCGGGCGCGGTGGCCACGGCGGCGGTCCCGCCCCGGCCGGCCGCGGCGGCCGGCCGGCGCCCAACTGGGGCCGCCGCATCAAGTGGACCGTGCTGACCCTGGTCGCCGTCTTTCTCGTCACCTCGATCGGCACGTACTTCTGGGCCGACGGCCAGATGCGCCGCGAGGTCGACCTGAGCAAGGTCATCGACCGGCCGGCGGCCGGGGACGGTACGAACTACCTGATCGTGGGCTCGGACAGCCGCGAGGGCATGACCGACGAACAGAAGAAGGTGCTGCACACCGGCTCCGCCGAGGGCAAGCGCACCGACTCCATGATGATCCTGCACGACGGCAGCAACGGCCCCACGCTCGTCTCGCTGCCGCGTGACTCGGACGTGGTCGTCCCGTCCTTCGTCGGCTCCCAGTCGGGCAAGAAGTTCCCCGCCCAGGGCCGCCACACCAAGCTCAACGCCACGTATGCGATGGACGGCCCCGAGCTGCTGGTGCGCACCATCGAGGCCAGCACCCATCTGCGCATCGACCACTACGTCGAGATCGGCTTCGCCGGTTTCGCCAACATCGTGGACGCGATCGGCGGCGTCGAGCTGAACATCCCCAAGGCGTTCAAGGACAAGGACGCCGGCGCCGACTTCCAGGCCGGTACGCAGACCCTGGACGGCCAACAGGCCCTCGCCTTCGTCCGGACCCGGCACGCCTTCGCGGCCAGCGACCTGGAACGCACCAAGAACCAGCAGAAGTTCCTGGCCGCCCTTGCGCACCAGACCGCCACCCCGAGCACCCTCCTCAACCCTTTCAAGCTCTACCCGACGCTGAGCGCCGGCCTGAACACGGTCATCACCGACAAGGACATGAGCCTGTGGGACCTGGGCCAGATGTTCTTCGCGATGAAGGGCGTCACCAACGGCGAGGGCAAGTCCATGAACATGCCGCTCTCCGGCAACATCGGCAACAACCTCCTGTGGAACAAGACCAAGGTCGCCCAGCTCGTCCAGCAGCTGAACAACGACGAGAAGGTCACGGTCACGAGCGACTGACGGGCGACTGACGAACAGCTGCCGGTGGCGGCCACCGACCGGCGCCGCCACCCGGACCCTGCTCATGTGTGAGGCCCCGCCAACCGGCGGGGCCTCACACATGAGTTGCGCCGGTGCGGGCGCCCCGCTGCGCACCCGTCTCCCGCACCTGCCCCTTCGACCGGGGCTGCGCCAAGGGGTGCGGGCCGTGCAACCAGGGGCGCTGCGACGGCACCGTGACGCTTCACGGACATCGAAGCGCACGTCCTCGATTCCCCCACCCCGGCCACATCGGCACGTTGATCGTGCGAGGCGTGGCGTCCTGACAGGCGCTGCGTACCGCAAAGCGTTCCTGCTGCTCACCGACCCGGCAGCGTTCCTGCCGTTGAGGCGGCAGGGCCTTCCGCCGGTGGGGTGTACGCCTCGGAGACGATCGGTCACGGCTCTCAGAGCACCGAAGAAGCCACCGCCCCGCGGCTCCCGCCCTACGGCAGATTCCGCGCCATCACGATCCGCCGCACCTGATTCGTACCCGCATAAATCTGAGTGCTTTACGGCATACAGGGCTCCGACCTGCATATACACCCCACGATGGAAACGTTCCCCCGGCATTTCCCCATGATCGTCACGGCAAGGCGCCCCTACGCCTTGATCTCGTCCATGAGCATCCGGAGCGTCAGTGAGTGCTTCTCAGACGGCAGGGCGTCCATCGCGGCCTGCGCGTAGTGAACACCTCCCGTGCGGTCACCCGACCTGGCCAGCATCAGACCCCGGTGAAGCTCAAGGTGAGTGGCGAACCTGGGGAGCGACGCCGGAAGCTCCCTACGAGATTGCTCCTGAGCCTCCACAGCCCCTTTCTCGTCACCGAGGCGGGCCAGCAGCAGGGAGCGGAATACGTGCAGCCGCCACCACGGGACGGCATAGTCCGAGGTCTGTTCGTACGACCCGGAAGAATCGAAGATCCGGCGCCCTTGTGCATCCAGCTTCAGGGCCGTTTCGCGGTCGCCCCGGAGAGCAGCGGCGTGCGCCTTGCCGTAGATCGCATTCAGCAGCCCGAGGGACGGTCGGTCGGTGACGGCCATGGCCTGATCGGCGAGCACGTCGGCCACAGGCAGAGAGGCACCCTCGTACCCCAGGGCGATGGCCGCCCGGCCCCGGACCCACACCCGCGCCGAGTCATCCCCCGACTCGTCAGCAGCCTTGGCTGCCATCCGGTACCAGTGGACAGCCTTGGACCCGTCCGACCCGGGAAACGTCTTGGCATACAGGGTCATGAGCCGAGAGGCCACAGACCACAAACGAGGGGTGTCGAGCTGCTGCTGCACCACAACAAGCTCGCCGGATACGCGGCGCTGAATGTCAGCCGCACCCATGGACATGTAATCCGTGCCGTAGGTAGCCAGCTTGCCCTCCCAGTCGTCCGCAGACGGGCCGCCACGAAGCCGGGCGGCGAACCCTACGGACAACAGGTCTGAGGCAACCACGGGAGCTATAGCCGCACCCGCGACATCGGTGAGGAAGGTACGCCGTTCCAACTCGTTCTCCAGGACAGCTAGAGGTACGTCCAAGACCGCCGATAGAGCCCGGAGGTAGAACGCTCCCGGCTCATGCCTGGAACACTCCCAGCCGCTCACATACTCCCGGCTTAGGGTCGTTCCGAACTGGTTGTTGATTTCCGACGCCAAGCGCCCCTGCGACCAGCCTCGCGCCGAACGTAGCTCCCGGATCAGTTCCCCGATGCCCATGAGCCCATCTTGCTCCTACGGATGCCACTGGTCATCCAACATCTCTGCCGATGGGGCGGTTTGCCACTACGAGTCACACTAGGCCGCCCATACGGGATGCCCGACGCTCAAGGAGCCGAGCAACGGAGCGAGAACACACCATGATTGACGCCACATCAGAAATCCGCACTCCCACCGAGGCCGCCCAGGAGGCGGTGAGCGATCTGAGGAAGGCCGCAAGGGAGGCGGGGGTGCCGTTCCCCAGCCTGCGGCTCGACCCGAAGCCCTTGGGCGAGGACGGAGCGCTTACCCACCTGATCGACACCGGCCGCATCAACATCGGCACCGCCCGGAAGCTGACGAAGATTCTCAGAGCGGCGCGGTGATGAGCGAGAAGAAGGAAAAGGGCAGCACCGCGGATCTGTCCAAGAAGGTCAAGGACACCAACAGCCAGAGCCGGAGCGGCGGGGAAAGCGATGAGCAGAGGCCGCCATACGCCCCCGAGAATCACGCCGTTACGCGGACTGCGGGTGTCCTGCGACGGTTGGTTCCGGGGCGGAATCCTGGCCGTCATGGCGTGGGGCGTTGCATTTCCTTCCTGGTCATCGCAGCTACCGGACGGTTCATCCAGGGGCGCCGGTGGGTTCCCGTTCCTCGGGCGGTGAATCGGACCCGGTGGGGCACGGAAACGGTGCCGCCAGACGACGTGCCATAGGGTCCAATCGTGCAAATTTTCGGGTGTGTTGAAGAACTAGGCTCCTCAGCTACATCCGCCCGACAGAGATGAGCACACCATGGGTATCACCGAGTTCGAGGCCAGGGCGTTGAATATCAACGTTGGAGCCATCGTCGCGACGATCAAGCAGCGTGGCGGCGTACACATCGCGGACCGGTTGATGCGCCGGTACGTGTACGACGTAGTCCCCGGCGAGCAGGGACGCTGGATCAGGCTGCGGGACACCGGCTCGGAGGTCACGCTCTGCGTCAAGCACATCACCTCCGACGCGATCGACGGCACGCACGAGGAGGAAGTGACCGTCTCCAGCTTCGAGGACACAAACACCCTGCTGAACCTCATGGGCTTTACCGCGAAGGCGTACCAGGAGAACCGTCGGACCTCATACGTCCTGGATGGCGTGCGGCTTGAGATCGACTCTTGGCCGCTGATTCCTCCGTACCTGGAGATCGAGGGCGACAGCGTCGAGGACGTCACCACCACGTCCAAGATTCTCGGCCTGGACCCGGACGGGCTCACCGGTGTGAACACCGTCGGCATCTACACCCAGTACGGCATCGATCTTGAGCAGATCAAGGACCTGCGATTCCCGGACTAGACCCACCCCTGTGGGAGGAATGCTGTGTACCAGGAAGACTTAACCGGCCTGCCAGTTTCCGTGGTACCGGACCGCACAGTACGAGTGAAGATCATTGACGCCTGTGGGTTGGCCTGCGGGTTCTGTCACAACGAGGGAACGCCGGTCGCCACCGACAACACCGGGCGCCGGCCGGATGGATTCACCGGGGAACCCGGCAAGACGGGTCGTGTCTCCATCTACCTGCGCACCAACGGGGCGGACTTCCTTCCCGCGCGGATCGAGCCTGACGCCGACTTCGCCCTGGCGCTGGCGGCCATGCGAGGGGCGATAGAGACCGATGAGGTTCACTTCACGGGTGGGGAGCCCACACTGCACCCGAAGCTTCCTGACCTGGTGGCCAGGGCGCGTCAACTGGGGCTGACCGTTGGGCTCACCTCCAATGGCGAGAACGGCGCCGCCGTGTTGGAGGACTGTGCGAAGGCAGGGCTCGACCGCGTCAATCTCTCCGTGTTCGGGACTACCGCGGATGAACTCGCCGCCGTCCAGGCGCCGCGCTTCGGTTCGGTGAAGCTCGCAGAGCGGAAGATCACGGCACTTCACGCCTCCATCGACTCGGCGCTGAAGAGTGGTGTGAAGGTCTCGGCCAACCTGGTTGTTCCGGACAGCAGCCACGCGTCCAGGGTTCTGCGGGTCATCGAGGAGTACGGCCGCAATGTGGTGGTCCGGATGCTGGTCAGCCTCGAAGATGACGGTGCCTCGCTGGCCGCGATGAGGGAGGTTCTGAACACCCTTGGAGCGGTCCCCGTACGTCGCATCTTCACGGCAGGCACCTCTGATCAGCGCACCCGCTACCGTCTGCCCGACGGCCGAACGCTCTACGCCAAGTCGATTCGGCCGGTACGGCTGCCCGAGACCTGCGAGGGATGCCGTTTCAACAACGGCATCGATTGTGACGAGGGGTACTACGGAATCCGCTTGTACCGCGCGCAGCACGGTCCGTTCATGGTCGGGGTGTGCATCCAGCGAATGGACCTGTGCGTCACTCTCGGCGAGTTCGTCATGAGCAAGATGCGCGACGAGGTGCGCTACCTACGCGATCAGGAGTTGCTGCGCTTGCGGATTGAGCACAGATCTCAGATGCAGGAAGCGGCGTAGGTACTGCTCGACCTGTGGAATCAAGCAATGAAAGCCCCGCGAGGCGGGGGCTTTCCGCTGCGGTCGCCCCGACGTAGGGGAGGACCTGAGAAGACGTGGCCGACTGGATGGGCCACAGCAGTACGGACGTGCCGCGCGAGCGCTACCACCACATCTTTATCTTTGAGGGAGCCTGGCAGCGCGGGCGTGCGGCCATCGCAACGATGCTGACGCCCGGCGCGGACGGCCCCACCGAAGGACAGGCGGAAGTCGCCTGGCAGAGACCGTGCGAACGGCCCCCGGCACAGCGCCGGGGGCCGTTGCGTTTGCGCAGGTGGGAGGCGGTTTTCCGTCCAGCGTCAGCCCAGGATTTCCCCAGCATGACGCCCATGATCAGCCCGAAACGGACCCGAACGGACCGGAGGCCGATCACAGCCCGCGAGCCATGAAAAATGACCACTGACCTGCGAAAACTCAACTACGGCAGATTCCGCGCCATCACGATCCGCTGCACCTGGTTCGTACCTTCATAAATCTGCGTGATCTTGGCATCGCGCATCATCCGCTCGACCGGATAGTCACGGGTGTAGCCGTAGCCGCCGAGCAGCTGGACGGCGTCCGTGGTGATTTCCATGGCGGCGTCGGAGGCGTAGCATTTGGCGGCGGCGCCGAAGAAGGTGAGGTCCTCGGGCTTGCCGCCGGCGGAGATCCGCTCGGATTTGGCGGCGGCGGCGTAGGTGAGCTGGCGGGCGGCCTCCACCTTCATGGCCATGTCGGCGAGCATGAACTGGACGCCCTGAAAGTCGCCGATCGGCTTGCCGAACTGCTTGCGCTCCTGGACGTACCCCTTGGCGTAGTCCAGGGCGCCCTGGGCGATGCCGAGCGCCTGGGCCGCGATGGTGATGCGGGTGTGGTCCAGGGTCTTCATCGCGGTGGCGAAGCCGGTGCCCTCGGCGCCGATCAGGCGGTCGGCGGGGATCCGGACGTTGTCGAGGTAGACCTCGCGGGTCGGAGAGCCCTTGATGCCGAGCTTCTTCTCCGGGGCGCCGAAGGAGACACCCTCGTCGCCCTTTTCGACGACGAAGGCCGAGATGCCCTTGGAGCGCTTCTCGGGGTCGGTGACGGCCATCACCGTGTAGTACTCGGAGACGCCCGCGTTGGTGATCCAGCGCTTGACGCCGTTGAGGACGTAGTGGTCGCCGTCGCGGACGGCCCGGGTCTTCATACCGGCCGCGTCGGAGCCGGCGTCCGGCTCGCTCAGGCAGTACGAGAACATCGCGTCGCCCTTGGCGAGCGGGCCGAGGTACGCCTTCTTCAGCTCCTCGGAGCCGGAGAGGATCACCGGCAGCGAGCCGAGCTTGTTGACCGCCGGGATGAGGGAGGAGGAAGCGCAGACCCGGGCGACCTCCTCGATGACGATGACGGTGGCCAGCGCGTCCGCGCCCCCGCCGCCGTACGCCTCCGGTACGTGCACGGCGTGCAGGTCGTTGGCGACCAGCGCGTCGAGTGCCTCCTGCGGGAAGCGCGCCTCCTCGTCCACCGCGGCGGCGAACGGCGCGATCTTCGCTTCGGCGAGCGCACGCACCGATTCGCGGAGCATGTCGTGCTCCTCGGACGGCCGGTACAGATCGAAATCAGCGGTTCCCGCCAAGGTTTCTCACTCCCCTGAGAGCTTCTGCCAGAGCTAACTACCGTTAAGTAACCCGGTATGTATGCGGATTCTAGGCGCCGCTGCCGCATCGGGATACGTGAGGTTGCCGACAGCTCCGGCGAGCGGCCGGTGGCCGGTGGCCGGATCTTCCTCCCCGGGCCCGACTATGCTCGGTCAGCGCCGTTTCCCCGTACGCGTCTGGAGCACCCATGGCCCTCAAGATCACTGTGATCGGCACCGGCTACCTCGGCGCCACCCATGCCGCGGCCATGGCCGAGCTCGGCTTCGAGGTGCTGGGGCTGGACGTGGTCCCGGAGAAGATCGAGATGCTGGGGCGCGGTGAGGTCCCGATGTACGAACCGGGGCTGACGGAGCTGCTGCGCCGTCATGTCGCCGGTATCGAGGGCTCCAGCGGCCGGCTCCGCTTCACCACCTCCTACGAGGAGGCCGGGGCCTTCGGCGATGTGCACTTCGTCTGCGTCAACACCCCGCAGAAGCACGGCGAGTACGCCTGTGACATGTCGCATGTGGACGCCGCGTTCGACGCGCTGGCGCCGCATCTGACCCGGCCCGCCCTCGTCGTCGGCAAGTCGACGGTGCCGGTGGGCAGCGCGGTCCGGCTCGCGGCGCGGCTGGCGGCGCTGGCCCCGGCGGGCGAGGACGCCGAACTCGCCTGGAACCCGGAGTTCCTGCGCGAGGGGTTCGCCGTCCAGGACACCCTGCACCCGGACCGGATCGTCGTCGGCGTCGCCAGTGAGCGGGCCGAGCGCGTGCTGCGCGAGGTGTACGCGAAGCCGGTCGGCGCGGGGTCGCCGTTCATCGTCATGGACTACCCGACGGCCGAGCTGGTGAAGACCGCGGCCAACTCCTTCCTCGCGACGAAGATCTCCTTCATCAACGCGATGGCGGAGGTGTGCGAGGCGGCCGACGGCGATGTGGTGAAGCTGGCCGAGGCCATCGGCCACGACGAGCGGATCGGCAGGAAGTTCCTGCGGGCCGGTGTCGGCTTCGGCGGCGGCTGTCTGCCCAAGGACATCCGGGCGTTCATGGCCCGCGCGGGCGAACTGGGCGCCGACCAGGCGCTGACGTTCCTGCGCGAGGTCGACTCGATCAACATGCGGCGCCGCGGCCACATGGTCGAGCTGACCCGTGACGCGGTGGGCGGCAGCTTCCTCGGCAAGCGGGTCGCCGTCCTCGGCGCGACGTTCAAGCCGGACTCCGACGACGTACGCGACTCCCCCGCGCTCAATGTCGCGGGCCAGATCCACCTCCAGGGCGGGCAGGTCACCGTCTACGACCCCAAGGGCATGGAGAACGCCCGCCGGGTCTTCCCCACCCTCGATTACGCGGACAGCGCGCTGGAGGCGGCGCGCGGCGCGGACGCGGTGCTGCATCTGACGGAGTGGCGCGAGTTCCGCGAGCTGGACCCGGCCGCCCTCGGCGCGGTCGTCTCCGAGCGCCGCATCCTGGACGGCCGCAACGCCCTCGACCCGGAGCTGTGGCGCAAGGCCGGCTGGACCTACCGCGCGCTGGGGCGCCCGCAGGCGTGAACCGTCGTATGGGGCGGGGCACCGGTGAGCGCACCGGTGCCCCGCCCCGCGTACGCGCTGGCGTCCTGGTGCCGTGACCGGCAAGGTTCGCCCCGTGCGGAGCATCGTCCGGTGCGTGCGATCGCAAGGCGGCCGGAAGTCCTCGCAGCGGAGCTACCCAGGACTTTTGGCCAACGCGGCGAGCGTGCGTGCTGCACGGCGCGACGCGGCAATGCTTGCCGGGAGAGGCACCGGCCGGCGTCCTGACCCCGCCGGGGCACTCCGCCGGCGGGGCGGCTGGTCCCGCCGAGGGGCCCGTAGGGCAGCCGGCCGGTGGCGTACCCGCCGCCGGCCGGCGAACCGGCGGTACGACAGACCCGGGCCCGCCGGCCGGGCTGCGGCCCCGCCGGCCGGCCCGGGGGGGGCGCCGGTGTCAGCCGTCCAGTTGCTCGATCGTCGCGTGGGACGGGCCGCGGCGGGTCTGTTCCTCGCGGGCGACGTCCTCGGCGGCGCGCAGGGTGCGGACCGCGTTCTGCCAGGTGAGCTTGGCGAGGTCGGCCGGTGACCAGTTGCGGTCGAGCAGTTCGGCGAGGAGGTTGGGGTAGCCCGCGACATCGGCCAGGTCGGTCGGGGTGAAGGGGGTGCCGTCGTAGTCGCCGCCGAGGCCGAGATGGTCGATGCCGGCGACCTCCCGCATATGGTCCAGGTGGTCGGCGACGTGCGCGGCGGTGGCCTGCGGCATCGGGTGCCCGTCCTGGTAGGCCCGGTGCACCCGCATGGCCTCGGGGGTGGTGTCCAGGTGGTGGAAACCGTGCGCCCGCATGTTCTCGTCCGCGCCGAGGATCCACTCGCCGACCTCGGAGAGCACGAACTTCGGGACGAAGGTGGCCATCGCGATCCCGCCGTTGGCGGGCAGCTGGGCCAGTACGTCGTCGGGGATGTTGCGCGGATGGCCGCAGATCGCGCGGGCGGAGGAGTGCGAGAAGATCACCGGCGCCCGGCTGACGCGCAGGGCGTCGCGCATCGTCTCGGCGGCGACGTGCGAGAGGTCGACGAGCATGCCGACGCGGTTCATCTCCCGGACGACCTCCTCGCCGAACGCGCTCAGGCCGCCCGCCCGCGGTTCGTCGGTCGCCGAGTCCGCCCAGGCCAGCGAGTCGTTGTGGGTGAGCGTCAGATAGCGGACGCCCAGCTGGTGCAGCGTGCGCAGCGTGGCGAGCGAGTTGTTGATGGAGTGGCCGCCCTCGGCGCCCATCAGGGAGGCGATGACACCGGCCGCGCGGGCGGCCTCCATGTCGTCGGCGGTGTACGCCAGGCGCAGCTCGTCCGGGTAGCGGGCGGCCAGCTGGCGCACCACGTCGATCTGTTCGAGGGTGGCGCTGACCGCGTCGTCGCCCGCGTAGTCGGAGCGTACGTAGACCGACCAGAACTGCGCGCCGACGCCGCCGGCCCGCAGCCGCGGCAGGTCGGTGTGCAGATGCGCGGACTGGTCGCCGGCGATATCGCGCTGGTCGAGGTCGTAGCGGACCTGCTCGCGCAGCGCCCAGGGCAGGTCGTTGTGGCCGTCGACGACGGGGAACTCGGCGAGGATCCCGGCGACCCGCGGGTCCGGCGTGGTGGCGGTCATCGCGTGCCCCCGAAGCCGAAGCCGGCCGGGGCGGCGACCTTGTTGCGCAACCGCTTGCCCTTCTCGGTGGCCTGGTCGTTCAGCTCCTGCTGGAACTCCCGCATCCTGCCCAGGAGTTCGGGATCGTGCGCGGCGAGGATGCGGGCGGCGAGCAGACCGGCGTTCCGGGCCCCGCCGACCGAGACGGTGGCGACCGGCACCCCGGCCGGCATCTGCACGATGGACAGCAGCGAGTCCATCCCGTCCAGGTACTTCAGCGGGACCGGGACGCCGATGACCGGCAGCGGGGTCACGGAGGCGAGCATGCCGGGCAGATGGGCGGCTCCGCCGGCGCCCGCGATGATCGTCTTGAGGCCGCGCTCGGCGGCCCGCTCGCCGTACGCGATCATTTCGTGCGGCATGCGGTGGGCGGAGACGACATCGACCTCGTAGTGGATCTCGAACTCGTCGAGGGCCTGGGCGGCGGCCTCCATGACGGGCCAGTCGGAGTCGGAGCCCATGACGATGCCGACGAGCGGGCCACCGAGGGGGGTGCCGGAGCCTGAAGTCATTCGGTGATCGTTCCTCGCAGATAGCCGGCGGCGTGCGCGGCGCGCTCGCGCACGTCGGCCAGGTCGTCGCCGTAGGTGTTGACGTGTCCGACCTTGCGGCCGGGCTTCACGTCCTTTCCGTACATGTGAATTTTCAGCTGCGGATCGCGTGCCATGCAATGGAGGTAAGCCGCATACATGTCCGGGTAGTCACCGCCGAGGACGTTGGCCATCACCGTCCAGGTGGCGCGCGGGCGCGGATCGCCGAGCGGGAGGTCGAGTACGGCGCGGACGTGGTTGGCGAACTGCGAGGTGATCGCGCCGTCCTGGGTCCAGTGGCCGGAATTGTGCGGTCGCATCGCGAGTTCGTTGACGAGGATGGCGGGCTCGCCCTCGGCGTCCCGGATCTCGAACAGCTCGACCGCGAGGTGGCCGACGACGCCCAGCTCGTCCGCGATCCGCAGGGCCAGCTGCTGCGCCCGCGCGGAGAGCTCGGCGGACAGGCCGGGCGCCGGGGCGATCACGGTGTCGCAGACGCCGTTGACCTGAACGGATTCCACGACCGGATACGCGACGGCCTGGCCGTGCGGCGAGCGGACGGCATTGGCGGCCAGTTCGCGGACGAAGGCGACCTTCTCCTCCGCGAGAACCGGCACTCCGGCGCGGAACGGCTCGGCCGCTTCCTTGGAGGATCGTACGATCCAGACGCCCTTGCCGTCGTAGCCGCCGCGGACGGTCTTGAGGACCACCGGGAGGCCGCCGCCCGCGCCGTCGTCCGGCCAGTGCCCCGCGTCGGGGCCCGGCGCGCTTCCGGCGAGCTCGGCCGCGAAGCGCGCGGTGTCGGCGGGGTCGGTGACGATGCGGTGCCGTGGGCAGGGCGCGCCGATCGCGTCCAGCTTCGCCCGCATCACCCCCTTGTCCTGGGCGTGCACCAGCGCCGCGGGGCCGGGCCGGACGGGAATTCCGTCGGCCTCCAGCGCCCGTAGGTGCTCGGTGGGAACGTGCTCGTGATCGAAGGTGATCACATCGCAGCCACGGGCGAAGGCGCGCAGCGTGTCCAGGTCGCGGTAGTCGCCGATGACGACCTCGCTCACCACCTGGGCCGCCGAGTCCTGCGGAGTGTCGCTGAGGAGCTTGAACTTGATGCCGAGGGGGATACCCGCCTCGTGGGTCATACGGGCGAGCTGACCGCCGCCGACCATGCCGACTACCGGGAACGTCACGCCCCCAGGGTATCCGCACGGCTGCGCGGCCCCGACCCCGGCTTGGAGGATCCTCCGAGTCCGCACGTTCGAAGATCGTCGAGGAATGACCATCAGCAGCCGTGAGGCCCGGACCGGGCGGAGGAGCCCGGCCGCCCCGCGCGGCGGAGAGGGAAGCCGGATGGAGAGCAGCGGCATACCGAAGAAATCCAGACTCCTGGCGATCGCCGTCGCGGTCGCCGCACTGCTGATCGCGGTCTACTCGGTGATCAGCCAGCTGTCCGGACCGGAGGTCTTCGCCGAGGGCGACACCGAGATCGCCGTGACCGCCGGCGAGCACTTCTCGGTACGGCTCGCGGACGACCCCGCCGACGGCGGGCACTGGGTGATCGCCGAACCGCGCCCCGATCCGGCCGTTCTGAAGGTCACCGGCGGCCATTTCGACGCGGACGATCCGCCGCCGTCCGGCGCGGGCGGTTCCCGCTATCTGGACTTCACGGCGGTCCACCCGGGCCGTACGGACCTGCGGTTGCTGCGCTGCCGTCGCTGCGGTACCCCCGACGCCGACGAGGGCGCCCGGAGTCTGAACTTCCGCGTCACCGTCGGCTGACCACGGCGCGCGGCCGCTCCGGTGCCGGATTCCCGGGTGGCGGGCGGCGCCCTCCGGCGCTGGTTAGCATGAGGCAGCGGTCCAGGGTTGACGGTCCGCGGACACATACCCACGACGGGGAGCTGGACCATCGCCATGAGTGAACCGAGCGCGCTGCGGTCGAAGCTGGCGGCGCTCACCCGGGAAGTGGTGAAGTTCGGCGCCGTCGGCGGCGCCGGTGTGGTGGTGAACTTCGCGGTCTTCAACCTGGTGCGGCATCTGACCGAGGTGCCCGTGGTGCGGGCCAGCATCGTGGCCACGGTCGTGGCGACCGGCACCAACTACGTCGGCTACCGCTACTTCGCCTACCGCGACCGCGACAAGCAGGGCCGCACCAAGGAGCTCACGCTCTTCCTGCTGTTCAGCGTGGTCGGCCTGGTGATCGAGAACGGTGTGCTCTACGCCGCGACGTACGGCTTCGAGTGGGACAGCCCGCTCCAGAGCAACATCTTCAAGTTCCTGGGCATCGGCATCGCCACGCTCTTCCGCTTCTGGTCCTACCGCACCTGGGTCTTCCGGGCGCTGCCCGCGCGCGAGGCCGTGGAGACCGCCGAGTCCTTCCTGGCCGACGGCGCCGCGCGCCCGCGAAGCACCTCCCGCAAGTAGCCGCCGGGGCGCTCCGGCCGGGCGCAGGCGCCGTGCCCCGCCCACGGACGGATCCCCGAGGCGTACGGCCCCGGCAGCCCCGCGCGGTACGCCGTACGCCTCACACCTCGCTCGGCTCGGCCTCCCGGGCCAGGAAGAGCGCGAAGACCGGCGGATGCTGCTGGAGCAGTTCCAGGCGGCCGCCGTCGGCCTCCGCCAGATCGCGGGCGACGGCCAGGCCCAGACCGGTGGAGTTGCGGCCGGAGACCGTCCGCTCGAAGACCCGTGAGCCGAGGTCCGGCGGCACGCCCGGCCCGGCGTCGGTGACCTCGACCACCGCCTGATTGCCGGTGACGCGGGTGCGCAGCGCGACCGTCCCGTCCCCGTGCATCAGCGAGTTCTCGATGAGGGTGGCGAGCACCTGGGCGACCGCGCCCGGGGTGCCGACGGCCCGCAGCCCCTTCTTTCCGGAGCGCACGATGGCCCGCCCGCCGCTGCGGTAGGCCGGGCGCCACTCCTCGACCTGCTGCTTGACCACCTCGTCCAGGTCGAAGGCGACCGCGGAGCCGCTGCGCGGGTCGCGCGAGTTGGTCAGCAGCCGCTGGACGACGTCGGTCAGCCGCTCCACCTGCCCGAGCGCGATGGTCGCCTCTTCCTTCACGGTGTCCGGATCGTCGGTGAGGGTGATCTCCTCCAGCCGCATGGACAGCGCGGTCAGCGGCGTCCGCAGCTGGTGGGAGGCGTCCGCGGCCAGCCGGCGCTCGGCGGTGAGCATCCGGGCGATCCGTTCGGCGCTGGCGTCCAGGACGTCGGCGACCCGGTCCAGCTCCTGGACGCCGTAGCGGCGGTGGCGCGGGCGCGGGTCACCGGAGCCGAGCCGCTCGGCGGTCTCCGCGAGGTCGGTGAGCGGCGCGGTCAGCCGGCGGGCCTGGCGGATGGCCAGGATGACGGCGGCGATGATCGCCAACAGCGCGACGGCCAGGATGACCAGCAGCGTCCGGCCGATCTCCTCGCTGATCGTGGAGCGGGACTCCTGGACGGTGACGGACTCGCCCCGGTCGCCGTCGACCTTCGACTCGATGACCTCGCCCACCGGACGGTGCCCGATCTCGATCGTCGGCTTGCCGGGCACCTTGATCCGGGCGTACCGCGTGGAGGTGATCTGCTCGGAGAGGATCTCCGGGGTGATCTTCTCCCCGCTGCCCAGCCGGCTCTCCACGATCCCCACCAGCCGGACCGCCTCGGACGCCACGCTCTCCTGGGCGCCCTCCTGGATCGTGCGGGTCTCGACGATCACCAGCGAGACACCGAAGACGGCGATCACCACGAGCACCACGGCGAGCGTGGAGTTGATCAGACGGCGGCGCACGGTGTCCTCCGGGCGGGAATTCGGCGGATCGTTCGGTGCTGCCCGCCCGGTGTCCGGGCCCGGCCCGTCCCGGGGCGGACCTCAGCTCTTCTCGAAGCGGAAGCCGACACCGCGGACGGTGGCGATGTAGCGGGGGTTGGCGGCGTCGTCACCGAGCTTCTTGCGGAGCCAGGAGATGTGCATGTCGAGCGTCTTCGTGGACGACCACCAGGTGGTGTCCCAGACCTCGCGCATCAGCTGGTCGCGGGTGACGACCCGGCCGGCGTCCCGCACCAGGACCCGCAGCAGGTCGAACTCCTTCGCCGTCAGCTGGAGTTCCTCCTCGCCCATCCACGCACGGTGCGACTCGACGTCGATCCGTACGCCGTGGGTGGCGGGCGGCTGCTGCGGCTCGGCGGTGGAGCCACGGCGCAGCAGGGCCCGGACCCGGGCCAGGAGTTCGGCGAGCCGGAAGGGCTTGGTCACGTAGTCGTCGGCGCCGGCGTCCAGGCCGACGACGGTGTCCACCTCGTCGGCGCGGGCGGTCAGCACCAGAATGGGGAAGGAGTGGCCCTCGTTGCGCAGCCGGCGGGCGACCTCCAGGCCGTCCATGCCGGGCAGTCCCAGGTCCAGGACGACCAGGTCGATATTGCCCTGGAGGCCGGCGTCGAGTGCCGTGGGGCCGTCCTCGCGCACCTCGACTTCGTAACCCTCGCGGCGCAGTGCGCGGGCGAGCGGCTCCGAGATGGACGCGTCATCCTCGGCGAGCAGTACACGGGTCATGGCCCGATGGTAGTCCGCCGGGCCGGGGCCAAGTGGCGGACCTGCACAGACAGGCGACAACCGGGCAGGGGCGCGAAGCCGGCGGCCGCCAACCACGGACCCGTGCGGATGGTTGCCCCACATCGGTGTGAGCGTTGTCTCAGGTGGCGCACCGGTGAGCGAACCGCACGTATGGTGGGTAAACGTCCATCGCATAACCTCTGGGACCAATGACCCCACAACTGGCGTCATCGGTCCCTGTTGCGTGCAGGGCTGGGACCGCCAGTCTTGACACACAGTGACCGACCTGTCGACCGGGTCCGCCGCGCGAGAGCACGGGGGAGGGCGTGGATCCCGGTGCGGGACTGTCCAGCCGATTCCTCCTCGTGTGGCGTCGGCCCCCTGGATGTGGGGGCGGGCAGGTCTACGCAGGTCCCGGTCACCCCCGACGCGGGCGCGCAGTGGCTCATCAGCGCGTCCCGAGCAGACCAAGGAACCACCATGGCGTCCAGCCTGACGAAGGACGCGGCCCGGCAGGGAGACCCTGCGAACGGCGGCAAGACCTTCTTCGGCCACCCCCGCGGACTGGCCACTCTCTTCATGACCGAGATGTGGGAGCGCTTCAGCTTCTACGGCATGCGGGCCCTGCTCGTGCTCTACCTGATCTCCGGCGGCGGCGACGCCAAGCCGGGCGCGCAGGGCGGCGGGCTGGCCATGACGATGGCCACCGCGTCGGCGATCTACGCCGTGTACATGGCCATGGTCTACCTGCTCGCCATGCCCGGCGGCTGGTTCGGCGACCGGGTCTGGGGACCGCGCAAGACGGTCGCCATCGCCGCGAGCATCATCATGCTCGGTCATCTGACGCTGGCCGTGCCGGGCCAGGCGATGTTCTTCGTCGGTCTGGTGCTCGTCGCGCTCGGTTCCGGCCTGCTCAAGTCCAACATCTCGACGATGGTCGGCCACCTCTACGACGGTCCCGCCGACCCGCGCCGGGACGGCGGCTTCACGATCTTCTACATGGGCATCAACATCGGTGGCTTCGCCGCACCGCTGGTGATCGGCACCATCGGACAGCAGGTCAACTGGCACCTCGGCTTCGCGGTCGCGGCCGTCGGTATGGGCCTGGGCCTGGTGCAGTTCCTGATCGGCACCCGCCACCTCAGCCCGCGCAGCAGCATGGTCCCCACCCCGCTGGCCGCCGCGGAGCGCGCCTCCTGGCTGCGCAAGGGGCTGATGTGGGCAGCCATCGCCGCGGTCTTCTACGGAGTGGTCGGCGCCACCGGGCACTTCACCCTGAACTGGGCGCTCATCCCGATCACGCTGCTGGGTCTGATCATCCCGATCACCGTGCTGACCCGTATCAAGCGGGACAAGGACCTCAGCGAGCACGAGCAGACCAAGGTCAGTGGCTACATCTGGTTCTTCGTGGCCGCCGCCGCCTTCTGGATGATCTTCGACCAGGCCGGTTCGACGCTGAACGGCTTCGCCGAGAAGAACACCGCGGACACGGTCTTCGGCCTGAGCTTCCCCTCCACCTGGTTCCAGTCCGTGAACCCGCTGTGGGTGATGGCGCTGGCCCCGGTCTTCGCCTGGCTGTGGATGGCGCTGGCCAGGCGCGCCAAGGAGCCCAGCACCACGGTGAAGTTCGCGACGGCGATGCTCCTGATCGGCGCCTCGTACTTCGTCTTCATCGTGCCGATGCAGATGTCGGGTGACGGTACGAAGGTCAGCCCGATGTGGCTGATCAGCGTCTACATGATCCAGACCATGGGCGAGTTGTGCCTCTCCCCCGTCGGCCTCTCGGTGACCACCAAGCTGGCCCCGCAGAAGTACGCCAGCCAGATGCTGGGTGTCTGGTTCCTCGCCGTCACCGCCGGTGACTGCGTCGTCAGCATGCTCTCCATCGCCGGTGCCGATCTCAGCGGGGTGGGAGTCCTGGCGGCGGAGGCCGGCCTGGCCGTACTCGCCGGCCTGGCGATCTGGCTGAACCGCCGGAAGATCGTGGGGCTGATGGGCGACGTGCGCTGACGCCACCCGCGAGCACCGACAGGGCCCGGCACGCTGCTGCGTGCCGGGCCCTGTGCTGTGCTGTGCGGTGCGGTGCCGTGCGGTGCCGTGCGGTGCCGTGCGGTGCCGTGCGGTGCCGTGCGGTGCCGTTTCGGGGTCAGCGCCGCAGCCGCCGCCACGGGGTGAAGGTGAAGACCGCGCCGCCGAGCAGGATGACGGTGCCGGCGACGAGGCCGAGGGCGGTCAGGCCGCCGTGGTCGCTCGCGCCGGTCGCGGCGAGGCTGCCGCCGGTGCCGCCCGTGGCGCCGGACGAGCCCGCCGTGCCGCCGCCGGAGACCGTGGCGCCGCCGGACGTACCGCCCGACGTACCGCCCTGCTGGGCCGTGGTGTCGAGGGTGAGGGAGACGCCCGGGTCCTTCTCCGGGGTGCAGGTCGTGGTCGTACCGAGGGCGTTGACGGTGAGCACGCCGGGGGTCAGCGTGGCCTTGCCGCCGGCGCCCGGCTTATAGGTGCCCTGGAGGTCGGGGATGGTGATCGGCTGGCCGGCCTTGATGGGCTGGGCGTTCGTCGGGCCCGCCACCTTGACCGCCCCCTTGTCGGCGCCGCCCACCGTGACATCCATCGACGGCTTGACCGAGTCCTTGGGGATGTCCGCCGGGCTGTTCATGACGGACTTGCCGAACTTCACGGTCAGGCCGTAACTGCCGCCCTTCTTCACGGCGTTGATCCGCACCGGCGAGGTCGCCTTCTTGTCGCCGATGGGGGTCTTGCAGGCGTACGGGACCGCCACGTCCTTGCCCTGGTAGGCGGTGCCGTCGGGGTCACCGCCGGAGGACCCCCCGGCGGAGCCGGCGCTCGCCCCGCCGTCGGTGGACCCCCCGCTGGTACCGGCCGTCGTACCGCCCGTCGTACCGGCCGTCGTGCCGCCGTCGGTGGACCCGCCGCTGGTACCGGCCGTCGTGCCGCCCGTCGTCCCGGCCGTGGTGCCCGTCGTCGTACCGCCGGTCGTGCCGCCCGTCGTCCCGCCGCCGTCCGTCACCTTGACGGTGACCGCGGGCGGCACCTCCTCCTTGGGCGTGCACTTGGTGTCCGTGGAGATCGGTTTGCTGACGTTGATGTTGTAGAAACCGGGCGCCAGGGTGACCTCACCCGCCTTCGTCAGCTTCAGCTTGCCCTTCATGTCCGACAGCTTCATCGGGCTGTTCTTGGGGATCGGCGGGTTCTGCCGCGGCCCCTGCATCGCCAGTTCGCCGGTCTGCGCCCCCGCCACCTTGAGCGTGCCGGTCGGCTGGACGGTGTCCGCCGCCAGGTCGAGGATGTCGGGATTCTTCGACGCCCCCTCGACCGTCTTCCACACCACCTCGATCTCGTCCCCGACCTTCGCGGTCGCGGGCGCGCTGACCTCGGCCTTCGTGGTGCCCTCGATGGGCGGCAGCCCCGAGATCGGCGGCGGCAGGCACTCCGTCCGGTACGACACTTCCGCGGCCTGGGCGGGCCCGGCCGCGGCCATGATGCCCGCCCCCGCGAGCATCAGCGCGGCCACCGAGGCCACACCCGCTCTGCTCCGTTGCCTCATCACGTAGAACCCTTCGACGTCGGTCGTTCGGTGGATGTGGTGGTGGACGTGGTGGACGGTGCGGTGTCCGGGGTGAACCACGGCAGCGCGGCGGCGTCGTCCGGCGTACCGGAGCCGGCTGCCGGACCACCCCTTCCGCCGCCCTGCCCGGTACCCCTCCGGGCGCCTTTCCCGGTGCGCTTCCCCGCGCCTTTCCCAGCACTTTTCCCGGTACGTTTCCCCGTGGCGGACGCGGCGGTACGCGGTCGGCCGGGTGCCGTACGGCGCGGGCGCAGCCGGTCCACGACCGCCATCCCGGCGCGGAACACCGCCGTCGGAACCACCAGGCACAGCAGCACCCAGAAGAGCGTCACGCCCCACGGCCTGCCGACCCCCCACGGCTGTTCCGCGAGGATCTTGCCGCCGTACTTGAGCGAGACCAGATAGTCCCCGTGCGCGCCCGCCGCCAGCTCCACCGGCAGCTTGATCTCGGCTTTCTTCCCGGCGGGAACGGTCCCCCGCCACTGCTGGTCCTCCCACTTGGGCGCGAAGACACCGTGTGCGGTGCCCACCTGGAAGACCGGGTCCCTGGCCGGCTCCGGACCGAGATTGCCGACCGTGAAGGTCAACTGGCGCTGCGCCGGGGCACCGAACCAGGTCAGCAGGCCGCTGCCGCCCTCCAGCCGCGGCGGCGCGAGCACCGTCAGCCGGCCACCGGTGCTCTCCTCGGGCAGCGGCGCCACCGGGTGACCCGCCACCGTGAACGCGGCGTCCGCGGCGGCCGCTTCACCCGTCACCGTCGCCACATGCACCACGCAGGGGCAGGGCTTGGGCGGCTCGGCCACCGGGATGCCCGTACGGAACGCGCCGTGCGCGTCGGTGGTGACGGCGCGGCCGTCGCCGTTGGCACAGGAGTTGGTGCCGCCGATCATGTTCTGCCCGCAGATCAGCAGCGTGAGCAGCGCCTTGGGCCGCCAGCCGCGCCCGGTCACGGTGAGCGTGCCGCCCTTGCCCGCCTCCTTCTCGGCCAGTTGGACGGACGGCCCGGCGGGGGCGGCAGCGAGCGCGGTGCCGGTTCCGGTGCGGCCGACGCTATCGGCACTACCGACGGACACGGCCGTGCCTGCGGACGCGGGACCGGCGGCGAGCGCGGGGCCGGCGGGCAGGACGGCGAGCACGAGAGCCGCGCACCACCCCGGTACGACCCTGGCCGCCCGCCCGGTACGGGCCGGCACCGCACGCACCGTCGGCCGCCTTGTGGACTCGGGGCCGGAACTCGCCAACTCACGTGCTCGGTCGGCCGCTTCGGCGGTTTCGGTCCTTTCGACGGTGGCGACCGTATCGACGGTATCGCCCGCCTCAACGGCACCGGCCGCTCCGACGGTTCCGGTGATCCTGGCGGTCCCGACAGTCCCGGTGGCCCTGGCCGCCCCAGTAATCCCGGTGGCTCCGGCGATCCCGGCAGCCCTGGCCATCCCGGCAGCCTCAGCACCTCCGGCAGTCCCGGTGGCCCTGGCGGTCCCGACGGCCTGAGCGATCCCGGCGGTCTCAGCCGTCCCGGCGGTCTCAGCGGTCCCGGTGCCGCGTGCTGCTCCGGCGGCGACCTCACCCACACCCCCGTGACCACCGCCACCACCATCACCACCACCGCCGCCAAGCGGCTCCCGCCCCATCTGCTCCCCCCGGCGCCGATGACGCCGCCGCCGTACGATCCGCAGGCCACCCGCGCCCACCGCCAGGACGAGCGCCGCCGCGGCTGCCGACGCCCACCACGGGACCGCGGTGTAGGTAGCCGTCGCCGAGCCGTACGCGCCGCCGTCCGCCGTCGCGGTGAGCCGTACCGCCACCGAGTCCAGGGCGGGCGGATCGGGCCATTCCTCGGTGCGTTCGACGCGCTGGCCGGGCCGCAGTTCGACCGGCAGCGGGCGGGCCGCGCGGCGCAGCGCCGGGCCGAAGAGGCCGTCGGCGCGGACCGCCAGCCGCGGCGTGAGCACCGTATTGCCCCGGTTGACCAGCGCGTACCGGATGACCGCGGGGCCGTGCCGCGGTTCGCTCACCGCGACGCTCTCGACGGTCAGCGCGGCCAGCCTCGGCCCGGTCACCCGCAGCTGGATCCGTATCCGCGCCTCCTTGCCGCCCCCCGCCACGACGACCGCGCCGGGATGGTCGCCCGGGGGCGCGTCGCGCGGCACGGTGACGGTGAACGGGACGCTCGCGCGGGTCCGCGACGGGAGCGCGACCTCGTCGGCGGCGAATGCGACCCAGGCCCCGGAGCCGTGTCCGGAGCCGCGAACCGCCTGGGCATCGCCGTCGGCCCGGTCCGTATCCGCACCGCGCAGCCGGACGGTGACGGGCCGGCCGGAGGGGTTGCTGAGGGACAGCCGGTCCTGCACGACCATGCCGGGCCCGCCCTCCAGATAGAAGTACGGGTACTCCCGTGCACCCGGCCGGCCGCCACCGGACGCGGGGGCGGCGGACCAGCCCGGCCCGGCGGACGCCGAGGACGCCGAGGACACGGAGGAGTCAGCAGAGGCGGCAGAGGCAGCGGAGACGGCAGATATGGACGGTGCGGCCGGTGCGGCCGGTGCGGCCGTCGGCCGGGCCACGGCCGCCGCGGGGCACAGCAGTACGGCGGCGGTCGCGAGGGCCCCGCCCGTGGCCACGGCGCGGGTACGGAACGGCATCGGCGGCTCCTGGC
Source organism: Streptomyces sp. x-80 (assembly GCF_046549095.1). Lineage (NCBI taxonomy): Bacteria > Bacillati > Actinomycetota > Actinomycetes > Kitasatosporales > Streptomycetaceae > Streptomyces > Streptomyces sp. x-80. Next base: position 62,182 of record NZ_JAJPWM010000002.1, read on the forward strand.
GCGAGGGGGTGCCTCCCCGGCCGTCCGGGCGGGGAGGCGTACGGAGTGCGGAGGGTGCGGTGCGCCGGGGTGCGTTCGGCGCCGGCCCACCGCCCGGTGTCACGCCCGCTGGTGGCGGCGGGTCAGCCAGAGCGCGCCGGCCGCACCGGCCAGCAGTACGGTGCCGCCGAGGGTGCCGAGGGCGATGACGGAGTCCGCCGGTCCGGTCTGCGGCAGCTGTCCGCCGGAGCCGCCGCCCGAACCGCCGCCGCCGCTGCTGCCGCCCGAACCGCCGGCCCCCTTGACGTCCAGGGTGAGCGAGGGTTTGGGGTTGTTGGCGGGGGTGCAGGTCGTGGTGGTGCCCAGGGCCGTGATGGTGAGCGTGGCGGCCGTGAAGGTGACCTTTCCACTGCCCTTGGGGGTGTAGGTACCGCTCAAGTCGCTGATCTTGATGGGGGTGTTGGCGGGTATCGCCTTGTCATTGGCGGGCCCCGCGACCGGCACCGTACCGCTGTCCGCACCGCCCAGCCGGATCAGCGCACTCGGCTTCATCGCGCCCGTGCCCAGTTCGACGGGGCTGGCGGAGACGCCCTTCTGGAAGGACATGACGAGCTTGTACGCTCCCCCGCTGGGGGTGCTCTTGATGTCGATGGGCGAGACCGCGCCCTTGTTGCCGATCGGCGTCTTGCACTGGTAGTTGACGTCGACGACCTCGGCGTGGGCGGCCGGTGCGGTGAGCAGCACCGCGGATCCCGCCGTCAGCGCCACGGCCGCGGCCAGGCCGGCCGCCCGGCGGGGGCGGGTGCCGTGCAGTTCGTGGAATGGGGTCACTCGGGGTTCCCCTCCTCGCGGGTGAGGCGCCGCCGAACGCCGAACGCTGCTGACGCCACATCAGATTTGGCGCTCAAGGTACGCCGGGGGCCTTGCCGAGGGAAGGCACAGTGCGGCCCGGATCGGCGCGGGGCACCGGACGGCCCGCCCCGGGCCGTCACACGACAGAGCGCGGGCCCGTGGACCCGCGCTCATTCCTCCTCCGGCGCCCTGCCGCGCCGCCCCTCAGGACGGTGCGGCCAGCTCCGCCCAGACGGTCTTGCCGGCGCCGTCCGGATTGCGTACGACACCCCAGTCCAGGCAGAGGCGCTGCACGATGAACATGCCGTGGCCACCGGGGCGCCCGGCGCGGTGCGGGGTGCGCGGCGCGGGCGAACCGGCGCCGAGGTCGCTGACCTCCAGCCGCAGCACCTTGGCGGTGCAGCGCAGTCGCAGCTCCTCCGGCCCTTCGGCGTGCAGACAGGCGTTGGTGACCAGTTCGGAGACGACGAGCAGCACGTCCTCGGCCGCCGCCCGCTGGTCGGCGTTGGCGGCGGGCAGCCAGCCCCAGTCGTGCAGGGCCTCCCGGGCGAAGTCGCGGGCGCGCGCCACGGAGCCCCGGGTGCCCGCCAGGCGCAGCCGGCGGACCTGGCCGGCCGGGGCGGCGGGCCGGGGGGCGGCGGAGGCACCGGCGCTACCCGACTCCGGGCCGAGATCGCCCGGTGGGTACGGCCGGGTGGTGCTCATCAGCGCTTCACCTCACCGATTCGCCTTTTCACGGAAAACAGATACCTGACTGATTCGACGGATTCAGATGTCTCCTGCCCGACCGGACCGCGAGAACACCCACTTCTTGGGTACGGAAGTTGTGACGCGGAATACGTGCCCGGAGCGCGGCCCCTGGACACCCCCGGTCACCGTCAGTCGGCGAGTGCCGCTTCGAGGGAGTCGTGCACCGTGAATACCGCCTCCGCGCCCGTGATCTCGAAGACCCGGGCAACCACCGGCTGCATCCCCGCCAGATGGACTCCGCCGCCCGCGGCCTCCGCTTTCAGGCGTGCGCCGAGCAGTACGTTGAGTCCGGTGGAATCCATGAACTCCAGGGGAGCGCAATCCACCACGAGGCGGGCGTAGCCGTCGGCCACGCAGCCTTCCAGTGATTCACGCAACAGATCCGCGGTGTGGTGATCCAGCTCACCGGCCGCGGTCACCACCGCACTGGCACCGTGATGCCGGATCGCGACGTGTAGCCGCCCCCGGCTCGCACTGCCGACCGTCCCGCGGTCCATGCGCGCGCACCCCTCTTGCTGTCTCGGCGACTGTTGCTTATGACTGCGCTCAGCAAACCCTACGCCTTCGTTACGCGCGCGGGTAGCCGAACAATACGCATATAGCGCCAAATACGGACAACACGCACTTGCCATCTTCGGGCAAAGCCAGGTAGGCGTAGAAAGACACATCCGAAACGGCCGGCTTTGGAGGCGCCGCACACCGCAGCTTCACATAGAGGCATCGGCAGCCATATGCCGAGAACGATGGAGGAGACCATGTCACCCCGGCTCGACGAACTGCGCACCGAAGACACCCGGCAGCCCGCATCGTCGACACCCCCGTCCGACCCGACCGGGCAGATCCCTTCCCAGCCGATACCCGCCGCAGCGGCCCCGGCGGGAATCCCCGAGCCCGACGCGCTGCCCGAGATCCCGCCCTTCGACGAGGTCGGACCGGTGGACGCGAGGGCCCTGTCCAAAACCCTCTTCGAGCGGCTGGAGTCGCTTGAGGAAGGCACCCACGAATTCGCCTACGTCCGCAACACCCTGGTCGAGCTCAACCTCGCCCTGGTGAAGTTCGCGGCCTCCCGGTTCCGCTCCCGCAGCGAGCCCATGGAGGACATCGTCCAGGTCGGCACCATCGGCCTGATCAAGGCGATCGACCGCTTCGAACTGAGCCGCGGCGTCGAGTTCCCGACGTTCGCGATGCCGACGATTGTCGGTGAGATCAAGCGCTTCTTCCGCGACACCAGTTGGTCGGTGCGCGTACCGAGGCGTCTTCAGGAACTGCGCCTGGACCTCGCCAAGGCCGGCGACGAGCTGGCCCAGAAGCTGGACCGCGCGCCCACGGTGAGCGAGCTCGCCGAACGCCTCGGCATCACCAAGGACGAGGTCGTCGAAGGGATGGCCGCGAGCAACGCCTACACCGCGAGTTCGCTGGACGCCCAGCCCGAGGAGGACGACAGCGAGGGCGCGCTGGCCGATCGCATCGGCTACGAGGACCACGGCCTCGAAGGCATCGAGTACGTCGAATCGCTCAAGCCGCTGATCGCCGGACTCCCGCCGCGCGACCGCAAGATCCTCGCCCTGCGCTTCGTCGCCAATATGACGCAGTCGGAGATCGGCGAGGAGCTGGGCATCTCACAGATGCATGTCTCCCGGCTGCTCTCCCGCACCCTGGTGCGGCTCCGCAAGGGACTGCTGGTCGAGGAGTGACCCACCGCGGTCCCTGCCGGCCCGCCGGCCGGCAGCCGCCCGCGCAGAGGAGGGCCTGCCCCGAGTACCGCTCGGGACGGGCCCTCCTCCGTACGGGCGGCGTACGGCGGCCGCCGCGCCTCAGATATGGACTCCCTTGTGCCAGACGTCCGTGACGAGCGGGACGCCGGGGCGGTAGGCGAGGTGGACGTGGGAGGGGGCGTCCAGGAGGACGAGATCGGCGCGGGCGCCGGGGGCCAGCCGGCCGACGTCGGTACGGCGCAGGGCGCGCGCGCCGCCCGCGGTCGCCGACCAGAGGGCCTCGTCCGGTGTCATCTTCATGTCGCGGACGGCCAGGGCGATGCAGAACGGCATGGAGCTGGTGAACGACGAGCCGGGATTGCAGTCGGTGGAGAGCGCGACGGTGGCGCCCGCGTCGAGCAGCGGGCGGGCGTCGGGCCATACGGCGCGGGTGGAGAACTCGGCGCCGGGCAGCAGCGTCGCGACGGTGTCGGAGTGCGCGAGGGCGTCGATGTCGTCGGGGGTCAGATGGGTGCAGTGGTCGGCGGAGGCGGCGCCGAGTTCGACGGCGAGCTGGACGCCGGGGCCGTGGCCGAGCTGGTTGGCGTGCACGCGCGGGTGCAGCCCCCGGGCCTTGCCCGCGGTGAGGATCGCGCGCGCCTGGTCCTCGTCGAAGGCACCCCGCTCGCAGAAGACGTCGACCCAGCGGGCGTGCGGGGCGCAGGCGTCCAGCATCGGGCCGGTGACCAGGGCCACGTAGCCGGCCGGGTCGTCGGCGTAGTCGGGCGGGACGATATGGGCGCCGAGGAAGGTGACCTCGTCGGTGTGCGCGGCGGCGATGCGCAGGGCGCGGGCCTCGTCCTCGACGGTGAGTCCGTAACCGGACTTGGTCTCCTGGGTGGTGGTGCCCTGCCGGAGCGCCTCGGCGAGGTAGCGGGCGACGGTGGCGTGCAGGGTGTCGTCGGTGGCGGCGCGGGTGGCGGCGACGGTGGTGCGGATGCCGCCCGCGGAGTAGGCGCGGCCGGACATCCGGGCGTTGAACTCCGCGGTGCGGTCACCGGCGAAGACCAGGTGGGAGTGGGAGTCGACGAAGCCGGGGACGGCCGCGCGGCCGCCCGCGTCGAATCCGTTGTCAGTGGCGGGTGCTTTGCTTGACGCACCGACCCAGGCGATGCGGTCGCCGTCGATGACGACGGCCGCGTCCTGGATCAGACCGAGGGGGCCTGCGCCGAGGGAGGGGTCGTTGGTGACGAGCTGGGCGATGTGGGTGATGGCGGTGGTCGGCGTGGCGGTCGTCATCGCGGGGCTGTTCTCCTTCGGCCGCTGCGGGCGCGTCAGGTGCTCGCGCCGCGGAGTGCGGCGATGGCTTCGGCGAGGGCGGTGGGGACGTCGGGCAGGAGGGTGTGCGCGCCGTCCCGGACTATCTGCCGTCCACCCACGACGGTGTGCCGCACATCCGCCGCGGAGGCGGCGAATACGGCCGTCTCGGCGCCCAGCCGGGGCAGTGGCCCCGCGGTGCGTACGGAGTCCAGTGCGATCGTGGTGAGGTCGGCGAGCGCGCCGGCCTCGATGGTGCCCGCGTCGTCCCAGCCCAGGGCGGCGTGACCGTCGGCGGTCGCGGCGCGCAGCAGGGCGGCGGCCGTCCAGTGCCCGCGGGTGCGGGTGCGCAGCCGCTCGTCGAGTTCCATGGCGCGGGCCTCTTCGAGCAGGTCGATGACGGCGTGGCTGTCGCTGCCCAGCGACAGCGGGCTGCCCCGGGACTGGAGCCGGGCGGCCGGTCCGATGCCGTCGGCCAGATCGCGTTCGGTGGTCGGGCACATGCAGACGCCGGTGCCGGCGCCGCCGAGCAGGCCGATGTCCTCGTCGCTGAGGTGGGTGGCGTGCACGGCGGTGGTGCGGCTGCCCAGGACGCCGTGGTCGGCCAGCAGCCGGGTGGGGGTGCAGCCGTGGGCCTGGTGGCAGGCGTCGTTCTCCGCGGTCTGCTCGGAGAGGTGGACGTGCAGCGGGGCCCGGCGCGCCCGCGCCCAGTCCGCGACGGTGCTCAGCGCTCCGGCCGGTACGGCGCGTACGGAGTGCACGGCGGCGCCGATGCGGGCGTGTGCGCGGCGGTCCTTGAGGGCGTCGGCGCGCTCCGCCCAGGCGTCGGCGGTGCCGTCGGAGAAGCGCAGCTGGTGCCGGTCGGGCGGGGCGCCGAAGCCGGCGGAGAGGTAGGCGGTGTCCAGGAGGGTGATGCGGATACCGGCGTCGGCGGCGGCCGCGATCAGCGCCTCGCCCATCGCGTTGGGGTCGGCGTAGCGGGTGCCGCCGGGCGCGTGGTGGAGGTAGTGGAATTCGCCGACGCAGGTGATGCCGGCCAGCGCCATCTCGGCGTAGACGGCGCGGGCGAGGGCGTAGTAGGTGTCGGGGGTGAGCCGGTCCGCGACCTGGTACATCGTCTCGCGCCAGGTCCAGAAGGTCCCGCTGCCGACCTGGACGGTGCCGCGCAGGGCGCGGTGGAAGGCGTGCGAATGGGCGTTGGCGAGGCCGGGCAGGGTCAGGCCGCGCAGGGCGACGGCGCCGGGCGGCGGCGCGGCGGCCCCGGTGCGGACGGCGGTGATCCGTCCGTCCGCGACGTCCACGGCGACGCCCGGCTCGACGTGGGTGCCGAGCCAGGCGTGTTCCAGCCAGTAGACCGTCGGTGGCGGCTGCCGGTGCGGCGGCGGTGTGCTCTGCGGCGTCACGTGCACGCCAGCCCCTCCAGTACGTCGGCGAGTGCGGTGACCCCGGCGGCGCAGTCGTCCTCGGCCGCGGTTTCGGCGGGCGAGTGCGAGACGCCGGTGGGGTTGCGTACGAACAGCATGGCGGTGGGGACGGTGCCGGAGAGAATACCGGCGTCGTGTCCGGCCCCGGTGCCGAGCACGGGCACCGGCCGCGTCCGGCCGCCGCCCTTGCCGCCCGAGCCGTCCGCGCCGCCGAGGAGGGCGCGCAGTTCGTCCCGCAGGGCGTGCCCGAACTCCACGACGGGCGAGAAGGACTCGCGGACGACCCGGACGTCCACACCGTCGCGGGCTCCGCGCTCGGCCGCCGCCCGCTCGATCTCCTGGACGACCGTGTCCAGGGTCTCCAGGTCGGCGGCGCGGGAGTCGAGCCAGCCGCGGACGAGCGAGGGGATCGCGTTGACGCCGTTCGGCACCACGCTGACCTTCCCGAAGGTGGCCAGCGCGCCGGCCAGCCGGGCCCGTTCGCGCGCGGCGAGCACGGTCTCGGCGTAGGTGAGCATGGGGTCGCGGCGGTCTTCGAGGCGGGTGGTGCCCGCGTGGTTGGCCTCGCCGTGGAAGTCGAACCGCCAGCGGCCGTGCGGCCAGATGGCGGAGGCGATGCCGACCGGATCGCCGGAGAGGTCCAGGGCGCGGCCCTGCTCGACGTGGAGTTCGACGAACGCGCCGATCCGGGCCAGCCGGTCCGGGTCCGGGCCGATCGCCGCCGGGTCCTGGCCCGCGCGCTCCATGGCCTGCGGCAGGGTGACGCCGTCCGCGTCGCGCAGTTCGCGGGCCGCCTCGGCGGTCAGTGCCCCGGCGGTCAGCCGGGAGCCGACGCAGGCCACGCCGAAGCGGGCGCCTTCCTCGTCGCCGAAGTTGACGATCGCCAGCGGCTTGCCGAACTCCGCTCCTCTGCGGCGCAGTTCGTCCAGCGCGGCGAAGGAGGAGACGACGCCCAGCGGCCCGTCGAAGGCGCCGCCGTCCGGTACGGAGTCCAGGTGCGAGCCGGTGACGACGGCGTCGCCCGCCGCCACGTCCCGGTACGTCGTCGCGCCGAGCCAGGCCCATTGGTTGCCGTTGCGGTCCCGTTCGTAGGCGAGTCCGCGGGCCTCGGCCTGGGCCCGGAACCACGCGCGGCAGTCGGTGTCCGCGCCGGTCCAGGCGTGGCGGCGGTAGCCCCCGGAGGAGGAGTCGCGGCCGATCGGCCGCAGCTCCTCCCACATCTCGTGGAACGAGGAGGTCACGCGCCCTCGCCCTCGCCGTGGTCGGCGGCGGCGCCGTCGTTGCCGTCGCCGTCGCCGTCGCCCTCGCCCTCGCGCATCGGGATGCGTACACCGCGCTCGGCGGCGACCTCGTCGGCGCGCTCGTAGCCGGCGTCGACGTGCCGGATGACGCCCATGCCCGGGTCGTTGGTGAGCACCCGGCGGATCTTCTCGCCGGCCAGCGGCGTGCCGTCGGCGACGGTGACCTGCCCGGCGTGCAGGGAGCGGCCCATGCCGACGCCGCCGCCGTGGTGGATCGAGACCCAGGAGGCGCCGGAGGCGACATTGACCATGGCGTTGAGCAGCGGCCAGTCGGCGATGGCGTCCGAACCGTCCTTCATCGCCTCGGTCTCGCGGTAGGGCGAGGCGACGGAGCCGCAGTCGAGGTGATCGCGGCCGATGGCCAGCGGCGCGCGCAGGGTGCCGTCCGCGACCATCTCGTTGAACCGCTCACCGGCCTTGTCGCGTTCGCCGTAGCCGAGCCAGCAGATCCGGGCGGGCAGGCCCTGGAAGTGCACCCGCTCACCGGCGAGCTTGATCCAGCGGGCCAGCGACTCGTTCTCCGGGAAGAGGTCGAGGATCGCCTTGTCGGTGGCCGCGATGTCCCGGGCGTCGCCGGACAGCGCCGCCCAGCGGAACGGCCCCTTGCCCTCGGCGAACAGCGGCCGGATGTAGGCGGGGACGAAGCCGGGGAAGGCGAACGCCCGCCCGTATCCGGCGAGCTGGGCCTCGCCGCGGATGGAGTTGCCGTAGTCGAAGACCTCGGCGCCGGCGTCCATGAAGCCGACCATGGCCTCGACGTGCCGGGCCATCGACTCGCGGGCCCGCTGGGTGAAGTCGGCGGGCTTCTGCGCCGCGTAGGCGGCCATATCGTCGAAGTCGATACCGACGGGCAGATAGGCGAGCGGGTCGTGGGCGCTGGTCTGGTCGGTGACGATATCGATCGGCGCGCCCTCGGCGAGCATCTGCGGCAGCAGTTCGGCGGCGTTGCCGAGCAGCCCGATGGAGAGCGGTTTGCGCTGGTCACGAGCCTCGACGGCGAGCTGGAGGGCGTGCTGGAGGCTGTCCGCCCGTACGTCCAGATAGCGGTGCTCGATCCGGCGCTCGATGGCCCGCGGGTCGACGTCGATGCAGATCGCGACGCCGTCGTTCATCGTGACGGCCAGCGGCTGCGCGCCGCCCATTCCGCCGAGCCCGGCGGTGAGGGTGATCGTCCCGGCCAGGGTGCCGTGGAACTTCTTCGCCGCGACGGCCGCGAAGGTCTCGTACGTGCCCTGGAGGATGCCCTGGGTGCCGATGTAGATCCACGAACCGGCCGTCATCTGCCCGTACATCGTCAGCCCGAGGGCCTCCAGGCGCCGGAACTCCTCCCAGTTGGCCCAGTCGCCGACGAGGTTGGAGTTGGCGATGAGCACCCGCGGCGCCCACTCGTGGGTCTGCATCACGCCGACCGGCCGGCCGGACTGGACGAGCATCGTCTCGTCCTGCTTGAGCGTGGTGAGCGTGCGCACCATCGCGTCGAACGAGCGCCAGTCACGGGCGGCCTTGCCCGTACCGCCGTAGACGACGAGCTGGTCCGGGTGTTCGGCCACCTCCGGGTCGAGGTTGTTCTGCAACATCCGCAGCGCGGCTTCCTGCTGCCATCCCCGAGCACTCAGCTCCGTACCGCGCGGTGCCCGCACGGGTCGCGGTCCCGACATGGGCCGTGCCTCCCTGACGTCGTTTGGATCGAGCTATTCACATACTGGCCATGCTGAATACGACCAGTCAACAGGGCACGGGTGCCGATCCCCCGACTTGCCCACCAGGAAAGTGAGCGCTAACTTTCCCAGTGGGCAAGTAAACGGGGGCGGGCGGTACGCCCGTCGCCGTCGGCCCGTGGGCGGGCGCCGAGCCCGCGCAGCCGTCCGGGCGCCGATGTCCCGGACCGCACAACCGTCTTGGGGAGGCGATGGCCATGAGCGCACCGGTGGATGCCGAGCGGGCCTGGCAGGATCTGCAACGTATCCGGGTGCCGCAGGAGCGGGTGTACGACGAGATCGAGCGGTGCCCGCCCGGCGGGCGCGGGGCGACGTACACCACGGCCGCGATCATGTGGCTCTATCTCGCCTGCCAGGGCCTGGACCTGGGCCGCGTGGGGGTCTGGCTGGCACTCGTCGGCTATCTCGCCCTGCTGGGCACGCTGGTCGTGCTCGCCCGCCGCCGGGTCAGGGTCCGGCTGCACCACTCGCGCTACACCTGGCGCTCCCTCGCGACGTTCCTCGCGGGGGCGGCGCTGGCCTGCGTCACCATCGGGCTCTCCTCCTGGCTGACCACGGCGCTGTCCCTGCCCTGCCCCAGCCTGATCGAGGCCACGCTCCCGGCGGGCGCGTTCCTCCTGTTCGTCGGTCCGGCGAACCGCTGGGCGGTCGGTTCGCTGCGCGGCCGGCCCGAGCGGGCGGGCCGATGAGCACCCCCAGCGGCTTCGACGAACTGATCCACCCGGCCACCCGGCTGTCGGTGGTGGCGCTGCTCGCCGCCGCCGAATGGGCCGACTTCCCGTTCGTCCGCGACAGCCTCTCGCTCAGCGACTCCGCGCTCTCCAAACAGCTGCACACCCTGGAGGAGGCCGGCTACCTGGAGATCCGCAAGGAGGGCGGCGGACGCAAGCGGCGGACGCGGGTGCGGCTGACGGCCCGCGGCCGGAGCGCCTTCGAGGGGCATGTGGCGGCGCTGCGGGCGATCGTCGAGAGCGCCACGCCCACGGCGCCGGGCGGCCCGCCCCCGGACGACGCCCCGCCGGCGGCCACCGGCACACCGGACACCCGGCCCCAGTACCCCCGGCACGCGAAGGCAGGACGATGACGACGAGCCCGCGGACGAGCCCCGCGACGATCCCGGCGGCGGCCACCGCGCCCCCTGCCCCGCGCCCCGCCACGGCAGCCCAACCCGTCATCCGGGTCCGCGACCTGCGTATGGCGTACGGCGGCACCGACGTCCTGCACGGCGTCGATCTGGAGATCCAGCACGGTGAGGTCTTCGCGCTGCTGGGCCCGAACGGCGCCGGGAAGACCACCACCGTCGAGATCCTGGAGGGCTTCCGGCAGCGGTCCGGCGGGGAGGTCACCGTCCTCGGCACGGACCCGGCGCGCGGCGACGACGCCTGGCGCGGCCGGATCGGCCTGGTGCTCCAGTCCTGGCGCGACCACCGCCGCTGGCGGGTCGGCGAGTTGCTGACGCACTTCGCCACGTACTACCCCGACCCGCGCGACCCGGCCGGTCTGCTGCACCTGGTCGGCCTCACCGAACAGGCCGGTCAGCGGGTGGACCGGCTGTCCGGCGGGCAGCGCCGGCGGCTGGATGTCGCGCTCGGCATCGTCGGCCGCCCCGAACTCCTCTTCCTGGACGAGCCGACCACCGGCTTCGACCCGCAGGCGCGGCGCCGGTTCCACGTACTGGTCGAACGGCTGGCCCGCGAGGAGGGCGTCACGATCCTGCTCACCACCCACGATCTGGCCGAGGCCGAACGGCTCGCCGACCGGATAGCGATGCTGGTCAACGGCCGGATCCGGGCCCTCGGCACGCCCGCGGAACTGGCCCGGCAGGCCGCCGCGCGGGCCGAGGTCCGCTGGACCGCGGACGACGGTACGCCCCGCCGCGAGCGCACCGCGGACCCCTCCCGGCTGGTCTGGGAGCTGCACCGGGACGCGGACGGGCCGCTCGCCGATCTGGAGGTCCGGCGCCCGACGCTGGAGGACACCTATCTGCGCATGCTCCACCAGGAGGGCGGGGACGGGTCCGGGGACGGGACCAGGGAGACGGACGGGGCAGACAGGGCAGACGGGCCAGACGGGGAAGACGGGCCCGGGGACGGAGTGGGCGACGGGTCCGGAGAAGGGCGCGAGAACGGGGAGGAACGAGTCGCATGAGGCGTACGAACGTGACGGGTGAGGCCACCGCGACGGGCGGCGAGGCCCGGATATCGGACGGGACCGGCACCGCCGACGAGCCCGGCGGGCCGGGCAGGGCCGGCGGCCCGCCCACGACTCCCCCGCCCCACCCCGACGGCCCCGGCCAACCCGGCGGGCCCGACCGCCACGGCCAACCCCAACACCCCGGCCACCTCAGCCGTGCCGGCGGCCCCAACCGCCGCTACTGGCGCGCCGGTTTTCAGCGCGGCCGTATCGAACTGAGCCATCTCGTCCACAACCCCAGGGAGATGAGCGGCCATCTGATCAATGTGGTGGTCGCGCTGGCGCTCGGCGGCTTCGTCAGCCGCACGGTGCCGGGCACCCAGGTCCCGATGACCCATCTGACCATCGCGGGCTTCGCCGCCTATCTGCTCTTCCAGGTCGGCCTGCTCAACCTCCCGCAGATCCTGGTGACCGAACGGGAGGAGGGCGCCCTGCTGCGGCTGCGGGCGACGCCCGGCGGCATCCCCGCCTATCTCGTGGCCAAGTCGGTGCTGGTGGTCGTGGTGGCGCTGGGCACCCTCGCCGTCCTGCTGGGGTCCGCCGCGCTCCTGGTGGACGGCCCGCTGCCGCACGGGCCCGGCGGCTGGCTGACCCTGCTGTGGGTCACCGCCCTCGGCCTGCTCGCCGTCGTCCCGCTGGGCGCGGCCATCGGCGCCGTACTGCCCAACCCGCGTGAGGCGCTGGCGCTGATCATGCTGCCGTCGATGGCACTGCTCATCACCTCGGGCGCGGTCTTCCCGATCACCTCGCTCCCCGTGGTGGTCCAGAAGGTGGCCGCCGTCTTCCCGCTCAAGTGGATGGCGCAGGGCCTGCGGTCGGCGCTGCTGCCGGACGCCGCTCGCGCCGCGGAACCGGCCGGTTCCTGGGAACTGCCGATGGTCGCGCTGGTACTGACCGCCTGGGCCGTCATCGGCTTCCTCCTCGCCGTCCCCCTCCTGCGCCGCGCCACCCGCCGCGAATCCGGCTCCCGTCTGACGGAACGCCACCGCAAGGCGGAACAGAACGGCGCGGGCGCGGCATAGCCGGTACGGGTGTGGCGATACGGGGTGGCGGTACGGGGCTTGGCGACGCGGGGTCTGATCACACAGGGGCCGGCGGTACGGAGCCGTGGACAAACGCCGCCAACCCCTCACCCCCGTACCCCATGGCCCCGTTCCCCGCCCCCAGGTGGTGAAGTGGTGCCATGACTGGCCCCAAGAACGGCCCCGAGGCGGGCCCCGCGACCGGCCCCTCGTCCGGTTCCCCCACCGACCCGGCTGCCCGCACGGACCGGGACCGTGCCGTGCGGGCAGCCGTCGCGCAACAGCTGATCGGCCCCGGCGAGCCCGTCGCCGGACTCCTCGACGTCGCCGGCATCCGGCGGTCGGCGGCCGAACTCCGCGCCGCCTTCGACGAGTTCACCGCCCCCGGCACGCCCGTCCTGCACGCCTTCGCGGTGAAGGCCGCCTCGCTCGTGCCCGTCCTGCGGCTGCTCGCCCAGGAGGGGCTCGGCTGCGAGGTGGCCAGCCCCGGCGAACTGGCACTGGCCCGCGCGGCCGGGGTGCCCGCGGCGCGTACGGTCCTGGACTCCCCCGCCAAGACCCCGGCCGAACTGCGCAAGGCACTGGCCCTGGGCATCGCGGTCAACGCCGACAACCCCGAGGAACTGGCCCGTATCGACGGGCTGGTGGCCTCCGCGCCGACCACCGCGCCGCTCGGCCTGCGGGTCAATCCGCAGATCGGCGGCGGCCGCATCGGGGCGATGAGCACCGCCACCGACACCTCCAAGTTCGGTGTCGCGCTGCGCGACGAGGGCGCCCGCGACTGGGTCGTACGGGCCTGCCTCGACCGCCCGTGGCTGACCCGGCTGCACGCCCATGTCGGCTCCCAGGGCATGCCGCTCGCCCTGATGGCGGAGGGCGTACGGGCGTTGTACGACCTCGCCGAGGAGATCAACGAGCGGGCGGGCCGGGCGCAGATCGGCACCCTCGACCTCGGCGGCGGGCTGCCGGTCAACTTCGCCTCGGACGCCGTCACCCCGACCTACCGCGAGTACGCCGGGCTGCTCCGCTCGGCCGTCCCCGGTCTGTTCTCCGGGCGCTACGGCCTGGTCACCGAGTTCGGGCGCTCGCTACTGGCCAAGCACGGCACGGTGCTGGCCCGCGTGGAGTACGCGAAGTCGGCCGGCGGCCGGCCGATCGCGGTCACCCACGCGGGTGCCCAGGTCGCCACCCGTACGGTCTTCGTGCCGGACGCCTGGCCGATCCGGGTCGCGGCCTACGACGCCGAGGGCCGGCCCCGGACGGGCCCGCCGGTCCCCCAGGACATCGCGGGGCCGTGCTGCTTCGCCGGTGACCTCGTCGCCGAGAACCGCCCGCTGCCCCTCCTGGCAGCCGGCGACCACGCCGCCCTCCTGGACACCGGCGCCTACTATTTCTCCACCCACTTCGCCTACAACTCCCTCCCCCGCCCCGGGGTTTACGGCTACGCGACGGCCCCCGACGGCACCGTCCGCTTCGCCACCGTCCGCACCCCGCAGACCCTCGAAGAACTCACCGCGGAGAGCGGCGCCGCCCACGCCGACGCGCTGCACGGGCTCGGGGAGGGGTAACGGGCGGCGTCGCGGGGGCGGCGCGCGAGGGCCGGGGACGGGAGGGAAGACGGGATACGGCCGGGCCGCCGGCCGCGCAGGGGGTCAGCGCCGCTTCGCGCCGGCTCCGGAAGCGGCTCCGGCCGGGCCCGTACGGGCTCCCGGCTCCCGGCCGGTGCCCCGCGCCTCCGGCACGGCCGGGGCGCGCCGCCGCCGCGCCCCGCCCGGTGCCGCGTCCCCGGCCGCCGTACCCGTCGTGTGGTAGCCGCGGACGTCCTTGCCCGCGGCGCCACCCCGCCGGACCGGCTCGGTACGCACCCACAGCAGCGCGTCGTGCGCCTGCTCCCAGCGGCCCAGCCACAGCGCCTTCGCCCACAGTCCCGGTGCGGCACCGGCCATCAGCAGGCCGCCCGCCGCGGGCAGCGCGAACGAGGAGCCGACCGCCGCCACGAACGCGAGCAGCAGCCACCAGCGATGCGCCCGCCGCCAGACCCGGATGGTGACCGACCGGTCCTGGAGGATGACGGCCTTCCCGGCGCGCGACGCCCCGCCCGCCAGTGCCGTGTACCGGCCGCGCCGCACCGCGAACACGACGAACGCGGCGATCAGGAACAGCGCGGCCCCCGCCAGCACCCCGATCCTTCGCCCGGTCAGCCCCGGCACCAGCGCGCCGATCCCCGCGGCCAGCAGCCCCGGCCACCACAGCCACCCGGCCGGCGCCCGCACCAGCACCGCCACCCGGACCAGCGCGTACGCCCCGCGCCCCACGGCAGACTTCTTCACGACAGACCTCTCACGGCAGACCTCCGCACGCCGGGACAGCCCACGCTCCACCCGGACGTCGCGGCTGTCCGTGATACCTGTACCGGCGGCGGAGCGTAGCCAACCGGCATGAGGATTTCCTGAGACGGCGTCGGCGGTTTCGACGGCATCGGCAGCCCCCTCGCCGCCTCACTCCACGAACAGCCCGCGCTCCGCCGCCTTGGCGTCGAATTCCTCCAGGCGGGCCTGGGCGTCCGGGAGGGCGTCGCACATCGCCTCCAGGAGGACGCGGCCCAGGAGCATCGGGGCGCACACCGTGTCGAAGGCCAGGCCGGTGCCGACGGGGGCGGGCAGGAGGAGGTCGGTGTGGTGGGCGACCGGGGCGAACACGCTGTCGGCGACGGTGACGACGGTGAGACCGGCCGCGCGGGCGTACTCCAGGGCGTCGATGACCTCGCGGGGGTGGCGGGGCAGGGCGAAGCACAGGAGGGTGCTCGCACCGGCCCGCACGGCGGCGTCGATGCGGTCGGAGAGCAGGGTGCCGCCCTCGTCCAGGAGGCGGACGTCGGGGTGGACCTTGCGGGCGAAGTAGACGAAGCCGGCGGCCTGGGCGGTCGCCGCGCGCAGACCGAGGACCGGGAGCGGCCGGGAGGCGGCGAAGAGGCGGCCGGCCCGGACGACCGGCGACGGGTCGGCGAGCGCCGCGGCGAGGTGGCGGAGGTTGTCGATCTCCGTCTGGACGGCCTGCTGGTACTCGTTGTACGCACCGGTGGCGTCCGGCTTCGCGGCGGGCGCGACCTCGCGCAGGTGGCGGCGGAGCGCCGGGTAGCCGTCGAAGCCGAGCGCGACCGCGAAGCGGGTGACGGACGGCTGGCTGACACCGGCGAGTTCGGCCAGTTCGACGCTGGAGAGGAACGGCGCGTCGGCGGCCCGGCGCACCATGCAGTGCGCGATCCGGCGCTGGGTGGGCGTCAGCCGGTGCCCTTCGAAGAGCTTCTGGAGGCGGGCGGCGGTGCCGGTGGAGACGGCCGCCGCCCCGGCCGGACCGTGCCCCGGTGCCGCCCCGGCCGGTTCCGGTGCGGCCGGTTCCGGTGCGGCCGGTTCCGGGCTCGCCGCACCCGCCGTCTTCCCGCGCACCGTGCCCGTACCCGGGTCCGTGCCCGCGTCCGCCGCCGTTCCGTCGGCCGCGCCGCTGCCGACGTTGTCCCCGTCCCCGCTCATGGCCTCGTGCCTCTGCTTCCCGGCCCGGTCAGGGGCCTTGTCATCTGTCGACCGACTGTACGGAATTCCTGGCCCGCGCCGGTCCCGCCTACGCGTCGGGATCCGGCCGGCCATACCCCCGGGAGCCCGCGGCGCCGGTACGCGAGGCGGGCCACCACCCCGTACGCAAGCCGGGCCGGGCCGCGTGGTGTCGCCCGTACGGCGAGCCAGAATGGATACCGGGGAGGGATACGGGACGGGAGGCGCGATATGTGGACCTTGCCCCACCCGGTGCGGGCAGCGCCCCACCCGATGCGGATCCTGCCCCACCCGCACACCGGAGAGGGCGCGGCGGTGCTGGGTCTGCTCACGCTGGCACTGCTCGGGACGGTCCTGCTCGCCACCGCCCCGCTCCGGGACCGGCCGGTGGCCGGCGGCGCGCTGGCCGCCGTCGGTGTCCCGGTCTTCCTGGTGGTCGCCGTGCTCCGGCACCACTACCACCGGGTCGCCGCCCGGCAGGCCCGTCCGACGGTGCCGACGGCGGCTGACGGGCAGTGGTTCACCGCGGAGTCCCTGGCGGGCTTCCCCTGGCAGACCGCGCGGGACCCCGGGGCGCCGGGCCGGGACCGGTTGTACCTGGCGTGGATCCTCGCCACCCAGGGCCACGACGCCGCCTGGATCGGGCATCAGCTGGGCCTTCCCGCCGAGGTGGTCCACCCGTTGGTCGACGCGGCCCGCGAGCGCCGGTAGCCGCCGGTCAGCGCCCGCCACCCGGGCCGGAGCCGGAGTCCGGGCCGGAGCCGGGGCCCCCGGGGGAGTCCGGGCCGGAGGCGGCGGGCGGGGCGGAGCCGGACGGTCCGGCGGACGACTGGAGGAGGGTGCGGGCGCCGGGTTCGAGGAGGAGCCGGCCGTCGTCGCGGTTGTAGTCGAACAGTTCGCCGTAGCGGCCCCAGCCGATCGCGGTCTCCAGCTGGTTGCGGGCCTGTTCGGCCGTGAAGCCGCGGCGCAGCAGGTCCAGGAAGAGGCCCTCCCGCAGGGTGCCGTCCTCGGTGGCGACCAGGCCCTGGACGATGGCGCGCACCAGGGGGGCGCGAGTGGCGGCCAGGCGGGCGAAGTGCTCCTTGCTGGTGAGGATGTCCGCGGCGGTGAACTCCCGGCCCTCGTCGGTGATGGCGATCCGGGCGTCGGCGACGGTGGCCAGGCCCAGCAGGACGGTGGCGTCGACCAGGGGCAGCAGATCGTCGATCTCGAAGTTGAGGTCGTCGGCGATCTCCGCGAGGCCGTCCTCGCCGCCGCGGGCGAGCAGGATCTCCAGCAGACCGGCCAGGCCGCCCACCGACGCCTCCGGCAGCGGGAGGTCACCGGGGGTGGCCAGGGCGGGGACCGTCGGCGCGGCGGCGGCCTGGACGGCGGCCTCGCGGCCGGTGAGGATCCCGTAGACGGTGTCGACCAGGGCCTCGAAGGCGGGGTCGGTGCGGTCGCGGGGGCGGGGCAGGTCGACGTCGAGTTCGGCCTGGAGGCTTCCCGGATTGGAGGAGAGCACCAGTACCCGGTCGGCCAGCAGCACCGCTTCCTCGATGTTGTGGGTGACGATCAGGATCGACTTCACCGGTGCGTCATGCCCCTCCCACAGGCCCACCAGCTCGCTGCGGAGGTTCTCGGCGGTGAGCACGTCCAGGGCGGAGAAGGGTTCGTCCATCAGCAGCGCGTCCGGCTCGACGACCAGGCCGCGGGCGAAGCCGACCCGCTGGCGCATCCCGCCGGACAGCTCCTTCGGATAGGCGCCCTCGAAACCGTCCAGACCGATCAGGTCGATCGCCTTCAGTGCCCGCTCCCGCCGCTCGGCCTCGGGCACGTTGCGGGCCTGCAAGGACAGCTCGACGTTCTGCTGCACGGTCAGCCACGGCAGCAGGGCGAAGGACTGGAAGACCATCGCCACCCCGGGATTGGCGCCGGTCAGCGGGGTGTCGCGGTAGGTGACCGTACCGGCGGACGGGGCGATCAGCCCGGCGATGCACCGCAGCAGGGTGGACTTCCCCGCCCCGGACTTGCCCAGCAGCGCGACGATCTCGCCCTCCCGCAGGGCGAAGCTGATCCCGTCCAGGACCGGCAGGGCCTGGCCGTCGGGGGTGATGAACGTCTTGGTGACGTGCTCGGCCTCGATGATCACCGGGCCCGGGGACCGCGCGCCGGCCGGCCGGCCGGGGGCGGCCGTCACCGCCGCACCTTCCGCCGGTCCCGCTCGCTGCTCTTCCTCGTGTCCATACGACCTCCGCCGGTGCTGTCACAGGGCGTAACGCGTTTCGGCCAGCCGGTACAGGCGGCGCCACAGCAGCCGGTTGGCCGCCACGACGTACACGCTCATCACGGTGACCCCGATCAGGATTCTGGGGAAGTCGCCGCTGCCGGTGGCCTGCGCGATGTAGGCCCCCAGGCCGGTGGCGGTCAGGTGGTGGTGCCCGTACTCGACGATCTCACCGACGATGGAGGCGTTCCACGCGCCGCCGGCGGCGGTGATCCCCCCGGTGACGTAGTACGGGAAGATCGCCGGCAGGATGAACTTCCGCCAGCGCAGCCGCCCGCCCACCCGGAACAGGGTCATCGCCTCGCGCAGGTCGGAGGGGATGGACGAGGCCCCGGCGATCACGTTGAAGAGGATGTACCACTGCGCGCCCAGCGCCATCAGCACGATCGCCCCGGCGTTCAGCGGGATACCGGCCAGGACGAAGAAGGCGGTGGCGAAGGGGAAGAGGAAGTTGGCGGGGAAACTGGCCAGCACCTGCACCACCGGCTGGGCGAACCGGGAGACCCGGGGGTTCATCCCGATCCACACGCCGACCGGTACCCACACCAGCGTCGCCACGACGATCAGTACGACCACCCGGCCGAAGGTCGCGGCGCCCACGGCGAAGGCGTGCCCGAACTCCGCCAGGCCCGTCGTGTCCTGCACATACGCCAGGGCCTTCCACGCGCCGAAGATCACCAGGGCGGCCAGCACCCCGGCGAAGAAGACGTCCCCCGTCCGCTCGCGCTTCTGGGGACGGAACAGCGGATGCTCGGCCGGTCCGAACGGCCGGGTCCAGCGGTCCAGCGCCCGGCTCACCGGACGCAGCGGCCGGCCGAGCCGCGCCGGCACGGTGGAGCGCCGCAGCGTGTCCAGCACCACGCTGCGCGGGTGTTCGGCGGCCTCGGACTCCTCGACCCGGAACCGTTCCGACCACGCCACCATCGGCCGCCAGAACAGCGCGTTCACCCCGATCACCAGCACCATCATCACGGCGATGGCGATGCCGACCTGGCCGAGGTCGCCCCGGGCGATGGCCGCGGCGGCGTAGGAGCCCATACCGGGCAGCGCGTAGGTGCGGTTGAGCACGCTGATCGACTCGGAGGCCGCCAGGAAGAACCAGGCGCCGCCGAAACTCATCATCCCGTTCCAGACGAGCGGGATCATCCCGCCGGGTACGTCCAGGCGCCAGAACCGCTGCCACTTGGTCAGCCGCATCACCCGGGCCGCCTCGTCGAGTTCCTGCGGCTGGGAGATGAGCGAGTAGTAGAACGCGAAGGTCATGTTCCAGGCCATCGCCGTGAAGATCGCGAAGACCGAGGCGCACTCCAGCCCCAGGGCGGAGCCGGGGAAGAGGTTGATGAACGCGGTCACCGTGACCGACAGGAACCCCAGCACCGGCACCGACTGAAGGATGTCCAGCACCGGGAGCAGCACCTTCTCCGCCCGCCGCAGCCGCGCCGCGGCGATGGCGTAGACGAAGGTGAACAGCACCGAGGGGACCAGCGCGGCGAACATCCGCAGCAGTGACCGCACCGCGTAGTACGGCAGGTTCGACGGATCCGTGGAGACGAAGGACGGCGCGGTCTTCGGCAGGAACGGCGCGTTCAGCGCCGGGGCGAGCCGCAGCACTCCGTACAGCAGCCCCAGCAGCGCCGCCGCCACCAGCACGTCCACCCATCGCAGTGCCGGGCGGCGCAGCACCGCGCGGGACGGGAATCCGCCCTCACCCGCCATGCGCACCAGCCCCTGCCGCCCGCGCCGCCGTCACACCGCCACGGCCACCCAATCACGCAGAGCCCGGAATCGATGACAGGACGTGCACACGACCGGCGTGCCGCGGGGCGTGGGTCTCGGCCGTCCGCGCCGGGAGCGCGGGGTGAGGGGGTGAGGGTGCGAGGGGGTGGCGGTACGGGCGTGCGGCCCGCTACGTCCGGCCCTCAGGATCGGGCGGGGCGAAGACCGTGGACGCGGCACCGCCGCGTGCCACATTGAGCAGGTGTCCCTGGCTCATCCGGCTGCCGTAGCCGATGATCCGACCGTCCAGGACCGGCACCACCAGGTCCCGGAAGTACCGTCCGCCGGTCACCTCGACCACCGGCGTGCCGATCCGCTCCTGGACCAGCCACCCCCGGCGGTCCGGGCCCCGTACCAGCTGCTGCCACTCCTCGGGGGGCGTCTCCGCACCGATGACCACGGACTCGCCACGGCATCCGTACGGCGCTTTCAGTACGAACCGCGCGCGCTCCGAGACGGCTTCCGCCGTGCTGACGCCGTCGCCCAGTTTGCGGCTGAACGGTACGAACGCGTCGAGTGCCGCCCGCTGCCGCGGCGTGAACAGGCGCCGGAAGCGGGGGTCGGAGAGCGCGGCCAGGCACAGTTTGTTCTCCGCGACCCAGCGTTCCGCGAGGGGATTGGGTACCCGGAGCCGCTTCGCCGTCAGCCGCGCGCAGAAGGTTTCCCAGCTTTCGATCTTCCGCACATCGAGCGGGAAGTATTTCAAGTACCCCAGGCGCAATGGGCTGTCGGAGGCGAGGTCGGCCGGCTCCAGCGCCACCGGCGTACAGCCCCGCCGACGCAACTGCGCGCTCACCTGCGCCATCTCGTACCCGGTGGTCGACCGGTGATGGAACAACCCGATGCTGCGGCGGTCCTCCTCGGCCACTCCGTGGTCGCGGCCGTAGCCAGTCAGCCAGTCGGCGAACCATTCGGGCCGCTCGAACGGCGCGTCGGGAACGCCCCACTCCGTCAGCAGCCCGCCCAGCGACGACTGGCGCCAGTAGCGGTTCACCGTGCCCACGGAGATCATCCCGCCGGGGCTGCTCGCGTTGAACTCCAGTACGCGCACCGTGCCCAGAGTGCTGCCGAGCAGATCCAGGCGGCAGAAGTCGACCCGCAAGCGCTCCGGCGCCGTCTCGCGCAGGATCCATGGCCGGAACTCCTGCGGCACGTCCAGGAACTCCTGCAACTCCGCGTCGTACGGGTAGCGCCGGACCAGGCGTTCCAGGCACTGCACGGCGTTCGTGACCCGCCACCGCAGTTCGGGTTCGGCCGGCGGATGCACCATGGCGACCCCGGGCATGGCACGGAACAGCTCGCCGCCGGTCCCGTCGGGGGGTGCCGCCGCGTCCATCAGCCGGTCCGCCCGGATCCGGGCCCGCACCTCCTGATGGGCCCGCCGAACCCGTTCCACCCCGGCCGGCGGGTGCCCCGGCGCGCCCGGCATGCCCAGCAGGTTCCGTTCGGGGTCCAGCAGCGGAACGTCGTCGCCCACGGCGGCCGGGGAGTCGGCCGGCCGGGAGGCGCCACCCCATGAGGCGACCCCGCCGCCGTGCGCGATGCGCCGCATACGGCGGCGGGGGCGTCCCGCGCCGGGGGCCGGTGGTCGTGCCGCCGCCGTCACGTCGTCACCGTACGGGGCCGCGCAGCGGATTGAGGAGAGCGACGTAACGGGCGCTCGCGCCGTCGGCATCGAGCCAGCGCAGCAGGAGATTGGCCTTGGCGGGGATGTGCGGGGCGGCGAGCAGGCGCCGGATCTCGGGGGGATCGCCGTTCTCCGTCGCGTAGTCGGCGAACACCGACCGTGCCCGCCGCCACAGCTCACCGCCGAGTTCCGGATGGCGTTCGCCGATCGCGCCGGCGATCTCGGAGAGGTTGTTGGTCACCAGGCAGTACGTCAGCCGTTCCCAGCCGTGGGCCGCGGTCACTCCGGGGGCGGGTGTCCGCGGCCCGAAGCGGCCCAGCAGATCGCGGTGTTCGTCCGCGATGAGCTTGACCCCTTCGTGGTCGCGGAAGAGCGCCTGCACCGGGAGGCCGGTCTCGTCCACGCAGACCAGGACGTTCTGGAGATGGCATTCCAGCACCACCCCGTGCCGCAGACAGGCGTGGAGCACCGGCGGAACCACGTGGTCGAGGTACCGCTGCCACCAGATGAGTGCCCGCT
Source organism: Streptomyces sp. x-80 (assembly GCF_046549095.1). Lineage (NCBI taxonomy): Bacteria > Bacillati > Actinomycetota > Actinomycetes > Kitasatosporales > Streptomycetaceae > Streptomyces > Streptomyces sp. x-80. The sequence goes on from NZ_JAJPWM010000002.1 coordinate 84,168, forward strand.
CCGGGGTCGTGCCGTCGAGCGGGTTGCCGGGGAAGCCCTCGCTGACGCCCGCCGCGAGCAGCGGTGTCACCCCTGGTCCGAGGTGCGTCCACACGCCATCGCGCACGACCACGGCCAGCGCCTCGTAGACGTCCTGACCGCCGGGATCGGCGGTGCGGTAGCCCCGGTCGGCGAGGACGGCCGCCGTCGGCGAGCGCGGCGGAAGGTCGTCGAAGACCGTGTCCAGGAGCTCGTCGATCACCCGCAGCCACCGCAGATCGCGCAGCCACAGGCGGCGGATGTCGTTGGTGATCCGTACGTCCAGGCTGAACTTGCAGAACAGGTCGGAGTCCGGCAGGTACACCGTGCGCAGTGAGGAGGTCGGTACGGCGGGGATGTCGGTCTCCCCCAGCCGCAGCAGGCGCCCGTCGTGGAACGCGGGCAGGTCACCGAGCAGGTCGAGCTGCCAGGGGTGCGCGGGGAGCAGCCGGTAGCCGTCCAGCGGCGGTGTGCCGATGACGTCCAGGGCCGAGGGGTCGCCGTCCTCGGCGACCAGGTCGGCACGGACGCCGAGCACCGCCAGCGGGAACCGGGCGTACGCCTCGGGCGCGTAGGGCAGCCAGCTGTCCGGGGCGCCCGCGCCACGGGCCTTGGGGGCGGGGTGGTACCGGTGTCCGGCGAGGAGCGCCTGTTCGGAACGGAGGTACAGGTCCTTGGGCGGGCTCTCGGACTCGCGTGCGTCCAGCACGGCCGCGATGACGTCCCGGCTGTCGGTGATCTCGGTGGGGAGCGTGGTGTTGGCGATGCCCGTGTGCAGACGGAGTTCCTCCGCGACGAGCGCCACGAGAGCCTCGAACGCCAGCGGACGCCAGCCCTCGGCGACTCGCAGGCGGGGCTCGCCGGGGCTGCGCCCGGCCCGCACCCGCAACAGGCGGCCGGTCGCCGGAAGCCGGTAGGTGAGGTGGCCGTCGGGCTCGCCCTGGCACCGCTCGGGCCGGGCCACCTCACGGATCAGGCAGTTGAGGAGCGCGGTGGCCGAGAGGGCATCGGCGCAGTCCCGGACATCACCCATGCCAGCGCCTTCCCGGGTGCGTCAGTGTCCATACTCCATACGCATAACCCATTATTCTCATATTAAGCACAACGCCGGCGCCTTGCACCGCCGGGCGCCACACACCGGACGCCGGCAGGCCATTCATTCATGAGCACTCCGCTTTCGCACCCCGCGCAAATGAGCCATTGACGGTTCGTGATCGCGATTTTCCGCAAAATCGAGAGGGTGGCGACCTTTTGTGAATCCCGACTCCAGCCACGACTCGCCGCATCCGACGCCGCGCGCGCTTGAGGCAGCCTTCGCCGCCGAACTGGCCGCCGTGCGCCCCGGCCTCTCCGGCGCCTACGCCGACGCGCTGCCCCCGGCGCGCGCCGCCGTCCTCGGGCGCCTGTGGCGTGCGCTGCTGTACGAACCGCTGCCGGGCGTGGCGGTGCGTGACGGGCGCCGCGGCAGCGCCGGACTCGGCGACGGCCGGGTGCTGAGCGGACCGCCCCGGCTGCCGCACGATCTCGGCACGCCCGAGGACCGGCCGACGGTGCGGCTGGACGGCCGGGCGTACGCCCATCCCGCCGAGTTGCTCGCCGCCATCGGGATGCCCGGTGCCGCCGCCCTCACGGCCGAACTGGACCACAGCGTGGCCTCTCTGGCGCTCTCCCTGGCGGGGGCCGCCGATGCCGGGGTGGCGGGGACGGACGAGGCCGATCGCTCGCTCGCGCACTTCGAGCAGAGCGTCGTCGACGGCCATCCGTACCACCCCTGCTGCCGCAGCCGCCCCGGCTTCTCGGTGGCCGACCAGCTGGCCTACGGGCCGGAGCACCGGCCGGTCGTCGGTGTGGATCTGGTCGCGGTCCCGGCCGACCGCTGCCGCGTCGCGGGGACGTGGCCGGCCCGGCTGCGGGACGGTGACCGGCTGCTGCTGCCCGTACACCCCTGGCAGAGCCGGCATGTGCTGCCGGAGCTCGGGCACCTGCCGTTCGCCGTCGGAGCGATCCGCGCCCGCCCGCTGATGACCGTGCGGACCTTCGCCCCGCTCACCGGGGGGCCGCACCTCAAGACGGCGCTCACCATGCGGATGACCAGCCAGGTCCGGGACATCTCGGCAGGTGCGGTCACCAACAGCGCGCCGCTGTCCGCGCTGCTGTCGGAGGTCGTGGGGCGGCTGGACGGCGGGCTCGGGATCGCCCGCAACCTCGCCGCGGCCTCCGCCGTCGTGGACGGCGCGCCCAGCACGGACCTCGCCGCCCTGCTGCGCGAGTCACCGTCCGATGCCGCACGCCTGCGCGCGGGCGAGACACTGGTGCCGGTGGCGGCGCTCACCGCGCGCCCGGCCGACGGCGGACCGCCGCTGATCCGCTCGCTGATGACCGCTGCCGGAGCCGGCCGGCACACCGTCGACTGGCTGGCGTCCTTCGCCCGGTCGGTGCTGCCCCCGATGCTGCGCCTGCTCTCCTGGGGCGTGGCGCTGGCGGCGCACGGGCAGAATCTGCTGGTCGTCCTCGACGAAGACGCCCGGCCATGCCGCTTCGTCTACCGCGACCTGGCCGACGTCCGCATGAGCCCCGCCAGGTTGGCGCACCACGGGTTCACGGTGCCGCCCCTCGGCGGCAAGATGCTCAGCGACGACCCGGCGCTGCTGCGCAGCAAGCTCTTCGGCCATCTGATCGGGACCACGCTGAGCAGCCTGGTCTCCGCGCTCGCCGAGGGCGACCGGAACGCCGAGGCGCGGCTGTGGGCCGCCGTCGCCGCCGCGGCCCGCCGTACCTACGACGAGCTGCCCGCCACCGGGGAAAGCCGCGCCGACCGTGCGGCGTTGTTCGGCGCGGAACTGCCGGTCAAGGCACTCACGTTGATGCGCCTGGAAGGAATGTCCCCGGGCGACCTGTGGGCATCCCTGCCCAACCCGCTCGCGTGATACGGCGTCCGGGAAGTCCCAGGGGCGGGATATCCCGGGGCGGATTCGTCAGGACAGTACGCGGCGGCGGAAATTGCGGAGGCCCAGACCGAGGAAGAGCGCGCAGAGCGCCACGAGCGCCGGGTAGACGATATAGAGAGGCATGTGTGAGGTCTCGGTGAAGCCTGCCCGCATTCCCTCGGTGAGGTAGATCAAGGGGTTGACGAGCACCAGGATCTGGAGCCAGTGGAATCCGCCTATATGGACCATGGAAAGTTTGGTCCACTGATAATAGGTGCCGCCCAGAAAGACCAGCGGCAATACCACGAACCCGAACATGAGGCCGATGTTCCGGGGCTGGAAGGTGGTGCCCAGCAGCAGTCCGAGCGAGGTCATGGTGATACAGGCCAGCGGAATCAGCGTGATCACGATCCACCAGTGGATGCTCAGCTCCGCGTGGACGCCCGGTGCGTGCACCACCGCCGCGATCGGCAGCACGATGACCGCGGAGATCAGCCCCTGGGCCGCACCCGACAGGACCCTGGCGATGGCCACCAGCCAGATCGGGCACGGCGCCTGCACCCGGTCCTCGATCTCCCGGGTGTAGCCGAACTCCGTGGACATCTGAATGGCCACGGACTGAATGCCCTGGAACATGATGGCGATCGAGACCACGCCCGGCACCAGGACGGTGGCGAACGCCGATTCACCGGCCCGGCCACCGCTCGAACCGATGCCCTGGCCGATGGTGGGGAAGACATAGAGAAAGACGAAGACCAGCAGGAAGGGCTGCATGAGGGTGCGGCCCACGAACTCGCCGAAGTTCTTGCCGAGCACCGCGAGATCCCGCCGGATGAGCGCCACCAGGGCCGAGCGGCTCGACGCCGCCGCGGACCGGGCGGGCCGTACGGTGATACGGCCGTCGGCCGGGCGGGCCGGCACCGAAGGCGTGGCGGAGCGGGCCATCAGTCCCTCAGCTCCTTTCCGGTGAGACCGATGAACACCGTCTCCAGGCTGCTTTCGGAAATCGAGAGATCGACGAGATCGAACCCGCCGGCCTCGGCGCTCGCCACGACCCGGGAGAGAATCCGGTCGTTCCCTTTCACCTGGAGTTCGACGCCGCCGTCGACCGGGCGGATGCGCACCACATTGCCGATGTCCCGCTGGAGCCGGTCCGCCAGTTCACCGGTGTCACCACTGGTGGCGACCGTGACGACGGTGTCGGCCCCGACGCTCTCCTTGAGCGCGCCCGGATTGCCGAGGGCCAGAATTCTGCCGTGATCGATGATCGCCACCCGGTCGCAGAGATGGTCGGCTTCTTCCATGTTGTGCGTGGTGAGCAGGATGGTCTGGCCGTCGGCGATCAGCCGGTCCAGTACGTCCCAGAGCGCCAGCCGGCTCTGCGGATCGAGCCCCGCGGTCGGCTCGTCCAGAAAGAGCACGGCCGGCCGGTGGAATATCGCCCGTGCCACCAGCAGCCGCTGGGCCATACCGCCGGACAGCGCGTACACCGATGCCGCCGACCATTTGGACAGGTGAAACCGTTCGAGGAGTTCATCGGCCTGGCGGCGGGACCGGCGGCTGGGAATGCCGAAGAGCAGACCGTGGTAGTAGAGGTTCTCCCAGACGGTCAGCGCGCGGTCCAGGGTGTTCTCCTGGGTGACCACGGCACTGATCTGCTTGGCGAGCGCCGGGTGGGCGATCACATCGATGTCCCCGATGTACGCCGAGCCCCCGGTGGGCACCACCCGGGTGGTCAGCATGCCGACCGTGGTGGTCTTGCCGGCGCCGTTGGGGCCCAGCAGACCGAAGATCTCGCCCCGGTAGACCCGGAGATCCAGCCGGTCCACCGCCGCGAAACCCGTCTTGGGGTAGACCTTCGTCAGACCCTCGGTACGAATGACCGTCTCGCGCCCGCCGGATTCCGCCGGACCGTGCCGCGATCCGGATTCCGCCGGCCCGCCCCGCGGGCGGCTGCCGCCCACATCCGCTGAAGGTGTCGCCATGGCTCACCCCGCACCTGTTCGCCCCCGCGCTCCACCCATCGTCCGCCGACCGTCCGGGCCGTACAACTCGCCGGACCCGCACCCGGCCACCGCCCCGCCCGTCCGCCACAGCGACCGGCGATCAGCAATCCATTGATCACCAACTGCCCCCGGCCTATTGACCTTCCATTCACCTGCGTCGATCCTGCATGAACCCATACAGGCGGCTCGGGGAGGCGGCACCCATGGCAGGTGTGGTGGAACGGCACTCGATCGACGTCGTCCCCGACGAGGAACGGCACGGGCGCCCCTTCAGCCAGTTCACGCTCTGGCTCGGCGCCAATCTCCAGATCACCGCCGTCATCACCGGCGCGCTGGCCGTCGTCTTCGGGGCGAACGCCTTCTGGGCACTGATCGGCCTGCTGCTCGGCAACCTCCTGGGCGGTGCGGTGATGGCCCTGCACGCGGCGCAGGGCCCCCGCCTGGGGCTGCCGCAGATGATCACCTCGCGCGCCCAGTTCGGCGTCCGCGGCGCGGTGGTCCCGCTCGCGCTGGTCATCGTGATGTACCTCGGGTTCTTCGCCAGCGGCACCGTACTGGCCGGTCAGGCGGTCGGCCGGCTCACCCACCTCGGCGAGACGCCCGGCATCGTCCTCTTCGCCGTGGTCACCGCCGTCGCCGCGGCCGTCGGCTACCGCCTGGTCCACGTCCTCGGCCGGATCGCCGGCCTCGTCTGCGCGCTCGCCTTCGTCTACCTGGGCGCGCGTCTCCTCCAGCGCGCCGACCTCGCCGACCTGCTCCACGACCGCGGTTTCGGCCTGCCCGTCTTCCTGCTCGCCGTCTCCCTGTCGGCCTCCTGGCAGCTGGCGTTCGGCCCGTACGTCGCCGACTACTCGCGCTACCTCCCGCGCCACACCTCGGCGCGCGCCACCTTCTGGTGGACGCTGTCCGGCTCGGTGCTCGGCGCGCAGTGGTCGATGGCCTTCGGCGTGCTGGCGGCGGCCGCCGCCCCCGCCGCCTTCGTGGGCCACGAGGTCACGTACCTCGTCGGCCTCGGCGGCACCGGTCTGACCGCCGCGCTCCTCTACTTCGTCATCGCCCTCGGCAAGCTCACCATCAACATCCTCAACACCTACGGCGGCTTCATGTCGCTGGTCACCAGCGTCAGCGGCTTCCGCCGCCCCGGGGCGGCCGGGAGCGGCGCCCCCACGGTCTCACCGCGCGCCCGGTCCCTGTACATCGCCGGAATCATGGTCGCCGGCACCGCCGTGGCCCTGCTGGGCAAGGACTCCTTCCTCGCCTCGTTCAAGGACTTCCTGCTCTTCCTGCTGACCTTCTTCACCCCGTGGTCGGCGATCAACCTCGTCGACTACTACCTCATCTCCAAGGAGCGGTACGACATCCCGGCACTCGGCGATCCCGCCGGCCGCTACGGCGCCTGGAACGCCGGAGCCCTGACCGTCTACGTCCTCGGTGTCCTGGCCCAGTTCCCGTTCCTCGCCACGCACTTCTACACCGGCCCCCTGGTGGCACCGCTCGGCGGCGCGGACATCTCCTGGCTGATCGGCCTCGCCGTCCCGGCCGCCCTCTACTGGGCCGTCGCCCGCCGCGACACGGCACGGGTCCCGGATCCGGACGGCCCGGCGGACGGGCGGCCGGGGGCGACGGCCCCCGTCGGATTGGGGGGCTAGCCCTACCGACCTGCGACGCGGCCACCCGTAATCTCGGCAGCATGGCGACACACGACCCCGACCTGAGGAAAGAACTCGACGCGACCCTCCAGACACGCAAAGAGCTGGGGCCGGAGTACGAGTCGGAGCTGGTGGAGTCCTTCCTGGAGAAGCTGGACAAGTCCGTCGACCAGCGGGTGCGGCGGCAACTGGCCGAGCAGCAGATACAGGTGGCGCGCGGTACGTCACCGCCCCGGCGCGGCGACGGCCTGACCGGCGGCGGGACCGGCTCCGCCGCCGGCGGCTTCGCCGAGCGGTTCGCGGTCGCCACGGTCTCGCTGGTGCTGGCCATCCCGCTGTCCGCGATCGCCGCGGTGAACGCCGGGCTGACCGGTCTGCTCATCTCCTGGGTCGGCGTCCTCGGCGTCAACGCGGTGCACAGCAGGGGGCTGCGGAGCCTGCTGCGGCCCCGCGCGCCCCGCGGCGACGGCGAGTGGGACTGACCGCACCGGAAGGCCGGTGAGCGGGGGCGAGGCGGGGGGAGCGCGGGGCAGCGGTCCGGTCGGGCAGGTGCCCCGGCGCGGCGGCAGGAGCCGGGAACTGCCTGGCGGAACGGCCGGGAAAGCCACCGGGAAGACCGCCGGGAAAACGGCCCGGAAATCAGCGGAGAGAAGAGTGTTGCGGGGACCACCGCACCCCGGCGGACCGGGGGCGGGACGACGGCGGTCCCCGCAAGGGATGCGAACCGGGTCAGGGCCGGTCCCGCGTCCCGACGATCGTGGAGTCCGGGAGCCGCTCCGGAAGTCCGTATCGCCGTGGTCCTCACTGTGCCGGACGAGTGTTAAGCCCGTGCTGCGCGGACGTGACACTTACGTGCGCCTTGCGCCGACGGCCCGTTCCCTGACGGTTACTTGACACCGGACCGGGTACGGAAGCGTTCGGCCCAGCCCAGCGCTTCCCGGCGCTTCCCGGCGGATCCGGGCGGCGCCGGGCCGTCCGACACGCGCCGCCCCGGACGGGTCCCGCTCCCGCGTCCGCCGGCGGGCGGGCGACAAGATCGCCCCAGGGCCCCGGCACCCGGGGCCGCGTGAGCCCGACGGCTCAGCCGTCCGACCGCACCGCCGTCCTGTCACCCCCACCGCACCGACCGCCCGACCCGAAGGAGACCACGTGCCCACTCCCCCGCTGACCGGTGCCGAGCTGGATACCGCCCTGGCCGGCCTGCCCGGCTGGTCCGTACAGGACGGCAGCCTGACGGCGACGTTCACGGCGGACCGGACGGCGGTGCCCGGCCTGTACGCGGCCGTCGCCGCCGCCGAGGACGACGCCAACCACCACGCCGCGATCCGGATCCTCTACGGCACGGTCTCGTTCGCCCTGAACACCCATGACGCCGGGGGCGCGATCACCGGGAAGGACACCGCCCTCGCCGCCCGCATCACCGCGCTCGCCGCGCAGCACGGGGCGGGCCCGGCCCGCTGACGCTCCGGCCGGTCCCGGCCGGAGCCGGGCAGCCGGCGCGGCCCACACAGCCGCCGCGACCGGCGCGCCCGGCAACCCGCCTACTTGACCGCCCGCGCCAGAAAGGCCAGCAGGTCCTGGCGGCTCACCACGCCCTTCGGCTTCCCCTCGACCAGGACGACCGCCGCGTCGGCGCCCTCCAGGACCGCCATCAGATCGGCGACCGGCTCGCCCGAGCCGACCTGCGGCAGCGGCGGGCACATGTGCTTCTCCAGGGGGTCGCCGAGCGACGCGCGCTGGGTGAACAGGGCGTCCAGCAGCTCGCGCTCGACCACCGAGCCGACGACCTCGGCGGCCATCACATCGGGGTGCCCGGCGCCCGGCTTGACGATCGGCATCTGCGAGACGCCGTACTCGCGCAGCACCTCGATCGCCTCGCCGACCGTCTCCTCCGGGTGCATGTGCACGAGCGAGGGCAGTGCGCCCTCCTTGTGCTGGAGCACATCGCTCACCCGCGCCGCGGTGCCGCTCTCCTCCAGGAAGCCGTAGTCGGCCATCCACTCGTCATTGAAGATCTTGGAGAGGTAGCCACGGCCGCTGTCCGGCAGCAGGACGACCACCACATCGTCCGGGCCGAGCCGCGCGGCGACCTCCAGACCGGCCACCACCGCCATCCCGCAGGAGCCGCCGACCAGCAGCCCCTCCTCCTTGGCCAGCCGCCGGGTCATCTGGAAGGCGTCCTTGTCCGAGACCGCCACGATCTCGTCCGCGACCGTACGGTCGTACGCGGTCGGCCAGAAGTCCTCGCCGACGCCCTCGATCAGATACGGGCGCCCGGAGCCACCGCTGTAGACCGAGCCCTCCGGGTCGGCGCCGATCACCCTGACCCGGCCCTCGCTGGCGTCCTTCAGATAGCGGCCGGTGCCGCTGATGGTGCCGCCGGTGCCGACGCCCGCCACGAAGTGGGTCAGCCGTCCGTCCGTCTGCTCCCACAGCTCGGGGCCGGTGGTCTCGTAGTGCGAGCGCGGGTTGTTCGGGTTGCTGTACTGGTCGGGCTTCCAGGCGCCGGGCGTCTCGCGCACCAGGCGGTCGGAGACGTTGTAGTACGAGTCGGGGTGCTCGGGGTCCACGGCGGTCGGGCAGACCACCACCTCCGCCCCGTACGCCCGCAGCACATTGATCTTGTCCGTCGACACCTTGTCGGGGCACACGAAAATGCACTTGTAGCCCTTTTGCTGGGCCACGATCGCCAGCCCCACACCGGTGTTCCCGGAGGTCGGCTCGACGATGGTGCCGCCCGGCTGCAACTCGCCCGACTGCTCGGCGGCCTCGATCATCCGTACCGCGATCCGGTCCTTGACGGACCCGCCCGGATTGAAGTACTCGACCTTCACCAGGACGGTGGCCTGGATTCCTTTGGTGACGCTGTTGAGCCGCACCAGCGGGGTATTGCCGACAAGCTCAATCATCGATTCGTAAAACTGCACGGTGGTCTCCGCGGTCGGGGGCACGCTGTCCTGCGCCCATCCGACCAGCCTATTGCCCGTGCCCGGAAGAGGTCCGGTGCGTTGCGTTCCGTGCCCGACGGGGCAACAACCTGTTGTACGGATGCGGAGCACGGGGTCCGGGCGCGGAGCCGGCGGAGACCCGCCGGGTACGGCTGCCGCACGCGGGCCCCGGGCAGGGGCATCGCGTACGGCCTCCGGGGACGGGCCCGGCTCCGGAGTCCCGTCGATCGGGGAGCGCCGCGGCCGGCCCGGCCGCGGCGCACGCACAGCACGGGAAGGTGCCCGGCCTATGCCGATGACGATGTCCAGGGCGAGGGTGGCACGGCGGATCGCGACCGCCGCCGCGGTCGGCGGCGGCGGGATAGGGCTGCTCGGTGTCGCCGCCGCCGGGGTGCTGCTGACCGAGGTCCGGCTGGCCCGCCGCACGGTCGGCAACTCCAGCGACACGCCGCCCTGCGCCGACGGCCGCTACGGCGCCGCCTTCGGCCACCGCACCGACCGGCCACCGCTGCGGCTCGGCTTCCTCGGCGACTCCACCGCCGCCGGCCAGGGCGTGCACCGCGCCCACCAGACCCCGGGCGCGCTGCTCGCCTCCGGCCTGGCCGCGCTCGCCGAACTGCCGGTGGACTTCCGCAACGTGGCGCTGCCCGGCGCCCGGTCCGACGATCTGGAGCGCCAGGTGGCACTGCTGCTGGCGGACGGTGACGCGGTCCCGGACGTCTGCGTCATCATGATCGGCGCGAACGACGTCACCCGCCGGATGCCGCCCGCGCGGTCCGTACACCATCTGTCCGAGGCGGTGGGCACCCTGCGCGCGGCGGGCTGCGAGGTCGTCGTCGGCACCTGCCCCGACCTGGGCACCATCGAGCCGGTCTACCAGCCGCTGCGCTGGGTGGCCCGCCGGCTCTCCCGGCAGCTCGCGGCCGCCCAGACGATCGGCGTGGTCGAGAGCGGCGGCCGGACGGTCTCGCTCGGGGCGCTGCTCGGCCCCGAGTTCGAGGCGCGGCCGCGGGAGCTGTTCGGCCCGGACAACTACCATCCGTCGGCGGAGGGTTACGCCACCGCCGCGATGGCCATGCTGCCGACGCTGTGCGCGGCGCTCGGCCTGTGGCCGGAGGACGAACGGCCGGAGCCGGCCCGCCACGAGGACATCCTGCCGGTCGAGCAGGCGGCCGCGGAGGCCGCCGCCGAGGGCGGTACGGAGGTGGCCGCCGCCCGCGCCCCCTGGGCGCTGCTCAAGCACCGCAGGCGCCGTCAGCTGCCGGCCGCGGAGACCGCCCCGGGTCCACCGGTGACGCAGTAGACGCCCCGCACCCACGTCCGCGTCGCACGCACAGCCACCTACACACAGCCACGCACACACCCGCATAAGCGCCCGCTTAGAAAAGAGTCCCGCATCACAGCGCGCACCCCGTGACCTCGGCACTACGTACGGGTAACTTCCCTCACAGTCCGCCCCCTTCCCGCCCCCAGGAGCCGTGATGCCCGAAGCCGTGATCGTCTCAGCCGCCCGTTCCCCGATCGGCCGCGCCTTCAAGGGCTCGCTCAAGGAGCTGCGTCCCGACGACCTGACCGCGAAGATCATCGAAACCGCCCTCGCCAAGGTCCCCGAGCTGGACCCCGCCGACATCGACGACCTGATGCTCGGCTGCGGACTGCCCGGCGGCGAACAGGGCCACAACCTCGGCCGGATCGTGGCCGTCCAGATGGGGATGGACCACCTCCCCGGCTGTACGGTCACCCGCTACTGCTCGTCCTCCCTCCAGACCTCCCGGATGGCGATGCACGCCATCAAGGCGGGCGAGGGCGATGTCTTCATCTCGGCCGGCGTCGAGATGGTCTCCCGCTCGGTCAAGGGCAGCTCCGACGGCCTGCCGGAGACCCACAACCCGCTCTTCGCCGACGCCGAGGCCCGCACCGCCGCCCGCGCCGAGCAGGGGGGCACCGACTGGCACGACCCGCGCGCCGACGGCCTGGTCCCGGACGCGTACATCGCGATGGGCCAGACCGCGGAGAACCTCGCCCGCCTCAAGGGCATCACCCGCCAGGACATGGACGAGTTCGGCGTACGGTCCCAGAACCTCGCCGAGCAGGCGATCAAGGACGGGTTCTGGGAGCGGGAGATCACCCCCGTCACGCTCCCCGACGGCACGGTCGTCAGCAAGGACGACGGCCCGCGGGCCGGGGTCAGCATGGAGGGTGTCCAGGGCCTCAAGCCGGTCTTCCGCCCCGACGGTCTGGTGACGGCCGGCAACTGCTGCCCGCTGAACGACGGCGCCGCGGCGCTGGTGATCATGTCCGACACCAAGGCGCGCGAGCTGGGCCTGACCCCGCTGGCCCGGATCGTCTCCACCGGCGTCTCCGCCCTCTCCCCCGAGATCATGGGGTACGGCCCGGTCGAGGCGTCCAAGCAGGCGCTGGCCCGCGCCGGCCTGTCGGTCTCCGACATCGACCTGGTCGAGATCAACGAGGCGTTCGCCGCCCAGGTGATCCCCTCCTACCGCGCCCTGGGCATCGACCTGGACCGCCTGAACGTCAACGGCGGCGCCATCGCCGTCGGCCACCCCTTCGGCATGACCGGCGCCCGCATCACCACCACCCTGATCAACTCCCTCCAGTGGCACGACAAGCAGTTCGCCCTGGAGACGATGTGCGTGGGCGGCGGCCAGGGCATGGCGATGGTGCTGGAGCGGCTGAGCTGAGCTGGAGCGGAGGGTAGGGGCCGGGTGCGAGGAACGAGTGCCCGGCACCTGCCCGCAGCGCAAGCGAAGCGAAGCCCGACCGACGAACGCGCGGCCAGGAGCCCGACCGACGAACCCGTGCGGCTGAGCCGCAGCGGAGGGCCGGGGAGGGCGGCAGGGGCGGGAAGGGAAGAGCGGCCGGACGCGACGTACGGCCCCAACTCCCCCTCCGTATACACCCTTCGCTCCCGTCCAGGCACGCACAGCGACCCCGCGTGATGCGCGTCACCCAAGTAACAAGATCGCGACCGAATCTCCCCCAGGATTGTGACCAATCACCTGGGGGAGCCGTGTTCTCGCAGGTCAAAAGGGGGGCCCCGGGGCGCACCGGGCCCAAAGCCCCACCCATTTCAGGACAAAGCGCACTGTGAACGGTCGCCGTCGACCGTCAGGCTGAGGTAGGAAGTCGGGGGACATTCTGCTATCAGGAGTACGCCAGTGAGCGAGCGCGTCGAGGGAACCACAAACAGGTGCGCGCCCCGCGCCTACGGGGCAGTCGAGCGAAGCGGGGAGGACGCATGAGCCTCATCACCCTCGTCCTGCTACTGGCCGCGGCCCTCGCCGTGGCGCTGGGCGCGGCGGCCCTGCACACCGTCCGCGCGCTGCGCCGCCAGCTCACCGACCTGCACGCCGAGCTGGTCGCCGCCCGCACGGACACCACCACCACCACCACCGCCACCGCCGCCGGGGCGGCCATCCCGGCCGCCCGCGCCACCCCGGTCGCCGAGACACCGCTCGCCGATATACGTGCCGCCGTCGCGGACGCGCTGGCCGAGGAGCGGGAGCGCGAACTGGCCGAGGCCCGCGCGTTCTGGGCCGCCCAGGAGGCCCGGGACGCCGCCGACGCGCCGTCCCTGCTCGGCGGGCTGATCGGCCTCGGCGAGGAGAGCCCGCTGGACGCCCGCGCGGACGGGCGCGAACTGTCCGAGCGGCTCGACCTGGACCGGCTCGACGGCCAGCCGTTCCTGCCCCGGCAGGCGGACCTGGCCGGTCTGGAACCGCTGCTGGGCCCGGACGCCCTGGAGCCGATGGGCGCGCTGGAGTCCGTCGAGGCCCTGGAGGCCCTGGACGGCCCGGAGTTCGGGCCCGTCGAGGAGGCCGAGTCCGCGGAGCTGGCCGCCGCCCGCCGGCGTCACCCCTCGCACCCGGAGTTCTCCCCCACCCCCGTCATCGGCGACCACGAGCGCACCGTCGCGCGCCTGGAGGAGCTGTCCCGGCAGGGCACCCCGCTCGCGGACGTCCGCCCCGGCCCGCTGGGCACGCTGGACGTCTATGTCTTCACCGACGGCACCACGCTCTGTCTGACCCCCGGGCACCGCGAGACCGCCGAGAGCGTCGGCGCCGCACTGCGCGCGGGCCATCGCCCGGTGCTGCTGGGCGGCTCCGGCATCTCCGGCGCGTACGCCCTGACCTTCGCCTGGGGCGAGGGCCGCCAGGAGAGCGTCTACATCCTGGCCGACCGCGTCATCGCCTCGCTCTGACCCGGCAGGGCGCGGCGGACGGAGCGGAAACCGGCCGTACCGCGCGCGCCCGGCCCGCGCTGCCGTGCCGGGCCCCGCGGTACGGGCGACGCGCCGACGTCACGCCCTGGCTGGTCCCCCTCCCGGCGAGCTCTGCCCCGTCGCGCCGCCCAGCACGCACGCTCGCCGCGTTGGCCGGAAGTCCTGGTAGCTCCGCTGCAAGGACTTCCGGCCGCCTTGCGATCGCACGCACCGGACGGCGCTCCGCACGGGGCGAACATCGCCGGTCACGGCACTAGACGCGCTCCGCCGCCTCCCGGACCCGCCGCACGGCCTGGGCCAGTTCCTCGGCGGGGACCCATTTCGCGTCCTCGGCCGGGGTCGCGTCCGCGTCCCGCAGCGCCTCGACGAGGTCGTGGCCGGCCACCGCGAGCTGGTCGCCGACCGCGAACATGCCGACGTCCGGCAGCGTGTACGGCGCCCGCCCCGGGGACTCGATCCGCTGCGCGCGCACCGCCAGTTCCCGTGCCAGCGCGAGCCCTTCGGCCGCCGCGCCGCGGCCGAGGGTGCTCTGCGGCAGCGCCCGGAGGCGGTCGGCGAGGGCGTCCACGGCATTCTGCAAAGGCATCACGTCAAGCACCTGGCGAGCCTATGCGCCACCGCGGGGTGGTTGCCAACGCCCGAACGCTCGGGCACGGTGGGCTGAAGGACCCGCACCGACCGCGTCCGGAGGCGCCGATGTCTCAGCTCTTCTCCGAGGAGACCCACCGGAACCTGCTCTCCCGTATCCCCCAGTGCACCGGCCGGGAAGTCACCGACTGGCTCCGCACCGTTGACGAAGGCCCCGCCCTCCTCCGTTTCGACGAAAGGGTCAGCTGGCTGCGCGGCGCGCACAACCTCGCGTACGGACATGCCAAGGCGATCGTCCACGAGCACGACCTCAGGCGCGCCGCCCGCAAGCGCTGACCACGCGACGCCGGGCCGGGACGCCGAAGGGTCCGCGGGCATTCTGCCCGCGGACCCTTTTTACGACCGCTCGCGCGCGGTCCCTCCTGACACGGCTCGGACGACCCGGTGCCGACCGGTTCGTCAGTCGCGCAGGATCGAGATCAGCCGCAGCATCTCCATGTAGATCCACACCAGCGTCAGGGTCAGGCCGAACGCCGCCAGCCAGGACTCCTCACGCGGCGCGCCGTAGGCGATACCGTCCTCGACCTGCTTGAAGTCCAGCGCCAGGAAGAGCGCGCCGAGGACCACGCCCACGATGCCGAAGAGGATGCCGAGGCCACCGCTGCGGAAGCCGAGGCCGTCACCCCCGCCGAACACCATGAACAGCACGTTGACCATCGACAGCAGCACGAAGCCGAGGGCGGCGATCATCACGAAGCGGGTGAAGCGGGCGGTGACCCGGACGATCCCGGTCTTGTAGGCGATGAGCATGGCGACGAACACCGCCATGGTGCCCAGCACCGCCTGCATGGGGGCGCCGTTCATCTTCGGCAGATCGTTGATGAACCCGCTGAGCGCGCCGAGGAAGAGGCCCTCCAGCGCCGCGTAGGTCAGGATCAGTGCCGGCGACGGCTTGCGCTTGAAGGACTGGACGAAGCCCAGCACCATCGCGACAAGGCCCGCGCCGATCGCGAAGCCGAGGTTCTCGGTCAGGAAGAGCCAGCCGACGGTCGCACCCGCGATCACCGTGCCGAGCGTCATGCCCGTGCGCGCGACGACATCGTCCATCGTCATCGGGCGCGTCTGCGGCGTGTACTGCGGCGGTGCCTGGGTGGCGCTCTGCTGGCCCTGGGCGTAGGGATTGGTCGCGTACGGGTTCGCACCGGCGTACGGGGTCGCGGTGGGGCCCCCGGCCTGCGGCGGCGCGTTGAAGCCCGCGTAGCCGGTGTCGCGGCTGAACCCCCGTCGCGAGAAGACCGGGTTGCTGCTCCTCATCTCACTCCTCCATGGCCGCCCTGCGCGGCCTTGACGCAAGCGTAATGGCTTGGCAAAGACGCGTCCCTACTTCTCCAGCAGGATCTTCCCCTGACTTCCCGGAACCGCGGAGCGCGAATCAGCTACGTGGAGTACGTACGGGAACGCGCAGAGGTGCCCGGCCGGTCAACCCGCACGGAAAAGCCGGCGAGCCGGCATGAAAAAGCCCACAAATGGCCCATCAGTTGTCCGGAACGCAACCGAATCGCGGCACGGCCCGTCCTCTCTCCCAGCCGGACGCAGCTCCGGCGGCCGGCCCCGTCGGCGGCCGACGCCGCGGTCGTGAACCGCGCACCCGGCACCCCGTCCCCACCTCACTCTTCCGTCACCACGGGCAGCGATCCGAGCGCGAATGATCCACGGGTCACAGGGAGGGATAAGGCTATTCTGGCGGGATACCAGCAGCGAGAAGAGGGTTGAGGTGCCTGTGCCTGACGTCTCAGTAGTCGTCATCGTCTACAACGACGCCGACCGGTTGCCGACCGCTGTCCGGTCCGTACTGGATCAGACGCTCCGGGACGTCGAGGTGGTGATCGTCGACGATTGCAGCACCGACAGTTCCTTCGACGTCGCGCAGCGCCTGGCCGCCGAGCACCCCGGGCGGGTGCGGGCCTTCCAGCTCCCGGAGAACAGCGGTGCCGGCGGTGAGCCCCGCAACCTCGGTATCCAGCACACCACGGGGCAGTACGTGATGTTCCTGGACAGCGATGACGTCCTGGAGGTCAACGCGTGCCGGAACATGCTGGAGGCCGCCGAGGAGACCGGCTCGGACATCGTTTCCGGGCTGTGCGTGCGGCTGCACAAGGACACCCGTAACCAGAAGCGCGACGAGTGGTACTCCTGGCTGTACTCCACCACCCGCACCCTGGAGTCCGTCACGGAGCTGCCGGACCTGTTCGTCTGGGACACCCTGTCGACGAACAAGTGCTATCGCCGGGAATTCCTCATCGAGAACGATCTCCGCTTTCCCAAGGGGATGTTCTACGAGGACCTGATGTTCATCGCCGACGCGTATCTCGCGGCGAAGCGCATCACGCTGATCCCCAATCAGGTGTACTTCTGGCACGTCTTCGCCAAGGCCGCCGTGAAGTCGGTGACGAACCGACGGCACGAGATGACGAACTACACGCACCGGCTGGAGATCCACCGGCGCATCGACGCGCTGCTGGAAGAGCGCGGGCTGACCGAGATGAAGCTCGCCAAGGACGTCAAGTTCCTCAAGCACGACCTGGTGCTGCACCTGCGCGATCTGCCCTTCCGGGACGAGTCGTACCGCCGCGAGTTCGCCGAGCTCTCCCGCGAGTACCTCGCGAACATCGCGCCCGAGGCGTACGAGCGGGTCCAGCCGATCCAGGCCATCTGCGCGTACCTGCTCCAGCAGGGCGACTGGGACAACCTGATCCCGGCGGTCGACACCCTCATCAACCGCGACAAGATCTCCTCGCCGCTCGCCGAGCACGACGGCCGGATCTACTGGTGCGACGGCCACTTCGACGACGCCTTCGGCCGCTCCGTGCTGGACGTCACCGAGGTCGGCTACCACGAGAAGCCGGTCAACCGGCTCTTCCTGCGCAACCAGCTCACCTCGTTCACCGAGTCCGGCACCACGCTGTCGCTGGCCGGCCGGATCACCAACCCGCTCGGGGTCATCCCGCCCGGCGCGAAGCTCAAGGGCGAGCTGGAGTTCAGCGCCCGCCGGCGCAGCCTCCAGTCCTTCCGCTTCCCGGTCCGGGCACTGCGGCACGAGGGCGACACCGTCCACTGGGAGACCGCGGCGGACATCACCGCGCGGCTGCGCCCGCTGGGCATCGTCGACACCATCTGGGACGTCCGCCTGGTGCTGGACGTCGACGGGGTGCGCACCACCACCCGCCTCACGGTCGCCGACACCGATCTGTCCGGTGACCCGGTGCAGGTGCGGCCGCGGCTGACCCGGATGGTCGCCGACCACTTCGCGCCGCACATCTCGGCCAAGGGCCATCTCGCGTTCCGGCTGGTGAGCGAGAACCCCAACAGCGAGCGCGTCCAGGAACTGATCACCCGCGGTGTGCAGGGCAAGCCCGGCGCGCTGGCCAAGACCGGCTACCGCAAGGCGAAGGCGCTGCGGAAGACCCTCACCTCCGGCGACAACAAGCTCCGCCTCTACCACGAGGTGTTCAGCCGGCTGCCCGTCAAGAAGCGCACCGTCGTCTTCGAGAGCCACCTGGGCAAGCAGTACAGCGACAGCCCGCGCGCCCTCTACGAGGAGATGCGCCGGCAGGGGCTGGACTTCGAGGCGATCTGGTCGTACAGCGGCTCCCCGAAGGAGTTCCCCAAGGACGCCACCCTCGTGAAGCGGTGGTCGCTGCCGTATCTCAAGGCGCTCGCGCAGGCCGAGTTCTGGGTGGACAACCAGAGCTACCCGCTCAAGCTGACCAAGCGCCCGGAGACGACCTATGTCCAGACCTGGCACGGCTCGGCCCTCAAGAAGATGGGTTTCGACCAGCCGTCGCTGAAGGCCACGACACGCGGCCAGCAGGCGGAGCAGCAGCGTTCCCTGGACCGCTTCGACCGCTTCCTGATCCGGTCCGAGCACGATGTACGGACCCTGGCCAAGGCGTTCCGGCTCCAGGAGAAGACGCTGCTGCGGGTGGGCTACCCGCGCAACGACGCCCTGGTCCGGGCCCGGCAGAAGGAAGAGTCCCTCGGCCGCCGGGAGCGCTCGGCGCTCGCCGCCAAGCTGGGAATTCCGGACGACAAGACCGTGCTGCTGTACGCACCGACCTTCCGCAAGGCCGGCGGCCGGCACGGCCGTTTCGAGCTGCCCTTCGACGTGGAGCGCTTCGCCGACGAATTCGGTGACCGCTATGTCCTGCTCGTACGGTCGCATTACCTGAATCACGTCGTCCTGCCGCCGACCGTGCAGGGCCGGGTCATCGACGTATCGGCCCACCACGATGTGACGCCGCTGCTGGAACTCGCCGACGCCCTGGTCACGGACTACTCCTCGGTGATGTTCGACTACGCGCTTCTCGACCGGCCGCTGGTGTTCTTCACCTACGACTACGACGAATATGTGCACGAGGGCCGCGGCACGTACTTCGATCTGCTGGCGCATGCGCCCGGCCCGGTGGTCCGTACCGAAGACGATTTCTGCGAGGCCATCAAGTCTCTGGATACGCAGGCCCTGGAATACGCGACGGCCCGCCAGGAATTCGTCGCGAAGTTCGGTGAATTCGACCGGGGTGACGCTGCGCAGAGCATCGTCAATCAGTTCTTCGCGCAGTGGAGCCGTTGATGAGCAAGCCGAACGCCGTCGAGCCGCGGGACATCTTCTTCGTCTCCAACAGCCTCAACGAAATGGGCGGCATCACCAGTTGGTCGCACCAGATGGCGCGCCTGTTCAGTGAGCGGGGCCACCGGGTGCACGTCATCGGCGTGGTGCCGGCGCCCGCGGGACGGGTGCACGAACTGGGCGACGACCTGCCGTACCGGACCACCACGCTCTACGCCGAGCATCCGCCGAGCGTCCGGCCGGTGCGCGGGCTCAAGGACAAGCTCAACCTCGTCGAGCAGCGCCGCCGCGCCGCCCGGGAGGCCGGGATGCACGAGCAGGCGGCCAAGCTCAGCGCGCTGTTCCGCGCGGCCGGGCCGGGCGGTGTGCTGATCGTCACCCAGGTGTGGGCGATGGAGTGGGTGGCGCTCGCCGACACCGCCGATCTGACGGTGATCGGTATGAGCCACGAGTCGTTCGCCACCTGCCGCAAGTCGTCCCGCTTCCAGCGTGTCAAGCGGTTCTACAAGAACACCGACCGGATGCTGACGCTGACCCGGGAGGACGCCGATCACTGGATCCGGCAGCGGATGGACAATGTCGGATTCATGCCGAATCCGCTGCCGTTCTTCCCCGAGGTCCCGTCCGACCGGTCCAAGAAGCGCGTGGTGAGCATCGGCCGGCTGCACGAGGAGAAGGGCGTCGACCTGCTCCTGGAAGCCTGGGCGCAGACCGCACCGCGCCACCCGGACTGGACGCTGCGCCTCTACGGTTCCGGCGAGGAGGAGGCGGCGCTGCGCAAGCAGGCCGCGGAGCTGGGGATCACCGGCAGCGTCGAGTGGATGGGCCGGACCGGCGATGTCCCCGGGGCGCTGCGCGAGGGGTCGGTGTTCGTGCTGAGCTCCCGCGGTGAGGGCTTCCCGCTGGCGCCGATGGAGGCCATGGCCTCCGGTCTGCCGTGTGTGGCCTTCGATGTCGCGCCGGGTGTCCACGAGATCATCACGGACGGCGAGGACGGCTTCCTGGCACCGCCCGGCAATATCGCCGAGCTCGCCCGCCACCTCGACACCCTGATGTCCGACAAGGACCTCCGGGACACCATGGGACAGGCGGCACGCGAGAACATCCAGCGGTTCTCCACCGACGAGATCGTCGGCCGCTGGGAAAATCTGTTCGCGCTCGTGGACCGCTGACCGGACACCGTCCGGTCAGGAGGAGGGGCCCCGGCTTTCGCCGGGGCCCCTCCTCGTATGTCCGGGGACGCGCCCGCGGCGCCCGGCCGGAGCGGATCGCCGGGCGGGTGCGGCACGGGTCACACCCCGGTGCGGGATTCAAAAGAAAATGGTCGTCATATGCCCGCAATGCCCGCGACCGGGCAGGAATTCGAGATTCCGCCGAACTCACGCGTGCGGTCGCTATCGATCTGTGCCCGGAGCCGGACTTGAACCGGCACGGCCCGTAGGCCAGCGAGGTTTAAGCTCGCCGTGTCTGCATTCCACCATCCGGGCCAGGGTCTCCCATGGCCACCCCAATGAGGGCAGCACGAGCGTAGCCCGCAGCGCACCACGCGGTTCGGCCGCGCATCCCGAGGTTGTCTTATTTTATTGGCAACTGAGGGCGCATCAGCGCCCGGTGCAGGCCCCCGACACATGCCTTTCGCCCGCCTCCCCGGCGGCGCCCGGGATGAAATACGTGCCCGAATTGACGGAAAGTCGCCGTACGCCCCGCAGCCCCGCCGGGCTCCCCGCGGACCCTCCGCCGCGGCCCGCGCGGCCGGGCCGGGTATCAGGGCTCCTCTCCTCCCCAGGGATGACCGCGCGGCCCGCGGATGCGACCCAGGGATAGCGCAGGACGGGCACAGGGGTTGACGTCCGTGCCGCCTTTCCTGACCCACGATGGAACTGTCCTCATCCCGGCCCGTGCGGCCACCCCGGATCGGCTGATCCCTCGTCCGACAGGAGCCCTCCCCCGTGACCACCATTCCCTCCGGCGTCTACTCCGCCCCCCGCAGCACCGCGGTGGCCGCCCGCGCCACGGATCTCTCCAAGGTCTACGGACAGGGCGAGACCCAGGTGGTCGCCCTGGACGCCGTCTCCGTCGACTTCCGCCAGGCCGAGTTCACCGCGATCATGGGCCCCTCCGGGTCCGGCAAGTCCACGCTGATGCACTGCATGGCCGGGCTGGACTCGATCTCCGGCGGCTCGGCCCGGATAGGCGAGGTCGAACTGACCGGTCTGAAGGACAAGAAGCTCACCCAGCTGCGGCGCGACAAGATCGGCTTCGTCTTCCAGGCGTTCAACCTGCTGCCCACGCTGACCGCCCTGGAGAACATCACGCTGCCGATGGACATCGCCGGCCGGAAGCCGGACCGCGCCTGGCTGGACCGCGTCGTGGAGACCGTCGGCCTGGCCGGCCGCCTCAAGCACCGCCCCAGCCAGCTCTCCGGCGGCCAGCAGCAGCGCGTCGCGGTCGCCCGCGCGCTGGCCTCCCGGCCCGAGATCATCTTCGCCGACGAGCCCACCGGCAACCTCGACTCGCGCTCCGGCGCCGAGGTGCTCGGCTTCCTGCGCAACTCCGTACGTGAACTGGGCCAGACCGTGGTGATGGTGACGCACGACCCGGTCGCCGCCTCCTACGCGGACCGCGTGATCTTCCTCGCCGACGGCCGGATCGTCGACGACATGCCCAACCCGACCGCCGACCAGGTGCTGGAGCGGATGAAGGGCTTCGACGCCAAGGGACGCACGAGCTGACCGGCAGCAGCCACCCGCACTTCTGACCTCTCCTCCAGGACTGACTGACTCATGTTCCGTACCGCCTTGCGCAACGTCCTCGCGCACAAGGCCAGGCTGCTGATGACCGTGCTCGCCGTGATGCTCGGCGTGGCTTTCGTCTCCGGCACCCTCGTCTTCACCTCGACCCTCTCCGACGCCCTCAAGAACAGCGCCCAAAAGGGCTACGACCACGTCGACGTCGCGATCCAGCCGCACAAGTCCGACAAGACCTCCGGCAACCCCGGCGCCGCCGCCCTGCTCGACCAGGGGCTGCTCGACAAGGCCGCCCGGGTGCCCGGCGCCGCCTCCGCCACCGGCACCGTCTCCGGCTTCACTGCCGTCGCCGACAAGGACGGCAAGCTGATCGGCGGCGGCTTCTCGACCCGCGGCGGCAACTACTTCCCCGGCCAGGACGGCAAGGACGCCCGCTACCCGATGCGCGACGGCGTCGCCCCGCACGGCACCGGCCAGCTCGCGCTGGACGCGCACACCGCGGACCGGGCCGGCTACAAGGCCGGCGACACCGTCCGGATCTCCGTCGACGGGCCGGTCCGCGAGGTGAAGCTGACCGGCGTCTTCACCACCGACGACGGCGCCGTCGCGGCCGGCGGCAGCCTCGCGCTGTTCGACACCGCCAGTGCCCAGAAGCTGTTCGCCGCGCCCGGTGAGTTCAGCGAGATCGACGTCCGGGCCGCGCCGGGCACCTCCCAGGACGTGCTGAAGGCCGCGGTCGACAAGGTGCTGCCCAAGGACGGCGCCGAGGCCACCACCGGCAAGCAGCTCGCCGACGAGCAGGCCGCCCTCATCGCCCAGAACATGGACAGCATGAAGACCGCCCTGCTGGCCTTCGCCGGTATCGCGCTCTTCGTCGGCATCTTCATCATCGCCAACACCTTCACCATGCTGGTCGCCCAGCGCACCAAGGAGCTGGCGCTGATGCGCGCGGTCGGCGCCAGCCGCCGCCAGGTCACCCGCTCGGTGCTGGCCGAGGCGTTCTTCGTCGGCGCCATCGCCGCGGTCACGGGGCTGGCCATCGGTGTCGGCATCGGCGCCGGTATGCGCACGCTGATGAACGCCACCGGCACGAAGATCCCCGACGGCCCGCTGGTGGTCTCCCCGGCCACCGTCCTCGTCTCGCTGGGCGTCGGCATCGTCGTGACCGTGCTGGCCGCCTGGCTGCCGGGCCGCCGTGCCGCGCGGATCCCGCCGGTCGCCGCGATGAGCAGCGTGCACGCCGCCGCCACCACCAAGTCGCTGGTGGTCCGCAACACCATCGGCGCGGTCTTCGCCAGCGCCGGTATCGCCGCCGTACTGGTCGCCACCGGTATGCCCGACGGCAAGGCCACGATGGCGCTGGGCTCGGCGCTGCTGCTGATCGGCGTGTTCATCCTGACGCCGCTGCTCTCCCGCCCGCTGATCGCCCTCGCCGCCCCCGTGCTGCGCGCGTTCGGCATCTCCGGCACCCTCGCCCGGCAGAACGCGGTCCGCAATCCGCGCCGTACGGCCGCCACGGCCTCCGCGCTGATGATCGGGCTCACCCTGATCACCGGCCTGACGGTGATCGCGGGCAGCATGCAGAAGGGCATCGACAAGATGGCGACGTCCGCGCTGAAGGCCGACTACGTCGTCTCGATGGCGAGCATGACGTCGCTCTCCCCCGAGGTGGCGAAGCAGCTGAGCGGCCTGCCCGAGGTCACCGCGTCCAGCCCGCTGCGCTACTCCCCGGCCCGTATCGGCACCGCCCAGCAGCCCCTGACCGGCGTCAACGGCAAGGACATCGGCAAGCTCACCCAGCTCGACTTCGCCCAGGGCTCCCTGACCGGCCTGGGCGGCGACAAGGTCGTCGTGGACGAGACCATCGCCAAGGAGAAGGGCTGGCGGACCGGCTCCACCTTCCCGGTGACCTTCGAGGACGGCAAGCAGGGCAAGCTGACCGTCTCGGGTGTCTACACCGGCAACCAGATGTTCAACGGCATCATCGTGGACAACGCCGCCCTGGCGCCGCATCAGAAGACCGCCACCGACAACCAGGTGCTGGTCAAGACGGCGGACGGCGCCACCGACGCCACCAAGGACGCGCTGGCCAAGGCGCTCGGCAAGAACCCGGCCATCGCCATCCAGGACAAGAAGGACGTGTCCGACAGCCTGGCCAAGATGGTCAACCTGCTGCTGAACATGCTCTACGGTCTGCTGGCCATGGCCGTGATCGTCGCGGTGCTCGGTGTCGTCAACACCCTGGCGATGTCGGTCTTCGAACGCTCGCAGGAGATCGGCATGCTGCGCGCGATCGGCCTGGACCGGCGCGGGATCAAGCGCATGGTGCGCCTGGAATCGCTGGTGATCTCGCTCTTCGGCGGGGTGCTGGGCATCGGCCTCGGCGTGTTCTTCGGCTGGGCGGCCGGTGAGCTGATCAGCGGTTCGCTCGCCACGTACGAGCTGGTCCTGCCCTGGGGCCGGATGGGCCTCTTCCTCGCGCTGGCCGCGGTGGTCGGGGTGCTGGCCGCCCTGTGGCCGGCCCGCCGCGCGGCGCGGCTGAACGTGCTGGCGTCGATCAAGGCCGAGTAACCGGCCGGGGGCGGCGGACGCGGAACAGCCGTCGCCCTCGCCCGTACGCCGGAGGGCCCCGGGACCACGAACGTGTCGTGGTCCCGGGGCCCTTTGCCGTACGGGTCCGGCAGGCCCGCCGCCCTCAGCCCTGCCAGGCGCGCGCCCGCAGCGGCAGACCGGCCGCACCGCTCTGCGGGGTGCGCACCGCGAGGACCTGGTTGACCCCTATCCGGTTGCGCTCGAAGGAGAGCGCGGACGCGGCCATGTAGAGCTGCCACACCCGGGCCCTCCCGCGCGAGGTGAGCCGGACCGCCTGCTGCCAGTGCTGCTCCAGGTTGGCGACCCAGCGGCGCAGCGTCAGCGCGTAGTGCTCCCGGATCGCCTCCACGTCGCGCACCTCGAAGCCGGCGTCCTCCAGCGCGCTCGTGGTCCGGCCGACCGGCGCCAGCTCACCGTCGGGGAAGACATAGCGGTCGATGAACTCGTCGACGTGGTAGGCGTCCTCGTCCGCCAGCGGCCGGCGGGCGATCTGGTGGTTGAGCAGCCGTCCGCCGGGCTTGAGCAGGGCGTAGAGATCGGCGGCGTAGTCGGCGTAGCGGGCCCGGCCGACGTGCTCGGCCATGCCGATCGAGGAGATCGCGTCGAACGGCTCGTCGTGGATCTCGCGGTAGTCCTGCACCCGGATCTCGATCCGGTCGGTGAGCCCGGCCTCGGCGACGCGCTTACGGGCGTAGGCCGCCTGCTCCTCGGAGAGGGTGATGCCGACGGCCCGTACGCCGTATTCGCGGGCGGCGTGCAGCACCATCGAGCCCCAGCCGCAGCCCACGTCCAGCAGCCGCTGGCCCTCCTGGAGGCCGAGCTTGCGGCAGATCAGGTCGAGCTTGTCGCGCTGGGCCTCCTCCAGCGTGCTGTCTTCGGCGTTCTCCCAGTAGGCGCAGGAGTAGACCATCGACGGGCCGAGCACCAGCTCGTAGAAGTCGTTGCCGACGTCGTAGTGGTGGCTGATGGCCGCCCGGTCGCGCAGCAGGGTGTGCAGCGGGCCGCGCCGGGGCCGGGCCTCCTCGGCGGGCGGCGCCGGCGGGATCGGGAGGCCGCCCAGGGACAGCAGTTCCTTGGCGGCGGCGCGGATCTCGGGCCGGGCCAGGGCGCGCAGCACGGCGGCGCGCTGCGGCTTCGGGGCGGCGGTACCGCGCTCCCAGATCAGTCCGGCGAGCAGGTCGAGGGCTTCGTAGAGGTCGCCCTCGACGTCGATGTCGCCGGCGACCCAGGCGCGGGCCAGGCCCAGCTCGCCCGGTTTGAAGACCAGGCGGCGCAGTGCCCGGCGGTTGCGGATCACCAGAGTGGGTGCCCCCGGAGGGCCGGACTCGCTGCGGTCCCAGGCGCGGATCCGGACCGGGAGCGGGGCTCCCAGTACCTCCTCAGCGAGCTTGGTGAGCCGTCCAGCGGCGTCGGCCATGTCGCACACCTCCGTGTTGACGAGTGGGGCAAAGAAGTTTCACCCACCACGTAACGCCAATTGGGCGCCGATATAGTCCCGTTCGCACGTAAGAGAACAACAAACCGGCGGTGGCGCGCCAGAGCGGACACGCCAAAGGGCGCCCGCCCCACGGATGGCGGACGCCCTTCGGGCTGGTCGGAGTACCCGACCGGAGTTTCGGGCCGCGGACAACGGCCGGAAAGTCAGGAAGCCTTGGCCTTCGGCTTGTCGCCGGAGCCGGCCGTGGCCGCCGGGGCGGGGGCCGGCTTGGCCGCCTCGTAGAACTCCTCGCGGGGGTTCTCCATGGCGCCGAGCGAGACGACCTCGCGCTTGAGGAACATCGCGAGGGTCCAGTCGGCGAAGACCCGGATCTTGCGGTTGAACGTCGGCATCGCCATACCGTGGTACGCGCGGTGCATGTACCAGGCGAGCCGGCCCTTGAGCTTGATCTTGGACTTGCCCACGACGATCATCGCGACGCCCTTGTGCAGACCCAGACCGGCGACCGCGCCCTTGTTGGCGTGGCTGTAGTCCTTCTGCGGGAAGCCGCGCATCCCGGAGATCACGTTGTCGCCGAGGACCTTGGCCTGCCGCAGCGCGTGCTGCGCGTTCGGCGGGCACCAGGCGTTCTCGTTGCCGGCCTTGCGGCCGACCAGGTCCGGCACCTGCGCGTTGTCGCCGGCCGCCCAGATGTAGTCGGTGCCCTGCACCTGGAGGGTGGTGCCGGTGTCCACGTGGCCGCGCGGGCCCAGCGGCAGACCGAAGCGGGAGAGCGCCGGGTTCGGCTTGACGCCCGCGGTCCACACGATGGTGTTGGAGTCGACCTCAAGGCCGTTGTTGAGCACGACGTGGCCGTCGACGCAGGAGTCCATACCGGTCTTGAGATAGATCTCGACGCCGCGGCCCTCAAGGTGCTCCTTGCCGTAGGCACCGAGCTTCGGGCCGACCTCGGGGAGGATCTTGTCGGCGACGTCGACCAGCAGGAAGCGCATGTCCTCGCGCTTGACGTTGTTGTAGTACTTCGCGGCGTCGCGGGCCATGTCCTCGACCTCGCCGACGGTCTCCGCGCCCGCGAAGCCGCCGCCCACGAAGACGAAGGTCAGCGCCTTGCGGCGGACGTCCTCGTCGGTCGTGGAGTCGGCCTTGTCCAGCTGCTCCAGGACGTGGTTGCGCAGGCCGATGGCCTCTTCCACGCCCTTCATGCCGATGCCGTTCTCGGCCAGGCCGGGAATCGGGAAGGTCCGGGAGACCGCGCCCATCGCGATGACCAGGTAGTCGAAGGGCAGCTCGTACGCGTCACCGACCAGCGGGGCGACCGTGGCGACCTTGCGGTCCTGGTCGATGGTGGTCACCCGGCCGGTGAGCACCTCCGCCTTCGGGAGCACGCGCCGTAGCGGTACCACGACGTGGCGGGGAGAGATGCTGCCGGCCGCAGCTTCAGGGAGGAAGGGCTGGTACGTCATGTACGAGCGCGGGTCGACGACCGTGACAGTCGCCTCGCCGTACCGCATCTTCTTGAGGATGCGGCGCGCCGCGTACAGGCCAACGTACCCACCGCCTACAACGAGGATCCTGGGACGCTCCGTGGTGCTCATGCAATCGAGTATCCACCCCCACATGGAGGGTCGCTCGTGAGCCCCTTCACAAGGATCGGATAGGCATCTGCTACACTCCGCCGCCGCCGTGACCGACGCCATAGCGCCCACGGGGAACCACTTGATCGCGCGAGGCGTTGGTGACCCCCGTTGATCAGGGATTGCGGGTGCGCCGGCCACTGGACCACCGGCCGGGCGAGGCCGCTCTTAACACGCCCGAAACCACACTTTTCCCGCTCGGACGGGACCTAGGACCTTCGAATGAGGGCCGGAAGGCTGGTTTCTTCGCTCATCCGACGCCTTTTTCATGTGAAGGATTTCACGAACTTTCTTCCCGAGAGCCGTCTGCCGGGCCCGGGAGCGGCTTCGCACCCGGACCCGGCAGCGGCGTGGACCCCGTCAAAACCCCTAGCCGACGCGGGCGTACATGTTGGGGTTGTAGTAGGAGAAGGACGAGACCCGGACGTTCTTCCCCGGCCGCGGCGCCTCCAGGTACTGGCCGTTGCCGAGGTAGATCGCGACGTGGTGGATCCCGTAGGACGAGCCGCTGGACGACCAGAAGACGAGGTCGCCGCGGCGCAGCTGCGAGCGGGAGATCGACGTCCCGGCGCGGTACTGGGCGTCGGCGACCCGCGGCAGCGAGATACCGGCCCGCCGGTACGCCTGCTGGACCAGGCCGGAACAGTCGTAGGAGTTCGGTCCGTTGCCGCCCCAGGAGTACGGCTTGCCGAGCTGGCTCATCGCCCACCCGATGGCGGACTCGGTGCCGTGCCGCGACGGCGTGCCCTTGCCGCTGGAGCCGGAACCGGTGGAGGCAGAACTGCCCGAGCTGCCGGAGCTCCCGGCGGTGGCGCCGGACTTACCGGTCCGGGCCTCGTAGACGTTCCGGTGGCTGGTCCACCACCACTGGCCGTTGCGCTGGTACCAGTACACCCGGTCGGTGGCATCCCAGCCGGACCGGCCGCGGAAGGTCGGCGAGGTGTTGTGGCCGGAGGACGAGGACGATGAGGCCGACGAAGAGGACGACGCCGACGAGGTGGGCCGGGAGGCGCTGCTGTTGCCGGTGTAGCGGTCGTACTTCGACTTGTAGCTGGTCCAGCGCCATTCGCCGGCGCTGTTCTTGAACCAGTACTTCGTCCCGTCCCAGCCCGCATGGCTCGGCGCCGGTTCCGCGCTCGCCGTGCCCGCGCCCGTGCCGACCAGCACCGCCGCGCCCACCGCCGCGACGACGGCACCGCGTACGGTGCACCGCGGCCGGTGGCCGCCGTACTTGTCGGCGACCTGGGCCCCTGTACAGAAGCCGCACGAGCAGTCGGTCGGGGCCTCCTCGGTGAATTCCGGTATCCGCATGCGTGACCTGTCTTTCCCTGAGCGCTGGCTCAGCTTTCGGATGTCGCGCTGCCGCGCGCCGTGTAGAAGGCCACGGTCAAGTCCTTGACCAGGGCCTTCCGTTCGTAGTCGTCGAGTTCGACGAGTCCCCGTGTGGTCAGCCTGCGTACGGTGTCGTCCACCGCGTCGACGACCGAGGTCAGCACGCTGTCGCGGTGCTTGGCGTCGATCGCCGCGATCTGGCGGCGCTGCATGGCGCCCGCCACCTCAGGCGCGTACTCGATGCGGGTGGGCTGCGCGGAGAAGACCTCGATACCGACGGGCCGGCAGTCGGCGGAGAGCATCCGGGTCAGCGCGTCACCGACGGCCTCCGCGTCCCGCAGGGTGGGGGTGGCGGCCGGACCGGGGCGGACGTCCTCGTGGAAGGCGTCCGCCGGGGCCTGCGAAAGCACCCGCGCCATCGCGGCTTCCACCTGTTCGCGCAGGTAGTCGGCGTGGTCCTCGACGGCGAGCAGCGCCCGCGCGGTGTCCTTGACCCGCCAGACGACCATCACGACGGCACGCAGCTGCGCACCGTCCGCGTCCACGGCCGGCATCGGCTCACTGCGCCAGTGCCGCAGCCGGACGTCCACCCGGCGGCGCAGCAGCATCGGGCTGATCCACAGCAGGCCGGTGCGCCGCACGCTGCCCCGGTAGCGGCCGAACAGGCTCAGCACCCAGGCGCTGCCGACCCGCCCGCGGGTGAGCCCGCCGAAGGCGAGCAGCGCCACCGCGGCCGCGCCGCCGACCAGCCCCCACTCCCAGCCGCGCAGCCGGCCCGGTCCCATGACGGGCAGGCCCAGACCGCGCACGATCTGCTCGGGCATCACACCGCGCCGCCAGAGCAGCGCCGCACCGCCCACGAGCGCCAGCAGGCCGATGGCGATGGCGAGCCAGCCGGACAGCGAGGGTCCGCGCCGCTCGGTCAGGGCGGGGTCCGCCGACGGGGACCGGCGGACCGGGACACCGGGCGGCCGGCCGTCGCCTGCGGCCGGTCCGCTGCCCGCGGCCGGCCGCCCGGTGTCCCGGTCCCCAGGCCGGGACGGCTCCCGCCGCGCCCGCTTCGCGGTGCCCCCGCCCGCGCCCGTTCGTCCGGTGCGCGGCGCCGGTTCCTCGGCGCGGCCGCCGTCCACGGGCCCGGGTGCGCCACGGCCGGTCCGCTCCGCCGTGTCCAGCAGTCCGTTGGCGGCCGCGATGCCCGCCACCGCGACGTCCGCGGCCGCCGGGCCGCCCGCCCGCGCCGCCACCCCGGCCGGCTGGGCCACCGCGCTCCGCGCCGGGGTCTCGTCGGCGAACTCGTCCCGGAAGGGCAGCCCGGTGTCCACGTCCAGCAACGGCACGAGCACCCGCGGCTGTTCCGCGGTGTGGTCCTCCGTCCCGGCGACGCTCCGCGCCCCCGCTCCCCCGCCGTCCGCTGCTCCCGGCGCCGCTCCCTCGCGGAAGAGCTTGTCCATCGGGATGCCGTCACCGCGCCATACGTTGTACGGCCGCGTCGGCTTGGCGGCTGCGGGCGCCGACTCACCCTCGTGCTGCTCATCGTCGGGTATCGATGCCATCGTCCGCTCCGTCGTCGCAAGAACCGCGGCGAGGCCGTGGGGGCCGGGTAACCGTGCGCAGCCGGGCCGGACGGGACCGGACGGCAGGCTGCCCGTGCCCTTCCGGGGCGCTCGGCTCCCGATTGCCTCCACGACCGTGCTGCCCTCTCAACTGCCTTTAGATGTCGCCTTTTGACTGCTCAAAAGATGACTAGAAGTCACTAACGAGATCTTTACAGAGCAAACCGGGCACGCAAGCTGCCAAAGGTCCCGAGATGAAGGGACTTTCGGCCCGAGAAATCGCGTGTTGTCATGCGCTAAGCAGCCGCGGGACCCCACCACCCGTACGCACACGGAAAACGCCCCCGGCGTGGCGGCGATCTCCGTCACACCGGGGGCATTACCCTCCGTCCCGCACTCCGGCCACCGTGCCCCACGGCGCACCGGACGAACTGCTACGAACTACAGAAGCGCAGGTCAAGCGTTACTCGCCTCGCACGACAGGCACGTGTACACGCTGGCGCGTACACGTGCCTGTATGACGGAATGCACCGTGACAGTACGGGAAGCCCGTGCGCACCTCGCGGACCACATCAACCGTGCCGAGCAGGGCACACCTACGGTGATCACTCGCAATGGCGTGCCGGTGGCCGCCGTGGTTCCGATCGCGGACTTCGACGCGCTGGAAGAAGCGGCCGATGTACTGCTGGCCCGGGAGGCGGAAGCGGTCCGCGCGGAGAACGGCCCGACCGTGACAATGGCCGAGCTGCTGGCGGATCTGTTCACCGAGCGCGCCGAAGACGCAGCGTGAAGTACGCCTTCCGGTTCACCACAGCGGCCCAGCGACAACTTCGGGCCATCGACCGGCCTGCCGCCATGCGCATCCTCGCCGCACTGACCGCACTCGGCGACGATCCCTACCGCGAGGACGCCGACGTCAAGAAGCTCACCGGCCCCTCAGGTCTCCATCAGCTCCGGGTCGGCAACTACCGGGTCGCCTACCAGGTCGAAGGCGGCGAACTCAGCGTCCTCGTCGTCAAGGCCGGCGATCGACGCGACGTCTGCCGCAGCATCTGAGAAGCAGGCCGCGGATGCCCGGAAGCCCCGGGCATCCGCAGTCAGAGGGTCACTCCTCGTCAAGTGCCGCGTGCCAAGCGATCCCGTCAAGGATGTCGTGCTCGCTGACGACGACCTCCTCGGCGCCGACCCGCTCCATGACCGACAGCAGGACGAGTGCGCCGGCGGCGATCACATCGACCCGGCCCGGGTGCAGCACCGGGTTCGCGGCCCGCTCGGCGTGCGTGGAGGCCAGCAGGTCGCCGGTGATCTCCCGGACCTTCGCCAGCGAGATCCGGGAGTGGTGGATGGCCGCGGAGTCGTAGTGGCCGAGGCCCAGCGCGATGCCGGCGACGGTGGTGACGGACCCGGCGAGACCGACCAGGGTGGCGGCCTCGCTCAGCGGCACCGTCTCCTCGGCCCGGTCCAGCGCCGCGCCGATGTCGGCCTTGATGGCGGTGATCTGGCCGGGCGTCGGCGGATCGCTGATCTCGCCGTCCCGCAACAGATGCCGCTCGGTCATCCGCACACAGCCGACGTCCACCGAGCGTGCGGCCCGTACGGACTGTCCGCCCAGCACGAATTCGGTCGAGCCGCCACCGATGTCCACCACGAGGTAGGGCAGCTTCAGGTCCGTGCGGCCGGCCAGCTCCGTGGTGGCGCCGGTGAAGGAGAACTCCGCCTCCTGGTCACCGGTGATCACCTCGGGCTCGACGCCCAGGATCTCCAGCACCCCGTCGACGAACTCCGCGCGGTTCTCCGCGTCCCGGGAGGCGGAGGTCGCCACGAAGCGGACCTTCTCGGCGCCCAGGCCCTTGATCACCGCGGCGTACTCCCGGCAGGCCGCGAAGGTCCGCTCCAGCGCCTCGGGGGCCAGCCGCCCGGTCCGGTCCACGCCCTGGCCCAGCCGGACGATCTCCATCCGGCGGTCCAGCTCCCGGAGCTCACCGGTGCCCGGATCGACGTCCGCGACCAGCAGCCGGATGGAGTTCGTACCGCAGTCGATGGCGGCGACCCGCTTCACCTGACGTCTCCTTCGGGGGTGTCCTGGCCTTCCGTGGTGTCCCGGCCCTCGGCGGTGTCCTGGCAGGGGGACACGCACGGCCCCTTCTGCCACCACTCCGGCAGCATCGCCAGGGCCTCGTCGCCGAGCGGGTTGACGCCAGGTCCGGCCGCGAGCGAGTGGCCGACCAGGACGTGCAGGCACTTGACCCGGTCGGGCATCCCGCCCGCGCTCGGGAAGCCCTGGAGCACCTCGATGGCGTCCCGCCGCCGGAGGTAGTCCTCGTGGGCCGCGCGGTAGGCGGCGGCCAGCTCCGGGTCGCTCGCCAGCCGCTCGGTCATCTCCTTCATCACGCCGTTGGCCTCCAGCGTGCCGATCGCGGAGGCCGCGCGCGGGCAGGTGAGGTAGTAGAGCGTGGGGAAGGGCGTGCCGTCCTCCAGACGCGGCGCCGTCTCGACGACGTCCGGCTGTCCGCAGGGGCAGCGGTGCGCGATGGCGCGCAGTCCGCGCGGCGGGCGGCCGAGCTGCTCCTTGAAGGCGGCGATGTCCGCGGCGGTGGGCTCGGTGGGCTCGGTCTGGGGAGGGGGGGTGTCCATGTGCGCTTTCGGTGAGGTCGGTGGGGCGGCGGCGGGCGTTTCGGGCGGGTGGGACGGGCGCTGCGGTCGGGACCGCACTCATGCCACGGTACGCAGGTGACGGTACGGGCTACCGCTTGTCGGCGGTATCGGTGCCTTCCCACAGATTCTCGTACCAGGGGCGCTGCGCCGCCTCCGGCCCCTTGTGCGCCGTACCGGAGCCGGAACCGTCCTGGACGATATATCCGGTCTCCCCCGGCATGACGTAGTGCAGATGCCGGCGGGCCTGCTGCCGAACGTACTCCGCGTCCTGCCAGCGGGCCTTCTGGTCACGCAGCCGGTCCAGCGCCTCGCCCGCCTCCTGGGCCTTGCGGCGCTGTTCGGTGATGTCCGAGCGCTGCGAGATGTACTGCCTTATGGGGTAGGCGAGGACGACGACCAGCGAGCACATCACCAGGGCCAGCAGCGCGGCGCGGCCGGTGAGGCGGTTGCGGCGGGGCGGCCGGGCGCGCTGGACGCGGGCCGCGGCCTGCTCACCGAGCGCCTTGAGCCGGATCGCGGTCGAGAACCGGTCCGCGGGCACATCGCCTCCCCTGGATCGCCGGGCCTCGGGACGGCCGGCTTCCTGACACCTACGCTCCGGTCCGCTTCCGTGCCGAGGTGCCGAACCGTCCGGAAGCAGAGCCGTCCCCGGCAACGGTACGGGACCGTCGCCGGGGACGCTTCGAGGTGCCGCGCCGCGGCTCCCTCAATTGGCTCCGACCGCGCTGAGCCGATCAGCTCGCGGGGTGCGTGCCTGCTCGGTTCGCGGGGCGCTGTGCTGCTTGTACTGATTCAGTTCGCGGAGCACTGTGCTGAATCAGTTCGCGGAGCACTGTGCTGAATCAGTTCGCAGAGCGCTGTGCCCTATCAGTTCGCAGAGCGAAACCGGGGGAAGGCGGAGCGGCCGGCGTAGACCGCGGCGTCGTCGAGGATCTCCTCGATGCGCAGCAGCTGGTTGTACTTGGCGACGCGCTCGGAGCGGGCCGGGGCGCCGGTCTTGATCTGGCCGCAGTTGGTGGCGACGGCGAGGTCGGCGATGGTGACGTCCTCGGTCTCGCCGGAGCGGTGCGACATCATGCACTTGAAGCCGTTGCGCTGGGCCAGCTCGACGGCGTCCAGGGTCTCGGTCAGCGAACCGATCTGGTTGACCTTCACCAGCAGCGCGTTGGCGGAGTTCTCCTCGATGCCACGGGCCAGCCGCTCGGGGTTGGTGACGAACAGGTCGTCACCGACGAGCTGCACCTTGGCGCCGAGCTTCTCGGTGATGACGTGCCAGCCGGCCCAGTCGTCCTCGAACAGCGGGTCCTCGATGGAGACGAGCGGGTAGTCCGCCACGAGCCCCTCGTAGTACTCCGTCATCTCGGCGGCCGAGCGCTCCTTGCCCTCGAACTGGTACTTGCCGTCCTTGTAGAACTCGGAGGCGGCGACGTCCAGCGCGAGCGCGATGTCCTGGCCGGGGGCGTAACCGGCTTCCTTGATGGCCTCAAGGATGAGGTCCAGGGCGGCGCGGTTGGAGTCCAGGTTCGGGGCGAAGCCGCCCTCGTCGCCGAGGCCGGTGGACAGGCCGCGGGCCTTCAGGACCTTCTTGAGGGTGTGGTAGACCTCGGCACCCCAGCGCAGCGCCTCGGAGAAGGACTCCGCGCCGATCGGGGCGATCATGAACTCCTGGATGTCCACATTGGAGTCGGCGTGCGAGCCGCCGTTCAGGATGTTCATCATCGGAACGGGCAGGACGTGCGCGTTCGGGCCACCGAGGTAGCGGAACAGCGGGAGGTCACTGGCCTCGGAGGCGGCGTGCGCGACGGCGAGCGAGACGCCGAGGATCGCGTTGGCGCCGAGGGAGCCCTTGTTGTCGGTGGCATCCAGGTCGAACATCGCCTGGTCGATCAGCCGCTGCTCGGTCGCGTCGTAGCCGACGAGCTCCGGGCCGATCTGCTCGATGACGGCCAGTACGGCCTTCTCCACGCCCTTGCCCTGGTAGCGGTTCGGGTCACCGTCGCGGAGCTCGATGGCCTCGAAGGCACCGGTCGAGGCGCCGGACGGGACGGCGGCCCGGCCCGTGCTGCCGTCGTCGAGGCCGACCTCGACCTCGACCGTGGGATTACCTCGCGAGTCGAGAATTTCGCGGGCTACGACGACGTCGATGGACGGCACGTTGTCTCCTTCATGAGTGTCTGGAGTTCTCCGGCACGAGCCTAACGGCCTCCGGCGCCTTCACTCGCCGTCGGCCCGCTCAGTGGGACGAAAACCCGCGAAAAGAGGCCCAAAGGCCCAGTTCACAGGACGTATGGGCGCAATGTTCGCTGAGCGGGGAAAAGCCGGGAGATGCCGAGGTCAGGGCGGGCCCGGAGGGGCGGCCCGGCGGCGGGGACGGGGCGGGCCGGGTGGACGGCCCCGGGGTACGACGAAGCCCCGCCGCGGCGCGTGGGGGGGATGGCGCGCCGGACGGGGCGGTCTCGCGGAAGGCTGGTCCCAGGGGCTCCCGGACGGGCGGCTCGTGCGTACCGCCGTACGCACGGACCGCCGCGGTCGTCACGAGCCGGTGGGGTCCTCGGAGTTCCCGGTGCGGGGGACGGCTCAGATGCTGAGCTGCTGGCCCGGGAAGATCAGGTTCGGGTTGCCGCCGATGACCGACTTGTTCGCGGCGTAGACGGACTTCCAGTTGGTGCCGTGCGCCTTGGCGATCTTGGCCAGGGTGTCGCCCGACTTGACGGTGTAGTTACCGGTGCTGTTGGACGTCTTCGGGGCCGTCCAGGTCCGCTGCTGCTGCGGGGCGGGGGTGCTCTTCGTCGTGCCCTGCGACTGCTTGCGGGGCTCGGACTTGGTGGTGCCCTGCTTCTTGTACTGCTTGTGCTGCGTGTTGCTGGAGGTGTCGACGTTGGCGGCCGCGCCACCGGAGCGCAGGTTGCCGGCGCCGGCGCAGCCCCAGGCACCCGGGCCCTGCATGGCGAGCAGCTTCTCGGCGACGGCGATCTGCTGGCTCTTGGAGGCCAGGTCGGCGCGCGGGGCGTACTTGGTGCCACCCGCGGCGGCCCAGCTGGAGTTCGAGAACTGGAGGCCACCGTAGTAGCCGTTACCGGTGTTGATCGACCAGTTGCCGCTCGACTCGCACTGGGCGACCTTCTCCCAGGTGGAGACCGAGGCGGCCGAGGCGGAGGTGGCGCCCATCATCGGGACGGCCACCGCGGCACCGGCGACGCCGGCGAGCGTGGCGACGCGGACGGCCTTGGACGGGCGACGGTGCTTGGCCTTGTTCAGCATTCGATCGTTTCCTCACCGACGCCTACGAGGTGAGCTGTCGGGTTCGGGCCATGTGAGTTGCCCGGCCGTGTGTGCTTCACACATGGCTTCACCCCAAGCCGGTTGGCCCGCTTTCACGGGCGGGGCCGGCGCTTACCTTGGTTCCCCCGCTCCTGCCTTCGGCGCTTGCGCGTCGACTGTCCTTCGGCCACCGGCAGGATTCGGCGTGTGATCGAAGGGCCCGCTTTGGCGAGCGGTCCTGACCGTAATCAGGAACCCCCGGATGGATCAAACCCCACCTTCTGAGCCAAGTTGACCATTTTTGATCACGACTTGCTTACGTTTCCGCAGGTGGGGCCCGGTATGGAATCTGTGGCCGAGTCAGACACCGCGCCTCGAAACGAGAGCCATGTCTCACTTTCGCCAAAAGGGGCAAAGCCTCCCTAACTACCTGCTCCATGCCCGAGATCGAGGTGCTGGCCGGGCCGAATGAGGTCCGCGTCGGCACCGATGACGTGCTCGTTGCGGTCGTAGAGGGCGGGCCATCCGCCGGGCAGCTCATGGTGCTCGGCGATGACTGACAGGCTGTCACCCGGGCGCACGGTGTAGTCGCCGGCCACCGGGTCCGCGCGGTGCGCGTCACCGCCGCGCGAGGCATGCCGCCCGGCCGACCTGCCGCCGTCGTCCACCTCCCCCGCGACGCCCGTGCCCAGCTCGGCCCCGGCATCGCCCGTACCGCCGCGATGCTTGCCCGTACCGGTCGTCCCGGCCGGCGGCGCACCGGTCTCCGCCGCGCTCCCGCCGCCCGACGGGCCGGTGGAGCGGGACGGTCCGCCCGGCGTCGCCGAACCGGCGGGCTTCGGCGCCTTCGGGGCGTCCGACGGGCCGGCGGAGTCCGGCGCACCGGGAGCCGACGACGACGGCGGGGACGAGGGTGACGACGACGCGTCGGAAGCGCCGTCGGAGGGCCCCCGGGAGGGACCGCCGGAAGGGCCTGAAGAACCCGCGGAATCAGAAGACCCGGATGACCCGGATGACCCGGATGAACCGGATGAACCGGATGAACCGGCTGTCTCGGATTTGCCAGATTTACCAGACTTACCGGAAGGGTCCGACGTGCCCGACGGTGCGGGCCGCGACGGGCTTGCGCTGCCGGGGTCGACACCGGGCGCGCGGCCGTCCTTCTTCAGTCCGGCCTCCGCGGCACAGTTCGACCAGACGCCGGGCCCGCGGGCGTCCAGGATCGTCTCGGCCACCGCTATCTGCTGGGCGCGGCTGGCGAGGTCGGGGCTCGACGCGTACGCCGTGCCGCCGTACTCCTCCCACAGGTCCTGGGTCAGCCCGAGGCCGCCGTAGAAGCCCTTGCCCGCGGCGCTCCACACCCCGCCGCTCGCGCACTGGGCGACGCGGTCCCAGGTCGTGGAGTCGGCGGCGTGCGCGCCGCTCGCGGCGAACAGGGGCAGCGCGATCCCCGCGCCGGTCACCCCCGCCGTGACAAAGATGGCCGGTGCCTGACGGGGGCGACGGTGTCGGCCGTTCCCGGAGCGCATGCGGTTGCCTTTCGAGCGACGGTTGAGTTGTCCGGCCGGCCGCGGCGGTCGACTGCCGGTACAGCAATTCACCGGTTCGTCGCTTCGGCCGATCGGGTGGTGCGGGTCGATCGGTGAAAGGTAAGCCGGGGTCACGGGCCGTCACAAGTCGGTGTAGCGGGGATCACGCGAAGGTCACATACCTGACGCGCCGTCATATACCTTCCCGCTACGGCCGGGCCGGCTCCGCCGTGGAACGCGCTCCGGCGGCCGCCTCCGGGGTGAACGCCACCGGCAGGGTCCGCAGCCCGCGCATGATGAGACCGCCCCGCCACCGCAGGTCGTCCGGGTCCGCGGCGAGCCGGATGTCCGGCAGCCGGGTCAGCAGGGTCGCGAGGGCGGTCTGCCCTTCGAGCCGGGCCAGCGGCGCGCCCAGGCAGTAGTGGATGCCGTGCCCGTAGCCGAGGTGCGGATTGTCACGCCGGGCGAGGTCGAGGGTGTCGGGGCCGGCGAACCGGGCGGGGTCGCGGTCGGCGGCCGCGAGGACGACGAGAACGGGATCGCCCGCCGGAACGGTCCGCCCGCCGATCTCCACGGGTTCGGTCGCGTACCGCCAGGTCGCCAGCTCCACGGCACCGTCGTAGCGCAGCAGCTCCTCGATTCCGGTGGTGAGCAGACCGGTGTCGCCGGCCGCCAGCGACTTCTGGAGCAGTTCTCGCTGGTCGGGCCGGCGGAGCAGCGTGTGCAGGCTGTTGCCTATCAGGTTGACGGTGGTCTCGAAACCCGCGAACAGCAGCACGAAACACATGGCCGCGGCCTCGTCCTCGGTCAGGTGCTCACCATGGTCGCTCGCCCGTATCAGCCCGGAGATCAGGTCGTCGCCGAGGTCCGCGCGCTTGCGGTGGATCAGCTCGGCCAGGTACGTCCGTATCTTCTTCACGGAACGGGCGACCCCGCCGCGCGGCCCGCCGCCGTGCCGGATCATCATCCCGGCCCAGTCCCGGAAGTCGTCCTGGTCCTCGCGCGGGACGCCGAGCAGATCGCAGATCGCGTAGATGGGCAGCGGGAACGCGAACTCGTGGATGAGGTCCACCTCGCCCCGCGCCGCGAAACCGTCGATGAGGCCGTCGGTCAGCTCCTGGACGCGCGGCGCGAAGGCGGCGACCCGGCGCGGGGTGAACGCCTTCGACACCAGGCGGCGCAGCCGGGTGTGGTCCGGCGGGTCGATGTTGAGCAGATGCGTCATCAGGTTGGCGCTGCGCTCGCCCGGAATGCCGGTCTTGCTCTTACCGCGGGCGCCCTCGGCGTGATGCAGCGGATTCTTGGAGAGCCGGGCGTCGGCCAGCGCCTGCCGCGCGTCGCCGTAGCGGGTCACCAGCCATGCCTCGACACCACTGGGCAGGGCGGTCTTGTGGACCGGCGCGTGCTCGCGCAGCCACGCGTACGCGGGGTACGGATCGGCGGCGAACTCCCAGGTGAAGAGCGGGGGCGCGGGCGGCGGCGCCGGGGCGGCGGGGCAGCCTCGGGGGGCGTCGGCGGGGGTGGTGTCGGGCGTGTCGTGCACCTCTCGACCGTAACCGGTGACCGCGGCGGGGCGCGCTCGCGCCGAGGCGGGGTGCGCGGACCCGGCCGGGCGGCACCGCACGGCGGCGGGCTCGCGGACCGCCGCCCGGGAACGCCCCGGCCGGTCTCCGCCCCCTCGCCGTCCCACGCGCCCGCGCTACCCCGGATCCACCCCCAGCCCCGCCAGGAAGGCGGCGGCCGACGGGGACGGGCCGAGGACGCTCCACACCAGCCGCTCGACGCGCTCGGGGGCCGGCCGGACCCGGACGACGTGCAGCCCGGTCAGCTCGGCGGCGATGGTCTCGGGCACCATGCCGACCCCCAGCCCGGCGCGCACCAGCTTCGCCAGGAACTCGACGGTGGTCACCTCGAACGCCACATCCGCGGCGGCCAGCCCCGCGGCACGGAACGCGTCGTCGCGCTGGCGCCGGGCCGCCGACCCCGCGGTGAAGTCGACAAAGGTCTCCCGGGCCAGCCGCGACAGCCTCGTCCACGCCCGCCCGGCCAGCGGGTGCCCCGGCGGAACGACGGCGACCAGTTCGCCCCGCGACAGCTCCTGCTGCCGTACCCCGGCGATGCGCACGCCCGGTGCCAGGCCGATGAAGGCGACGTCCAGCACGCTCTGTCTGACCTGCTCGATGAGCTGATCGCTCATCTCCGTCCGCAGGCTGACCCGCACCTGCGGGCAGCGGGTGCGGAAGGCGCCCAGTTCGCGGGCGAGGTCGACGGCGGCGACGGTCGAGATGGCGCCCACCGCGAGCCGGCCGCGCACCTCACCGGACGCCGCCTCCACCTCGGCGCGGGCCCGCTCGGCGGCCTGGAGCGTCTGCCGGGCGACCGGGACGAAGGCCGCGCCCGCGGCGGTCAGCCGGACGCTGCGGCTGGTCCGGTCGAAGAGCCGCGCGCCGAGCTCCTTCTCCAGCCGGGCGATCTGGTGGCTGAGCGCGGACTGCACCACATGGCAGCGCTCGGCGGCCCGGGTGAACCCGCCCGTCTCGGCGACCGCGACCACGTACCGCATCTGCTGGAACTCCATCCGCCGATCGTAGACACCGATCGATCGTGTTCCACGATCGATGCGATGACAACGATGTGTTGGACTCATCGGTCTGCCCCGGCGCAGGCTGGATGCCGTCCGATGCCGCGGTGGCACGGGCGGGTACCGGGGAGGACCTATGGGAGAGCCCGAGCGGGATCGGGGAGCAGAGCCGGGGACGGGAGCGGATCCCGGCGGCGGCCCCGGGCGGCTGGGGCGCGGTCTGCTGCTGCTGATGTCCGTGGCCACCGGCCTGTCCGTCGCCGGCAACTACTTCGCCCAGCCGCTGCTGGATGTCATGGGCCAGGATCTGCGGCTGTCCGCCGGCACCGCCGCGCTGGTGGTGACGGTCGCCCAGACCGGTTACGGGCTGGGGCTGCTGCTGCTCGTCCCGCTCGGCGACCTGCTGGAGCGGCGTCGTCTCGCGGTCACGCTGACGGTGGCGACCGCGGTCTTCCTGACCGTCACCGCGAGCGCGCCGAACGCCGCCCTGCTGCTGACCGGCACCGCGCTCACCGGGCTGGCCTCGGTCATGGCCCAGGTCGTCGTGGGGTACGCGGCGACCCTCGCGGCGCCCGCCGAGCGCGGCCGGACCATCGGCACCGTCATGACCGGGCTGCTGCTGGGCATCCTGCTGGCCCGTACGGCCGCCGGGCTGCTCGCCGGACTCGGCGGCTGGCGCACCGTCTACTGGGTCAACGCGGCGCTGATGCTGCTGATGGCGCTGCTGCTGCGGCTCCGGCTGCCGGTCCTGCGCACCACGGCCGGGCTGCGCTATCCGGCGCTGCTGCGCTCGACGCTGGCGCTGTTCGCGCGGGAGCCGGTGCTGCGGTGGCGGGCCGCGCTGGGCGCGCTCTGCTTCGCGGGGTTCAGTGTGCTGTGGACGGCGCTGGCGTTCTTGATGTCCGGTCCGGCCTACGGCTGGCAGGAGTCGGCCATCGGGCTGCTGGGGCTGGTGGGGGCGGCCGGTTCGCTCTCCGCGTCGGTGGCCGGGCGGCTGGCGGACCGAGGGCTGGCGCACCGGGTCACCGGTGTCGCGGCGCTGCTGCTCCTGGGGTCCTGGGGGCTGCTGGCGGCCGGCGGCGCGGGCGGCGGGTGGTCGCTGGCGGCACTGCTGGCCGGGGTGGTCGTGCTGGACCTGGCCGTGCAGGCGGTGCACATCAGCAACCAGAACCTGATCAACGGGGTCCGCCCCGAGGCCCGTAACCGCCTCAACTCCGCCTATATGACCAGTTACTTCGTCGGCGGCGCGGCGGGTTCGGCACTCACCTCGGTGGTCTGGAGCGCGGCCGGCTGGAACGGCGTGTGCGTACTGGGCGCGGGGCTGGCGGCCGCCGTGGTGCTGGTCCGGCTCGCGGAGCGGCTGCGCCACCGGCCCCCGGCCGGGCGGCCCCGGCCGTGCTCCGCCCGGCCCTCCGGGCGCGCTCAGCCCTCCGGGCTCCCGGACGCGCAGCTACCGCCCCAGGCGCCGCCCTCTTCCCCTTCTTCTCCGGCCGTCTCCGCAGCGGGCTCCGGCGGCAGCCCCTCCGCCACCCGGATCGCCTCCCGATAGGTGCGGGCCGCGGCGCGCAGCGCGGTCTCCGGGTCGGTGCCCGCGGCCTGCGCGCGGACGGCCAGCGCCAGCAGTTCGTAGCCGATGCCGTCGCCCGCCGGGACCGCCTCGATCCCGGCCGTACGGGCCCGCGAGGCGAGCTTCGCCGCCAGCGCCAGACCGGGCTGGGCCAGCGGCACCCCGTCGGTCACCGACTCGCGCCGCTTCTCGGCCGCCTTGGTCCGCAGCCAGTGCGCCTTGACGTCCTCAGGGGTCGCGGCGGCCTCGTCGCCGAAGACATGCGGATGACGGTGGATCAGCTTCTCGACGATCCCGCCCGCCACATCGTCGACGGAGAACGGCGCGTCGGGGTCGTCCTGCGCGATCCGGGCGTGGAAGACGACCTGGAGGAGTACATCGCCCAGCTCCTCGCGCAGCGCCGCGCGGTCACCCGCCTCGATGGCCTCGACCAGCTCGTAGGTCTCCTCCAGGGCGTACTTGGCGAGGTCCTCGTGCGTACGGATGCCGGTCCACGGGCAGGCGGCGCGGATGCGGTCCATGACCTGGACGAGGTCCAGCAGCCGGGCGCCGGGCAGGTCGTAGGAGCCGGGCAGCAGCTCCAGGTCGGGCATGGTCTGCCGGCCGGAGCCGGCCAGCCGGGCCAGGCCGTCGGTCAGTTCGCTCTCGCCGTCCGCCGAGGTCAGCACTACGGCGGTGCGGGCGCCGGACGGGGCCGCCGACGGCGTCGAAGAGGCCGTGGGGAGGCAGTAGTCGACCAGCTCGCGGGCGGTGGGGGTGGCCGCTTCGACCTCGATACCGGCCTCCCGCAGATAGGGCAGCTGCGGATTGTCCGGGTCGGCGCAGAGCACCCGGTCGGCCGCGCGCAGCGCCTGCCACGCGGGCCAGGACAGCAGACCGGGGGCGACCCGGTGGCTGGTGGTCAGCAGGATCAGGCGGCCGGTGGCGGCGCCCTCTGGGCGGGCCGCGGCGCCGGCGTCGGCGGCGTGGGAGGCGTCAGCGTTCACCTGTCGAACGTAACGCACCCCACCGACACGCCGCCGCCCGCCGGGCGTACCGCGGCCCCGGTCCCTCCGCGGTACGGGCGCCGGCCGGTACGTACTTCGTGGTGGTCACCGGGCGCCGCGGCCCGCCGGGTTCAGAGCTGCTGCGGCTTCGGCGCGGGCGCGGTGGTGATCCACGGGTCCTTGGCCTGGCCGAGGATGACCTGCTTGTCGTCCCATTTCCCGTACCGCGGGTTGACCTCGATGCCCATCGCGCGGGAGGTCTTGGCCAGCGACGCGGCGAGCTGCTGCTGGCCCTGCGGCTGACGGCGGTCGGCGCCGAGGTGCTTGGCGAGGCCGTCCAGCAGCAGCTGGTTGCGGACCGTGGCGTCGATCCGGTCCGGCGCGACCCCCTGCTGGAGCCACATCACCTTCAGGCGCGCGGGGCCGCCCGTCTGCTCCTCGGCGGCCGCCCGCCACTGCTCCACCTCACGTCGACCGACCGTCACCCCGGCGTCCTTCGCACCGCGCGCCAGCACCTCCTCGAAGATCATGCCGTTGAGGGTGGCCAGGCTCAGCCGGCCGGTGCTCATGATGAGCCGGTCGCCCTGCGGGGACTCGCTCTGGGCGGTGCGGACGTCCTTCACCTTCGCCTGCAACTGCGAGACGGTGATCCGTTTGCCGTCCACGACGGCCGCGGCACCGGGGCGCGCGTCGCTGCCGCAGGCGGTCAGCAGCGGGGTCGCGGCCAGCAGGGCGACGGTGGCGGATACGGAGAGCGCTGTCCTACGGCGGAACACTGGGCCTCCCGGCGAAGATCGTGAACAATGCGGCGCGGCGCGGCGCGCCCTGCGGGGTGGTGGTCGGTGCGGACACCCCCAGCGGTGGCTGGAGGCGGGCGGGCTCATCGATCTGGCGTTGATCGATGGTAAGGAGTCCACGTGATCCGGGCCACCTGTTTGGCCAACGAATGCCCACGTGTTGGGGTGCGTCGCGCGGTCCGGCCCGGTGGGGACGGGTGACGGACGACCGGCCCGTGGGGGGCCGTGGTACCCGGTCCGCCGGGGTACGCGGCGTGCCCCCGCGGGCCGCGCCCGCCCCGCGTCCGGCCGGACCGGTTCAGCCCTCGACCCGGCCGAGCCAGTAGAGGGTGCGCCGGACCTCCGCCGGGAACGCGTGGTGCGGGCCGTGCAGCCGCTCGGCGTCGTACAGCAGCCGGGAGAGGGTCTCCTGCGCGGCGCCGCGCTCTCCCTGGGCGAGCAGCAAGTGGCCTATGGAGCGGCGGATTTCGAGCGGGCGTACGGGGTCGTCGGCGTAGCGCTCGAAGTGCGGCAGCAGCGCGCGGTACTCGGCCAGCGCCTGCGCGACCTCGCCGAGCTGCTCCAGGCACTGCGCCGCCTCGTGGCGGAACCCGAGCGCCTGGCGGGCCGCTCCCGGACCGGACTCCTTGGCGGACTCCTCGGCCAGCAGCCGCAGTTCGGGCAGG
The DNA here is from genome assembly GCF_046549095.1 of Streptomyces sp. x-80. Taxonomy (NCBI): domain Bacteria; kingdom Bacillati; phylum Actinomycetota; class Actinomycetes; order Kitasatosporales; family Streptomycetaceae; genus Streptomyces; species Streptomyces sp. x-80. The sequence goes on from NZ_JAJPWM010000002.1 coordinate 128,511, forward strand.
GCGCGGCGGTACTGGCCGTCGTCCATGAGGGTGGCGGCGTACTGCTTGCGCAGGGAGCGGACGACCGGGGAGCCCGCGCCGTGCCGGGCGGCGGCGGCCGGCAGGATGCCGCCGAGGATGTCCACGGCGCGGGTGATGCGGCCCTGGTCGAGCAGGCTCCTGACCTCGTCGACGGCGGCCGCGATGTCCGGCCCGGCGGGCGCGGCGGTGCGCGGGTCCGGCCCGGGGGACCGGCGCCCGGGGCCGGTACCGGTATCGGGGCCGGGGCCGAGGACGGACGTGCGGGGGTCGGCGGACGGGTGCCCGGTGCCGGAGGTCCGGAAGACCGGGGCGGCGGCCGGGGCGGGCATCGGCGCCTGACCCGGCACCGGCGTCGGGGCCGGGACCGGCGCCGTCGGCGGCGTCGTGGCGCGCACCGGCCAGGGGGCGTGCGGCTGCCGGAAGGGACGGGTCGGGTCCATCGGGGCGAGCGGGGTCCGCGGGGCCTGCGCGGCGTCCGCTCCCGCGGCGGCGGGGAGCAGCGGGGCGAGCGCCTGGTAGACCTCCTGCGCGCCGGCGGGACGGTCCTGCGGGTCCTTGTGCAGCAGGCGCAGCACCAGCGTTTCGAGGACCTCGGGGACGTCCGGGCGCAGCCGGCGCACCGGGACGGGCTCCTCGTGCAGATGGCGATGGAGCACACCGAGCGCCGTCGGGCCCGCGAACGGGACCTCGCCGCTGAGGAGTTCGTGGAGCAGCACCCCGAGGGCGTACAGGTCGGTGTGCGGGCCGACGGCGCCGCCCATGGCCTGTTCCGGCGCCATGTAGGCGGGGCTGCCGATGGGTGAGCCGGTGTGGGTGAGGCGGGTGGTGTCGGTGTCCAGGGCGGAGGCGATGCCGAGGTCGAGCACGACCAGCGAACCGTCCGGCCGGACCATGACGTTGCGCGGTTTGAGGTCGCGGTGCACGATCGGCACCGCGTGCACGGCGGCCAGCACCCCGCACAGCTGGGCGGCGACGCTGACCGCCCACGGCCAGGGGTAGGGGTCGTGCTCGGCGAGGTGGTCGGCGAGGTCGGCGCCCGCCACGTACTGCATCACCAGGTAGAGGTCCTCGCCGTCGCTCCCGGCGTCGTGCACGGTGACGAGTCCGGGGTGGTCCACCTGGGCGGTGACCCGGCATTCGCGGACGAACCGGCGGCGCATCTCCGCACCGTCGGGCGTGCCCGCCACCCGGTCCGGGCGCAGCAGTTTGACGCCGACCCGGCGGTCCAGGCGGCGGTCGTAGCCGATCCAGACCTGACCCATACCGCCCTGGCCGAGCAGCGCGGACAGTTCGTAGCGCTCGGCGATGACCCGGCCGTTCACCGCCCCTCCTCCTTGCGGAGGTAGTCACTCAGCTCATCGAGCTCGGCCCGTACCCGGTCGATCCGCTGCGGCTGCGGCCGCTCCCGGGCGCCGTCCCGCGGCGGGCCGGACGCGTCCTGGGGCGGGGTGTACGGGTGGCCGGGGGCGGCCGGACGGCCCGGCCGCGGCGGCGCGGGCGGCCGGGTCTCGGTCCGGGCGTAGGGAAGATCCGAGGCGTACGGCGGCGGGTACGGCTGGGCACCCCGCCCGTACGACGGGTCGTCACCCCCGTACGGGCGGGGGCCGTGCCCGTACGGCGGGCCGTCCGGCGCGGGCCCCCGGGACGGCGCGGGCGGCTGCGGCGGGCCGTACGGATGCGGGGCGGCGCCGGTGGCGAGCGGCCCGCCCGGATACGACGCCGCCCCCTGCGGGTACCCGTGTCCGGGGGCGTACGCGTTCCCGTGCCCGGCGGTCCGCACCGCGCGGATGTCGACGACGAGGTAGCGGACGACGGCGGCGGCCAGCTGGGCCAGCAGCACCGCCACCGCGGCATCCGTCCGCCAGTCCTCCGGGGGCAGGCCGCCCGCGACCGCGATCGTGCCGAGGATCACGGCCAGGTCGATGCCGAGCAGCCACCAGCCGAGCGGCCGCCGTTCCACGACCGCGGCCCGCAGCAGCGCGACCCAGGCCAGGAACCCCACGGAGAGCACGGCGACGCCCACGAACGCCACCCGCAACAGGACGACCGTCCCCTGCGCCGGGGGACGGTGCGGCGGATGAGCCGGGGCGGGGCCGTGCATTGCTGCTCCTGGTGGATCGGTCAGGGCCGGTGGAGCGGTGTTGCCGCACCGGCCTCGCGCGCGACCATCGGGGCGGGCGCATGCGTTTGTGAGCGTATTGAGCGTATATACGACACCGGCGGAGTGCCCGGGGTTGTACGGGAAGGGCTGCGCATTACGCGGACACGGCAACACCCGGCAACACCCGGCAAGGCGGCACGGCGAGCGGACCTGGCGGACCTGGTGAACGGGCCCGGCGAGCGGGCCCCGCGAACGGGCGCGACGGACACGGGCCCGACCGGGCGGTGGCCGGCTACTCCGGCGCCACCGAACCGTCCGTGAGGCCGTCGTGCAGCGCCTGGACGAGTTGCCCGCCGAGGCGGGCGGCGTGGCGGAGGGTCTCCTCGAAGGCGGCGAGGTCGCGGAACCGGCGGCCGTAGCGGGCCTGGTCGGCGAGGGGGAGGCGGGGCAGCTGGAGGCGGCGGACGTCGAGCCGGGTGGCGGTGGAGGCGTAGCTGCTGGCCTGGCGGGTGTTGGCGGTGCCGCGCAGGAAACCGGCGAGGAACCAGGGATCGACGGCGGCCGGGGCGGGCCGCAGGAGGGTGAGGTTGCGGCCGAGGGCGGCGCCCGCGGTGGCGTCGTCGATGACCCGGGCGACCGCGCCACCGCCGAGGACCGGGACGACGACATCGCCCGCCCGCACGAGGACGGGTTCCTCCGCGCCGGCCGAGGCGGCTTCCGGGAGCGTGCCGGAGGGCGCGTCGCCGCCGAGCACGTCGTGGTCGGTGAGCACGGCGGGCGCGCCGCCGGGGGGCGCGGTGCCCGCACCGCCCGCGCGCATCACCAGGGCGCCGGAACGGGCGAGTTCGCCGACGGTGGTGAGCGGCCAGCGGGCCGGCCCCGGCTCGTCGGCCGCGCCGCCGCCCTCGGACCGCCGGGTGCCGTCGGCCGGGGCGGCCTGGGTGGCCGTACGGGCGAGGGTGGTCGTACGGGCGAGGGTGGTCGTCAGCTCCTCGCGCACCCGGGCCAGTTCCGCGGGCCCGCCGGCCGCGGCGGGCGGCGGGAGATGCCGGGCCGGGGCGAGATCGACATCGTCGTCGAGGAGGTCGATGGCGGCCAGCGACCGCCGTACTCCGGGCTCTTCGGTGAGGGCGTCGTCACGGTCGAAGGCCCGCCAGGCGTCCACGGCGACGGTGCGGACCGCCGGCCAGTCGATCTTGTCGCGACCGGTGGTGGCGGTGCTGGTGGCGAGGCCCGCGGTGTCCACGACGAGGAGACGGGGCGAGGCGGACGCGCCGCCGCCGGGTTTGCGCAGCACCCACAGGTGCAGGGGAACACCGTTGGGCGGTGCGGCGCCCGCGGGCAGCGCGATGACCGCGCGCAGCGCACCGCGGCGCAGCAGGTCGGCGCGGATCCGGCGGCCGGAGCGGCGGGAGGCGGCGGCGGGCGGCATCAGAAGGACGGCGGTACCGCCCGCGCGCAGCCGGGCCAGCGCGTGCTGGACCCAGGCCAGTTCGGATTCGGTACGGGCCGGGAAGCCGTACTCCCAGCGGGGGTCGTAGGCGAGTTCGTCGTGGCCCCAGTTCCGTTCGTTGAACGGCGGGTGGAGCAGGACGGCATCGGCGGCCGCCGCCGGGAAGGCGTCGGCGCGCAGGGTGTCGCCGGCCCGTACCCGCACCCGGGCGTCGGGGGCGAGCAGCGCGAGGCGGAGCGCGGTGAGCGCGGCGAGGTCGGGGTCGGCCTCCTGGCCGTGGAGGGTGAGGGAAGCGGCGGTCCCGACCCGCTCCCCGGCCGGTGCCCCGGCCTGCTCCGCGCCGTGCTCCGCGCCGTGCTCCGCGACCTCCTCCGCAGCCCGCTCCCGGGCGGCGGTCAGCAGTCCGCCGGTGCCGCAGGCCGGATCGAGAACGGTACGCAACGGGCTTGCCAGGGAGGCGAGTTCGGCCATCAGCGCGGCCGGTCCCGGCGGGGTGAGGGTGTAGTGCCGGGGGTTGGCGTCCAGATGGCGGCCCAGCAGGAAGGCATACGCCTGCGGGGCGCCGTCCGCGGCGGCGAGGTCGGCGGTCGCGCGCACCAGGGCGGCGGAGGGGGCGAGCGCCTGGGGGGTCAGACCGTGGACGGGGTGCCGTGCGCCGAGCCGGGCGGTGAGCACGGAGTCCAGCGCCGCGGGGAGCGCGCCGGTCAGTCCGGCGTCGTCGGCGGCGCCGCGCAGCTGCCGCCAGGCGGCCGGCCGGTCGCGGACCAGCAGCAGGACGGCACCGGCCTGCCGCAGCGCGGCGGCGGCACCGGCCGGATGTCCGACGAGCTGCTGCCAGACCCGCTCACGCAGCGGCACCTCGGCGAGTTTCCCCTGGTCGCGCAGCCACTGCTCGACCTCGCCGAGGGCGAAGGCGGGGCTGGTCTCGGTGCCGCCGACCGGCTGGGGGAAATCGGCGTGCCGGCGCCGCCAGTTGCTGACCGCGGCCCGGCCGACCCCGGCCAGCCGCGCGATCCCGGCGGCGGTCACCTCGGTCGCCCGCCCGGCCGGGGTACCGCCCGCCGCCGTACCGCGATCCGCCCGGCCTGCCGCGTCCGCGCCGGCTGTGCCGGCTGCGCTGGCTGCGCCGTTCACCACGCGATCGTCCGGCGCGCCGCCGCTGGGCGTGCGGTCCGGTGAGGTGTTGCCCGGTGATGTGCTGTCCGGCACTTGGCTGGCTCCCGTCGCGATGCCCCCCGTGGCCGCTGTGCCGCCGAGCATACCCATCGGCACACCACCACCCCCTTCACGCCGTGAACAACTTAACCTCGTGAACTCGTGTTGACTCGATTCACAGCCTCTGCTGTTATTGACCCATCGCTTCGACAGGATCGCTTCGCAGGATCCGCTTCAGCGCCCGGAAGGGGCACCTCGTATGTCTCAGCAGATGCACTACCAGCCCGGCCCGCAGGGACCGATGGGTGCGCCGGGCCACCAGGTGGCCCGGAACGGTCTCGGTATCGCCGCCCTGATCCTCGGCATCATCGGCGCGCTCAGCGGACTCATCCCGCTGCTGTTCTGGCTGGCCGGAATCCTCGGCATCATGGCGCTGATCTTCGGCCTGGTCGGCACCGGCCGCGCCAAGCGCGGACAGGCCACCAACAAGGGCATGGCGATCACCGGCACGGTGCTGGGTGCCGTCTCGCTGATCCTGTCGATCGTCGGCGTGGTGATCACGGTGAACGCGGTGGGCGACGCGGTCAACGAGATCAACAAGACGGTGGAGCAGTCCTCGGTGCAGCCGAAGTAGCCGCTGCCCCGGACACCGCCCGGACGGCCGTCGGCCCGGTACCGCACTCGCGTGGTACCGGGCCGACGGCCGTCCGTCCTCCGTGCGCCCGCCGCTCGGCGGGCGCACCGGCGCGGTCAGTTCGCGCACTGCTCCAGCATGGCCTGCTTGTCCGCGGTCGTCACCGGCAGGCCGTACTTGAGGGAGACCTGGGAGAACCGGACCGCGTACGAGCAGCGGATCTTCTTGTCGGGCGGCAGCCAGGACGCCGGCCCCGAGTCGCCCTTGGACGCGTTGGCCGGACCGTCGGAGGGCAGCAGGTTCAGCGGGTCGTTCGCGATCTGCTTGCGCTTGCTCTCGTTCCAGTGGGCGGCCCCCATCTGCCAGTCGTAGGAGAGCGGCATGACGTGGTCGATCTGCACCGCGGTGGCCTTCTGCTTCCGCCACTCGATGGTCTTGCCCGTATAGGGGTCGTCCAGGGTCATGGATTCGACGACGCAGGTGGAGCCGGCGCGGTAGCGCAGCTCATGGCCGTCCCTGGCCAGGATGTCGTTCCGGGTGTCACAGCCGTTGCGCGCCATCGGCACCCCGTCGGCCGTGTCCATCCAGGCGTAGCCGAACTTGTTCCGGGCGTACCCGGTCTTCGGACCGCGGCCGGCGGTACGCACCTTGCCGATGAGCTGCCGCGCCTCTTCCTTCTCCGCCTTCGAGGTGATCGGGGCGATACCGGGTTTCGTCCCGTCAGGATTCTTCAGCGGGCTGACCCCGTGGCCCTCCTTGGCCGCCGCCGGACCGGGCTTCTTGGCGTCGGCCGTGGTCTTGTCCGTACAGCCGGCGAGCACCGCCGCCGAGACGGTCACGGCCACCACGCCGACGCCCGCCCTGCGCACCCGCCGGGCGACGGAGGTGGCGGCGGCGGTGGTGTCCGCGGCGGTGGCGGTGGTCACGGGAAGCGCTGCGCGGCGGGCGGTGGGCGCGGTCCGTATCAAGTCGGTTGTCCAATCCGGGAGCTGATGTCGCGATACCGGGGCGCGACGGCACGACCGCCGGCCCCGGCGTGCGAGCGTACGTGTGTGCGTTCGAATATCCAGGTATGCGGCCTGGGTGGGCGTGGCGCCGCGTGCGACGGACTCCCCTTCCGGCATGTCCCGGAATGCCCCCGGCGCCATGCCGGACCGGTCCTCGGCCCCCTCAGCCTTCGAGTATCTTTTCGGAAGTTGAGAGTGAGGACCCTCATGGACACGGCCGCAGCAACGGCGGCGGACGGCAGCGTCGGCCCACCCACCGGAACCGCGGCCCCGGCCGGCCCGGCAACCCCGGGACCACCGGCCCACCCCCGTATCCCCGGCCCCGCGCGCCGCGCCGCGGACCGGCTGCGCGGCCTCCCCCACAGCCGCGACGGCGCGGACGGGGACACCCCCGACGGCGACCGGCGGCCCGGCCGGCTCGCCGCGCTGCGCGCCCCCCGCCTCGATCCGTACTGGACGGCCGCGTTCTTCTTCGTCGCGTTCGCCGTCCTGTCCCTCTGCCGCTTCCGGTCGATGTCGCCGCTCTCCTGGGACCTGGGGATCTTCGAACAGGCCGTCCGCGGCTACGCCCACCTCCAGGCGCCGATCGTCGATCTCAAGGGCCCCGGCAGCAACGTCCTCGGCGACCACTTCAGCCCCGTGCTGGTCCTCCTCGCCCCCTTCTACCGCCTCTTCCCCTCCCCGGCGACGCTGCTGACCGCGCAGGCCGCGCTCTTCGCGCTCTCCACCCTCCCGGTCACCCGCGCCGCCGCCCGCCTCCTGGGCCGCGGCAGAGGGCTGGCCATCGGCATCGCGTACGGCCTGTCCTGGGGGGTGCAGAAGGCCGTCGACTTCGACTTCCACGAGATCGCCTTCGCGGTGCCGCTGATCGCCTTCGCACTCGAAGCGGTGCTGCGCGGACGCTGGACCGCGGCGGTGTGCTGGGCCGCGCCGCTGGTCCTGGTCAAGGAGGACCTGGGGGTGACCGCGGCCGCCATCGGCGCGGTCGTCCTGATCCGCACCCGCCGGGCCACCCCGCTCGCCATCGGCCTGGTCGCCTTCGGCATCACCGCCACCGCGGTCACCCTCGCCGTGATCATCCCCGGCTTCAACGGCGCCGCCTCGTACGAATACTGGAGCAAACTCAGCGGCGACGGCGGGCCGACCGCCGCCATCCCCCTGGCCACCGCCGTCCGCACCGTCCTGTGGGTCCTGCTGCCCACCACCGGTCTGCTCGCGCTGCGCTCCCCGCTGCTGCTGGTCGCGCTGCCCACCCTCGGCTGGCGGTTCCTCTCCCACGACCCGCACTACTGGGGCACCGACTGGCACTACAGCGCCGTCCTGATGCCGATGGTCTTCCTCGCCCTGGCCGACGCGCTGGCGCACACCCGGCTCTCGGCGCGCCCCTGGCTCCGTACGTACGCGCTGCATCTGCCGGCCGCGGTGCTCGCCGCCGCGCTCGCGCTGACCACCACGCTCCCGATGTCCCGCCTCACCGAGGCCGCCGCCTACCGCAAACCGTCCGTCATCGCCGACGCCGAACGGCTGCTGGACAAGATCCCCGACGGGGCCACCGTGGAGGCCGACATCCGGCCGCTGAGCCGCCTCACCGGCCGCGCCCGGGTCTTCTGGATCGGCGACAACCGCATCCCCCCGCCCGACTACGTCGCGATGCAGCTGCGCGACAACCGCACCCCGCAACAGGCCCTCGCCGACAACGCGGCCCGCCACCCGCACGCCACCTACGTACCCTTCGGCGGCGCCGCGGACATCGTCGTATTCCGGCGGACATCCGCCCCCTGACCGCCTACGGTGGCGCGATGACCACCGATGTGATCGTCCTCAACGGCGGCTCCAGTTCCGGCACCTCGTCGGTCGCCCGCGCGTTGCAGGACGTACTCGACCGCCCCTGGCTGACGTTCGGCGTCGACAGCTTCATCGCCGCGCTGCCGCCCGCCCTGACGGCCGCACCCGACGGGCTCGTCCTGGCGCCCGACGGCGGGGTCTCGGCCGGCCCGGTGTTCCGCACCCTGAACGACAGCTGGGCCCGCGGCGTCGCGGCGGTGGCCCGCGCCGGCACCGGCGTCATCCTCGACGAGGTCTTCCTCGGCGGCCGCGCGGAACAGGACCGCCGGCGCTCCGCGCTGGACGGGCTCGACGTGCTGTGGGTGGGCGTGCGCTGCGCCCCGGAGATCGCCAGGGCCCGCGAACTGGCCCGCGGGGACCGGGTGGCGGGCATGGCGGAATCCCAGGCCCACGCCGTCCACCGGGGCGTCCGCTACGACCTGGAGGTGGACACCGGCCGCGCCGGCCCGGCCGACTGCGCCCGCGAGATCGCGGCGCGGGTGCGCTGAGCGCGCGGCACGGGCCGGGGCGGCGGGCCCGGGACTACTGCCAGTGCGGGCGGCCGCTCTGCATATCGCAGTGCAGGGTGGCGCCGTGTGCGTCGCGGGTGGTCAGCCCGAGATGGATCTTCTTGCAGAACTGGCCGCGCCGGTAGTGGTTTCCGGACGGCGCGAGGATCACGTCACCGGACGCCTCGGAGCCGGAACCGGCACCCGGGCCCGAGCCGCTCCGTGCGCCGGACCCTCCGGAAGTGCCGGCCGGGGCCTCGTGGACCGGCTTCGGGGCAGCCGGCCGCACCGGCTCGGCGGGCCGCTCGGGAGCGGCCGGGGTCTTCGCCGGCGGGGTCTTCGCGGGCGGTTCCGCGGTGCCGGCGGAGGACGGCGGGGCGGCCGGCTCCGACGGGGAGGGGGACGGGGAGGTGTCGGCCGACGCCGACGCCGAGACCGAGGCCGACGGGCGCGCCGGGCTCCCTCCGCCGCTCCCGTCCGGGGTGCACCCCACGGCGGAGACCAGGGCGGCCGCCACAAGGGCGGCGGCGGACAGAGCGGTACGGCGGGCGCGTATCACGGCAAGGGATCCCGTCTGGTGAGAAACGTGGCAGGCCGGGCGGATATCCGCCCGGCCCGACAGTAAGGGGACATCTCTCCCCGGTCACCGGCCGAAGGTCCTGACACGGACATGCCGACCGGTCGGGTCACCTGCCGCCCGCCCGGCCTGCCGCCCCGGCTACGACCCCAGGACCGTCGTCAGGAACTCCCCCACCCACGCCAGCAGTTCGCGCCCGACCAGCGGCTTGCCACCGATCTTGCCGGTCGTCGGGCGCGGCACCAGGATCTGCTTGGTGGCCGCCTTGAGGACGGTACGCGGGTACAGCCGCTTGAGCCGCAGCTCCTGCGACTCCCGCAACTCCACCGGTCCGAAGCGGACGTTGGGGCCCTGGAGGGTGATGTCCGCGACGCCGCAGGCGCGCGCCAGCATCCGCAGCCCGGCGACCAGCAGGAGGTTCTCCACCGGCTCCGGCAGCTTGCCGTAGCGGTCGGTCAGCTCCTCGCGGACCGCGGCGATGTCCTGCTCCGTCGACGCGGAGGCGATCGCGCGGTACGCCTGGAGGCGCAGCCGCTCACCGGGCGCGTAGTCGTGCGGGACATGCGCGTCGACCGGCAGCTCGATCTTGACCTCCAGCGGCGGCTCCTCCTCCACCCCGCCCGCCAGCGACGCCCGGTAGTCCGCGACGGCCTCGCCGACCATCCGTACGTACAGGTCGAAGCCGACGCCCGCGATATGCCCGGACTGCTCGCCGCCGAGGAGATTGCCCGCGCCGCGGATCTCCAGGTCCTTCATCGCGACGTACATGCCCGCGCCCATCTCGGTGTGCTGGGCGATGGTCGCGAGGCGCTCGTGGGCGGTCTCGGTGAGCGGCTTCTCCGGCGGGTAGAGGAAGTAGGCGTAACCGCGGTCCCGGCCCCGGCCCACCCGGCCGCGCAGCTGGTGGAGCTGGGAGAGGCCGAAGTTGTCGCCCCGCTCGACGATGAGGGTGTTGGCGTTGGAGATGTCGATCCCGGACTCGACGATCGTCGTGGAGACCAGCACATCGAACTTCTTCTCCCAGAAGTCGACCACGACCTGTTCCAGGGCCGACTCCCCCATCTGGCCGTGTGCGGTCTGGATGCGCGCCTCGGGCACGATCTCGCGCAGCCGGGCCGCCGCCCGGTCGATGGATTCCACCCGGTTGTGGATGTAGAAGACCTGGCCCTCACGGAGCAGTTCCCGCCGGATGGCCGCGCCGATCTGCTTCTGCTCGTACGGCCCGACGAAGGTGAGGACCGGGTGCCGCTCCTCGGGCGGGGTGGTGATCGTGGACATCTCGCGGATGCCGGTCACCGCCATCTCCAGCGTCCGCGGAATCGGCGTCGCGGACATCGTCAGCACGTCCACATTGGCGCGCAGCTTCTTCAGCTGCTCCTTGTGCTCGACGCCGAACCGCTGCTCCTCGTCCACGATGACCAGGCCCAGGTCCTTGAACTTGGTCTGGTCGGAGAAGAGCCGGTGGGTGCCGATGACGAGGTCGACGGAGCCCTCCCGGAGCCCTTCGAGGACGGCCTTGGCCTCGGTGTCGCTCTGGAAGCGGGAGAGCGCCTTGACGTTGACCGGGAACTGGCCGTACCGCTCGGTGAACGTCCCGTAGTGCTGCTGGACCAGGAGGGTGGTAGGCACCAGCACGGCGACCTGCTTACCGTCCTGGACGGCCTTGAACGCCGCGCGGACCGCGATCTCGGTCTTGCCGTAGCCGACGTCGCCGCAGACCAGCCGGTCCATCGGGACGGACTTCTCCATGTCCTCCTTGACCTCGGCGATGGTGCTGAGCTGGTCGGGCGTCTCCGCGTACGGGAACGCGTCCTCCAGTTCGCGCTGCCAGGGGGTGTCCGGGCCGAAGGTGTGGCCGGGGGCCGCCATCCGCGCCGAGTACAGCTTGATCAGGTCGGCGGCGATCTCCTTGACCGCCTTCTTCGCGCGCGCCTTGGTCTTGGTCCAGTCGGCGCCGCCCAGGCGGTGCAGCGTCGGGGCCTCGCCGCCGACGTACTTGGTGACCTGCTCCAGCTGGTCGGTGGGGATGTAGAGCCGGTCGCCGGGCTGGCCGCGCTTGGCGGGCGCGTACTCGACGAGCAGGTACTCGCGGGTGGCGCCCTGGACCGTGCGCTGCACCATCTCGATGTAGCGGCCGACACCGTGCTGCTCGTGCACGATGAAGTCGCCGGCCTGGAGAGTCAGCGGATCGATCGTCTTACGGCGCCGGGCCGGCATCCGGCCCAGCTCCTTGGCCGCGGCCTTCTGCCCGGTCAGATCGGTCTCGGTCAGTACGGCGATCTTGAGCGCCGGATCGATGAAACCGTTGTCGACGGAGCCGCAGGCGACATGGACGACCGACGGGCTGATCCGGCCCAGTTCGGCGTCCAGCCGGGCGGCGATGCCCTCGCCGCCGAGCACCTCGACGGTACGGGCCGCGGGGCCGTGCGCCTCGGTGACGAAGACGGTGCGCCAGCCGTCGGCCAGCCACTGCTTGGTGTCGGCGAGCGCCCGCGCGGTGTCGCCGCGGTAGGCGTCGGGGGCGTGCATCCCCAGCCTGAGGGTGTCGTCGGCGCCGTCCGCGAGCGCGGCCACGGCCGCCGCCCCCGTGTCACCGGGGTCGCCCAGGTCACCGGAGGTGAACTGGCTGACCGACCACCACATCACCCCCAGCTCGCGCGCCCGCTCCCGGACGTCCGCGATGCCCCACAGGGAGGCCGCGCCCACATCGATCGGCGCCTCGCCGCCGCCCGCGCTCGCCGCCCACGACGCCTGGAGGAACTCCTGCGAGGTCGCCACCAGGTCGGCGGCGCGCGTCCGTACCCGCTCCGGGTCGCACACCACCGCCATGCTGCCGGCCGGCAGCACGTCCAGCAGCAGTTCCATATCGTCGACGAGGACCGGCGCGAGGGACTCCATGCCCTCGACGGCGATCCCCTCGGCGATCTTGCCGAGCAGTTCGCCCAGTTCGGGGTGGGCCTCGGCGAGCGCCGCGGCCCGCTCGCGCACGTCCGCGGTGAGCAGCAGCTCCCGGCACGGCGGCGCCCACAGGCCGTGCTCGGCGACCTCCAGGGACCGCTGGTCGGCGACCTTGAAGTACCGGATCTCCTCGACGTCGTCGCCCCAGAACTCGACCCGCAGCGGGTGTTCCTCGGTCGGCGGGAAGACGTCCAGGATGCCGCCGCGGACCGCGAACTCACCGCGCTTCTCGACCAGTTCGACGCGCGCGTACGCGGCCGCCGCCAGCCCGTCGACGATCTCTTCGAGGTCCGCGCTCTGCCCCGTCCGCAGGCTGACCGGCTCCAGGTCCCCCAGCCCCTTGACCTGCGGCTGGAGTACGGAGCGGATGGGCGCGACGACGACCGAGACCGGCCCGGCCGCCGGGTCGTCCGTGCGGGGGTGGGCGAGCCGGCGGAGCACCGCGAGGCGGCGGCCGACGGTGTCCGAGCGCGGCGAGAGCCGCTCGTGCGGCAGCGTCTCCCAGGACGGGAACTCCACGACGGAGCTGTCCTCGCCGGCCGGCATCAGCGTGCGCAGCGCGGCGGCCAGATCCTCGGCCTCGCGCCCGGTGGCGGTCACCGCGAGCACCGGCCGCCCGGCCTCCCGGGCCAGCGCGGCCACCGCGAACGGGCGGGCGGCGGGCGGCCCCACCAGATCCACATGCTGGCGGTGCCCGGCCTTCGCGGCCTGCACCGCCTCGGCGAGCGCCGGGTCCTGTACGACGGCGTCGAGCAGACCAGTCAGGCTCATGAAAAGGCTTCCGTCCCTGGGGGTGGACAACGCACGGCGCCCGACACGTCCAACGTGCCGGGGTTCTCCAGCGTACGACGGCGCACCGACACTCACCGACGGTGCGCGGAGTCTCACTGGTGGTACACCGGCGCTCGCCGGGGGTGCGCCGGCATCTGTCGGGGTGCGCCACCGCTCGCCGGGGTGCGCCGGCACTCGGGGCCGCCCGGCACCCGCCCGGCGAGGACCGGCGCCGACGGCGCACCGCACCCCCGGACTCCGGCAACCGGACGGATTCCAGGGGCACTTCGCCGCCCGCGCCCGCACGGCGGAGCGCCTCGCCCCCTCCCGCCGCGGCACGTGCGGGTGAGACCCTGAGGCCCGAACTACGTGCATAGCGAAAGGAACTCAGGTGAGCGGCACCTCCGGTTGTGCGGACTCGGACGGACCACGAATAACCAACCCACCCGGACCGGCCGCACCTCGACAAGCCACCACGACGAGAGCCACCGCACCCAGCGCCCGCACACCGGGCACCGCCGCACCGGGCACCGGCGCCGGGGCGCCCCCCGCCCGTGGCCGTGGACCCGTCGTCGCCGCCCTGATGCTCGGGATGGCGCTGGCCGCCCTCGACTCCACGATCATCGCGACCGCCATCCCGCAGATCGTCGGCGACCTCGGCGGCTTCGCCGTCTTCTCCTGGCTCTTCTCCGGCTATCTGCTCGCCGTCACCGTCACACTGCCCGTCTACGGCAAGCTCTCCGACACCTTCGGCCGCAAACCCATCCTGATCACCGGCATCGTGCTCTTCCTCGTCGGCTCACTGGCCTGTGCGGGCGCCTGGAACATGGCCTCGCTCATCGCCTTCCGGGTGCTTCAGGGGCTGGGCGGCGGCGCGCTCCAGGGCACCGTCCAGACCGTCGCCGCCGACCTCTACCCGATGGCGGAACGCCCCAAGATCCAGGCCAAGCTCTCCACCGTCTGGGCCACCGCGTCGGTCGCCGGGCCCGCCCTGGGCGGTCTGATCGCCACGTACGCCGACTGGCGCTGGATCTTCCTGGTCAATCTGCCAGTGGGCGCGCTCGCCCTCTGGCTGGTCGTCCGGCACTTCTTCGAGGACGGCAGACGGCGCGGCGCCGCGGACCCCCGGAGCCCGGCGGCCGCCCGGCCGCCCCGGCCCCGCATCGACTGGCCCGGCGCGCTCGCCATCTTCGCCTGCGGCGGTCTGCTGCTGACCGCCCTCGTCCAGGGCGGTGTCGCCTGGCCCTGGTTCTCCGCGCCGTCCCTGCTGTTCTTCGCCGGCAGCGCGGTGTGCGCGGCGGCCACCGTGCTGATCGAACGGCGCGCCGCGGAACCGATCATCCCCGGCTGGGTCTGGCGCCGCCGCACCATCTCGGCCGTCAACCTCTCCCTCGGCGCCCTGGGCCTGATGATGGTCGCCCCGACCGTCTTCCTGCCCACCTACGCCCAGTCGGTGCTGGGCCTCGGCCCGATCGCGGCCGGGTTCGTGCTCTCCGTGATGACCCTGAGCTGGCCCATCTCGGCCGCCCTGAGCAACCACGTCTACAACCGCATCGGCATCCGCAACTGCGCCCTCCTCGGCGTCGGCGCGGCCACCCTGATCCTGCTCGCCTTCCCCCTGCTCCCCTACCCGGGCGCCGCCTGGCAGCCCGCCCTGATCATGCTGGCGCTCGGCGCGGCCCTCGGGCTCTTCCAGCTGCCGCTGATCATCGGCGTCCAGTCCTCCGTCGGCTACGCGGAGCGCGGCACCGCCACCGCCTCGATCCTCTTCTGCCGCCAGGTCGGCCAGTCCATCGGCGCGGCCCTCTTCGGCGCCGTCGCCAACTCCACTCTCAACGACCGTCTGGCGCACGCCCCTTCGGACATCCGCCCCGGGCTGCCCGGCGACCTCGACGCCGTCTCGCACGCCCTGGAACACGCGGGCACCCTCACCGCGCACACCGCCGACTATCTGCGCCGCGCCGTCGCCACCACCGTCGGCCACGTCTACCTCGGCGCCGCCGCGGCCGCCGCCCTCTCCCTGCTCCTCCTCCTGCTGCTCGCCCCACGGCGCTTCCCGGTCCACGCGGACGCCCGTACGGCGCCGGAAACGGAAACACCGGAAACACCGAAAGCAGCAGAAACAACGGAAGCCGGGGCGGAGGCGGCGGCCCCCGGCCCGGCGGAGAAGTGACGGGGCTGCCGCACCGGCCGCCCCACACCACTGACAGCCGCTACGGCCGTACGGCCACGAGACCCCACGGCCGTGCGGCCGCACGGCCTCGGATCAGCCCTGCACCCGGGGCAGCTTCGTCTCCAGGGTCTCCTCCTTGTCGGGGTCCACGGGAGCCCGCCGGTCAACGGGAGCGGCGACCGGTGCGGAGTCCGGTCCACCGCTCGCCGTGCCGTCCGCCGTACCGCTCCCGCGCCCGTCGCCCTCACGGGCCGCCTTCTTCTCCCCGTCCTCCTCCGCCACCGGAGCCTTGCCGGTGAGCGCGGCCAGGGTGTTGCGCACGTACGCCATATGGGCCCGTAGCTCGTCGCGCTCCTCGTCGTGCTCGCGCAGCACCCGCTCGGTGGCCCGCTCGATGCGCTCCACCGCGACCCTGGCCTGCGCCAGCACCTCCGCCCCGCTGTCCTCCGCCTCCTCCTGGTGGTGCCGGGCGGCCTCCTCGGCCTCGGCGAGGGCCCGCTGCCGCTCGGCGAGCTTCGCCTCGCTGTGCGCCTCCAGCTCCGCGATCCGCTGCTCCAGGGCCGCCTCCTGGCCCGCCAGTTCGCGGCCGGCCGCATCCCACTCCTCGGCCTGCTGCTTCTCCTGCTCCTGCACCAGCTGCGTGGTGCGCCGGCGCACCTCCTGGAACGCCGCGTCCGCCGCATCGCGCCACTCCTCGGCGTCCCCGGCCGCGGCGGCCAGCTGCCCGGCGCCCTCGGTGCGCGCCTCGTCGACGGTCCGCCGCCCGTACTCCTCTGCCGCACCGCGCTGCTGCTGGGCCGCCTTGTCCGCCGCGTCCCGGACCTGGTCGGCATAGGCCGCGGCCTCGTCGCGCGCCTGCTCGGCCGCCTCCTCGGCCTCGGCCCGCAGCCGGGCCGCCTCGGACTCCGCCGTCGTCAGGATCAGCCGCGCCTGCTGCCCCAGGGACTCATACGTCTGCGGCGGCAGCTGTGCCAGATACGCCCGCAGCTCCGTCAGCTCCGCGTCCATCTCGTTGGCGAGGACGGTGAGCCGCGCGGCCCGCTCCCAGCACGAGTCGCGGTCTATGGAGAGTCCCTCCACCCGGCGGTCCACATCGTCCGGCCGGTAGCCACGCCCTCGTACGGTCTCGAACCCGTGAGGCGAAACCGATGCACTCATCCCTCAAGCCCCTCTCCGCCGCGCACCGCAGCCGCGCGGTCCCGCACAGTTCCGCACACATCTTGCTCGATCGGTCCGAAGTGGCCCTATCGCGGCACTCCGCCCCTCTCATCCCACCAGGATGCGTCAATTGTTGCCGGAAGTCGGAATTGGATCATCGTTGCGCAAGGCGTCGAACAGCCGCTTCGCTCCCTGTTCGTCCCACAGCAGCACCTCCCCCGCTCCGCCGGCCATCACACCGGGGGTCGCGACCGGAACGGTGGTCGCCGTCCCACCGCCCCCGGCGATCTCCTTCATCGACCATCCCATGCCCGTCAGCGCCGCCATCCCCGACCGGTCGTCCACGGTCAGCGCCGACAGCGCGGCGGTCAGCACCGTCCGCAGCCGGAAGGGGTCGAGACACACTCCCGGGGCGAGCGTCTCGTCCGCGACCGCGCTGAGCAGCTGCCGCTGACGTTTCACCCGTCCGAGGTCACCCTTCGGGTCCGCGTAACGGGCCCGTACGTACGCCAGCGCCTGCGTACCGTCCATCCGCTGGCAGCCGGCCCGGAAGTCCGCCCCCGACCGCGCGTCCCTCAGCGGTGTCCCCGGACACAGCCGCACCCCGCCCACCGCGTCCACGACCTGCACGAACCCCAGAAAACTCACCTCGGCATAGCGGTCGATGCGCAGCCCGGTGGCCTGCTCCACCGTCCGGGTCAGCAGCTTCGGGCCGCCCTCGGCGAACGCCGCGTTCACCTTCTGCCGGCCGTGGCCCGGCACCGATACGTAGCTGTCGCGGGGCAGGCTGACCAGATAGGGGCCGTGCTCACCGGAGTGCAGCACCATGATCGTGTCGGTGTTCTGCACCACGTCATTGCCGACGTGCAGCTCCCTGCGCTGCTCAGGGGTCAGCCGGCCGCGGCTGTCCGAGCCGATGAGCAGCCAGTTCGTCCCCTTGCCCGCGGTCGGCCGCCCGGCGTAGTCCGCCAGCGCGGCCACATGCCGCACCTGCTTCCCCGCCCATACGAACAACGTGGCGCCACCCGCCACCGCCAGCACCACGAGGACCAGCAGCGCCAGCAGAATCCGCTTCCACCATGTCCACGCTGCCCGCCACAGCCGCTCCGGCCGCCCTCTCCACCGACGCCGGCCGGGGGCCCCGCCCGGCCCGTGCACCGCCCGCGCCGCCGAGCGCCGCCAGGGCAGCCACCCGGCGCGGCGCCGGACCGTCGACGGCTGCTGCGGCGACGGGGGCGGCTGCTGCGGCGACGACGGTGCTGACGGCGGCTGGCCCATATACGCATCGTCGGGGCGCCCGCCCCGTCCCGCAGCTCGAACACCGGCGCACCGGCACGGACGGTCCGCCGTGGCAACCGGCAGCCGGCCGCGACCACCCGTAACCGGTGCGGCCCGTCTTCCGAACCGGCCGGTCGGGCCGGATCCGCGGGCGGCCCGACCGGACCGCCCGCTCAGACCGGCCGGTACGCGCGCCCGGCCGGCCGATGGGCGGGGGCCGGGTTACAGCAACCCGTCCCACATCTGTTCCAGCAGCACCGACCACCACGTCTCCGGCGAGCCGAGCGCGGGCGGGTCCAGGGCGACCAGCTGCGCCTGGAAGTCGACGGTCCAGCGGCCCGCCTGCTCGGGCGTCAGCCCGTACCGCAGCCGCCACATCCGCCCCAGCATCGCCAGACAGCGCACGAACTCCGGCAACCCGGTGTTCACGAACTGCGGCGCCGCCGTCCGGCCGCCGTTCGAGGCATCCGCCTCCAGCGGCACCGCCACGATGTTCGCGGTCCCGTACTGCACACACAGCTGACGGCCGAAGTCGTTGCCCATCACCAGATACGAGCCCGCGTCCGGCGCCGGCTGCACCCTGCGCTCCGCCGCCAGTTCCGCCAGCGTCGGCACCGGACGGCCCGGCTGCGCCTGCGCCCAGAAGAACGGCCCGAAGTCGACCGGCAGCCCGGACCACACCAGCGTCTGCGCGACCACGTCCGGTACGCCCTGCCGGGAGACCGCCCGCTGATCGAAGCGGAAGATCCCCTGCGGCCCGAACGCCTGCTCCAGCTCCTGCCCGAGGGCCTGGGGCGGCACCGGTGGCACCGGCGGCACCTGGGACGGGTGCGGCAGCGGCACCCGTACCGGCGCCGGGCGCGCCGGACCGTCCGCGACCTGGTGCAACTCCCCCTGGTGCGCGACGAGACGGCGGACGCCCTGCTGCCGTGCGGCATGGTCCCCGCCGTACGCGGCGGTGTGGCTGATCCGCACCTGCGGCCAGGTCTCACGGATCATCCGGGCACAGTAACCACCCGGCAGATCGCAGCACTCCAGCTCGGTGTGGAGCTCCAGCACCTGCTGCGGCGGAATGTTCATCCCGCGCAGCTCGTGCAGCAGCTGCCACTCCGGGTGCGGGGTGCCGGGTGCCGAGCGGCGCACGATCTTCTGCTCCGAACCGTCCGGCGCGCGATAGCTCAGCACCGCCATATAGCCGGGGCCGACGGTCGGCGGGCCGCCGGGCGCCTGCGGATAGCCGTACGCACCCGGGCCACCGGGGCCGCTCGGACCCGGCGCGCCGGGCGGACCCGGCACAGGACCGGACGGACCGGGGGGACCTGTCGGGGCACCCGGGGGCGGACCGGCGGGGCCGCCGGACGGCGGCATACCGGGTCCGGGCGGCCCCGGCACACCGGGACCGTCAGGGCCACCGGCTACGGCCGCACCACCGGCGAGCATCGTCGCCGCGGCATGCACTCCGCCGCCGGGGGCGCCCTCCGGGGCGGGCGGGGCGGACGGCGGCGGGGGCGGACCGGCCTGACCGCCGGAGCCACGGCCGCCCACGGCCGCGTCGGGTGGTACCCCGGGCACCCCGGGAGGCTTGGGCGCACCAGGGGGCGCGGGCGGCGGGGGTACCCCCGGCCCCGCGTCGGCCCCGGCACCACCGGGGCCCGCCCCATTGCCCGGCAGCGAGGCGCCGTCGGCGAACATCGTCGCGGCGGCGTGCACCCCGCCGACGGGGGCACCACCGCCCGCACCAGGAGCACCATCCAGGCCACCGAGGCCACCGGCACCGGCACCGGCCGCATCGGCCCCGTGGGAAGCAGGAGAACCGCTGACACCGCTGACACCGCCGACGCCGCTGACGCCTCCGACACCACTGGCGCCGCTGACGTTGTCGACGCCGTCGGCGTCATGAGCACCACGAGGACCATGGGAGCCATCGGAACCGCCGGGACCTCCCGGCCCCTCGGGACTACCGGACCCCCCGGCATCCCCCTCAACGGGCCCCGCACCCGGCGCACTTGCCGCACCGGACCCGTCCACCGCGCTGAGGTCCAGGTCCGCCGCGTCCACCTGCGAGACCAGCTGCGTCGGTACGTAGCCACCGGCCACCGCACCGGAACCACCGGGGCCCGCCGTGGCCGGACCGGGAGCACCAGGCACACCCGGGCCACCGGGCGGACCGGGCAGGCCAGGAGGAGGCGGTCCGCCGGCGTTTCCGGGCAGCGCCGGACCGTCGGCCATCATCGCCGCCGCGGCGTGCACACCCCCACCGGGCGGCGGCGGCATCCCCGGACCGGGGCCGGGACCGGCGCCCGGACCACCCGGCGTACCGGCGCCCGCCGGCCGCGCCACCCCCTCGGGCGGCGGCACATCGAGGACCGGCGGACCGGACGGCGGCGGCAGATCCGCCAGCCCCCGCGCACCGGGCGGCGCGGCCGGCATCGGCGGCGCGACCGGCGCACCGGGCCCCGGCCGCCCGCCGGGCCCACCGGTACCCGGCACCTCCGGCGCGGGCGCACCCGTCTCCTGCGCCGCGGGCGCCTTCGTACGCGGCGGCTGACTGCCGTCACGCAACAGCTCCGTCCGCGCCTCCGGCAGCGCCTGCGGCGTGCTGCCGTCCGCACCGTCGAGACCGTCGAGCGGCGGCGCGAAGACCGTGGCGGGCAGCCCCACCGACCGGTCCTCGTCCCCCGCTTCCCCGGTGGTGTCCGCCGCGGCCCACGGCGTCGTACCCGCCGGTCCGGCATCCCGCGCGGCAGCCGCGGGCGCGGGAGCCGGGGCCGCGGCCCCCTCCCCCGGCCGGTCCGGTATGCCGATCGCGTCCGCCACCTCCTGCAACCACTCCGGCGGCGTCAGCAGGAACGACGTGGCCTCCAGATCGATCCGCTGCGGCGGCTCCGCCGCGCCGTGGCCGCCGTCCGGCACCGCGCCGTACTCCTCCTCGTACCGGCGGATCACCTCGCCCACCGGCAGTCCGGGCCACAGCGTCGTCTCGCCGCTGTCCCGTGCGATCACCAGCCGGCTGCGGCCCCCGTCGGCGCGCGGGCCGTCCTCCCGGTCCTCCGCCCAGACCACGAAGCCCAGGTCGAACTCCCGCACCCGCACCTCGCGGTGGAACGTCGCCGGGACATCGCCGTTGACCCACTGCTCCGCGCGCTCCTGCGCCTGCGCGAATGTCACCATCGCGCTCACCCCTCCGCCGGGACGGCGTACGCGAAGCCACCGTCCACCATCAGGTTCGCCACGGTCTCCAGCTCCGGCGGATTGCCCGCCAGCCGCTGGAGGAAGTCGTCGAAGTCCGCGCCGCAGGGCAACAGCAGCCGCTCGACCCGCTCCTGCACCGTCCAGCCGTCCCGGTCGCGCGCGTCGTCGTACGGGCAGAACCACACCGAGCCGGTCTCCGCGCCGCGCACCTTCACCGCGAGCACCCCGCCCTGTACGAACGCCACGCCCAGGTAGTCCTTGGTGAAGTGGTCCCGCAGGCACTTGTTCACATAGACCAGGTCGTTCAGCGCGGCGTCATCGCGCACCGTGAAGAACGGCTGGTCGAGCAGCAGCCCCAACTCCGCGTCCAGCGCCGCACCCACCGGGGCGCACCCGCCCGCCGCCTTCAGGAACGCGCGGTACGCGCCGGGCAGCCGGTAGCCCAGCGACTCCTCGGCCTGCGCCACCTGCTCCTCGCTCACCGACAGGTCCCGGTGCGGCAGCCCGAAGTGCACCGGCCGGGTCTCCTGCAACGGCCGGGTGCCGCGCTTGTCGTGCGCCA
The DNA here is from genome assembly GCF_046549095.1 of Streptomyces sp. x-80. Classification (NCBI taxonomy): domain Bacteria; kingdom Bacillati; phylum Actinomycetota; class Actinomycetes; order Kitasatosporales; family Streptomycetaceae; genus Streptomyces; species Streptomyces sp. x-80. The sequence continues at coordinate 149,884 of NZ_JAJPWM010000002.1, forward strand.
CGGCGGTCGTCGCCAGCCCACTGTGATGCCGCAGCAGCGCCTTCACCTCGGCGGGCACCAGTTCCAGCCGCCGGGTGCCCGCGACGTGATGCCAGGTCCAGCCGTGCGGCGTCGCCACCGACGGAACGTCCACCCACAGCTCGTGGCCCTGCGCGTGCAGCGCGGCGTTCGCGGACACGTAGTCCGTCAACCGCAGCTCGTCGACGCCGAATCCCGCCGGGGGTTCGGCGATCTCCACCGCGGCCCGCGCGTACGGCGAGAAACGCGGATGACCGTTCTCGTCCATCCGCACACCCGCGGGATACCGGGCGGCGCGGACCGGGTCCGGAAAGTGCACGACCTGCCCGGCGTACGCCGTGTTCGGCGGTGCGGTGATTGCCCCGGCCCGAGGGCCGGGAGGCGCGCCCAGCCCTTGCCGACCTGTCGTCATCGCGGTTGCCCCCATGCTGGATCCGGCTACTGCGGACAGCCTAAGCGGTGCCGCAATACCGCCCGCCGCCCCGTACGCGCACCCCGCCGCTCCGTCTCCGCACGCGTCAACTCCCCGCGGCCGGACCCGCCGCCGCACATCAGTCCCCTTCGCCCGCGCGGGCCGTACGCCCCGCCCTCCGCGGTCCGTCGGCGTCGATTTCCGGACATCCCGTTCGCGGCGGCCCTAGTCAAGCCCTGCCCACGGCCTACGGGCCCGCCGCCGCCACGCCCCGTTCGTCCCCTTATCGCCGGCCGCGAACCCCCGTTCGCCACCCCTCCGATCAGCCCTGGCGCGCCCCGTCCGACGGACCGTCACACATCAGTGACATCTCCGACAGCACGCCCGACTTCCACAACACCCGGCACATTTGGCAGGCTGACCCCGCAACCGGGGGATTGCAGGGAGGGAAAGCACGTCAATGAGCACCACCGCACACGACCACACCGCCACCGGCGACCCCCGCATCGGCTGGAGCGGCACCGCCGACAGCGATCGCGCGCCCGCGCTCCGGCACCGCCGCGACGGCATCCTCCCCACCGTCGGCGCCGCCCTCTCCGTCCGCGGCCACACCCTCACCTGCACCGCGAGCAAGGCCGAGCAGCCCCCCGCCCTGCACCACCTCGTCCAGGACTTCCTCGACACCCTCACCACCGCACAGCGCGAACGTTTCACCGGGCGCTGCCCCGAAGCCGTCCTGCTCTCCCGCCACCTCGCCTCCGTCGAGGCGAACCGCGGCAAACGCGCCTCCCGCAAACCCCTCACCAACGGGGAGGCCCGCCGCTCCCTCAAGCACTCCAAGATCACCGCACGTCATATCCGCGAGGACGGCGACCCCCGGCACGGCAGCTACGCCCCGCCCTGCCGCTCCTGTGACGCGCTCCTCGCCTACTTCGGCGTCATGCCCATCGGCAGCACGCCCACAGGAAGCTGACCCCCGCCATGCCCCACGCGTCCGCGCCGACACCCACCCACGACCGCGCCGGGTCCACCCGCTTCCCCGCCGCCGTCGACATCGCCCTCAAGGAAGCCGGCTGGCAGCCCGGCCGCCGGGACATAAAACAGGCCGAGCACTGGGCCGACACCCTGCGCGCCCACGCCTCACCCGCGGGCCACCGCCACACGGTCTTCCCCGCCGCCGTCGAAGCCTGGGCCGAATTCGGCGGACTCCACCTCACCGGACCGGGGCCCGGCCGGCATATCGCCCCCACCCCGTTCGCCATCGACCCCCTGCACGGCCTCCACCTCGCCCGCACCCTCGGCGACCTCGGCCGCGCCCTGGGCACCGGGGTCGCCCCGCTCGGCCAGGAAGAACTCACCACAGCCGACGGCACCGCCTTCGGCCAGGCCGTCCTCGCCATCGACACCGAAGGCCGCGTCTACAGCCTCGACCACACCGGCGACTGGTACCTCGGCGCCGACATCGACCAGGCCCTCGGGACGCTGGTACTCGGTACGCGGCCCAGCCGGCTCAGCGCGTCGAGCGGCTGACCGCACCCCGTCGGCCACGGCACGGCACCGCCTCCGGCGGGCCCGAAGAGAGCCGGCGGTGGGTGCCGGTCCGCAGGCCGGGAGCCGGTTCAGCCGGTGGCGGGGGCGGGCGCCACCGCCGGTACGACCGCCGAGACGCGGAAGCCGCCCTCGTCCGTGGGGCCCGAGACGAAGGCGCCGCCCAGCGCCGTCACCCGCTCCCGCATCCCCACCAGACCGTTGCCCCCGCTGGGCAGTCCCGCATCCGTCGCGCCGCGCGCCGACGGACCGTTCTCCACCTGGACCGCCACCTCGCCGGCCCGGTGCGCCAGCCGCACCCGCGCCCGCGCACCCGGCGCGTGCTTGTGCACATTCGTCAGCGCTTCCTGCACCACCCGGAAGACCGTCTGCTCCACCCCCGGCCCGTAGTCGGGCCCGGTCCCGTCGATGTCGCCCCCGGACGAGCCCTCCACCGACAGCTCGACCGTCATCCCGGCCGCCCGGGACTGCCCCACCAACTCCGCCAGCTCCGCCAGACACGGCCCTTCGCCGTCCGGCTCGGCGGACACCGGCACCCCGGCGGCCGGACCGCCCGGCGCCGCCGCCGGCGTCTTCGCCTTGGCCTGCGCCGCCACCGCCGCCAACCGCTGGGGCGCGTCCGACGCCGGGGCGCGCCGCACCGCCGAACCCTCGGCGGTCCGCAGCACCCCCAGCATCTCCCGCAGCTCCGTCAGCGCCTGCCGTCCCATGTCACCGACGAGCGCCGCGTTCTTCGACGCCTTCTCCGGATCCTTCAACGCGATCGCCTGCAACGCCGCCGAGTGCACCACCATCAGGCTCACCCGGTGCGCGACCACATCGTGCATCTCCCGCGCGATCCGCGTCCGCTCCTCGTTACGGGCCCACTCCGCCCGCTCCTCGGCCCGGTCCGCCAGCAGCGACAGCTCGCGCTCCAGACCGTCCGCCCGCTCCCGCAGGCTCTCCACCAGCCGCCGCCGGGCCCCGACATACAGACCCCACAACACCGGCGGCGCCGTCATCACGAGACACACCGCCATCGTCATCACCGGCAGGAACCACGCCGGCGGATGGAACGCGGGCTCCGACACCACGTCCTGGCGCATGGCGAAGAAGGCGGTGAGCATCCCGCCCACTATCGTCATCCCGGTCAGCAGCGCGATGATCCGGCGCGGCACGTCCGACGCGGCGAGCGTGTACAGCCCCACCATGCCCAGCAGTGCACCCATCTCCGCCGGCAGCACCGCGATCGCGACCAGCACCACCACGACCGGCCACCGCCGGCGCACCAGCAGCACCGCCCCCACGACCAGCCCCAGCAGCAGCCCCAGGGCCTCCGGCAGCTGCGCGTTGGCGGCGAAACGCTCGCCCTCCAGCGCACACTCCAGCCCCGAGACGACGGCGAGGAACACGTCCAGTACGGCACTTCGCCGCCGGGCCCACCACCACGGCCCCGCCGTGGGCGCGCCTCGCACGCGTGCTCCTTCACTTGCCCCCGTTGCAGTCATACCGCCCAGCCTAAGGGCGGCCACGCCTGTTCCCCCGACACCTGCCCGAGCACACCTCAGCCCCGTTACACACCCCTACCAGCGGATATCCCTCGAACTGTTGATTCGCCCACACTTTCGCCAATTCCGCACACACTTACCCGCCAGCCTGTTCGCATGCCTCACACACATCCGGACTACGCGTCCCTGCGCCACCAGGCCGTGGCCTTACGCCGCGCCGGCCTCAGCCGCCGCCAGATCCGCGACCGCCTCCACCTCCACAACAACGACCTCCTCAACCGCCTCCTCGACGGCGAACCGGCTCCCGCCCGCACCCACCACCCCAACGCCAAGGACGACCTCCGCGAGAAGGCCCGCGAACTGCGCCGGCAAGGGATGACCTACGACCGGATCCAACTGGAACTGGGCTGCTCGAAGAGTTCGATCTCCTTGTGGGTACGCGACCTGCCGAAGCCCCCGCCCCGCACCCGCGAAGAAGCCTCCGCCATCGCCAGGCGCGGCTGGGAAGCGACGCTCCGGCGCCGCGAAGAGGAACGGCAGCGGACGAAGCGGACCGCGGCCGACGAGATCGGAGAGATCACCGACCGGGAGCTCTTCCTGATCGGGGTCGGCCTCTACTGGTCGGAGGGCAGCAAGAGCAAGCCGTACCGGCTGAACGAGAGCGTCACGTTCATCAACAGCGACCCCAGCATGGTCGAGGTCTACATGGCGTGGCTGCGGCTGCTGGACGTCGGGCCGGAACGCCTGCGGTTCCGCGTGATGATTCACGAGTCCGCCGACGTGGCGGCCGCCGAACACTACTGGGCAGACCTGGTCGGCGTGGATGTCGCCACGCTCGGCAAGACGACCTTGAAAAAGCACAACCCCAAGACAGTCCGCAAGAACGTGGGAGAGGGATACCGCGGCTGCTTCGTGATCCGCGTCCTGCAAAGTGCAGACCTATACCGTCGCATCGAGGGCTGGTGGTACGGCATAGTGTTGGTGGCTGAGCAGCCCACCTAACGGCTTGTCCGTTTTAGACTGGCTTGCTATCCCCCGTGGTGTAATAGGCAACACTGCTCACTTTGGATGAGTTATTCCAGGTTCGAGTCCTGGCGGGGGAGCAAAGCCACATCCGGGTCCCCGCCGCCAGGTCGGGACCCGCCCGCGTTTCGGCCGCAATACGCACCGGTATCCTTCGGTTGACCACCACCCGAAGTAGCCAAGAAGCCGAAGGGCATCCCCGTGAGCGCCAACCGCCCGGCAGCCGTCGTCGTTCTCGCAGCGGGTGAGGGCACCCGCATGAAGTCGGCGACCCCCAAGGTCCTGCACGCGATCTGTGGCCGGTCCCTCGTCGGACATGTCGTAGCCGCCTCCCGCGAGCTGGACCCCGAGCACCTCGTCGTGGTCGTCGGCCACGCCCGTGAACAGGTACAGGCGCATCTCGTCGGCACCGACCCGGCCGTACGCACCGCGGTGCAGCACGAGCAGAACGGCACCGGCCACGCCGTACGCATGGGCCTGGAGGAGCTGAGCGGCCAGGGCGTCACGCTGGCCGGCACGGTCGTCGTCGTCTGCGGTGACACCCCGCTGCTGACCGGCGAGACGCTCCGGATGCTGAGCGAGACGCACGCCGCCGACGGGAACGCCGTCACCGTCCTGTCGGCCGAGGTGCCGGACTCCACCGGTTACGGCCGGATCGTCCGGGACGCGGCGAGCGGCGCGGTCACCGCCATCGTCGAGCACAAGGACGCGAGCGAGGCCCAGCGGGCGATCCGGGAGATCAACTCCGGGGTGTTCGCGTTCGACGCGCAGCTGCTGACCGACGCGCTGGGCAAGGTGCGTACGGACAACAGCCAGGGCGAGGAGTACCTCACGGATGTGCTGGGGATTCTGCGGGAGGCCGGCCATCGGGTCGGGGCCGCGGTCGCCGGTGATCACCGCGAGATCCTCGGGATCAACAACCGGGTACAGCTCGCCGAGGCGCGCCGGCTGCTCAACGAGCGGCTGCTGCACGCGGCGATGCTGGCCGGGGTGACGGTCGTCGATCCGGCCACGACCTGGGTGGACGTGACCGTGGGCTTCGAGCCGGACTCGGTGGTGCACCCGGGCACCCAGCTGATGGGGACGACGCGGCTGGCGTCGGGCGCCGAGGTGGGCCCGCACTCCCGGCTGACGGACACGGCGGTCGGGGCGGGCGCGGTGGTGTCGTTCACCGTCGCGGACGGTGCGCTCATCGGCGCGGGCGCGACGGTGGGTCCGTACGCGTATCTGCGTCCGGGTACGGATCTCGGTCCGAAGTCGAAGGCCGGGGCGTATGTGGAGATGAAGAACGCCACGGTGGGCGAGGGCACGAAGGTGCCGCATCTCTCCTATGTCGGCGATGCGACGATCGGTGAGTACACCAATATCGGCGCCGCGAGTGTTTTTGTGAATTACGACGGTGAAGCCAAACACCACACCACGGTCGGGTCGCATTGCCGGACCGGTTCGGACAACATGTTTGTGGCTCCTGTCACGATCGGGGACGGCGCTTACACCGCGGCCGGCTCGGTCATCACCAAGGATGTGCCCCCGGGTTCGCTGGCGGTCGCGCGTGGCCAGCAGCGGAATATCGAGGGTTGGGTCGCGCGGAAGCGGCCCGGAAGCGCCGCCGCACAGGCCGCTTCGGCCGCTGGCCAGGAGTCCGAAGGCGAGCGGTGACCGTGCAACGGGTGCGCCGTACGGGGCGTACCGTGATGAGCGCACGCACACAGGATTCGAGGAGATTTGCTGTGACCGGGATCAAGACGACCGGCGAGAAGAAGATGATGCTCTTCTCCGGCCGCGCCCACCCCGAGCTGGCCGAGGAGGTCGCGCATCAGCTGGGTGTCGGCCTGGTCCCGACGAAGGCGTTCGACTTCGCCAACGGTGAGATCTATGTCCGCTATCAGGAGTCGGCGCGTGGCGCGGACTGCTTTTTGATTCAGAGCCACACGGCTCCGATCAATAAGTGGATCATGGAACAGCTGATCATGATTGATGCGCTGAAGCGGGCTTCGGCCCGGAGCATCACCGTGGTCGTGCCGTTCTACGGCTATGCCCGCCAGGACAAGAAGCACCGTGGCCGTGAGCCGATTTCGGCGCGGCTGATCGCGGATCTGATGAAGACGGCGGGTGCGGACCGTATTGTCACGGTCGATCTGCACACGGATCAGATCATGGGCTTCTTCGACGGTCCGGTGGACCATTTGTTCGCGCTGCCGGTGCTGGCGGATTACGTCGGCGCGAAGGTGGACCGGGACAAGCTGACGGTCGTGTCGCCGGACGCGGGCCGGGTGCGGGTGGCGGACCGCTGGTGCGACCGGCTGGGCGCGCCGCTGGCGATCGTGCACAAGCGGCGCGACAAGGACGTGGCGAACCAGGTCACGGTCCACGAGGTCGTCGGTGAGGTGAAGGACCGGGTGTGCGTCCTGGTCGACGACATGATCGACACCGGCGGCACGATCTGTGCGGCGGCCGACGCGCTGTTCGCGAACGGCGCCTCGGATGTGATCGTGACGGCGACGCACGGTGTGCTGTCGGGTCCCGCGGCGGACCGGCTGAAGAACTCGAAGGTGAGCGAGTTCGTGTTCACGAACACGCTGCCGACGCCGAGCGAGCTGGAGCTGGACAAGATCACGGTGCTGTCGATGGCGCCGACGGTGGCGCGGGCGATCCGTGAGGTCTTCGAGGACGGTTCGGTGACGAGCCTCTTCGAGGAGCAGTGACCGGGCGGTGAACCGGGGCCCGCGGGCCGTGGTTTCCGCCGGTTTGTAGATCGACTTTGGGGCGGCCTTCCCGCCGGGTAGACTCACAGGGTTGCTCGGCGAGGGAGGCCGCACTTTTCTGTGTGGCTGGTCCGTAATCGACGCGCTCTTCGTAGCAGGTCTGTCGTGGGCCGGGTAACGGTCAGCAGTTTCCTGAGATACGAGGAGTGCAGCCATGGCTGAGGTCAAGATCGCCGCTGAGGTCCGTACCGACTTCGGTAAGGGCGCGGCCCGCCGTACGCGTCGCGAGAACAAGGTTCCGGGTGTGGTGTACGGCCACGGTGCCGAGCCGCAGCACATCGCCGTGGACAGCCACGCGCTGATGATGGCCCTGAAGACCCCGAACGTGCTGATCCGCCTTGAGGTGGACGGCAAGGACGCGCTGGTCATCCCGAAGGCCGTGCAGCGCGAGGCCATCCGCGGCTTCCTGGTCCACGTCGACTTCCTGGCCGTGCGCAAGGGCGAGAAGGTCACCGTCGAGATCCCGATCCTGACCGAGGGCGACCTGGCGCCGGGTTCGGGTCTGCTGGAGCACCTGCTCAACACCCTGCCGGTCGAGGCCGAGGCGACCCACATCCCGGAGTCGGTCACCGTCTCCGTCGAGGGTCTGAACACCGGCGACACCGTGCAGGCGAAGGACATCAAGCTGCCGGCCGGTTCGACGCTGGCCGTCGAGGACGACATCGTCGTGCTCCAGGTCGTCGCGGCGCAGGCCGAGGCGTCGGCCGAGGAGTCCGCGGGTGCGGGCGACGAGGCCGCTTCCGCCTGATCCGCACTCACTCAGAGCGCTTTCCAACCGCTGCCGCGCGCCTTTTGGGTGCGGGGTGGCGGTTGGGCTGTTTCATGGGGAGTTGCGCTGCGGCCGGCGGTGCGGTGGCCGGCTGTGTGGTGGTCGGCGGTACGCGGGCTGTGGTATTGCCATGGGTCGTATCGCAGCCGGTTGTCCGGCAATTGGCCGTACCGCGGCCGCTTGTTTCGTGAGCGGTTGTTTCGCAAGCGGTTGTTCTGTTTCGGGACTGGCGCAGGTGCCAGGTGGATGTGGGAGATACAGAGATGACGGACACAGACCCCTGGCTCGTGGTGGGGCTGGGCAATCCGGGCCCGGAGTACGCGGCGAATCGCCACAATGTGGGTTTCATGGTGGCGGATTTGCTGGCGGAGCGGATGGGCGGCCGGTTCAAGGCGCACAAGGCGCGGGCGCAGGTGGTGGAGGGCCGCATCGGTGCGCCGGGTCCCGGGAGTCGCCGGGTGGTGGTGGCGAAGCCGTTGTCGTTCATGAATCTGTCGGGTGGTCCGACGACGGCGCTGCGGGATTTCTACAAGGTTCCGCTGGCCAACATCATTGCGGTGCACGATGAGCTGGACATCGATTTCGGTGCGCTGCGGCTGAAACTGGGCGGCGGTGACAACGGCCACAACGGCCTGAAGTCCATCACGAAGTCATTGGGCGCGGACTATCACCGGGTACGGTTCGGGATCGGGCGGCCGCCGGGCCGTATGCCGGTGGCGGATTTCGTGCTGAAGGATTTCTCGTCGGTGGAGCGCAAGGAGCTGGATTACTTCGTGGACCGTGCGGCGGATGCGGTGGAGGCATTGGTGGCAGACGGTTTGGAACGGGCGCAGAGCACGTACAACACGTGAAATGGACAGTGCGTGCCAGGGCCTGACGAATAGTCGGCCGGAGGTTGACCGGGTGCCGCCGGATGGCCAAGGATCGCCGCCATGTCCAGAAGCCGTACGCATTCCCCTTCGGTGAAACGCAGTCGTGCCCGGAGAGCCGGTGAGAGCGCCTATGGGGCGCTGCTTGTCGTCCGGACCGGGCTGATGGGTGCGCTGGCGCTGCTGCTGCTGACCGCCGGGGTGTGGACGTCGTGGCGTACGGCGCAGTACGCGATGCTCGTGAAGGGGCGCGAGCACGGCACGATGACGGTGGCGGCGTGCCATGACGACCGGTGCACGGGCCCGTACGTACCGGCCGGCGGGACCGGTGAGCGGCGGGCGAAGGTGTCGATCGTGCAGGCCGCGGTGCCGGACCGGGGCAAGCCGGTCGAGGTGACGGTCAAGCCGGGTACCGAGCGTGCGGTGCGGACGGGGGCGGCCGGGGTGCTGCACGCGTGGGTGCCGTTCGCCGGGTCGTTGCTGCTGGCGGCGCTGGTGGTGGCGGGGGGCATGCGGCTGCGGCGTACGGCGTGGGCGATGGGGTTTTTCGGTGCGGTGCTGCTGGGGGCGGCGTTCGCGGCGCTGTAGGCGGGTGTGGCACGGCGGACGGCCCGCCCTCTTCGGATGGAAGGGGGCGGGCCGCTGTATGGGGTGCGGGGCCGGTCAGCCGGTGTTGCGGAGGCCGGCGGCGACGCCGTTGACGGTGAGCAGCAGGGCGCGGGCGAGGACGGGGTCGGCCTCTTCGCCGCGGGCGGCGGCCTCGCGCTGGCGGTGCAGCAGGGAGACCTGGAGGTAGGAGATCGGGTCGAGATAGGCGTCGCGGATGCGGAAGGTCTGGCGCAGGACCGGGTTGGAGTCGAGGAGTTCGTCCTCGCCGGTGATGCGCAGGACTTCCCGGACGGTGAGCGCGTGCTCGGTCTCGATGACGTCGAAGACATGCTTCAGGTCGTCGGGGACGAGGGTGTCGACGTAGTGCCGGGCGATCCGCAGATCGGTCTTGGCCAGGGTCATGGCGACGTTGGACAGGAAGTTGCGGAAGAAGTGCCAGTGCTCGTGCATCTCGTCCAGGACGCTGCCGAGTCCGGCTTCGCGGGCGGCCTTGAGGCCGGTGCCGACGCCGTACCAGCCGGGGACGATCTGGCGGGACTGGGTCCAGCCGAAGACCCAGGGGATGGCGCGCAGGCCGTCGAGTCCGGCGCCGCTGTCGGGGCGGCGGGAGGGGCGGGAGCCGAGGTGGAGTTCGGCGAGCTGGTCGACGGGGGTGGAGGCGAAGAAGTAGGCGGGCAGGTCGGGGTCTTCGACGAGGCGGCGGTAGGAGCCGTGTGCCGCGTCGGAGACGGTCTCCATGGTGGCGTCCCAGCGGGCCAGTGCCTCGTCGGACTGGCGGGGGGCGGTGTGCAGGGCGGACGCCTGGAGGGTGGCGGCGACGGTCAGTTCGAGGTTCTCCCGGGCGAGGGAAGGGATGAGGTACTTGTCGGAGATGACCTCGCCCTGTTCGGTGACCTTGATCTCGCCTTCGAGGGTGCCGTAGGGCTGGGCGAGGATCGCGTCGTGGGAGGGGCCGCCGCCGCGGCCGACGGTGCCGCCGCGGCCGTGGAAGAGGCGCAGCCGTACGCCGTGCCGGTGGGCGACGTCGCGCAGCAGGCGCTGGGCGCGGTGGATTTCCCACTGGCTGGTGGTGATGCCGCCGAACTTGGAGGAGTCGGAGTAGCCGAGCATGACCTCCTGGACATCGCCGCGGAGGGCCACCAGGCGCCGGTAGGAGGGGTCGGCGAGCATTTCGTCGAGGAGCTGGTCGGCGATCTTGAGCTCGTCGGTGGTCTCCAGCAGCGGGACGATGCCGATCTTGGCCCAGCCGGCGTGCAGGTCGATCAGTCCGGCCTCGCGGGCGAGGACGGCGGCGGCGAAGACGTCGTCGGAGCCCTGGCACATGGAGATGATGTAGGACTCGATGACCTCGGGCCCGAAGGTCTCCTTGGCCTTGTGGATGGTGCGGAAGACGCCGAGGGTCTTGGCACCGGCCTCGTCGAGGGGGGCGGGGGTGGGTGCCAGCGGGCGACGGGAGCGCAGTTCCTTGGCGAGGAGCTTGCGGCGGTAGTCGCGCGGCATGTCGACGTAGCGCCAGGATTCCTCGCCGAGACGGTCGAAGAGCTGGCCGAGGGCGTGGTGGTGGGCGTCGGCGTGCTCGCGGATGTCCATGGTGGCGAGCTGGAGGCCGAAGGCGGCGATGGTGCGCAGGGTGCGCTCCAGGCGGCCGTCGGCGACCAGGCCGCCGCGGTGTTCGCGCAGGGAGTCCTGGATGAGGGCGAGGTCGTCGAGGAGTCCGGCGGTGCCGAGGTAGTCGTGGCCGGGGACGTGCGGGGTGTCGGCGGCGAGGCGGTCGCGGGTGTTGACGAGCTTCTGGCGGATGCAGGTGGCCTTGAGGCGGTAGGGCTCCTCGACGTTCAGCCGCTTGTAGCGGGGGCTGATCTCCGGGAGGAGGTCGAGGTCGCTCCGGAGGGAGGTCAGGAGGGCGTCGGTGGCACCGCAGTTACGGATGGAGTTGGAGAGGGCGCCGCGCAGCTCGTCGACGTGTTCGAGGGCGTCGGTGATGCCGTGTTCGTGCTGGAGGATCAGGACGTCCCAGGTGACCTGGGGGGTGACGTTGGGGTTGCCGTCGCGGTCGCCGCCGATCCAGGTGCCGAAGGTGAGCGGGCGGGTGCCGGCGGGGAGGTGGGCGCCGGCGCGCTCCAGTTCGGCGGCGAGGTCCTCAAGGACGTCGCCGACGGCGCCGCGGCCGAGTTCATCGAGGTAGTAGATGGCGTTGCGGGCCTCGTCGGTGGGCTCCGGGCGGGCGACGCGCAGTTCGTCGGTCTGCCAGATGAGGTCGATGTTCTCGGCCAGGCGGAGGTCGGTGCGGCGGCGCTCGGTGGCGTCGGTGCGGTCGAGAAGTTCGGCGACCTTGCGGAGCTTGGTGAGGACGGAGCGGCGGGCGGCCTCGGTGGGGTGCGCGGTGAAGACGGGGCGGACGCCGAGGTGGGCGGCGGTCTCGCGCAGATGCTCGGGGTCGGCGTCCTTGAGCATGTCGGCGGTGCGAGCGAGGATGCTGCCTTCGGCGGCGCGCTTGGCGCGGAGTTCGCGGCCGCGGTGGACCTGCTCGGTGACGTTGGCGAGATGGAAGTAGGTGGAGAAGGCGCGGACGAGCTTGGCGGCGGTGGCCAGGTCGGTGTCGCCCAGGAGCCGCGCGGCGGCCTCGCCGTCGGAACGGGTCAGCGCGCGGACCCGCTCGACGAGGTCCAGGAGTTCTTGCCCCTCTTGGCGGACGAGGGTTTCGCCGAGGAGATCGCCGAGGCGGCGGATGTCGGCGCGCAGTGCGAGGGTGTCGCTCGCGGCACCGGGCTCGTCGGCCTGCCCGTTCTCGGTGGCGGCGCTCTCGGCGGAGGTGTTGTCGGCACTGCTCACAGGTGCGGCTCCTTGCAGTGATTGAGCACGTCAGGGCTTGCGGGCGGGTTGCGGACCGCGCTGTCCGACGTCCCCAGGATAGGTCTCCCCATTCCGCGCGGATCACACCGTCCGCTGGGTGGGCATCTGTGTGGTGGGTGTGGCGCGAGGGCCTGTCATGGCCTTGCTCGTGAGGGTGTCGCTGCCATACTTACGAAACCGTAGGTTACGGACCCGTAGCCGTGGCCTTACCCCCAGAGCCCCCGACGAGGGACACCACATGACCGCTGGTCCGGAAACCGTCGAAGAGTCACCGATTCCCGCCGATGCTCCGCTGCCGTCCGCGACGCTGGGCGGTGACAGCAAGCGTTCGCTGGAACAGATCACGCTGCTGCTGTTCATCACGGTGCCGTTCGTGGCACTGCTGGCGGCGGTGCCGCTGGCCTGGGGGTGGGGGGTGAGCTGGCTGGACCTGGGGCTGATGACGGCGATGTATTTCATCGGCTGCCACGGCATCACGATCGGCTTCCACCGCTATTTCACGCACGGCGCGTTCAAGGCGAGGCGCCCGCTGCGCATCGCGCTGGCCGTGATGGGGTCGCTGGCGGTGGAGGGGCCGCTGGTGCGCTGGGTGGCGGATCACCGTAAGCATCACAAGTTCTCGGACGCGGCGGGTGACCCGCATTCGCCGTGGCGGTTCGGTGAGACGGTGCCGGCGCTGATGAAGGGTCTGTGGTGGGCGCATATCGGCTGGATGTTCGACGAGGAGCAGACCTCGCAGCACAAGTACGCACCCGACCTGATCAAGGACTCCGCGATCCGTACCGTCTCGCGCCAGTTCGTCCTGTGGACGACGGTCTCACTGCTCTTCCCGCCGCTGGTGGGCGGGCTGGCGACCTGGTCCTGGCAGGGGGCGCTGAGCGCCTTCTTCTGGGGCTCGCTGGTCCGGGTGGCGCTGCTCCATCACGTCACCTGGTCGATCAACTCCATCTGCCATGCGGTCGGCAAGCGGCCGTTCAAGTCCCGGGACCGCTCCGGGAACGTGTGGTGGCTGGCGGTGCTCTCCTGCGGCGAGTCCTGGCACAACCTGCATCACGCGGACCCGACGTGTGCCCGGCACGGCGTGCTGAAGGGGCAGCTGGACTCCAGCGCCCGGCTGATCCGCTGGTTCGAGAAGGCGGGCTGGGCCTACGACGTCCGATGGCCCCAGGCGTCCCGCCTCGACGCCCGGCGCACCGAGGGCGGCGCCCGGCGCGAGGGCGGCGCCGCGCTGGGGGCACCTCCCGGCGTCTGACCGGGGAAGGCATGATTGACGAGTGGCGATCGACGGCAGCAGCGTGAGCAACAGCAAGGACAAGCCCTCCTCCGGCGCGGGCGCCAGACGGACCCGCCGGGTCCGGATGACCGGAGCCGAGCGCCGTGAGCAGCTGCTCGACATCGGTCGCACCCTCTTCGCCGAGCGCGGGTTCGAGGGCACGTCGGTGGAGGAGATCGCGGCGAAGGCCGGGGTGTCCAAGCCGGTGGTCTACGAGCACTTCGGCGGCAAGGAGGGCCTGTACGCGGTGGTGGTGGACCGCGAGATGCGGCAGCTGCTGGACATGGTGACCGGCGCGCTGACCGCCGGTCACCCGCGCGAGCTGCTGGAACAGGCCGCGTTCGCGCTGCTCGACTACATCGAGACCTACACCGACGGTTTCCGCATCCTGGTCCGCGACTCCCCCGTGGCCCAGTCGACCGGCACCTTCGCGTCCTTGATCAGCGATATCGCCACCCAGGTCGAGGACATCCTCGGCCTGGAATTCAAGGCCCGCGGTTTCGACCCGAAACTGGCCCCGCTCTACGCCCAGGCACTCGTCGGCATGGTCGCCCTGACCGGCCAGTGGTGGCTGAACGTCCGCAAACCGAAGAAGGCCGAGGTCGCCGCCCACCTGGTGAACCTGGCCTGGCACGGCCTGGACGGCCTGGAACCGAAACCACGGCTGATCGGGCATCGGCGGGCTTGAGCGGGGCGGGGGGATCCGCGCGTCGGGGGACCTGATCCGCGCGCCGGGGCCTGGGCGCGAATCGGGGGCCTGGGCGCGCATATCGGCGGGCTTGATCTCGTATCGGCGGGCTTTCTCTCGTACCGGCGGAGTCAGGGGGAGGCGGAGCGACGGGGGCGGTGGACGGGTGCGGTGCGACGGGGGCGGCCGGCACTGCGGTACGTGTGGGCGGGGCGGGCTCGTCACTGGTGATCGAAGGCCGCCGAAGAGCGACCTGGAACGACTTCACCGGCCTGGGCGCCTCCGCTGAACGGCAGGATCTGCGTCGCGATCGCAGGAGACTCCGGGCCGGCTCGTGAAGATGCTCCGGCTACCGGGTCAGCACGGCCGCGTTGCCGATCGTCCGGCGAAGCACCGCTTTCGTCCAGCACCACCCGCCTCAGGATTTCCGGCCGGTGGCCTGACGGACCTGTCTCATAGCCCGAAGGGCTGTCCCGTAATACCTGGCGGCCCGGCCGAATAGGAACGCCCATGCCCCGGCGGCCCGCTTCGAAGATCTTGCGGCAGACGCCGCTGGGGTCCGGCGGTGCGGGGCAGCGAATCAGCGCGGGACCGCCGCCTTCGTCGCATCATGCCTCCTCGCGCCTCCTCGCGCCTTCCGTGCGCCGCCGCATCGATATCCAGAAATTGCCGAGATCTCGACAATATTGACTATTCTCCGGAACATCCCTGTCTGCCGCAGTTGCCAGCCAGGCGCTTCCGGCCAAAAACCACAAGAAATTTTGCTCTTGGCATACGGGTTATTTGCGATACGGTGCCCGGGTAACGTGCCCGGAAAGGGCGTCCACTTGGGGGAGGGGACCGAGGCGTGCCGACAGATTTCAAGATCGATGTGCAGCGCGTACAGGGAATGCTGCACAAACTCGCGAATGCCGACGAGCGCATGCGGGACGCCACCGGACGTCTGAAAAAAGTGGGCCCGAAGGCGCTGGGCACCGAGGGGCTCGACGATGCGTGCGAAGAGTTTCAGTCACAGTGGGGCGATGGCATCAAACGTATCGCCGATGCCGCCAAAGACATCCACGAGAAGCTCAAGATGACGTTGGACGCCTATCAGGCCGGCGAGGAAGAGAACGCCAGGATGCTCGGCAAGAAGTAGGCGGCAGAGCCCGGCAAGAAATAAGCAGAACAAAAGCAAGCGACGGGAAAGAAGCCCGGCGAAGGAAGTCCGAAGAAGGAAGCACCGCACCGAGAAAGCTTTTCGCCCGAGGGGGAATCGCGTGTCCTGGCGGAGCATGTTCATCGAGGACGACTCGGCATGGCCCGGCGTCGGGTTCAATCCGGCCAAGGGTGATCTGCATGCCATCCAGGCACTCGCCTCCGATGTGAAGTCCGTCGGCGACGAACTGGACGAGCTCGATCATCTGCTCAAATCGGTCGGCAAAAGCGATGGCGCATGGGAGGGCGAGGCGGCACAGAACTTCGCGAAGAAGCTCGGCGAGCTGCCCAAGTATCTCCGGCAGGGCACCGAGTCCATGCACGACTGCGCCAAGGCGCTGAGCGGCTGGCACACCCAATTACAGGGGTTCCAGGACAAAGCCGGAAAGATCGAGGCGGAGGCCGCGACAGCCCGCAAGCAGGCCGAGGCCGATGAAGACCGTTACAAGGATCTCTACCGCAGGTACCAGCCGTACTTCGGACAGCCGATGGACGCGGCGGACGCCAACAAGATCAACGACGAGATGGACGCGGCCTCGGACCGGGCCAAGAATTCCAAGGAAAAACTCGACGACCTCATCCGCGAGGCCGAACGCATCCGGTCCCAGTGGAAGGACCGCGCCGGCGAGGCCGAACGCGCGATCCTCAAGGCGTCGGAGAATCACCCACCGGACCTGCATTGGTGGAACCGGGCCATCGACGGACTGAAGAGCGCGTGGCGCGATTTCAAGGACTGGCTCGTCGAGCATGCGGATTTGTTGTCGACGATCTCTGCGGGCCTCGCAGCCGCGGCACTGGCGTGCCAGGTCTTCCCCATCGGCGGCCAGATTGTGGGTGCCCTGCTCGGCGGCGCCTCCGCGGTCTGCGCGGCCGGAGCCATGGCGGGGCACTGGATGGGCAACGCCCGAGGCAACGGCACGCCCGGGTGGAAGATCGGCCTTGACGCGCTGGGTCTGCTTCCCGGCGTCGGCGGCGTGACCAAGGGCATTACGGCCGGCATCAAGAATGCCAGCGGCCTGGGAAAGGTCACGGGAGCCGTCAAAGGACTCGGCGACGGGAAGGTGATCGCGGCGAAAGCCGCCGAGAAGCTGCGGGCACCTTTTAGCCAGAAGATAATCAATGTAGGGCTCAAGCGCGCTTTCCAGGACGGCAAGGTACCGCCGAGGTGGGAAGCCGGCACGCAGACGGTCATCAAGGCGGGTTCCTTCGCCAACGGCGCCGTGCATCAGGTTTCCAGCCGCATCGGGGGCGACCGGAGCCAGCCGCAGAGCACCCCGTCCGGTCAGAAGTTCCACAGTGCGCTGGCTGCCTGAGCGGGGAAGCGGGGGAAGGGGGTAAAGCATGCCGGATTCCGTCGATGGCGGGGACGTTGCCGCAGCTTCTCTCCGGGATGAGTCGCCGAAGCTGCGCATCGGCTGGATCATGCCGCCGTTCGTCAGGGAACTGCCCGTTGACGTATCCGAAGCGGAAACGGCGGCAGCTCGCCTGCACGCGCTGGTGACCGATCTTCTGCCGAACCATTCGGCGGATGACCAGTATCGCTTCGCCCTCGGCCTCGCGGCTCAGCTGGAGCCGATGGTGGAGGCCGATGTGGTGTACGCCGGACTCTGCCTTCTGGAAGAGCAGGGTCACCCCAGCTTCTCGACCATTGTCGTCAGCAGATTCCGGCACGACAGCGACGACGAGGATCTGTTTCCGGCGATGCGCGAGGCGTTCGAGCGTAGATATCCCGATGCCGAGGTGCAGCAGGTGGAGCTGCCTTGTGGCCCCGCCCTCACACGCATCAGCAGTTACGGCTTCGTCATCGGCGCCCAGGAATCCCCTACGGGACAGGAAATCCCCGTCCAGCAAGCGCAGATCCAGGTGCACATACCCCTTCCCGATACCGGGGAGATGCTGGTCTTCGCCCTCGATTCACCATTCCCGGAGCAGTGGGACCTGCACTCCGAACTCTTCGCCGAGATCCTCAAGACGATCGGCTGGGGAACCGACCAGGATGTCGAGGACTACCGGGCCATGCGGCAGAGCGCCCCGGCCGCAGTGGAGCCGGACGACGCGGTGAAACAGGAGTTGTACTGGCACTCCAGCCGGCTGATGGACGCCGTGGCGCTGCGGGGCCGTATGGACAGCGGTCGGCAGCTCAGCTCCGTGACCTGCGGGACGTGTTGGGGCAAGGGCCTGCGGTCCGCGTGTTCGGCCCAACACCGTTGGCACATCGGCCAGGTGGCGGACGACGAGCTCCCGAACGCGCTGCCCCGGGTCATCGAGTCCTTCTCCTCACAGGGCTGGCAGACGGAAACGACGGATGAGGGCGTACGGGCACGGGCCGGAGACAGCGCGCCGGAGCGGTCGGCGGGCTATTCGTTCTCCGTATCCGTGGACACGGAGGCCAACACGTTCACCGCCGAGGTGACCTCACCCTGCGTACGTTCCTCGGCCGCAGTTGATTCCCTGTTCGGCTGACAAGGAGTTGAGGACCGTGCGGCCCGGATCTGGCGCAGAGACACGCGTCGGCCGATCCGGGAACGAGAGCTCGCGGATCAGCTCTCGACCGGGCCGCCCACGGCCTCGACCTTGGCCTCGGCCTCGGCCTCCGCGAACGAACATCCGTGACGAATAAAACGATACGGAAGAGAAGTCCGGCAGAGTCCTTCGTTGATCGACGAGAGGAACACAGCATGGGAACCGGCAACCTCACGAAACGGGTGCGATCCGCACTTCCGCCCGATGGCTTCCCCGCAGCGGTATTCACCGTGCACCACCTGCTGGACGGCAGCGAAGGGGGCGGTGACGCACCCAAGGAGTTACGCCCGCAGGTACTCGTGGGACATCACATGCGAGGTGACGGGTGGGCCCATGCTCTCTCCTTCATCCCTTTCGCTTTCAAGGTCGTTCTCAATGAATTCCCCTCCCCCTCCGCAGGATCCGACGACCCTGCGGTGAGAGTGCAGCGGCAGAAACAGAACAGTAAGTTCTTCGGTTCCTGGGACAGCCTGGCAGGGAAGCTGATGGCGGCGGCACAGCCACGATGCAGCGGAGGCGTGACGACCACCTTCGCACTGTCCGGAGATCAGGCGCGGTTCGTTTACTGGCAGCGGCGCCGCTGGGGTGCGAAGCTGGGCGATGCCCATGAACTGGGGGAATCTTTCCGTCGCGACAGCATCGCTTGGACACGCCGGCGGTCGAAGAACCTCGGCGAGTTCCAGTTCGGATTCGACGACGGCTCCTGGGGCACATTGCTCACTCCGGACAGCGATGCCTTCGTCGAACAATTCCCCCATACGTTGACGCACAAGGACCCCATCCCGTAACCCCACCCCGACCGGACGCCGCCTCACCCCTCCCCCGTCAGGAATTCCAGCCGGTTCCCCACCGGGTCCACCGAGAAGAAGCGGCGGTGTCCCGGCAGGTTGTCGTCCCAGGTGACGGGGGCGCCTCCGGCGGTGAGGGCGGCGGCGAAGGTGTCGATGCCGGTGACGCGGATGCCGGGGTGGGACTTCTTCGAGGGGTGGTGGCCGGGGTCGATGCCGAGGTGGATATGGGCCGTACCGGCCTCGAACCAGCAGCCGCCGCGGGCGGCGAGTGCCGGGGGCTTGGGGCGCTCCGTCATGCCGAGGAGGTCCACGTAGAAGGCCCGTAGGGCGTCCTCGGTACCGGGGGGTGCGGCGAGCTGGATGTGGTCGAGGCCGGTGATCACGACGGTCACCTCTTTCGGAGGGAAAGACAGGGGTGGGCGGCGGGACCGGGGTGCTAGTCGGGCCGGGGGCCGTCTGCCGTCGGCCCGTCGGGCCGGGGCTTGCGGGCGATCGCGAAGATGCGGCGGAAGGGGAAGACCGTGCCGTGCCGGCCGGTGGGATATGCCTTGCGCAGCAGGTCGCGGTATTCGGCGAGGAATTCGTCACGGGTCGCCAGGTCGTCCTCCAGGGCGGTGAGGACGGGGCGCAGGGCGGTTCCCTTGACCCAGTCCAGGACCGGGTCGTCGCCCTGGAGCAGCTGGACGTACGTGGTCTCCCAGGTGTCGGTGACACATCCGAGGTCGGAGAGGCGCTCCAGGTAGTCGGCCGGTTCGAGGATGTGGATGAAGCGGCGCCCGTGGTCGTTGAGGCGTTCGCGCCACTGCGGGGCGTCGCACAGTTCGCCGAGCAGGGCATGGCTGGGCGAGGTGAAGTTGCCGGGGACCTGGAAGGCGAAGGTGCCGCCGGGCGTGAGGGCCTCGATCCAGCGGGCGAAGGAGTCGGGGTGGTTGGGTACCCACTGGAGAGCCGCGTTGGAGACGATCAGGTCGTACCGCTCGCCGGGGTCCCAGTCGGCGGCGTCGGCCGGCGCGAAGTCGAGGTAGCCGCCGCCGGGGGTGGGCCCGGCGTGGATCTCGGCCTCCTTGAGCATCTCCGGGGAGTTGTCGAGACCGGTGATGTGCGCGTCGGGCCAGCGGGCGGCCAGCTCGGCGGTGACGTTTCCCGGACCGCAGCCGAGGTCGGCGATACGGGCGGGGGTCCCCTGGCGCGGCAGCTCCGGTATCCGGGCGAGCAGGTCGCGGAAGGGCCGGGTGCGGTGCCCGGAATGACGGAGGTACTGCTGCGGATCCCAGGTAGGTGCATCGTGCATATTCGAAACCCCTTTGCTGGTACAGGGCTGACACCGGGCGTACACAGGGCTGGTTCGCGCCAACCCGAGTGGTGCTTCCCGCCGACGATGCCCAATAGTCCAGCCAAATATATCTTGATGTCAAGAGACTTCATATCGACAGACCCTCTACACTGATCGTCATGGAGGACGAGGTCGACCGACTGGTCGCAGCATGGCGCCGAGAGCGCCCGGACCTCGACGTGGAACCACTTGAGGTCCTCAGCCGGGTTTCCAGGCTGGCCAGGCACCTCGACCGGGCCCGCCGCCTCGCCTTCTCCGAGGTGGGCCTCGAACCCTGGGAGTTCGATGTGCTCACCGCGCTGCGCCGCGCCGGAGCGCCGTATCAGCTCTCCCCCGGTGCGCTGCTGACCCAGACCCTGGTCACCTCCGGGACGATGACCAACCGTATCGACAGGCTCGCCAAGAAGGACCTCGTCGAACGGCTGCCCGACCCCAGCGACCGGCGCGGTGTGCTGGTACGGCTGACCGCCGAGGGCCGCGACAAGGCCGATGAATCGCTGGCCGCGCTGCTGACACAGGAGCGCGCCATCCTCGCCGAACTCTCCCGCCAGCAGCGCGGCGAGCTGGCCGGCCTGCTGCGCCGGCTGACCGGCCCGTTCGACAACACCCCCGGCTGACGGCAGCGCGCCCGGCCGGTCGGCGAGATCCCCGGCCGACGGCAATGTTCCGGACCGACGACCACACTTCCGGTTGACGGCCCGGATGCCTGGCTGACGTCCCCCCTTTCGACGCTTCATTCCGGACGGTACGGCGTAGCGTCGGCGGACGGTGGGACGGGCGGGCGAGTGGACGGGCGGACCACCCGCATCGGTACGCCGTTCCCCTGCGCCTTCGGGGTCGAGGTCAGCCCATCCGTCCCGTCTCGCGCCCGTCCGCACACCCGGCGCACCGTAGGACGTCCTCTTGCCCACAGCCTCCCGGTGGGCTTGGATCGCGCCATGAATCCGCAGTACGAACCGCGTCCGGCGCCCGGTGGCCCCTACGGCAGGCGGTTTCCCGGCCGTACGGTCCTGGTGACCGGTGCCGCCGCCGGAATCGGCGCGGCCACCGCCGACCGGCTGGCGGCCGAAGGCGCCGGGGTCCTGCTGCTGGACATCGACGACGCGCGCGGCGAGCACACCGCGCGGCGCATCCGGGCGGCCGGCGGCCGGGCCTCGTACGAGCACTGCGATGTGGCGCGGGAGGACGACTGGCAGCGCGCCGTCGAGGCCGCGCGGCAGCGCTACGGACCGGTCGACGCGCTGGTCAGCAACGCCTACCTGCCGGGCGCCGCCGCCGTCGACCGGACGCCGCTCGCCGACTGGGAGCGGCAGCTCGCGGTCAATCTCACCGGGTCCTTCCTCGGTGTGCGCGCCGCTCTGGAGGACCTGCGCGGCCGGCACGGCGCGGTGGTGCTGACCTCGTCCGTGCACGCCCTGATCGGGCTGCCGGGGCGCCCCGCGTACGCCGCGTCCAAGGCCGGGCTGACCGGACTGGCCCGGCAGTTGGCGGTCGAGTACGGGCCCGAGGTGCGGGTCAACAGCGTGCTGCCGGGGCCGGTCCTGACGGCCGCCTGGGACGGTATCGGCGATGCGGAGCGGCAGGCCAGCGCCGCCCAGACCGCGGCGCGGCGGCTGGGCCGGCCCGAGGAGGTCGCCGCGGCCATCGCGTTCCTGCTGTCCCCCGAGGCGTCCTTCGTGACCGGCGCGAGCCTGGTCGTGGACGGCGGCTGGAGCGTGTACAAGAACTCGTCCTGAGCCGGCGGCGGGAGCGATGTGCCGACGGCATGCATACCGGTGACACGCACGCCGGTGACCTGCCGTGGTGCGTCCCGTACGTCACGCCGCCCGCTCGCGGGAGCGCCGTCCTGACCGGCCCCGGCGGCCGGACCGGGCCGGGCGAACAGCCGGGAGCCGGGCGCGTGTCGGGGCGCGGCGGGCGCGCGGCCGGGTCCCCGCGCCCGTCAGGGCACCGAGAGCGAGGCGGTGGCCGTCGCCAGGTCGGCCGGGCCCACACCGGCCCGGCGGGCCAGTGCCACCGCCGCGAGGGTGGAGTGCACGCCGAGCTTGCCGAGCACGTTCTGCATATGCGTACGGACGGTGTGCGGGGAGAGGAACAGCCGCTCGGCGACCGCCTTGCGGCCCAGTCCGGCCACCATGCAGCGCAGCACCTCCAGTTCGCGCGGCGTCAGCGACTCCACCAGCCGTTCGCTCTCCGTACGGTGCTTGCGGGCCGCGGTCAGTTCGCGCAGGACGCCGGTGAGCAGGGCGGGCGGCAGATGCGTCTCGTCGCGCAGCACGCCGCGGATGACGGCGAGCAGCCGGGAGAGCGAACAGTCCTTGGCGACCCAGCCCGAGGCGCCGGCCTGGAGGGCGGCGGCCGCGCGGCGCGGGTCGTCGCGCTCGGCGAGGACGACGGTGCGCAGGTACGGATGGCTGGTGCGGACGCCGGAGACCAGCGCGATGCCGTCCACGGGGCCGCGCGGGGTGCCGTCGCGGGCCGGGGACGCCTGTGGGGGCACCGTCGTCAGCGGCTGTGCGAGGGTGCCGAGGTCGGCGTCGGCGAGCAGCACGTCGAAGCGGCGGCCGTCGGCGGCGGCCCGCTCCAGACTGCGCAGGGCCATGGGGCCGCTGCCCACGGCCGCCACGTCCACGTCCTGTTCCGCCGCCAGCGCGGCGGCCAGGGATTCGGCGAAGATACGGTGGCCGTCGACCACCAGAACCCGGATGCGTTGCACACAGACCCCCTGTCTCGGGGAACGGACCCTAGCGGGCGCGACGCCAGGATTGAACATCGCCTCGGCGGCCCGGCCGCCGCCGCGCCGCGGAGCCGTCCACCCGGGCGTCACACCCGTCCCCTCGCCCGTCCTGCGGCGCGGAGCGGCCCGGCTCACCCCTGATCGCGCCGGCCCCCATCGGCGCTGGTCCCAGCCTACGGACGGGGTGCGGCGGCGGAAGGCGAATGGCGAAACTGTTCCGCGCGGATGGGGCCGACGGGGCCCACGGCCTCTTCTGGTGCGGGATCCGGGGGTTTTCGTCTCGATCCGTTCGCCGGGGGCCATATGTCGTCGGTCCGGATGCCGTCGGTCCGGATGACCCCTGTCTCCATGCCCCTGCCGCGATACCGGCGGTCCGAGGACTGGCGGCCTGCTTGCCATCGGCCCGCCGCGGCCCTCGTCCGCGCCGCCTCGTCCGCCGGGCCTCGTCCGCCGGCCGATGGTCCCCCTGCCGTCGGCCCGCCGGTCCGCGCGCTCACGCCAGGCGGTGGGCTCCCGCGCTCGGTACGGCCGGGAAGATCCGCGGCGCGGTGTGGCCGGCCGCCGCGAACGCGTCGGTGACCGCCGCGCCGACGGACGCCTCGGCCGCCGCCTCGACCAGGACGATCGCCGAGCCGCCGAAGCCGCCGCCGGTCATCCGGGCGCCCAGCGCGCCCGCCGCGCGGGCGGTGTCGACGGCGAGGTCCAACTCGGCGCAGGAGACCCTGAAGTCGTCGCGGAGCGAGGCGTGGCCCGCGGTCAGCAGCGGGCCGATGGCGCGGGTGTCGCCCGCGTCCAGGCGCGCGATGACCTCTTCGACGCGGTGGTTCTCGGTGACGACGTGCCGCACCAGCGCCTGGACGGCCGGCTGTCCGGCCAGGGCGTCCAGGGTCTCGGGCAGCTGCGCGTACGGCACTTCGCGCAGGGTGTGCACGCCGAGCGCCCGCGCACCGCGCTCACAGCCGGCGCGCCGCTGCGCATACGCGCCGTCGGCCAGTGCGTGCCGTACGCGGGTGTCCACGACCAGCAGCCGCAGTCCGTCCGCCGCCAGGTCGAACGGGACCTGCCGCCGGGCGAGGTCACGGGTGTCCAGGAGGAGGGCGTGGCCCGTGGTGCAGCAGGCGGCGGCGGTCTGGTCCATGATTCCGCAGGGCACGCCGACGAACGCGTTCTCGGCGCGCTGGGCGAGCGTGGCCAGCCGCTGCCGGTCGAGGCCCAGTCCGTACAGGTCGTTGAGGGCGAGCGCGGTGACGACCTCCAGGGCGGCGGAGGAGGACAGTCCGGCGCCGGTGGGCACCGTGCTGTCGTAGTGCAGGTCCGCGCCGCCGACCGACAGTCCGGCCGCCCGCATCGCCCAGACGACGCCCGCCGGGTAGGCGGCCCAGCCGCCGGCGCCCGGGGGCCGCAGTTCGTCGGCGCGCAGTTCGACGGGGCCGCCGTCGGCGTCGCTGGAGTGCAGCCGCAGCAGACCGTCGGTGCGGGCCGTGGCGGCGGCGACGGTGGTGTGCGGGAGGGCCAGCGGCAGGACGAACCCGCCGTTGTAGTCGGTGTGTTCACCGATCAGGTTGACCCGGCCGGGCGCCGCCCAGAGACCGGTGGGGGCGGCGCCGTACACCGCGCGGAAGGCCGCCGCGGTCCGCCGGGCGCCGTGTTCGTGCGCCGGGGCCGGGGCGGCGGCGTGCGGGCTCATGCGCGCTCCCGGGTCCGTTCGAGGTACTGGGTGAACTGCCAGGCGTCGGCGACGATACCGGCCAGGTCGGCGCGGCGGGGCCGCCAGCCGAGCCGGTCGGCGGCCGTCTGCGCGGCGGCCACCAGGACGGCCGGGTCGCCGCCGCGGCGCGGGGCGAGGATCTCGGGGACGGGGTGTCCGGTGACCTTGCGAACGGTGTCGATGACCTCGCGGACGGAGAAGCCGTTGCCGTTGCCGAGGTTGCAGATGAGGTGTTCGCCGGGACGGACGCGGCGGCGCGCGGTGTCTCCTGCCGGGGCGGTGGCGGGAGACGGGAGGGCCGCGTCGAGGGCGAGGAGGTGGGCCTCGGCGAGGTCGGCGACATGGAGGTAGTCGCGGACGCAGGTGCCGTCGGGGGTGGGGTAGTCGTCGCCGTAGACCTGTATCGCCTCGCGCTTGCCCTGCGCGACCTGGAGCAGGAGCGGGATGAGGTGCGATTCGGGGTCGTGGCGCTCGCCGTAACCGCCGTAGGCGCCCGCGACGTTGAAGTAGCGCAGCGAGACGGCGGCCAGGCCGTGGGCGGCGGCCGCGCCGCCGATCAGGTGGTCGACGGCGAGTTTGCTCGCGCCGTACGGGCTGGTCGGCGCGGTGGCGGCGGTCTCGGTGAGGGGGGCGCCGGCGGATTCGCCGCCGCAGGTGGTGGGGTCGCCGTAGGTGGCGGCGGTGGAGGAGAAGACCAGGGTGCGGATATCGGCCGCGCGCATCGCGGCGAGCAGGTCCATGGTGCCGCCGACGTTGTTGCGCCAGTACTTCTCGGGGTCCGCGACGGACTCGCCGACCTGGGAGAAAGCGGCGAAGTGCAGCACCGCGTCGTAGCCGGGGCCGATGTGGCGGGCGGCGTCCTGGATACGGCCCTCGATGAAGCGGGCCCCGTCGGGGACGCCCGCGCGGTGGCCGGTGGACAGGTCGTCCAGCACGGTCACGTCGTGGCCGGCTTCCAGCAGATGTGCGGTGACCACGCTGCCGATATACCCCGCCCCGCCGGTGACCAGGTAATTCCGGATTGCTCGCTCACTCACTCGCTCGCTACCTCTCGCAGTCGCTCGGCCGCGGCCTCCGGCGGCACGTCGTTGATGAACACGTTCATGCCGGATTCGGAACCCGCGAGAAATTTCAGCTTGCCGGGAGTCCGGCGGATGGTGAAAAGCTCGAGGTGGAGCGCGAACTCGGCGCGGTCCGCGGCGTGTACGGGCGCCTGGTGCCAGGCGGCGATGTACGGCGTGCGGGCGGCGCCGGCCACGCTCTTCCCCCGGCCGTTCCCCTCGTCGAAGATCCGGTCGAAGCGCCGCAAGAGTTCCAGGTAGAGCTGTGGGAATTCTGTGCGCGCGGCGTCGTCCAGGGCGGTCAGGTCGGGCACCCGGCGCCGGGGGTAGAGGTGCACCTCGTACGGCCAGTGGGCGGCGTAGGGGACGAAGGCGGTCCAGTGCTCGCCGGTCAGCACGATACGGCGGCCGTCGGCCCGTTCCTCGGCGAGGACGTCGTCGAAGAGGTTGCGGCCGCCGGTCCGGGCGCGGTGGGCGGCGAGCGAGTCGAGCATCCGGGCGGTGCGCGGGGTGGTGAAGGGGTACGCGTAGATCTGGCCGTGCGGGTGGCCGAGGGTGACGCCGATCTCGGCGCCGCGGTTCTCGAAGCAGAAGACCTGAGCCACGCCCGGGAGCCGGGACAGTTCCGCGGTGCGGTCGGTCCAGGCCGCCAGGACCAGGGCGGCCTGGTCCTCGGTGAGGTCGGCGAAGGACGCGTCGTGGTCGGGGGTGAAGCAGACCACCTCGCAGCGGCCGCTGTCGCCGGCGAGGGAGGGGAAGCGGTTCTCGAAGACGGCCACGTCGTAGTCGGCGGCGGGGATCTCGGAGAGCCGGCCGTCGCGGGAGGGGCAGAGCGGGCAGGCGTCGGCCGGCGGGTGGTAGGTGCGGGCCTGGCGGTGCGAGGCGATCGCGACCCGGTCGCCGAGCAGCCGGTCGTGGCGGATTTCGGCGGCGGTGGCCACGGGTTCGAGCGGGCGGCGGTCGGCGGCGTCGCGGACCGCGTCCTCGTGTGCGTCGTAGTAGATGAGCTCC
This sequence comes from Streptomyces sp. x-80, assembly GCF_046549095.1. Lineage (NCBI taxonomy): Bacteria > Bacillati > Actinomycetota > Actinomycetes > Kitasatosporales > Streptomycetaceae > Streptomyces > Streptomyces sp. x-80. Next base: position 176,559 of record NZ_JAJPWM010000002.1, read on the forward strand.
CGGCCGTCCGCGAGCCGGGTCGTCGTCTTCTTCACGGGAGCTCCTCAGCACTCCGACCAAACACAAACAAACACAATGAAGCACAAGCAAACAGCGGCGTCAACGCCTGGCACTCCAGCGGACATTGCGGAACGAAGCGGACGCATGGCGGCCGATTCAGCAAACAGAATCAACAAAACTGTTCAATTCCGGGTGCCTCAGGCGTAGCTTTTTGTTCGTTCCGATTGCGCGATGCGGCGTCCTCCGGAAGGCGCCGCGGCCACCGGCCCCGCTGCGTCCCCCCGAAACGAGTGCCCCATGATCACCCTGGCCGAAGGGCTACGGCTCCCCACCAACTGGCTCGACTACACCATCCTGGCCCTCTACTTCGCCGTCGTCCTCGGCATCGGCCTCGCGGCCAGGCGGAGCGTCCGTACGAGCCTGGACTTCTTCCTCTCCGGCCGGTCGCTGCCCGCCTGGGTCACCGGTCTGGCCTTCGTCGCCGCCAACCTCGGCGCCACCGAGATCCTCGGCATGGCCGCCAACGGCGCGCAGTACGGGGCGTACACCGTCCACTGGTACTGGATCGGCGCGATCCCGGCGATGGTCTTCCTCGGCCTGGTGATGATGCCGTTCTACTACGGCTCCAAGGTCCGCTCCGTACCGGAGTTCCTGCTGCACCGCTTCGGGCCGTCCTCGCACCTGCTGTCCTCGGTCATCTTCGCGGTCTCCTCGGTGCTGATCGCGGGCGTCAACCTGTACGCGATGGCCATCGTGTTGCAGGCGCTGCTCGGCTGGCCCCAGTGGGTGGCGATCGTGGTCGCCGGCTTCTTCGTCCTGGCGTACATCACCATCGGCGGCCTCTCCTCGGCGATCTACAACGAGGTGCTCCAGTTCTTCGTCATCCTGGCCGCGCTGATCCCGCTGACCATCGTCGGCCTCAAGCGCGTCGGCGGCTGGCACGGCCTGACCGACTCGCTCACCGCCACGCACGGTGACGCCTTCCTGAGCGCCTGGCAGGGCACCGGCATCGGCGAGGCCAATCCGCTCGGCGCGAACTGGCTGACCATCGTCCTCGGCCTCGGCTTCGTGATGAGCTTCGGCTACTGGACGACGAACTTCGCCGAGGTGCAGCGCGCGCTGTCCGCGAAGAACCTCTCCGCCGCCCGGCGCACCCCGCTGATCGCCGCCTTCCCCAAGATCTTCATCCCGCTGGTGGTGGTCGTCCCCGGCCTGATCGCGGTGGTCATGGAGCCGGCCCTCGGCAAGGGCGACCCCGCGCAGGGCGGCCTCCAGTACAACGACGCGATCCCGGTGCTGATGCGCGATCTGCTGCCCAACGGCGTGCTCGGCATCGCCGTCACCGGTCTGCTCGCCGCGTTCATGGCCGGTATGGCGGCGAACGTGTCGTCCTTCAACACCGTCTTCACCAACGACATCTGGGGCGCGTACCTCAAGAAGGGCCGCCCGGACGGCTATTACCTCACCACCGGGCGCGTGGTCACCGCGATCGGCGTGCTGATAGGCATGGGCACCGCCTTCATCGCCTCGTCCTTCAGCAACATCATGAACTACCTCCAGACGCTGTTCTCCTTCTTCAACGTCCCGCTGTTCGTGGTGTTCATCATCGGCATGTTCTGGAAGCGGACCAGCGCCGCGGCCGGATTCTGGGGGCTGCTGTCCGGCACGGTCGCCGCGATGGTCAACTACTTCTGGCTCTACAAGCAGGGCATCATCGCCATCCCCTCCGAACAGGGCGCCAACTTCGTCTCCTCGATCGTCGCGTTCGTCGTCGGCGCCCTGGTGATGGTGGCGGTCACCCTGGTCACCGAGCCCCGGCCGGCCGCGTCCCTGGCGGGCCTGGTCTACGGCACCGCCGCCCCCGGCGGGCCGGACGGCAGCGCGGAGCTGCGGGCCGCCGGCGACGACGCCTGGTACCGCAAACCGGCCGTGCTCGGCTGGGGCGCCGTCGCCCTCGCCGCCCTGTGCTACGTCCCCTTCTCCTTCTGAGCCCGCCAGGAGCGCACCATGAGCGACCACGACCACGACCGCCGGCACCAGGCCGGGGAACCGGCACCCGAATCCGCGACCGCCGCCCGGCTCTTCGACGTCCGGCGCATCATCGGCGGCCTGTTCGTCGTCTACGGGGTGATCGTCACCCTGGCCGGGCTCACCGCCTCGGACGCGGACCTGAAGAAGGCCCAGGGCATCAACATCAACCTCTGGACGGGCCTGGGCATGCTCGCGCTCGGGCTGTTCTTCCTCGTCTGGCTGAAGCTGCGCCCGGCGGTCCCACCGACGGCGGCGGAGCTCGACGAGGGTGCCCCGGCGGGCACTTCGGACGGCTCCGCGCACTGAGCGGCGGGCCCGCCGTCCCGCGCGGACGCTACGCCGGCGGGCCCGCCGTGTCCGATTCCGCCGCCCCGCCGAGCGCCACCCGCTCCAGCAGCCCGGTGCGCGCGGCCAGCGCGGCGGCCTCCAGCCGGGAGCCCACCTCCAGCTTCATCAGCACCCGCTGGACGTGCGTACGCGCGGTGCTCGGCGCGATGGCCATACCGGCCGCGATGAGCCGGGTGTCCTCACCGTCCGCGACCCGCATCAGCACCTCGACCTCGCGCGGGGTGAGCAGCTGAAGCAGCCGCGCGCCCTCGTCGTCCGGCTGGGGCACGGGGTGCAGCAGCTCCTCGAACGCCTGCCGCAGCAGTTGCGGGGCGATGGCCGCCTCACCCGCCCGCGCCTTCATCATGGCGCGTTCCACCCCCTCGATCCGCTCGTCGTTACGGACATATCCGGAGGCCCCGGCGGCGAAGGCGGCGGCGATCCCGCGCGGGCTGGGGACCGGGCCCAGCACGACGACCGCGACCTGCGGCCGTTCCCGCTTGATCCGTACGACCGGGTCGAAGGCGCCCGGCTCGGCGGGCGCGGCGGTGCCCAGCAGGCACACCTCGGGCGCCCGGCTCACCACCAGGTCCGCCGCCCCGGCGCTCGGCGCGGCGGCGGCCAGTACGCGGTGGCCGCGTAATTTCAGGGCCGAGGCGAGCGCCTCGGCGAGCAGACGGTGATCGTCGACCACCATGAGCCGCACGCCCATGGACCAACCCCTTCTCCCCGGCGGAGCCGCCCCGGTCCCCCGCCGGGCCCGTTGTCCCCGGGAAGCTACACGCTCGCCCGGCGAAGCGCGCCCCCTACCGGGGAGAAGACCACCGGAACGCGGGAATCCCGGCCATTCGGGGCCGGTTGCCGCCCTCCCGGGCCGCCCGCGGGCGGTGCGGGAGGTGCGGGAGGTGCCGCGCGCGGTACGCGCCTCCCCACCGCCCGGCCGTCGGCGGGGCTACGCGTCGTCGGCCAGCTCCAGCCAGCGCATCTCCAACTCGTCCCGCTCGCCCGCCAGTTCGCGCAGCTGGGCGTCGAGTCCGGCGACCTTCTCGAAGTCGGTGGCGTGCTCGGCGATCTGCGTGTGCAGCTTCTTCTCCTTGTCGCCGACCTTGTCCAGCTGCCGCTCGATCCGCTGGAGTTCCTTCTGCGCCGCGCGGTTGACGGCGGCGGCCTTCTTGGGCGCCACGGTCTGCTGGGCGGGCACCGGCGCCGCGGCGTCGATCACCTGCTGACGGCGCTCCAGGTACTCGTCCAGGCCGCGCGGCAGCATCCGCAGCGCGGCGTCGCCCAGCAGCGCGAAGACCCGGTCCGTGGTGCGCTCGACGAAGTACCGGTCGTGGCTGATGACGATCAGCGAGCCGGGCCAGCCGTCGAGCAGGTCCTCCAGCTGGGTGAGGGTCTCGATGTCGAGGTCGTTGGTGGGCTCGTCGAGGAAGAGCACATTGGGCTCGTCCATCAGCAGCCGCAGGATCTGGAGCCGGCGCCGCTCACCGCCGGACAGGTCGCCGACCGGCGTCCACTGCTTCTCCTTGCCGAATCCGAACCGCTCGCACAGCTGCCCGGCGGTCATCTCCCGGCCCTTGCCGAGATCGACCCGCTCACGGATCTGCTGGACGGCCTCCAGCACCCGCAGCGCGGGGTCGAGTTCGGCGACCTCCTGGGAGAGATGGGCCAGCTTGACGGTCTTGCCGACGACGACCCGGCCGGCCGCCGGCTGCGCCTCGCCCTGGGTACGCGCCGCCTCGGCCAGCGCCCGCAGCAGCGAGGTCTTGCCGGCGCCGTTCACGCCCACCAGGCCGATCCGGTCGCCCGGACCGAGCTGCCAGGTCAGATGCCTGAGCAGCACCTTCGGCCCGGCCTGGACGGTGACGTCGGTGAGCTCGAAGACGGTCTTGCCCAGCCGGGAGCTGGCGAAGTTCATCAGCTCGGCGGTGTCCCGCGGCGGCGGTACGTCCGCGATCAGTTCGTTGGCGGCCTCGATGCGGAACCGCGGCTTGCTCGTCCGGGCCGGGGCGCCGCGCCGCAGCCACGCCAGCTCCTTGCGCATCAGGTTCTGCCGCTTGGCCTCCTCGGTGGCCGCGATCCGCTCCCGTTCGGCCCGCGCGAAGACGTAGTCGCTGTAGCCGCCCTCGTACTCGTGCACATCGCCGCGCTGGACGTCCCACATCCGGGTGCAGACCTGGTCCAGGAACCACCGGTCGTGGGTGACGACCACCAGGGCGGAGCGGCGGGCCCGCAGATGCCCGGCCAGCCACGAGATGCCTTCCACGTCGAGGTGGTTGGTGGGCTCGTCCAGCACGATCAGGTCCTGCTCGGCGATCAGCAGCTTGGCCAGTGCGATCCGTCGGCGCTCGCCGCCGGACAGCGGGCCGATGACGGTGTCCAGGCCCTGTCCGAAGCCCGGCATGTCCAGTCCGCCGAACAGTCCGGTCAGCACATCCCTGATCTTGGCGTTGCCCGCCCACTCGTGGTCGGCGAGGTCACCGATGACCTCGTGCCGGACGGTGGCGGCCGAGTCGAGGGAGTCGTGCTGGGTGAGCACGCCCAGCCGCAGGCCGCCGGAGTGCGTGACGCGGCCGTCGTCCGCGGCCTCCAGCTTGGCGAGGATCCGGATCAGGGTGGTCTTGCCGTCCCCGTTGCGCCCGACGACGCCGATCCGGTCCCCCTCGTTGACGCCGAGCGAGACACCGTCGAGCAGGGCACGGGTCCCGTAGACCTTGCCGACGGCTTCCAGATTCACGAGGTTGGTGGCCATTGCGCTCCTTGCTGCCTGCTGCCCGCGGCTCCGGTCGGCGCACGCTCCTGGGCCTTTCCAGGATCCCATGACGCCGCCGGAGCCCGGCCGCCACCGGGGTACGGGGCCCCGGAGCCCGGCATACGGGTCCCGGCCCCGCCGCCGCCCTACCGCAGCGTCGCGCCCGGCGCCGGGGAGCCGGCGACCCGCGTCCGGCGGCAGGTGCCGGAGGCCAGCAACTCCTTCGCCACCCGCTCCGCCACCGCGGCGTCCGGCACCAGGAACGCGGTGGTCGGCCCCGATCCGGAGACCAGCGCGGCCAGGGCGCCGGCCGCGGTGCCCGCGTCGAGCGTCGCGGCCAGCTCGGGCCGCAGCGAGAGCGCCGCCGCCTGGAGGTCGTTGCCGAGCGCCGCGGCGAGCCCGGTGGCGTCGCCGGCGGCCAGCGCGGCCAGCAGCGCGGGGTCCGCCTCGGCGGCGGGCACCTCCCGGCCCTGCGTCAGCCGGTCGAACTCGCGGTAGACGGCCGGTGTGGACAGTCCGCCGTCGGCCACCGCGAAGACCCAGTGGAAGGTGCCGCCGACGGTCAGCGGCGTCAGCAGCTCGCCCCGGCCCCGCCCCAGCGCCGCCCCGCCGACCAGACTGAACGGCACATCGCTGCCCAACTCGGCGCAGATGTCCAGCAGTTCGTCGCGGCTCGCGCCGGTGGACCACAGTGCGTCGCAGGCCAGCAGGGCGCCCGCGGCGTCCGCGCTGCCGCCCGCCATCCCGCCCGCGACGGGGATGTCCTTGGCGATGTGCAGATGGACGTGGGGCGCGATGCCGTGGCGGGCCGCGAGCAGTTCGGCGGCGCGGGCCGCCAGGTTCGTCCGGTCCAGCGGGATCCGGTCGACGTCGTGGCCCTCGGCGGTGATCCGCAGGGTGTCCGCCGGCGCGGCGGTGACCTCGTCGTAGAGGCCGACGGCGAGGAAGACGTTCGCCAGGTCGTGGAAGCCGTCCGGGCGGGCGGCGCCGACGGCCAGCTGGACATTGACCTTGGCCGGTACGCGGACGGTGACCGGGGCGCTCATGCCGCCTCCCCCGCCTGCCGGATGCCCGGGGTCCCGCCGGGACCCTTGTGCTCGGCGATCCGCGCGAACTCCTCGACGGTCAGTGCCTCACCGCGGGCCTGCGGCGAGACCCCCGCCGCGCGCAGCGCGGCCTCCGCCGCGGCGGCGCTGCCGGCCCACCCCGACAGCGCGGCCCGCAGCGTCTTGCGGCGCTGGGCGAAGGCGGCGTCCACCACCGCGAAGACCTCCGCGCGGCTCGCGGTGGTCTGCGGCGGCGCGGCCCGCCGGACCAGCGAGACCAGCCCGGAGTCGACGTTCGGCGCGGGCCAGAAGACACTGCGGCCGATCGAGCCGGCCCGCTTGACCTCGGCGTACCAGTTCGCCTTGACCGACGGCACGCCGTAGACCTTGTTGCCGGGGCGGGCGGCCAGCCGGTCGGCGACCTCGGCCTGGACCATGACCAGGGTGCGGTCGATGGTGGGGAACGTCGCGAGCATGTGCAGCAGCACCGGCACCGCGACGTTGTACGGGAGGTTGGCGACCAGCGCGGTCGGGGCGGCGCCGGGCAGCTCGGTGACCTGCATCGCGTCGCGGTGGACCAGCGCGAAGCGGTCGGCGCGGTCGGGCATGCGGGCCGCGATGGTGGCCGGCAGCGCGGCCGCCAGCACCTCGTCGATCTCGACGGCGGTGACCCGGTCGGCGCACTCCAGCAGCCCCAGGGTCAGCGAGCCGAGGCCGGGGCCGATCTCCACCACGACGTCATCGGGGCGCACGCCCGCGGTCCGCACGATCCGGCGGACGGTGTTGGCGTCGATGACGAAGTTCTGGCCGCGCTGCTTGGTGGGGCGCACGCCCAGCGCGGCGGCCAGCTCGCGGACCTCGGCGGGCCCCAGCAGAGGGCCGGTCTCGTCGGTGGTGCTGCTGCTGTCACTCATGCCGAAGCCTCGCCGCGCGCCGCCGTGGTCACCCACGGTGCGCGCCTTTCCGTTGTTCGCTCGCTGCGCTCGTTCACCGGTGAAGCTTACGGCCGCACACCGGCCACGGGCTCGCGCCCCGGATGATGTAGAGCTTCTTGGCGCGGAAGGTCTGCTCCGCGGCGGAGGCGTCCTGCGGGCGCCCGCTGCCGCCGAGCCGGTGCCAGGTCCTGATGTCGAACTGGTAGAGGCCGCCGAAGGTGCCCGACACATCCACGGCGTCCACCCGCCCGCCCGCCTCGCACCGCGCGAGCGCGCCCCAGGCCAGGCCGTCGGTGCCCCGGACGGAGACCGGCAGCGTCTTGGTGCCGACGTGCACGATCTGCTCGCGCGGCGCCCGGACGGTCTCGGCGCCGAGCGGCTGCGGCTTCTGCCGGACGCCGTTGACGGTGCGCAGCCGGAAGGTGACGCGCCGCACGCCGGGCCGCCCCTGCTGGACCACCGCCTCGGTGCCGCGGGCCAGCCCGGGGTCGTTGCGCCGGACCGTACGGAACGGGATGAGCTCCTCGCGGACCTCCTTGATGCCGGTGATCCGCAGCACGGAGACGGTCTGGCCCTCGCGCGGGAAGCTGTCCGCCGGCACCGAGGTGGTGTCCTCGTCGCGCAGCGCGAGACCGGCCTGTGCCAGGGCCTCGCGGACGGTGGCGGCGTTGGTGCGGACGCGGTGCTCATGGCCGTCGGCGACGAAGACCACCGTGCGTTCGGTGCGGACGGCCAGTTCCAGGCCGTGCCGGCCGATGCGCTGGGAGCGGGAGCTGGAGAGGTAGGCGCCCTCGGCGCGGACGCCGAGCTGGTGCAGCGCGCCGCCGACGGTGTCGGCGGTGGTCCACACCTGGCGGCGCTGCCCGTCGAGGGTCAGGACGAGCGGCCGGCCGTGCCGGACGGCCACCTCGTCACCGCTGGTCAGGGGGGTGCCGGGGGCGGGTGCGACGAGATCGTGCCGACCGATGTCGAGATGCTCGTCGGCCAGCAGGTCATCGACGTCGTCGGCGAAGGTGTGCAGGGTGCGGGGGGTGCCGTCGACGCTGAGCCGGATCGCCTTGTCGTGGGCGACGAAGGCGGTGGTGCCGCCGGCGAGGAAGGCGACGACCAGCGCCTGGGGCAGCAGCCGGCGCAGCGATTCGGGGCGCTGCACCAGGCGCCGGCGGCGGCCCGCGGCGCGCCGGGCGGCGGCCCGGCCCCCCGGAGCGCCCGGAGTGCCCGGAGCGGGCGCGGCGCTCGGAGCGGGCGGGGCCTTCGGGGCCTCGGGGCGGACGGAGGCGTACGGGTTGGCCGGGTGGTACGGGGCGGCCGGGGGACGCGGGGCGGCCGAGGGGTACGGGCGGTAGGGAGGGGCCGGGGCCCGGGGCGCGGCCTGGGCGTAGGGATTGGCCGGGGGGTACGGGATGCTCGGGGGGTACGGGCCGGGCGGGACATAGGGACCGGCGGGGGCGTACGGGGTGTACGGAGGGGCCGGGGCGGCTGCCGTACCCGGTGCACCCGGAGCAGCTGCCGTACCCGGCGCCCCTGGGGCGGCTGCCGTACCCGGTCCCCCCGGGGCGGCTGCCGTACCCGGCGGGGTCTCCGTGGCCGCCGGCTGGCGGGGCAGCAGACCGCGCCGGCCGGCGGCCTGGGGATCGTACGGGGCATACGGACCGTACGGGGCGTCGTACGGCGGTCTGTAGGGCGGGCCGGCGGCGCCCGGACTCCGGCTGTGACGGCCACGCGCGGCGCGGTGGCTGCTCTGCGAATGACTCACGACGCTCCACATGCCACAGATGCGGTTGACTGCCGGAATGTAGCGGAGCGGAGGTGACTCTCCAAAGTTGGCCCGCTACGGAACGTCGTCACGCCGGAGTACGCCGGCGCCCGCGGCCGCCTCAGTAGCCGAAGGCGCGCGCCGTGTTCGCCGCGACGGCTGTCGCCAGCGCGTCCTCCGTCTCCCCCTTGACCTGGGCCATCGCCCGCAGGGTGACGGGGATGAGGTACGGCGCGTTCGGCCGTCCGCGGTACGGCGCGGGGGTGAGGAACGGGGCATCGGTCTCGACGAGCACCAGTTCGGACGGGGTAACCGCGAGCGCATCGCGCAGCGGCTGGGCGTTCTTGAAGGTGACGTTGCCCGCGAAGGACAGGAAGTAGCCCGCGGCCGCGCAGGTCTTCGCCATCTCGGCGTCGCCCGAGAAGCAGTGGAAGACGACCCGCTCGGGCGCCCCCTCCTCGCGCAGGATCCGCAGCACATCCTCGTGTGCCTCCCGGTCGTGGATGACCAGGGTCTTGCCGTGCCGTTTGGCGATCTCGATATGGGCGCGGAAGGACCGCTGCTGGGCGGCCATGCCCTCGGGGCCGGTACGGAAGTGGTCCAGGCCCGTCTCGCCGACGCCGCGGACGTGCGCCAGGGCGGCCAGCGCGTCGATACCGTCCAGCGCGGCGTCCAGGGCGGCGTCGCCACCGGGCCGGCGGGCGCCCTGCCGGGACCAGCCGTCGGGGTCGCCGAGGACGATCCGGGGCGCTTCGTTGGGGTGCAGCGCGACCGTGGCGTGCACCCCGTCGTGCGCGGCGGCGGTGTCCGCGGCCCACTGCGAACCGGCCAGGTCACAGCCGACCTGCACCACCGTGGTGACGCCGACCGAGGCGGCCTTGGCGAGCGCTTCGGCGACCGTGCCGTCCTGCATGTCCAGGTGGGTGTGCGAGTCCGCGACCGGGACCCGAAGCGGTTCGGGCAGCGGTGGCGGTACGTCCTTGGCCGCTTTGGCGGCCTTTGCCGCCGGGCCTGCTACGGGTTGGGGGGCTTGCTGTGCCATGGCCGCGATCCTACGAGGACCGCGGCCGACGCCTCATCCGCGGTGGTGGTGGAACGGGTGCAGCAGGTCGGAGAGGTGCCAGTGGTGGCGTTCGCCCTCCGCGGCGGTGCTGCCTGCGGCGGCGCCCTCGGCGGCGGAGCCGCGCCGGTTGCCGTGCTTGGTGCCGTGCTGGCGCTGATGCATGCTGGCGATCGCGTTCGAGACCATCGAGACCTGACCGGCGCGCATGATGCGTACGACGTTGCCGCCGCAGTTCAGGCAGGTGGGCCGGGTGAGCGGGGACGGCACGCGCTCGCCGTCCGCGTAGTAGACGACGTGCGTCTGACCGCCGGCGTCCACCTGGTGCTGTATCTCGTACGCCTGCTCCCAGCCGTGGCCGCATCCCATGCACGCGAAGGCGTACGCCTCGCGGGCGGCCGGCTCGGACCGGGGGGTGGGCCGGGCCGCACCCGTGGCAGGGGTCTGTGCGATCTCGCTCATTGCCGCTCCTCTTGTCCGCTGGACAAGGTCTTGGGGACGAGCGTCCCGCCTCCCAGTGGACGCCTTTCCCGGCCGCGGCGCAGCTGAGCTTCTACCTATTGGCCCAGATTTGGCAGGTTGTAGGAAAAGCGCCCCGCTACCCGACCCCGCGCTTTACCTTTCCAGGCCATTCGTTTACCTAATGAAAGTCATTTACCCGGTGCGGCTCCGGCACGGGCCGCGTTCTTCGCCGCGACCACGGCGTCGAAGACCTCGCGCTTGGGCAGTCCGGCGTCCGCGGCGACGGCGGCGATGGCCTCCTTGCGCCGCTCCCCCGCCTCCTCGCGGACCTGCACCCGGCGCACCAGCTCGGCGGCGTCCAGCTCCTGCGGCCCGGTGTCCGGGGCGCCCTCGACGACGACGGTGATCTCGCCGCGTACGCCCTCGGCCGCCCAGGGGGCCAGCTCGCCGAGCGGTCCGCGCTTGACCTCTTCATAGGTCTTGGTCAGCTCGCGGCAGACCGCGGCCCGCCGGTCCGCGCCGAAGACCTCGGCCATCGCGGCGAGGGTGTCGTCCAGCCGGTGCGGCGCCTCGAAGTAGACCAGCGTGCGCCGCTCGTCCGCGACCTCGCGCAGCCGGGAGAGCCGCTCGCCCGCCTTGCGCGGCAGGAAGCCCTCGAAGCAGAACCGGTCCACCGGCAGCCCGGAGACGGCCAGCGCGGTGAGCACCGCACTGGGCCCCGGGACGGCGGTGACCTTGATACCGCGTTCGACGGCGGCGGCGACCAGGCGGTAGCCGGGGTCGGAGACGGACGGCATACCGGCGTCGGTGACCAGCAGCACCCGCGCGCCGCCCGCCAGCGCGTCGGCCAGCTCGGGCGTTCTGGCCGCCTCGTTGCCCTCGAAGTACGACACGACCCGGCCGGCCGGGTGCACGTCCAGCGCCTGGGTCAGCCGGCGCAGCCGCCGGGTGTCCTCGGCGGCGATCACATCGGCGGCGGCCAGCTCGGTGGCGAGCCGCGGCGGGGCGTCCGCCACCTCGCCGATGGGCGTTCCTGCAAGTACCAGCGTTCCAGTCACCCCTCCATCCTCCCAGCCCGGCGCCGCGCCCCGCCCCGCCGGCCACCGCGGCGCCGGCCACCGCCCCGCGCCGTGGCACGCCGGTCCGCCGGCGGCTTCCCTACGATGGGCCGGGTGACGAGTGACACCGCGACCGACGCAGCCGCCCCGCGCGCCCACGAGCCGGCCACCGAGCCCCCCGTGTGGCAGCGGCGGCTGCGCCGCTTCGGGTACGTGGGCCGCCCGCGGGGCGATGTCCGCGCCCGGCTGGTGCCCGCCTTCCCGGAGCCGGACACCCGGCTGTGGGCGCTGTGCGGCCTGGGCCCGGCCGCCGCGGGCCGGCTCGCCCGCTGGTCGGGCTGGGGCGGCCCGCTGCTGGTGACGCTCTTCGCCGGGGTGCTGCGGTTCTGGCAGCTCGGCAGCCCCCGGAAGGTGATATTCGACGAGACGTACTACCCCAAGGACGCCTGGGCGCTCCTCCAGTACGGCTACGAAGGCACCTGGGCCAAGAACGCCAACGACGCGCTGCTGGCGCACCCGCCGCAGATCCTGCTGTCGCCCGAGCACTCCTATGTCGTCCATCCGCCGCTGGGCAAGTGGCTGATCGCGGCCGGTGAGTGGGCGTTCGGCATGAACCCCTTCGGCTGGCGGTTCACGGTCGCGCTGCTCGGCACCCTGTCGGTGCTGCTGGTCTGCCGGATCGGCCGCCGGCTGCTGCGCTCCACGGCGCTGGGCTGTCTGGCGGGCGCGCTGCTGGCCGTCGACGGGCTGCACTTCGTGATGAGCCGCACCGCGCTGCTGGACCTGATCGTGATGTTCTGGGTGGTGGCCGCGTTCGGCTGTCTGCTGGTGGACCGGGACCGCACCCGGGCCCGGCTGGCGGCGGCCCTGCCGGTCGGCCCCGACGGGCTCGCGCGGCCGGACGCGGACGTCGGCGGCCGGCTGCGGCTGGGCCGGCGGCCGTGGCGGATCGCGGCCGGGCTCTGCCTGGGCCTGTCCGCCGCCACCAAGTGGAACGGTCTGTACTACCTCGCCGCGTTCGCCCTGATGGCCGTGGTGTGGGACATCGCGGCGCGCCGTACGGCCGGTGCCCCGCGCCCGCTGCGCGCGGTGCTGCGCCGCGATGTGCTGCCCGCCTTCGGTGCCACCGTCGTCGTCGCGCTCGCCGCCTACCTCGCCTCCTGGTCGGGCTGGCTCGCGACCAAGGGCGGCTACTACCGCGACTGGGCGACCACCCCGGAGGGCCGGGACAGCGCCTGGACCTGGCTGCCGGACTGGCTGCGCAGCCTGTGGCACTACCAGACCGAGGTCTACGCCTTCCACACCGGACTGACCACCCCGCACACCTACCAGTCCAACCCGTGGAGCTGGCTGGTCCTGGGCCGCCCGGTCTCGTACTTCTACGAGTCCCCCAAGGCCGGCCAGGACGGCTGCACGGCGGCGGAGGGCTGTGCCCGCGAGGTGCTGGCGCTGGGCACACCGCTGCTGTGGTGGGCGGCCTGCTTCGCGCTGCTGTACGTCCTCTACCGCTGGCTCTTCAAGCGGGACTGGCGGGCCGGCGCCATCGCCTGCGGGGTCGCGGCCGGCTATCTGCCGTGGTTCCTGTACCAGGAACGCACCATCTTCCTCTTCTACGCGGTGGTGTTCGTCCCGTTCCTGTGTCTGGCGGTGGCCATGCTGATCGGCGCGCTCATCGGCCCGCCGGGCTCGACGGAACGGCGGCGCACGGTCGGCGCGGTGGGCGCCGGCGTCCTCGTCCTGCTCATCGTGTGGAACTTCATCTACTTCTATCCCCTCTACACGGGCCTGCCGCTGCCCAAATCCGCCTGGAACAACCGGATGTGGTTCGACACCTGGATCTAAGGGCTGTCCCGTAATACCTGGCTGGACAGCCCTTAGCAGGAGAGACGGCGGTGGCAGCGCGGGCCGCTCGCGGGCGGCCGCCGCCGTCGTCGCCATTCACCGCCGGTCGATTGCCGGTCGTTGCCGGGGTGCGGAACGGCAGGTACCCGGGGGCACGGGCTCGCCGGGGAGCCGGGGGTTCTCCCTACGTCGCAGGGGCGTGCTGACCGGACGTCGCATGGGCGTGCTGACCGGCTGGTCCGGTGGATCTCGGGCACGCAGGCTGGACACGACCGGTTTTCCGATGCAGCCAGCCGGTTGCACAGAGGGAGTTCACCCATGTCCGACCGTTCTCAGCAGCCCCGGCGTGTCCGCACGGCAGCACCGTCCAGGCCGCGGCGGGCCGTCACGGCGGTAGCGGCGCTGGCTGCCGCCCTGGCCGTGGCCGGCACGTTGCCCGCGGGGGCGGCGGAGTCCCACGGCTCTCGTGAGGTCGTACGCAAGGGCCTGGAGCGGCTGGTGACCGACGACCGGTTCCCCGCCGCGCTGGCCGCCACCATCGACCGTGACGGGCGCACCCGCGACTACACCGCCGGTGTGGCGGACGTGAAGACCAGGGCGAAGGTGCCGGTGGACGGGCAGGTGCGGGCGGGCAGCAACACCAAGGCGTTCACCGCCACGGTCGTGCTGCAACTGGTCGGCGAGGGCAAGGTCCAACTCGACGCCCCCATCGAGAAGTACCTGCCGAACCTGGTGCGCGGCAAGGGCATCGACGGCCGCAAGATCACGGTGCGCCAGCTGCTCCAGCACACCAGCGGACTGCCCGAGTACACCAACTTCCTGGGCGAGGAGGCCATTCTCGGCAAGGGCCGTCACACCTACCACCAGCCCCGTGAGCTGCTCGATCTGGCGCTGGCCCACAAGGCGGACTTCGCCCCCGGGACCAGCTGGTCGTACAGCAACACCAACTACGTCCTGGCCGGACTGCTCATCGAGAAGGTCACCGGCCGCCCGGTCGCCGAGCAGATCACCCAGCGGATCATCGACCGCATCGGCCTGCGGCACACCTACTTTCCCGGTGTGGGCGACCAGGGCATCCGCGAAGCCCACCCCCGGGGCTACTTCGCGGCGAAGCCCGGGGCACCACTGGAAGACATCACGGAGATGGACCCTTCCTGGACCTGGTCCGCGGGGCAGTTGGTCTCCACCCCCGGCGACCTGAACCGCTTCTTCTCCGAGCTGATCGACGGCAAGCTCCTGCGGCCCGCCGAGCTCACCCAGATGCGTACCACCGTCAAGGTCCCCAAGGAATTCGATTCGGGGTCCGGCATCCGGTTCGGGCTGGGGCTGACGAGCACGCCGCTGAGCTGCGGCGGCCTGATGTGGGGGCACCGCGGTGACACCCCCGGCTACCACACGCGCACCGGTGTCACCGTTGACGGCCGCGCCGTCACGACCGCCGTCACCGCCAGCCCGGCGCCCACACCGAAGGGCCTCGCCCACGCCGACGCCGTCCTCGACACCACCTTGTGCGAGAAGTGACGGCCGGCACGCCGCGGTGACGGCGCGAGCGGACCGGTGACCCCGCGCTCACCTCCGCACGGTCGGCCTCCGTGTGCGGTGAGCGGGTAGCCCTCGGGGCCCTCGGGGCCCTCGAAGGAGAACACCGGCCCGTACGGGCTCTTCGGGAGTTCCCGCCGGGGGCCGCGTCGTCGGGGGGCGCCGCCGGGCGCCGGTTCGCGAGGCGCGGAAATCGCCCTCCGGGGCCATCGGGCTGTCGTTTTCCGGTCTTCACATTCGTCCTTAAGCTGGACAATCCCGAACGGACCACGACAGGAGTGATCATGACCGGCTCTTCCACCCAGGGCATCAAGACCGTGCTGCATCCCGTTTCCGACCTGGCGGCGGCCAAAGCCGTGTACACCGCGCTGCTCGGCGTACCGCCGCAGGCCGACGAGTCGTACTACGTCGGCTTCGAGGCCGGGGGTCAGCACATCGGGCTGGTGCCGGGCGGCGGGCCCCAGGGCATGACCGGGCCGGTGGCCTACTGGCACGTGCCGGACATCGCGGCGAAGCTGGCCGAGGTGACCGCCGCGGGTGCCACGGTGCAGGAGCCCGCGCACGATGTCGGCGGCGGCCGTCTGGTGGCCACCGTCACCGACCCCGACGGCAACGTCCTCGGGCTGCTCCAGGACCGCTGAATACCGACGCCCGGCTCCCGCGCCGGGCGTCGGGCCGGTTTCGCTCCCCCTCGCGCCGCACCCGGGCCCGGCGCGAGGGGAACGGGCTGCCCGGCCGGGCACTGACGGGCGACGGCCACCCGCCGGTCCGCGCTTCGGCGGGCCCGCCGCGTGGCCGGGGCCGAGCGGTGCCACGGGCCGGAGCGAAGCAGAACCGGACGAACAAAAACCGGACGTACCCTTCGAAGCCGGTCGGATCGAGAGCCGGGCGACGCCGACGGAGTCCGCGCGGGCGGCCCCGCCCCACACGAGGGAGAGACGATGAGCACAGCCACGAGGACGGACCCGCAGGCGCCTGCGCCGCACGTCGCCGACAGCCACGGTCTGATCCGCGTGCACGGCGCGCGCGTGAACAACCTCAAGGACGTCAGCGTCGAGATACCCAAGCGCCGGCTGACGGTGTTCACCGGCGTCTCCGGCTCGGGCAAGAGCTCGCTGGTGTTCCACACGATCGCCGCGGAGTCACAGCGGATGATCAACGAGACCTACAGCGCCTTCGTCCAGGGCTTCATGCCGACGCTGGCGCGGCCCGAGGTCGACGTGCTCGACGGGCTGACGACCGCGATCATCGTCGACCAGCAGCGGCTGGGCGCCGACCCCCGCTCCACCGTCGGCACCGCCACCGACGCCAACGCGATGCTGCGCATCCTCTTCAGCCGGCTCGGGCAGCCGCACATCGGCCCGCCCGGCGCGTACGCCTTCAACGTCCCCTCGGTCCGGGCGAGCGGCGCGATCACCGTCGAGCGCGGTGCCGCCGCCAAGGCCGTGAAGACGACCTTCACCCGCACCGGCGGCATGTGTCCGCGCTGCGAAGGCCGGGGCACGGTCTCCGACCTCGACCTCACCCAGCTCTACGACGACGCCAAGTCGCTCGCCGAGGGCGCGATCACCGTTCCCGGCTACAAGGCGGGCGGCTGGAACTACCGGCTCTACAGCGAGTCGGGCTTCTACGACCCGGCCAAGCCGATCCGCGAGTACACCGAGCAGGAGCTGCACGACTTCCTCCACCGCGAGCCGACCAGGATGAAGATCGCGGGCATCAACATGACCTACGAGGGTCTGCTCCCGCGGATACAGAAGTCCATGCTCGCCAAGGACCGGGAGGGGATGCAGCCGCACATCCGGGAGTTCGTCGACCGGGCGGTCACCTTCACGTCCTGCCCCGACTGCGGTGGCACCCGCCTCAGCGAGGCCGCCCGCTCGTCGAAGATCCAGGAGGTCGGCATCGCCGACGCCTGCGCGATGCAGATCAGCGACCTGGCCGAATGGGTCCGCGGTCTCGCCGAGCCGTCGGTGGCGCCGCTGCTCACCGCGCTGCGGCAGACCCTCGACTCGTTCGTGGAGATCGGGCTGGGCTACCTCTCCCTCGACCGGCCGGCGGGCACGCTCTCGGGCGGTGAGGCGCAGCGCGTCAAGATGATCCGCCACCTCGGCTCCTCGCTCACCGACACCACCTATGTCTTCGACGAGCCGACCATCGGTCTGCACCCCCATGACATCCAGCGGATGCACGGCCTGCTGCTGCGGCTGCGTGACAAGGGCAACACGGTGCTCGTCGTGGAACACAAGCCGGAGACGATCGCGATCGCCGACCACGTCGTCGACCTCGGCCCCGGCGCGGGGACGGCGGGCGGCACCGTCTGCTTCGAGGGCACCGTCGAGGGACTGCGGGCCGGCGGCACGCTCACCGGCCGCCATTTCGACGACCGGGCCGCCCTCAAGGAGACGGTGCGGACACCCACCGGCCACCTTCCGGTCCGCGGCGCGACGGCGCACAACCTGCGGGATGTCGACGTCGACATCCCGCTCGGGGTGCTCACCGTCGTCACCGGCGTCGCCGGCTCCGGCAAGAGCTCGCTCGTGCACGGGTCGCTGGGCCGGCGGCCGGGGTCCGCCGGCGCGGACGTGGTGTCGGTCGACCAGAGCCCGATCCGCGGTTCGCGACGGAGCAACCCGGCGACGTACACCGGACTGCTCGACCCGGTCCGTAAGGCGTTCGCGAAGGCCAACGGCGTGAAGCCGGCGCTGTTCAGCGCCAACTCCGAGGGTGCCTGCCCCGGTTGCAACGGCGCCGGCGTCATCCACACCGACCTGGCGATGATGGCCGGTACCGCCACCGCCTGCGAGGAGTGCGAGGGGAAGCGGTTCCAGGCATCGGTGCTGGAGTACCGCCTCGGCGGCCGCGACATCAGCGAGGTGCTCGCGATGCCGGTGACCGAGGCCGAGGAGTTCTTCGGCGCCGGCGAGGCACGGATACCGGCCGCGCACCGCATCCTGGCCCGGCTCACCGACGTCGGGCTCGGCTACCTCGGCCTCGGCCAGCCGCTCACCACGCTGTCCGGCGGCGAGCGGCAGCGGCTCAAACTGGCCACACACCTGGCCGAGAAGGGCGGGGTCTACATCCTCGACGAGCCGACCGCCGGTCTCCATCCCGCCGATGTCGAGCAGCTGCTCGGCCTGCTCGACCGGCTCGTCGACGCCGGCAAGTCGGTCATCGTCGTCGAGCACCACCAGGCGGTCATGGCGCACGCCGACTGGATCATCGACCTCGGTCCCGGCGCCGGCCACGACGGCGGCCGGATCGTCTTCGAGGGCACCCCCGCCGACCTCGTGGCCGCCCGCGCCACCCTCACCGGCGAGCACCTCGCGGCGTACGTCGGCGCCTGACCGGGGCCCGCACGGACGCCTGCCGCGTGCGGCGGCCGGGCGCGCGCAGTCGGGCCCGACCACGGCACCGGACGGGGCGGGGGGGGCGCCCCGCGCCCCGTCCGTCGCCACGTCACTCCGGGCGACAGGACGTCACCGGACCGTGCCCGGATCGAGACGCACGGCTTCCCCCGTGTCCCATAGAGTGCGACACACGCTCTTGTGTACGTATATCCAAGGGCGAGGATCTGGGAGGGGATCGGTGCCATGCGCCGTGAGGTGAAGTACGGGCTGATCGGCGGATCGGCGGCCCTGGTCGCGGGAGTTGTCGGCGGATTCACACTGTTCGGCGGCTCGGACGACACATCGCCGCAGGCGGTCCGGGCGGCGGACGCCAAGGCGGGCGACCAGGTGCCCCAGGTGCCGACCGGCCCGCTCACCGCCGACGAAGTCCACACGACGGCACAGCAGTTCCTCACCGCCTGGCAGTCCGGCGACACCGCGAAGGCCGCCGGACTGACCGACAGCCCCGACACCGCGAAGGGCGCGCTGGAGGGCTTCGCCAAACAGGCGCGGTTCTCGAAGGTGCAGCTGACCCCGGGCAAGCCGGCCGGTGACAAGGTGCCGTACACCGTCGCCGCCGAGATCGACTTCAAGGGCGCCAAGGCACCGTTCTCGTACGGCACTTCGGTGCACGTGCAGCGCGACAGGACCACCGGTGAGCCGCGGGTCGCCTGGCAGCCGGCGGCCCTCCACCCCGAACTGGGCAAGGGCGACACGCTGCGTACCGGCGAGGCCGAGGCGCCGCCGATCAAGGCCGTGGACCGCAACGGCACCGAGCTGACCCCCGAGGCGCATCCGGCGCTGGCCGGGGTGCTGGACAGCCTGCGGAGCAAGTACGGCGACAAGACCGACGGCAAACCGGGCGTGGAGCTGTACATCCACCGGGCCAAGAGCGACAAGGCGAGCGCGCAGCAGCCGGACAAGACGCTGAAGGTGCTCGCCAAGGGCACCCCCGGTGTCCTCAAGACGACCCTGGACGCCCGGCTCCAGGCGGCGGCCGAGAAGGCCGTCAAGGGCAAGAGCTCGGCGTCCGCGGCGGCGGTCAGACCCAGCACCGGGGAGATCCTGGCGCTCGCCAACTCCCCCGAGAAGGGCTTCAACATCGCCGCCCAGGGGTCGCTGGCCCCCGGCTCGACGATGAAGATCGTGACGGCGGCGCTGCTGCTGGACAAGGGTCTGACCGCGCCGGACAAGCCGCACCCGTGCCCCCAGTACGTCACGGTCGGCGGCTGGAAGTTCCAGAACCTCAACAAGTCCGAGATCAAGAGCGGCACCTTCGCGCAGAGCTTCGCCGCGTCCTGCAACAACGCCTTCATCTCGCAGGCCGAGAAGCTCGCCGACGACGATCTGACGAAGGAGGCGCGGGACGTCTTCGGCATCGGCCTGAACTGGCAGACCGGCATCCCCACCTTCGACGGCTCGGTGCCGGTGCAGCACGACGCGCAGATGGCGGCCTCGCTGATCGGCCAGGGCGGGGTGCGGATGAACCCGCTGACGGTCGCCTCGCTCGCCGCGACGGTCCGCGCGGGCTCCTTCCACCAGCCGTACCTCGTCGCGCCGTCGCTGGACAACCGGACGCTCGCCAAGGCCGCGGGCGCCATGAAGCCGGCGACGGCGGCCGGGCTGAAGTCGCTGATGCGGCTGACCGCGACGTCCGGTACGGGCGCCGAGGCGATGGCCGGGATCGGTGGTGACATCGGCGCCAAGACGGGCTCCGCGGAGGTCGACAACCAGGACAAGCCCAACGCCTGGTTCACCGCCTACCGCGACGATGTCGCCGCGGCGGCCGTCGTCCCGGCGAGCGGCCACGGCGGCTCCAACGCGGGCCCGGTGGTCCGCGCCATCCTCACCGCGAGCTGACGACAGCGGACCGGCGACGGCGGACCGGCACCCGCGGACCGACGACGGACGGACCGCGGCGGGCGGGCGGGTGCGCGGGCATCCGGCCCGGTCCTGATCTGCCCGGTCCCCCGGCCCCGGTCCCCTGACCCGGCCCGGACGGATTCCGGTCGCATGGCCCGTACAGCTTTCGCTAGCGTGCGGGCCATGAGCGATTCCGCGTCCGACGCCACCACCCCGCAGCCCGCGGCCTCCCCGGCCCATCCCCGCTTCGCCGAGGCGCTCGCGGACCTGGGGCTGACCGTCGAGGTCCGGCGTTTCCCCGAAGCCACCCGTACCGCCGCCGAGGCCGCCGCCGCGATCGGCTGTGACCTCGCCCAGATCGTCAAGTCGCTGATCTTCGCGGCGGACGGCGAACCGGTGCTGGTCCTGATGGACGGCGCCTCCCGGGTCGATGTGGCACGGGTCCGTGCCGAGCTGGGGGCCACGAAGGTCGGCCGGGCGAACGCCGATGTCGTACGGGAGACCACCGGTTACGCCATCGGCGGCGTACCGCCCTTCGGCCACCGCACCCGCACCCGCGTCCTGGCCGACCGGGGACTCCTGGCGCACGGCACGGTCTGGGCCGCCGCCGGCACCCCGCACACCGTCTTCCCGCTCGACCCCAAGTCCCTGATCGCGTACGCCGAGGGCCGTGTGGTGGACGTGCGCGAGCGCACCGCGTGACGCCCCTCGTCGTCGCGGCGGTTCTGATCGCCGCGCTCACCCACGCCAGCTGGAACGCGATCGCCCACGGCATACGCGACCAGCTCCTCGCCTTCACCCTCGTCGGCGGCGGCGGTGCGGTCTGCGGTGCCCTGCTGGCCGGCTTCGTCCCGCTGCCGGCCGCCGCGGCCTGGCCCTACCTGCTGGGCTCCGCCGTACTGCACGTCGTCTACCAGGTGCTGCTGATGCAGTCCTTCCGGCTGGGCGAGTTCGGTCAGATGTACCCGATCGCCCGCGGCACCGCGCCACTGGCCGTCACGGTCCTCGCCGCCGTCTTCGTCCACGAGATCCCGGACGCCTGGGCGCTGTCCGGCGTCGCGCTGGCCTCGGCGGGTCTGCTCGGCGTCGCCCTGTGGGGCATCCGCGGCTCCGCCGCCCGCCCCGACGCCCCGTCCCGCTGGCCGGCCGTCGCCGCCGCCGTCGCGACCGGCCTGTCGATCGCCTCGTACACCACCGTGGACGGCCTCGGGGTACGCGCCTCGGGCACCTCGCTCGGCTATATCGCCTGGCTGATGATCCTCGAAGGCGTGGCGATCCCCGGGTACGCCCTCGTCACCCGCCGCCGCGAACTGGCCGCCCAGCTCCGCCCGGTCGCGCTGCGCGGTCTGGCCGGCGGCGCCCTGTCCGTCTTCGCCTACGGTCTGGTGCTGTGGGCCCAGACCCGTGCCCCGCTCGCCCCCATCGCGGCGCTCCGCGAGTCCTCGATCATCGTCGGCGCCGCCATCGGGGCCCTCTTCTTCAAGGAACGCTTCGGCGCGCCACGGATCGCCGCCGCGGGCCTGATGGTGGTGGGGATCGGGCTGATGCTGCACACGGGGTGAGACGGGCGGGGCGAACGGGGTGGCGCGGCGCCCCGGGCCGAGGGGCGAACGGCCCGGGGCGCCGCGGACGCGCGGAGTACGCGGCCGGGCCGGGGCGCCCGCTGCCTGGGCGCTCCCCTCACCCGCCCCGCAGCGACTTGCGCAGCTCCGTGTTGGCGACCAGCACCCCGCCGTCCACCGGCAGGGTGATACCGGTGACCCAGGCCGCGTCCGTGGAGGCCAGATAGGCGACCGCCGCGGCGATGTCCGCCGGCCGCCCGACCCGGCCCAGCGGATAGGCGTCCGCCGCCCGCCGCAACTCGTCCTCCCGGCCGTCCCAGTTGGGGGTGGCGACCGTGCCCGGTGCGACGAGGTTGACCCGTACGCCACGCGGTGCGGCCCGGCCGGAGAGCGTCCGGGTCAGGCTGGCCAGGCCCGCCTTGGCCGCGCTGTAGGCGTGGTTGCCGAAGTCCTGGATGCCGTTGACCGAACCGATGTTGACGATCGCGCCCCGGCCGCCGGCGGCGGCCAGATGCGGCAGCGCGGCCCGCGCGCAGCGGAAGGCGCCGCCGAGCGTGATGTCCAGATCCGCCGCCCAGTTCTCGTCCGACTCGTCCTCGAACAGCGGGGTGTCGGGGTGGCAGCTGAAGGCGTTGTTGACCAGCACGTCCAGCCCGCCGAACCGCCGCACCGCATGGCCGACGGCCGCCTCCACGGCGGCCCGGTCCCCCACATCGCAGGCCATCGCCTCGGCATCGCCGCCCGCCGCCCGGATCCCCGCGGCCGCGTGCTCGGCCCGCGCCCCGTCCACATCGGTGACGAGCACCCGGGCCCCCTCCTCGGCCAGCCGCCGCGCGGTGGCCTCCCCGATCCCCCGCCCCGCACCGGTGATCAGTACGCCGTATCCCTCGAACCGCCGCATGACTTCGCCCCTTCGCCGTATGTTTCCGAGTGGCCCCGCCAGCCTCATCCGTTGCAGTCTGCCCCGCCCGTGGCGGCCGCAACGGGCGTACGGGGTGTTTACGGAACGGTTCGCGGGTCGCCGCCCGCGGGGCGGCACAGCGCGTTGCCGAACGGCCCGGAACATGACGGAACGTGCTCGCGGCCCGCGCGGGGGGGCAGACGGTCACCCGGTCCGCGGGCCACTCGATCCGCGGGTCAGCGGGTCAGCGGGTCAGCGGTAGTCCTCCGGATGGCCCTGCATCCAGGAGTTGATCCGGTCGCGGGTGCCGATGAGCACCTGCTGGTGCTTCCGCAGATTGCCGAACGACCGGTCCGCGCCCAGTTCCTGCCACAGCTCCGCCGTCCAGGCCAGCGGCTCCTTGAAGTGGCCCGGCCCCTGACGGTCCGCCCGCATCGCCCTTTCGAGCCTGCCCAGTTCACCGGCCACCCGGTCCAGGAAGTACGCGCAGTTCCCCGGCGTACACGAATCGCCCAGCGTGGCCTGCACGCCCGCGAACGCGTCCCGGACCGCCTCGGCCGCGATGCCGGGCGGCGCGTCCTCTTCCTCCGGTGCCGCCTCGCCCGGGGACACCGCGGGGTCCGCCGGGCCGCCGTCCTCGCCGGGAGCGGCCGTCGGGGACGGTACGGAAGACCCGGAGGGCGCTGCCGGTGCCGACGCCGCGGACGCCTTGCCGGGTGGGGCATCCGCCCCCGCACCGGAACACGAGACCAGCGACCACGCCGCCAGCACCCCGACAACCGGCCCAACGATCCGGACAGATGCTCCGCGCACCAGGCTCCCCGTCTCCCCCACCGCTTTCACGGCTCTCACCGCTCCCGTCGCCCTTCCGCATTTCCACTGATCCCCGCTGATTCCTGCCGATTCCCAACGGACGTCACCAGGCCCCCACCCGGGCGGGAGAGCGGAGCGGAAGGCGGTCTACGGCGGCGTCACCCGGCCGCGCGGCAAGCGGCGGCCAGGGCCCGTACCACCGCCCGCGGCCGCGGGTCGGCCGTCACATTGCGCTGCATGCCGTTGGTGAGGTAGCCGAAGGCGATCCCGCTCTCCGGGTCGGCGAAGGCGAGGGCGCCACCGCGTCCCGGGTGCCCGAAGGAGCCCGGGGCCAGCAGCGGCGAGGACGGTCCGTGCAGCATGAAGCCCAGGCCGAAACGGGTGTTGACGACGAGGGTGCGGTCGGGCCCGGCGGACTCCTCGGTGCGGGCGAGCGTCAGTGTCGCGGGTGCGAAGAGGCGCGGATGGCCGTCGACAGGGCCGATCAGGGCGGCGTAACAGCGGGCCAGCGAACGGGCCGTGGCGATACCGGCCGAGGCGGGGAGTTCGGCGGCGCGGTAGGCGGGGTCGTTCTCGTCGGGGGGCGGGGCGATGGCGCCGAAGGCGCGGCTGGTGAGCGAGGCCGGGTCGCGGTACGCGTCGGCCACCGCGCGCTTGGGCCGTACCCGCAGGCCGGCGGCGGCGGCCGGAACCGGCGTCGCGATCTCGGCGAGCCGGCCGACGCGGGACCGGAGCGCCTCCGGGAGCCCGATCCACAGGTCGAGGCCGAGCGGCCCCGCGATCTCGTCGGCGAGCCAGGTGCCGAGGGTGCGCCCGGTGACCCGCCGCACCAGTTCGCCGAGCAGCCAGCTGTAGGTCTGCGCGTGGTAGCCGTGGTCGGCGCCGGGGGTCCAGGCGGGGGCCTGGGCGGCGAGCGCGGCCGGGCCGCTGACCCCGTCGATGGCCTGGGCCGGCGTGAGCGGGGTGTCCAGGACGGGCAGCCCGGCGCGGTGCGAGAGGAGGTGGCGGACCAGGACGCGGTCCTTGCCCGCGGCCTTGAACTCGGGCCAGTACGTGCCGACCGGCGCGTCCAGGTCGAGCAGCCCGCGCTGGTGCAGCAGGAGCGGGACGACCGCCGCGACGCCCTTGGTCGCGGAGCGGATCACCTGCGCGGTGTCCGCCTCCCAGGGCGCGGGCACCGCGTCGGCGCCGCCCGTCGCGGGACCGCCGGCGTACGCGTCACCGCCGCCGTCCCCGTGCTTGGTGCCGCCCCACAGATCGACGACCTTCCGCCCGTGCCGGTACACGGCGACGGCCGCGCCCCGTTCACCGCGCTGCGCGAAGTTGGCCGCGAAGGCGTCCCGGACCGGCTCGAAGCCGTCCTCCACCGTGCCCCGGACGTCCACCACTGATTCCTGCTTCCCACTCATCTGTCGCGTTCCATGACCCATCAATGGTGCATCGCGCGGATCAGTGCTGGTGACCGGGGCCGCGGCCCGTGGGGTTCATCACAGCGGCCCGGCCGACGGCCCCGGAGCGGGCGCGCCGGTGCACGCGCTCCAACCGACGTCGAGCGGTTCCCGTTGCCCGTCGCCCGGGTCCGCGACGGTCCGGGGCCGGAGCAACAGGTAATCGAGGGAACGTCAGGAGCAGCATGCGCCAACGGGAGGCGTTGGGGTCTTCCTTATGAACCAGAAGGACCAGAAGGGGGAGCAGGACCGGCAGGACCGAAAGGACGAGCGGGGCAAGGACGGCGACGCGGGCGAGAAGCCGGCCGCCGGCGGTGACCGGCGGGAGTCCGGCGGTGCGGACGTGCCGAGTCCGCCGCCGTGACCTCCCCGAGCGCCGTCGCCCCCGCCGGTGGCAGCACCGAACTCGCCGCGACCGGCGCCGGATCCGCCACCCCGTGGGCGATCGGCGGCGCAGCCGTGGCCCTCGGCGCCGGCGCGGGCCTGGTCCTCGCGGCCCGCCGCCGCACCGCCACCGGGCGCTGACCGCCGCCACGGCAACGACTCGACCGGCCGGTGGTCAGCCGCAGAAGGCCGGCCGGCCACCGGCCGCACGTAGCAGCGGCACGCGCCGCCGGGCGTGAGATGCCCACCGCCGAACACGAGGTGCGCCCCCGGGAGTGAGGTGCGCACCGCAGGACCTCCGCGGAGAAGGCGGACCGGCCGCCCCGTCGGCGATCAGGACCCCGGTCGCTCCCGAGGTGCCGCCCGTCCTGTCTCAGGCGGTGGTCCGGCCGGCGGGCGGGTCCTCGTCGGGGAGGGGCGCGGGGTCGGCGGCGGGCCGCCGGGCCGGTCCGCCGCGCAGGATCAACAGGGCCCCGGTGGCGAAGACCACCAGGAACAGCACGATCGCCGCCACGGCGATCAGTACGGCAGGGGCGTGCAGCGCCTGGTTGGCCAAGGTGAGCAGGACCGCCGGGATGCTGCTGCCGAGGGCGAGCAGCAGCATCCCGATGCCGATCGCAGACGGTGAGGTGGGGTGGGTCTCGGTGGTGGCGCTGCCCTTGCCTTTGACAGGGCCGATCGACCATTCGAAGGTGAGCCCGGTGCTTTCCCGCAGGACGAGCGCCTCCGCGCGGTTGCTGGGCCGTTCATCGCTGAGGTTGAGGTGCCTGGTCGTCCCCATGAAACGACGTTATCGGTCACCGCTCGGCGCTCCAACCAGGTTGTTTCAAAGCGCACATGACTGTTACCCAACCCTGACACGGCGGGTACGGAACAGGGGGCGCAAGCCGCGCTCCGTATGGGCATCATGCATACAATGACTGCTGTTGATGCATACGTCTGATTGACATCGCAGGGCGGATCCGCCAGACTTAAAAAGTGTTGAGGCTCTGGCCGTGCCAGATCGCCCGGATGGACCAGTTCAAGGGGGGACCTCAGATGTCCACTTCTCACTCGGGGGCGACGGCCCGCGTCGGGCAGAGTGCCGGACCGGTGCGCGTCACCGTCAACTTGGCCCCCAAGGCAGCCGCGGCCCTCGATCAGGCCGTCAAGCTCACCGGCGACACCAAGACCGACACCATCAACCGGTCTCTTCAGATCTACGCCTACCTGGAGAAGGTCATACAGGAAGGCGGCACCTTGTACACCAGGTCAGCGGACAGCGACGAGCTCGAACGCCTCTACTTCGTCTGATCGCTCCACCGCGCTTCACCTGAACGGCACTTCCCATGCGCGGCACCTCGTTCGAGCGCGCCGCCACCTGTTCGCCCGAGCGGCATGGCGTTTCGCATACTCACCTCACGGCCCCGGCTGGACCTCATCAGTCGGGGCTGCGGCATGTACGGACGCTTCCCGTGGGGGTGCGAGACCGACGGCCTCGCGTTATCGGCTGTCGGGTATTCGCCGGGCGGGCCCGGCCCTTCTTCACCGTGCGTGGTCACCAGGAGTGCGGTGGCACCAAGTCCCTCCGCCCTCGGCGGCGAGCCGGGCCGGAGAGCTGAGCGGCGGGCAGGGTCCCGCCGTCCTTGAGGGCGAGCCCGGTCGGCGGGCCGGGCGGCCGACGTGGCCCGGGGCATCCGCGATACCCGGCGCCGCCCCTCCGGATGTCCGGAAACCCGCTGTGCGTCATTGGGTGGCGGATACAGACTGTTTCCCTGGGCCTCGGAACCGGTTGCCGTGAACAGCCGTTCCTGGCCAAGTGGTTGGGGCGGCGAGTCGCGCGGGTGGCGCGATCACGTCGCTGCGGCGATATCGACGAGGTACGGGGGATTTCATGACGGAGCCGGCGCGCCCGGACGGCCAGTGGCCACCACAAGGACCGCCGCCAGGGGGCCCGCAAGAACCGCCGGAGGGCAGCCCGTTCGGCCCGCCTCCGGGTGCGTTCGGCCCGCCGCCGAGTGACTTCGGGCCGCCACCACAGCCCCGGTACGCACCCTCGAACGGCTTCCCGTACGGTCCCCCTCCCCCGGCACCGCCGGCCGGCGGCGGGGCGGGGCGGCCGCTGCCCTCGGGGCGGCGCGGGCGCTTCCTCCTCTTCGGCGGGGCCGGAGCGCTCGTCCTGGCGCTGGTGGCCGGGCTGCTGGTCTGGAACAGCGGCTCCGGCCCGGACGGGCCGGTGGCGAAGCGGAACCTGGAGCCGTTCCAGCAGGCCCTGGCCGAGCTGGCCACGGCCCCCGGTCTGCGCTACCAGGACTCCGCTGCCGCCGGCCGCACGAAGCAGGACATCACCGTCACCGCCGCCGGCAGCCGCTACGGCACCACGGGCTACGGCGGGACGCTCGACCGCGAGATCCTGCACGTGGGAGGCAAGACGTTCACCCGCCGGCCGGCCAGGCCCGGGGAGAGCGGTTCGGGCACCTGGGCCGCCGGGGACGAGGGCGGCTCCGGGCCGGCGGCGGAGGCGGTCGGGCGCAGGCCGTCCCCGGCAGTGCTGGCGATGCAGCTGTCCGAGGCCCTGGACGAGGCGTCCGACGTACCGGCGCCCGGCGCATCGGCCCAGCACCCCCTCACGGTGAACGGCACCCCGGCCCTCGCGGCGGACACCCCGGCGGGCCGTCTGCTCATCACCGGGAAGAAGCCCTATCGCGTGCTGCGCCTGGAGCCCGCCGGGCCGTCCCGGTCAGCCGGCCCCTCCGCCGGATCGGCCCAGCCGTTCTCGGCGCAGCCGTTCTCGGCGCAGATGAGGCCGGCGGCGGCGCGGAGTTCCCGCGAGGACCCGTCAGCGGTCCCCGCGGTGGCCGCAGGCCCCCTCCTGGGCAGCGATTCCCAGGGCATGGACCTGACCCCGGTCACCGGCGGTGCCGTCGAGCCGATGTTCAGCACCCTGGAGAAGCAGACCGGGGAACTCGGCAACGCCACCGACAGCGGTATATCCCTCGCCCTCAGCGGCTCCGGAACCGTGCAGTGCAGCTCGGGCGGGTGCACCGCCAGCAGCGGCGTCGCCGGTCAGATCACCACCGGTGCGAAGAGCCGCCTGACGGGCGGCAGCGTCACCGCCGTGATGACCGCCTCCTTCCGGATCGACGGCAGGCCCGCCGGCCGGTGCACCAGCCCGCCGGGCTCCTTCGCCGTCACCGGCACCAGCGTCTCCGGCAACCTGTCGTGCTCCGATCCGGGCGCCGGGCCGGTCTTCACCTCGATCGATGCCCAGAAGAAGGCCGATGCCCAGGCCCGCTCCCGGGCGAACGGCGGTCGCCCGGTCCAGTACCGCATTCCGTACGACGCCAGCTGGCTGATAACGGCACGCGCACTGGCGACGACCGAGGTCAAGAAGCTCGTGGAGAAGGTGAAGAGGGAACGCGACAACACGGGCTGTGCGAAGTCTCCGAGCACGCCCTCCGGCGCCCGCCTCTCGGTCGGTGGATTCCACGCGTACTATGCGCTGGCGCGCAGTGCGTCAGCCCTCGTCCTCGACAACGATGACGACCCGGGCTCCTTCTCGAACCTGGTTCCGGAGGACAAACCCGACTGGTTCAAACCGATTCCACCCGACATCGCACTGGCCCGGTCCGGGAACTACCTGTACGTGGTGCTGGAGAACGGCGACCTCGTCATCGGCAAGTCGACGGTCGGGCATGTGAGCCTCGCCCGGGGCAACCCGGTGCTGGCCGCAGGCCAGTTCAAGACCAAGGGCGGCGCGGTGGTGTCTCTCGACAACAAGTCCGGGCACTACCGGCCCTACGGAGCCCGCGCACAGAAGGCCGCCGTCGACGCATTCAACAGAAATGGGCTGCACGCCGATGGGAAGTACAACGCCGCATGGGGAAAGCCCGGCTGCTGATCCTGTCACACGTTTTCGGGGCATCATTCAAGATGTCCTGGATGCCGCCGAGAATTCCTGCGGAGTCGAGGCACTGGAACGGGACCTGGAGCGTGCGCTCGCGCTGCTGCAACGGAATCCCGGCCTGCGGCCGCAATTCGAGACGGAACTCATTTCCCTGCTCGATTCGATGCGGGAAGGCGTCGTCGAATTGATCTCGTTCACCATGCACGACCTGCGGTGGCCCGCGGTGGAAGCAGCGATCGCAAGCCGGATCTCCGCCCCCGGGAGAAACGTCAGCCACCTTCGGCTCCACGAAGCGATGCTCGACGCGTTCTCCGACTCCTGGCGCGACCGCGATCTGTACACGAGGTTCCAGGACAGGGACTGAACCGGCGGGACAGGTCTCCCCGGTCCCCGCACCCTACGGGGATCCGTGCGCCCGGGGTCACTGGGCGGGGAGGCGTACGGAGTAGATGGACGGGGTGTCGAGTCTGCGGGAGACGAGCATGGCTCCGGTGACCGCGAAGAGCAGCGGGACCATCAGGGCGTCGACGGTGCGGGTGAGTTCCAGCATCAGGACGATGGCGGCGACGGGCGCCTGCATGGCGGCGGCGAGGACGGCGGTGGCGCCGATGACCGCGAAACCGGCGGCCGGTCCCGGCCAGGCGTGTGTCCAGCCCTGCCCGGCGAGGGAGCCGAGCAGGGCACCGACGGCGAGGGTGGGCGTGAAGAGCCCGCCGCTGGCCCCGCTGCCCAGGCTGCCGGCGGTGGCGATCGGTTTGAGGAAGAGCAGGGCCACCAGTGCGGGGGCGGCGAGCTGTGCGCCGAGGGTGAGCTGGACGATGTCCTTGCCGTTGCCGAGCAGCTGCGGATACGGGACGGCCAGCGCGCCGACCGCGGTGAACACCAGCACGGGCGCGGCCACCAGCCGCCACCCCGTCGGCCGGTGTGCGTGCGCGATCCGGATCATCCGCACCCAGCCGACCGAGACCAGCCCGGCGAGCGGGCCGAGCAGTACGGCGAACCCGGTCAGCGAAGCGGACAGGGCCACTTCGGGCAGCCGGTAGGTGGGCCCGGTGGGCAGCACGGTCCAGGAGACCGCGGTGGCGATACAGGACGTGGCCAGGGCGGGCAGGGCCAGCCGCAGCGACAGGACGCCGAGCATCACCTCCAGGGTCAGCAGCGCCCCGCCCAGCGGGACGTTGTAGACACAGGCCATCCCGGCACCGGCACCGCAGGCGGCCAGCAGTCTGCGGTGCGCGGTGTCGATACGGGCCCAGTCGCACAGCCGGGAGGCAAGCGCCGCGCCGGCCAGCCGTGGCGCCGCCTCCCGCCCCAGCGACGCGCCCATGCCCACGATCACCACGGACAACACCGCGGTGCCCAGACTCCGCCGCAGCGGCAGCCGTCCCTCGTCCCGCCACAACGCCGTGCTCACTTCCGAACCGCCGGGCCCCGTCCACCACCGCAGCAGCCACCAGCCGATCCCGGCCACCGCCCCGGCGGCGGCCAGGGCCACCACCCGGCGAACCGCACCGGCCTGCTCGACCGCGGCCAGGAAACTCCCCGACCGGTAGGAGTACGTGAGGTGGGCCGACGCGTACAGCAGCGCCATCAGGGCGGCGCCCGCGAGCCCCGCCAGCACCCCCGTGGCCACCACCAGCGCCCAGAACCGCGGGGACAGCGCGGGAACATCCGCCGGCGCGAGCAGGTTCGGCTGCCCCACCGCCCCGGCCGTGCCCCTTCCGCGGTCACCGCTCCGTCCACCGCCCATCGCTCGCCTCTCCCGGGAAGTCGGCCGCCACTCGGTCCTCGCCGGGCATCGTCTCCCGGCCCGGCTGCCCGCGGCGGCGCCCGGCTCGCGTGTCGCGCCACCGCGCGATCCGGGCACCGGGGGCGGTCCGGGGAGCCCGTACCGCCATCCGCCTGCACCTGGCGCTATGCGCCCACCGGATCGGCCCGGCCGTCGTTGTACCGGAGGGGTACCGGACGTGAGGGCGCGGCGATGGACCGGAATGCGCAGTGGGTACGGGATGCCTCGGTGACCGCCGTGGACCTTGTGGTCACCGTCGCTCTGTTCACCGGCGCCGCGCTGCTGCACGTCCGCTGGCTCGCGGCGGTCGGCGGCCTGTGGGCGCTGCTGACCCTGCGGCAGGGCTACCTGGCCGCACGGATACGCGGACGTTCGGCGCGGGCGCCGGACGGCACGCGACACCGCCCACGCTGCTGAGCATGCGCGACGGGGCCCGGCGTCGGCCCCCGTTCCCACGGAGGCCGTCGCCGGGCCCTTTTCGCGCGCCGCTCCGTCCCCACGGGCGGGCGCCGGCTCCGGGGCGCCGCTCCGCTCGCTCGGCGGGCCCGGAGGTCTGGAGGGTCGTCAGCGGTCGGCCGACGGCCTCGGTAGAGAGATGTGGCGGAGAGAGAAAGGAAGAGAAGGAGGGGAGGGGTGGCGGGGGCGGGTGGGGGCGTCGGGGTCAGACGCCGAGGGCGGGGAAGACCACGGCGTCCACATAGGCGGAGAGGAACGCGGCGTCGGCGCTGCGGCCCTCGATGAGCTGCCGGGCGAGGAACGCGCCGGTCAGCAGGTGCGGGGCGAACTCCAGCGCGGGGCAGTCCGCGGCGATCTCACCGCGGTCGATACCGCGGCGCAGCATCGCCTTCAGCCCGGTCACCTCGGGGTCGAAGAGCACCTCGCGGAGCGCCTGGTGCAGATCGGGGTTGCGGTGCACGGCCTGGCCGAGCCCCCGCATCAGGGCGGAGTCCCGGGCCAGCTGGCGGTCGTCGGCGCGCCGCACCCACTCGGCGAAGTCGCCGCGCACGCTGCCGGTGTCGATGTCCTGGGTGATGACCGGTTTGGTCTGCCGCAGCGCGGTGGCGACCAGTTCCGGTTTGCCCTGCCACTGGCGGTAGAGGGTGGCCTTGCTGGCGTGCGTACGGGCCGCGACGGCGTCCATGGTCAGCGCGTCGTAGCCGACCTCGCGCAGCAGGTCGAGTACGGCGCCGTAGAGCTCGGCCGCCCGCTCGGGCGTCAGCCGGCTGCGACCCATGACGCATACCTCCTGGAGGGACCACGGGGGCGGCGCCGCGCGAGGCGGCCCGGCGCGGCGACGAACGACGGGGATGACGGGAGCGACGGAGCTGGCAGCGGACGAAACGGTTTCGTACCGCCGCGAACCATACGAATCCCGCGAACCCCATGAACGTACTCCTGCCCTCAGCGAAACGACAACGTTTCGATAGGGCTGCGGTGCGTGGTGTGCGTCACCCGGTGCGTGACCTGTGTCACGAGGCCGAGTTGCCGCGGGGTGCCCGTCCCGAAACGATGGGGGGTGTGAGCGACGCACGCGAGACCGTCGGGCAGCACCCGGAGCCGCATCCCACCGCACACGGTGGGCGGCTGCGCAGAATGCCGGCCCCGCCGGGCCCGCCGCCCGCCGCCTATCTGCGTTTTCCGCATCTGCACGGCGACAGCCTCTGCTTCGCGGCCGAGGACGACCTCTGGGTGGCCCCGATCGCCCCCGCCGGCGAGGAGCCCGGCCGCGCCTGGCGGCTGACCGTGGACCGTACCCGCGTCAGCCACCCCCGCTTCTCCCCCGACGGCCGGCAGATCGCCTTCACCACCTGGCGCAGCCTGGACCCGGAGGTCCATCTCACGCCGGTCGACGGCGGACCGGCCCGGCGGCTGACCTACTGGGGCAGCTCGGACGCCCGGGTCTGCGGCTGGACGCCGCCCGGCGAGGACGGCACCGCGCAGATCCTCGCCGTCTCCTCGCACGGCCAGCCGTTCTCCTATTACTCCTGGGCCCACAGCCTGCCGACTGACGGCAGCCCCGGCCGCCGGCTGCCCTGGGGCCCGGTCGCCGATATCGCCGTCGCCGACTTCGAGGGCGGCACCTTCGACATGGGCACCGTCGACGAGGACACCCTCGCGGCGGGCCACGGCCCCGCGTCCGGTCACCCGGGCGAACACCGCACCCTGCTGCTCTCCGGCAAACCGCCGCACGAACCCGCCGCCTGGAAGCGTTACCGGGGCGGTGCGATGGGCCGGATGTGGCTGCACGGCACCCGGCTGCTGCCGGATCTGTACGGGCATCTCGACTCGGTTATGTTCGTCGGCGGCCGGATCGCGTTCCTCTCCGACCACGAGGGCGTCGGCAATGTCTACTCCTGTCTGCCGGACAGCACGGATCTACGGCGGCACACCGATCACGCCGACTTCTACGCCCGGCACGCCTCGACCGACGGCTCCCGCATCGTCTACCAGTGCGCCGGTGACCTCTGGCTGGTCGAGGACCTGGGCGCGCACGCCCGGCCGCGCAAGCTGGCGGTGCGCCTGGGCGGCCCGCGGGCCGGCCGCCGTACCTACCAGGTCCCGGCGGCCTCGCACGTCACCTCGCTCGCGGTGGACGCCACCGGCCGGGCCAGCGCGGTGGGCGTACGCGGCAGCCTGTACTGGCTCACCCACCGCGACGGCCCGGCCCGTACGATCCACGACATCCCCGGGGTCCGGGTCCGGCTGCCCGAGATGCTCGGCTCCACCGGCCGGATCGCGTACATCACCGACGCCGAGGGCGACGACACGATCGAGATCGCCGATCTGCCCCGGGCCAGCAGCGCGGGCGAACCGCGCCGGCTGGCGGCCGGGCAGCTGGGCCGGGTCCACGAGATGGTCTCCTCACCGGACGGCGAACGGCTCGCGGTGGCGTCGCACGACGGCCGGCTGCTGCTGGTGGACGTGACCCGCCCGGAGGACGCGCCCACCGTGGCGGAACTGGCGGCGGCCGAACTGGCAGCGGAGGAGCTGACAGCGGAGGAGCCGGCGGCCCATGAGGTCATGACGGACGCGGCGATGGCGGACGCGGCCACGGCGCGCGCCGCCGCAGCGGACGGACCCAGGACCGAGGGGACCGCCGCCGACCCGGCCGACGGTCAGGTCACCGAGCTGATCCGGTCCGTCAACGGCCCGGTCCGCGACCTCGCCTTCTCCCCCGACTCGCACTGGCTGACCTGGTCGCACCCCGGCATCGGCCGCTCGCTGCGGGAGATCAAGATGGCCCGGCTGGCGGACCGCACCATTGTCGATGTCACCAACGGCCGCTTCGAGGACGAGCAGCCGGTCTTCACCCGGGACGGCCGCTATCTGGCGTTCCTGTCCTGGCGCGGTTTCGACCCGGTCTACGACGTGCACACCGGCGACCTGTCCTTCCCGCTGGGCTGCCGCCCGTATCTCGTACCGCTGTCCTCCGCGACGCCCTCCCCCTTCGCACTGTCGCCGGAGGGGCGGCCCGCGGCGGGCGGGCTGGACCCGGCGGAGAACCCGCCGGTCGGTGAGGGTCCGGTGCTGGTCGAGGTGGAGGGGCTGCCCGACCGGGTCACCCCGTTCCCCGTCGCGGCGTCCAAGTACTCCTCCCTGTGCCCGGTCAGCGGCGGCGGTCTGGTCTGGCTGCGCTGGCCGATCTCCGGTGCGCTGGGCGAGACGTTCGCCAACCCCGACAACACCTCGGGAAAGCCGACCCTCGAACACTTCGATCTGACCAAGGCCCGGCGCACCGAACTCACCAGCTCCCTCGACGGGTTCGCGCCGAGCGGCGACGGCACCCGGCTGGTCGTCAACGACGAGGGCGAACTGCGCGCGGTACCGGCGACCGAGCCGCCGGACAGCGATTCGACGGTCTACCTGGACCTGCGGCGCATCCTGCACGACGTGCACCCCGAGGCGGAGTGGCACCAGGCGTACGACGAGGCGGGCCGGATCGTCCGGGCGTACTTCTGGGAGCCGGGGATGTGCGGTATCGACTGGGACGCGGTGCTGGCGCAGTACCGCCCGCTGCTCGACCGGATCGCCTCCCCCGACGAGTTCGCCGATCTGCTGCGCGAGGTCCTGGGCGAACTCGGCACCTCGCACGCCTACGTCACCGGCGCCCGGCGCAACGAGGGCCCGCCGCACTACCAGCGCGCGATGGGCCTGCTCGGCGCCAACTTCGTCTGCCGGGAGGGCCGTTGGGTGGTGCGGCGGATCCTGCCCGGCGACTCCTCGGACTCCCGGGCGCGCTCACCGCTGGCCGGTACGGGCATCCGCGAGGGCGCCGCGCTCACCCATGTGGACGGCCGCCGGGTCGATCCGGTGGCCGGACCGTACCCGCTGCTGGCCGCGGCGGGCGGCACCACCGTGGAACTGACCTTCGCACCGGCCGACGGCGGCCCCCCGGCCCGCCGGGTCGCGGTGGTCCCGCTGATCGACGAACGGCCGCTGCGTTACCAGGACTGGGTGGCCAAACGCCGGGCGGTCGTCCGGGAGTTGAGCGGCGGCCGATGCGGCTATCTGCACATCCCGGACATGGGCGGCTCCGGCTGGGCCCAGTTCAACCGCGATCTGCGGATGGAGGTCTCCCGGCCCGCGCTGATCGTGGACGTACGGGGCAACGCGGGCGGCAACATCTCCGAGCTGGTGATCGAGAAGCTGACCCGGACGATCCTGGGCTGGGACCTGACCCGCGACGCCCAGCCGGTGTCGTACGCGAGCAACGCGCCGCGCGGCCCGGTCGTCGCGGTCGCCGACGAGATGACGTCCTCCGACGGCGACATGATCACCGCGGCCTTCAAGCTCCAGGGCATCGGCCCGGTGGTCGGCATGCGCACCTGGGGCGGGGTGGTCGGGATGACCGGCCGGCACCGGCTCGGGGACGGCACCACGATCACCGTGCCGATGAACGCCGCCTGGTTCAGGCTCTACGGCTGGGGCGTGGAGAACCACGGCGTCGAGGCCGACATCGAGGCGCTGCGCTCCCCGCTGCACTGGGCCGAGGGGCGCCACCCCCAGCTCGGCGTCGCCGTCCGCACCGCCCTCGACCTGCTGGAACGCCATCCGGCCGCGACGCCGCCGGACCTCTCGGACGTCCCCGACCGCCACCGGCCGCCCCTCCCGCCGCGCGGCGCCTGAGCCGCACCGGCACCCCCGGCCCGTACGCGGGGGCGCTCCGCACGGGCCCGTACGCAGGAGTCACGGGCAGGGCCCGCACATACTGAGGGGCGCACCCGGATCACCGGATGCGCCCCTCGCTCACGCGCCGCGCACTGTGAGCGCGTGAGGTTCAGGACATGCCTCGCCATGTGTCAGTCCTGGGGGTGGTCCTGGGCATCGTCCAAAGTCTCCTGACCCTTGTCGCGGTCCTGCCCGCCACGGTCCTTGGACGCGTCCCGGCCGCCCTTCTTGGCGTCGTCCCGCTTCTTCTGCGCCTCGCTCTTGAGCTTGTCGGCCTTGTCCTTGAACTGGTCGGAGATGCCCATGCTGATCACTCCTCGTGGGTGGGGGGAGATCCCGCTCAAGAATGCGGGGGATCGAGCCTCGACCAGCCTGACACGAACAGACGTCCGTCGCACTTCGATCACGGACCGGCACGCTCCGTGACGATACGAGGTCCGGACGGCGTGTGGCGGGGGCGGACAGGGGCGCGACGGGGGTGGGGCGGGGGCGGGCGGCGGAGGGACACGCCGCCCCGTCCGCCTGCCCGGCGCCCCGCCTGCCGGGGGCCGGGCTACCGCGCCGCCCGCGCCTTCTCGTCCGCCGCCCCGCCCGCGCCGACCAGCCCGACGCGCAGCCCGTCGGCGCGGTCACCGAACCGCCGCATCTCGCGCCGGCCCACCGTCCCGATGACGGCCGGCAGACCGCCGCGGAGCGACTGCATCCCGCGCAGCCACCACTGCCCGTAGACATGCGCGGAACGGCGCTCGATGCCCGCCGCGATCCGGTCGACGGCCGGGCCCAGCGGATAGGTCTTGTTGGACGGCCAGGGCAGCCGCGCGCGCAGTTCACGCATGACGTCCTCCTGGTCGGCGCCGCGCACCATATCGGTGTCGGTCCAGCTCAGATAGCCGACGCCGACCCGTACGCCCTTGTGGCCGACCTCGGCTCGCAGGCTGTGCGCGAACGCCTCGACGCCGGACTTGGACGCGCAGTACGCGGTCATCATCGGGGCCGGGGTGATCGCGGCCAGCGAGGCGATCTGGAGGAAGTACCCGCGGGACGCCATCAGTGCGGGCAGGAAGGCGCGGCCGGTGACCGCGCCGCCGATGAGATTGACCTCGATGACCCGCCGCCAGGCGACCGGGTCGGAGTCGACGAAGGGGCCGCCGGTCGCCACTCCGGCGTTGGCGACCACCACATCGGTCTTCCCGAAGCGGTCCTTGACCTCGTCCGCGACCCGCGCCATCGCCTCGTGGTCGGTGACATCGGCGTGCCAGTGGTGCGCCGGGCCGTGCAACGAGGCCGCGACGGCGGCCAGTTCGGCCGGCTCCAGGCCGACCAGCGCCAGTGTGGCCCCGCGCGCCGACAGCTTGCGGGCCAGCAGTGCGCCGACCCCGCGGGCCGCGCCGGTGACGACCACGACCTGCCCGTCCAGGCTCCGGTGTCCGCTCATGCCGCCTTCTCCTTCTTCTGCCGCTCCTGCCGCTCCTGCTGCTCGGACGGCTCCGACTGCTGTGACTGCGCTGACTGCTTCTGCTGCTTCTGCTGGGGTGTCCGCTCACCCTGCGGGGACGGCACCCCGTCCCCGGCGGCCGCCTGCCCGGCGCGGGGGGCCAGATGTTCCTGGACGAGTGCGCGCAGGCGGCCGGCGACCGCGCCCGGATCCTCCAGCGGCGTCATATGCCCCAGGCCGGGCAGCTCGGTCAGCCCGCGGCAGTCGGGGAGTACGGAGGCCAGCCGGCGGGCGTGCACGAGGGGGGTGAGCCGGTCGGCGGTACCCGCGACGACGACGGTCGGCACGTCCAACCGGGCGGCACCGCCGGTCAGTTCGAGACGGTACAGCACCTTGCCCCAGCGGGACCGGACGACGGGCGGGCAGGCGTGCACGATCCGCGCGCAGGCTTCGAGCTGCTCGGCGGTGGCACCGGCGCCCATCGTGACGTACCGCAGGATCCGCTTGCCGAACGGGGTGACCGGTCCGAGCGGGACCCGCGAGCCGAGCATCCCCCGGTGCACCCGGCGGCGGAGGCCGGGACTGCGCAGCGGGATCACCCGCGATTCGGTGGCCAGACCGGCGCTGCCGGTGCTGCACAGCAGCGCGGCGGCGGCCCGCGCGCGCAGCTGCGGCCGGCCGGCGGCGGCCATCAGTGTCATCCCGCCCATGGAGTGGCCGCCCAGGACGGCGCGTTCACCGGGCCCCAGCGTCGCCTCCAGGACGGCGATCAGGTCGTCGGCGAGCGCGCCGGTGCCGTAGCCGCCGGGGCGTACGGCCGGGGTGCGGCCGTGGCCGCGCTGGTCGTAGAGGACCACCCGGTGGTCGGCGGCGAGGTCGCGCACGACCGGCGCCCAGAAGGCGGTGGAGCAGGTCCAGCCGTGCGACAGGACGACGGCGGGGGCGCCCTGGGGCCCGTGGATCTCGGCATACAGCCGGGCCCCGTCGGCGGAGGTCACCATCAGCTTCTCGCGCGGCACCGGCGGCGCGTACGCCCCGCCTGCCCTATGCGTCAACCGGCTCATACGGCCACCTCCTCGCTCTGGCCCGCAGCCTTCCCCGCGGACCCCTCAGCAGGCCCGCCTCCGGGCCCGTCCACGTTCACGTCGGCGCTCCCGTCCGCGGTTCCGCCGGTAGTCCGCTCGGGCGTCCCCCCGCCGGTCCGGGCGGCCGGGACCCGCAGCACCTCGTACTCGGCGAGATCGACCTGCCGGGTCACCTTCCGGAACTCCGAGGTCGTCCCCGGCCAGGCGGTGGTGTTGCGGCCGTGGGAGTCCAGGTACCAGCTGTCGCAGCCGCCGGTGGTCCACACCGTGCGCGCCATCCGCCGCTGTATGCGGCGGGTCCACTGCTGTACGGCGGACGGGCGGGCGCTGAGCGCCATCCGGCCGCCGAGGACGTCGAGTTGGCGCATGAAGTCGGCCAGGTAGTTCAGCTGGGACTCGATCATCAGGATCATCGAGCTGTTACCGAGGCCGGTGTTGGGGCCGATGATGGTGAGGAAGTTGGGGAATCCGGCCGCGGTGGCGCCACGCAGCGACTCCATCCCGTCCCGCCACTCCTCGGCCAGCGTCGTGCCGTGGGCGCCGGTGACGCGGTGCGCGATCGGCAGGTCCGTGACCCGGAAGCCGGTGCCGAAGACGATGGCGTCGGCCTCGGTCTCGCTCCCGTCGGAGCCGATCAGCACATTCCCCCGCACCTCGGCCAGCCCCGCCGCGACCACGTCCACATTGGGCTGGACGAACGCCGGATAGTAGGTGTTGGAGAGCAGGATGCGCTTGCAGCCGATGCGGTAGTCGGGGGTGAGCCGGGCGCGCAGCCCCGGGTCCTTGACGGCCTTCTTCAGATGGCTCTTGGCGACGAACTCGACCAGGCCCAGCTCGTCGGGGCGCTTGGTGAAGGCGCTGACCTGGAGTTCCCGGATGCCCCACAGCAGACCGCGGCGCGCGGCGCGGGTGGCCGGGACATGGGTGTGCAGCCAGCGCTCGGCCGCGCTGATCTCCCGGTCGGCGCGCGGCAGCACCCAGGCGGGGGTGCGCTGGAAGAGGGTGAGCCGGCCCACCTC
Organism: Streptomyces sp. x-80; assembly: GCF_046549095.1. Classification (NCBI taxonomy): domain Bacteria; kingdom Bacillati; phylum Actinomycetota; class Actinomycetes; order Kitasatosporales; family Streptomycetaceae; genus Streptomyces; species Streptomyces sp. x-80. The sequence goes on from NZ_JAJPWM010000002.1 coordinate 216,110, forward strand.
CGGCTGGATGGCCGGCACGATCTGTATCGCCGAGGCGCCGGTGCCTATCATCGCGACCCGCTTGCCGCGCAGGTCGAAGTCGTGGTCCCAGCGCGCGGAGTGGAAGACCTTGCCGGGGAAGGTGTCCAGGCCCGGCACGTCGGGGATCTTGGGGTCGGACAGCGGCCCGGTCGCGGAGACCACCACCTCCGCGGTCAGCGGACCGCGCGCGGTGTCGATCTCCCAGTGCAGTGCGTCGTTGCACCACCGCAGGCCGCGCACCTCGGCGTGGAAGCGCAGATGCGGGCGGAGCCCGAAGGTGTCGGTGACCCGCTCCAGGTACGCGCGGATGTGCGGCTGCCCGGAGAAGTTGCGCGGCCAGTCCGGGTTGGGCGCGAAGGAGAACGAGTACAGATGCGAGGGCACATCGCACGCGCACCCCGGATAGTCGTTGTCCCGCCAGGTGCCGCCCACCGAACCGGCCCGCTCCAGGACCACGAAGTCGGTGATGCCCTGGCGGCGCAGGCGTACGGCCGCTCCCAGGCCGCCGAACCCCGATCCGATCACCGCCACCCGCACATGCTCGCGCTCGCGCTCGGTCATGCCGCTGCCTCCCGGACTCGCCCCAACCGCGCCAGCAATCACTGGCACGGTGGGAGCGTAGGGCAGCTCCGTACCGAGCGGTAGGGGGCGTGCGCCGGGAAGTTACCCACCCGTCCCGCCTCCCGGTCCGGCCCCATGCCCCCGGCATAGGGTGAGCGGGTGGCAGCGAACGAGTACGCGAACGAGGAACCCGGAAAGCGTGAGTTCCGGATGGCCGAACTGGCCGCGGAAGCCGGCATCACGGTCCGTACGCTGCGCTTCTACCGCGAGCGCAAACTCATCGCCGCACCGCGCCGCGAGGGCCGGATCGCCTGGTACAACGAGCACCATCTCGCCCGGCTGCGCACCATCGCCGGCCTCCTGGAGCGCGGTCACACCCTCGGCGGCATCGCCGAACTCCTCGCCGCCTTCGAGAGCGGCCGGGACGTCGGCGAACTGCTCGGCCTGGACAGCGCGATCGTCCCGCCCTGGTCGGAGGAGACCCCGGTCCGCCTGACCCCCGAGGAACTCGCCGACCACTTCCGCGACGAGATCACCCCCGAGAACCTCGCCGTCTCCCTGGACATCGGCTATCTCGGCGTCGACGGCAACGAGTTCGTCCACATCAGCCGCCGTCTGCTGGACGCCTCCACCGACCTCATCGCCCAGGGCGTCCCGCTCGCCGCCGTGCTGGAGGCGGGCCGCGCGGTCCGCACCCACGCCGACGCCCTCGCCGACATCTTCACCACCCTCATCCGCACCCACGTCCTGCCCGACGTCCCCCAGCGCACCGCCACCGACGCGCCCGCCTGCGCCGACGCGGTCGACCGCATCACCGAAACCATCGAGAACCTCCGCCCCCTCGCCAAGGGGGTCGTCGAGGCGGAACTCTCGATGGCCATGGACCGCCGCGTACGCGCGGAAATCGACGACTGGCTGGGCACGCGCTCCACTGCGGACCCGGAACCCGGTCCAGGTCCGGGTCCGGACGCGGGCCTGAACCCGGACCCGGCCCCGGACGCCGGCCTGGGCCGGGACGCGGCCCCGGACAGCCGCGCGTAGGCCGCGCCCGCCCCTGCGACAAGCGGGTCGAGAGCGCCCGGGGATCCCTCTCCGTACCCTCCGATCCGAAGACCGGCCCGGATCGGAAGACCGGCCCGGACCAGGAGAACAACACCGCGCCGAGCACGGTGGAGTACACCGGCTGACGGGCCGCCGGGGTGCGGGGCGGGTGCCTGTGCGGGGCGGGTGCGTGGTGGGTGCAGATGCGGTCACCGCCGCACCGGAAAGACCTACCCTGGAAAGGAGCGAGCGGCCCTGGGACGGGTTTCCGGCCCGCCTCGCGCGCCACGGCGGCCCGGACCGGGTCATCGAAGCCCGTTGCGGTGCCCGCAGGCGTTGACGCGCAGCCGTTCGACGGTGGCGGCCACCCTGCCGGGAAGGAGCTGACCGTCATGGCGACGATCGCGGCGGTGTACCGGCCGGTCCGGCTCGAAGGGGAACTGGACGAGCCCCTGTCCCGCTGGCTCTGGCTGGTGAAATGGCTGTTGCTCTTCCCCCACCACATCGCTCTGATCCTCCTGTGGATCTCCTTCCTCATCGCCAGCGCGATCGCGTCCTTCGCGATCTTCTTCACCGGGCGCTATCCACACGTACTGTTCCGCTTCACCACCGGCGTACTGCGCTGGACCTGGCGGGTGGCCTTCTACTCGTACGCGGCACTGGCCACCGACCGCTATCCACCCTTCAGCCTCGGCGCCGTACCCGACTACCCGGCCCGCCTGCACATCCCCTACCCGGAGCAACTGCCGCGCGGTTCGGCGCTGGTGACGTCGTGGCTGCGCGCGGCCCCTCACTACGTCCTGATCGCCCTCTTCTTCCTCGCCTTCCGGCTCCTGTGGTGGCTCGGCGGGCTCTCGGCGTTCCTGGCGCTGGTTGTCGCAGTGATCGTGCTCTTCACCTGCCCCGCCGGAATCCTGGCGTTCACCGGCCGCTATCCCAGGCGCCAGTTCAACGCGCTCATGGCCTTCGACCGCTGGCTGGGGGAAGTCATCGCCTACATGTTCCTGCTGACCGTCGCCTACCCACCGATCCGCCCGAACCCGGCCCCCTATCCGGACCCGCCGGACGTGGCGAAGTCCCCCACGTGACCGGACATCCCGGGGATTCGGACACCCCCCGGCTGTGCCCCACCACAGGAGCGGGGCGCCCCCGTCCGCGTGCACACGGAAGGGACGCCCCGGCTGCCGCTGATGCCGACGCCGATGCCGATGCCGATGCCGATGCCGATTGCGACACTGCTGTCGGACAGCACGGAAGACGTCAGCGACGCACCGCACCTCTCAGTGATCTTCTCAGTGTCGCGTTGAAGGTTTCAGAGATCTGGGACTGTGTCGCTACCGGCGACGAGCTGAGATGGACCGCCTGGCACCTATAGGAGCCTGGACCCAACCCGGTTCGGCTGCCCGCCCCGACCGCGGCGTCAGGCCGCAACAGATCGCCCCGGCCTGGATGTCGGCCCGCTCCCCGGCCGTGCTCCCGGTACCTGGAGCACGGCCGCCCGGCCTCCCTCACCGACTCGGCCGCGGCGGGCCGCGGAGCTCAAGCTGGGCACCGCTGAGCGGTCCACGGCTCGGCCTCACCCGTTCGCGCGCGGTGTGTCAGCGGGACGTGAGTGAGGCGTTTCCAGAACGTCAGTGGCCCCGGGAAGAGTGGTGTCCACACCGCGGGAACGACCAAAGGAAAGTCCCGCACCCGACGCAGGGGGAACCTGATCATGCGTACTTCCCGGATTCGTACCGCCACCCTGGCCGCCGTCACCGCCGCGCTGGCGCTGGGCCTGACCGCCTGCGGCGGCGCCGACGGCAGCTCGAAGGCGGCGGGCGGCGACAACGCCGCCGGCACCGCGCAGAGCCGGTCCGTGTCCACCGGGGACGGCAAGGGCGGTGCGGAGCAGGCCAACAGCGGCGGTCACACCAAGGAGAGCGCGCGCTCGACGACCGCCTCGGGCGGGACGAACCAGACCGCGGGCAAGGGCACAACGGCCGGCGCCCAGCAGTGCCGCGGCGACGAGATGCTGCTCACCGCGGTGCACCGCTTCGCCGGGCAGCAGGGCGACCACCTGCTGGTCACCGCGTCGAACGAGGGCAACAAGCCCTGCTGGGTGACCTCGTACCCGTCCGTGAAGCTCGGCGACGTCGACGGCACCGCACTGCCGCACTCGAAGAAGGACAACCCGGGCGGCAACCAGCACATCACCCTCCAGCCCGGCGGCAAGGCGTACACCGCGGTGAACCTCTTCGACTACGGCTCGAAGAACCACACCGCCACCTCGTTCGCCCTCGCGCTGCGCGGCGCGGACGGCCACGACGGCCCCTTCTACTCCGTCGACAACAAGGGCGAGAAGCAGTTCAGCTGGAACGAGGCCGACGTGCTGAACTGGAACACCGAGAAGCCGTACGACTTCTGACGGCCCGACGGCCAGTGGCGCGTCCCCCCGGACGCGCCGCGCGCCCCGGACTCCGCCCGACGCGGCGCGCACCTTCGGCGCCGCGTCGGCGTTCGAGGTCGTCGGTGAACCGCCTCACCCTCAACGGCACCATCACCGAGACCACCACCGACTCCGGCCGGATCGCCGCCACCCGGGCAGGAGCTGAGGAAACCGTCAGGGCCGGCTGACCGCCCGAGGCACGACTCGGCGGCCCGCCTCAGGGCCGGCCCCGGGAGGCACCACAGCCGACCGGGGCCGGCCCTGAGGACAGGGTCACTTTCGCCAGAACAGGTGGTGCGTCACCCCGCTCGGGCTGGGCACGATCTCCAGGTGGAACCGGTCGCGCAGCTCATCGGGGGACGCCCAGAGGCGTAGTCCGGCACCGAGCTTCACCGGTGAGACCGCCACATGCAGGGTGTCGACGAGGCCGGCGTCGAGGAACTGCCGGATGGTGCTCACCCCGCCGCCGAGCCGGACGTCCTTGCCCTGCGCCGCCTCCCGCGCCTGCTCAAGGACCGTGGCAGGGTCGCCGTCGACGAAGTGGAACGTGGTGTCGGAGAGCGTGAGCGAAGGACGCTTGTGGTGGGTCAGGACGAACACCGGGGTGCGGAACGGGGGCTCGTCACCCCACCAGCCCTGCCACTCATGGTCCTGCCAGGGCCCCCGCTGGGGCCCGAACTTGTTGCGGCCCATGATCTCGGCGCCGATGTTGCGTGCGTAGTCCCGCGTGAGGTAGTCGTCGAGGCCCCGGCTGCCCCCGGGGTCGGTGCGCATGGGCCAGCTCGCCGTGGCGCCGGCCCAGGCGAACAGCCTCTCGGGCTCGACATGACCGAACGGCCTCTCAAGACTCTGGTCCTCACCGGCACCGATGCCGTCACTGGAGACGTTGAAGTTCTGGACTCTCAGCAGCTGAGCCACGTGTTCCTCCTGTGTTGTCGATAACGATGGTGAGACTCTCCGGGCCGGGCCAACTCGTAGAGGTGCCCGCGACCGGTCGGCAAATGGGCTGCCCGGACGAGCAGTTCCGATGCGTTCGGTGATCGGATGCAGCCGGTCGGGCCCGGAAGAGCGCGGTCGGCGCCACTTCGAGGGCGTACTCGGCGCCGTGGACGGCTAGTGCACGCAGAACTCTCCGCCCTCCGGATCCGTCATGACCACCCACTCGCCGGACGGTTCCGTGACGTGGTTCCGGATCTGGGCGCCGAGCGCGCGGAGGCTCTCAACCTCCGTGTCCAGCTCGCCCGCGGGGCTGTGCACGTCGATATGCAGGCGATTCTTGGCCGTCTTTATCTCCGACCGCGGGACGCGGTTGAAGAGCAGCCGGCGCCCCAGTCCCGTACCGCTCTCCGCGTCGTACGGGTCGTCGGGGTGGCGTACCGCCGCCGCGTCCCGCCAGGCGCGCCGGTCGTGGTGGCCGACGAGTATCTCGGGCGGGATGGCGCCGAGGCCGAGGAGCCTGCCGATGAGGACGCTGTGGTCCTCGACCTCGTAGCCGAGCACGGCCGCCCAGAAGTCGGCCTGGGCGTGCGGGTCGTGGGCGTCGACGACGAGCTTCCAGTGCAGCGGAGTTGAGGTCATGGACACCACTTATAGACCGCGGCACTGACAATGGGGGCTGCCGCCCGCACCCAGCCGGGTGGATCAGACGCGGTCAGTGATCGAACGCGGCCGGCATCACCGCAGGACCGGGGCGCCGGTCCTGCGGTGATGCCGGCCGGCTGCGCCGTCGCCACCCGGTCGGTGTGAACCGATCCGGCCACGAGCGCCCTCGGCCCCTCAAGTTCCGGTGGCACGCGGTCAATCACCGATGGCACTGGACGGCGGCATCCGGAGACATCACGCGCCGCCGCACGTCATCAGAGATCGAACGTCACCGTGACGGGAGCGTGGTCCGACCAGCGCTGGTCATAGCTCGCGGCCCGTTCCACGTACGCCTTCACCGCGCGCGCGGCGAGGCCGGGGGTGGCCATCTGGTAGTCGATGCGCCACCCGGTAGAAGCAGAGTCCACAACGGCATGCGGTCATCTGACCGCCGCCACTGTAGCGCTCTGACCAGCGGGTTTCCGGAGATTCAGCCAAGTCCTTGGTGATCACTTTGGACATGCCGAATCGCTACCCCACCGGAATACAGAGGGACCCCAGGCGCCTGGACAGCTAACCGGGGTCTCTCCTGACACCAGGAGCTGAACCCTCCCAGTGCGCGTTCATCGTACGCAGCATGATCGTGAATTCACCATCGTGCCCAATGCCATCTGTCGGAACCGCCGCCTCTCCTTCACGGCGCGCGGCATCCTTCTGCACCTTCTGAGCCTCCCGGACGGCGCTCAGGAGGACGCCCGCACCCTGGCCGACCGGAACCCCGGGGTGGGCCGCAAGGGCGTCGCCAACGCCCTGGACGAGCTGGAGGCGGCCGGATACTACGTCCGTCGGACGATCCGTGACCCGGAGACGGGCCGGGTGTTCACGGTCACGGACGTTTTCGACCTGCCGCAGACTCAGGGTTCCCCGGTTCCCGCATCACCGGGAACCGGTGGCCCGGGTGTTGGGAACGCGGGAAAGCTCCCTTCGGGAGTAAAGGACTCTTCCAAGAACCTGGGAAAGCCCCTCCCCTCCCCCTCCGTGACCAAGGTGCAGGCCCCGGCCGCTCCGGCTCGGGAGGGAGTCCAGAAGGACGAACCCCAGATCCAGGAAGCGGCCCGCGCCCTTGGCCGCCTGGAGGCTGCGGACGCCCGTCTCCTCCTCTCCCGGCAGCAGGTTCAGGAGCTGGCTCCGCTGGCGGCTCAGTGGCTCCAGAACGGCGCGTCCGCCGTTGAGATCACGGATGCCCTGGTTCAGGGCCTTCCGGCCACGGTGCACTCCCCCGCCAAGATCGTGGCTGACCGGCTGACGCGGAAGCTGCCTTCCCCGCGTCGCCGCTGGGCGGAGTACACGGACTGCTCCGACTGCCGGAGGCCCCTTCCGGTCGGGCGGTCTGGCCAGTGTGCGGTGTGCGCCGGAGCCGTCCCCCACCCGGATCTCCAGGCCCTGGCTGCCGATTCCGCGCCGGACCCGTTCGTGACCACCTGCGCTTCCGAGATCCGCGCCGCGATGCGGGCCCGCCTGGGCGCCGCCAAGGAGGTGGCCGCGTGATCACGTGTTGGGGCTGCGGCGACGAGGACGGGCCGTTCGTGCACGTCGGGCGCACGTGGTTTTGCGAACCGTGCCAGGCGCGCTCCCTGGCGATTCTCCAGGAACTGAAGGACCGTGCGGTGAACGGCCGCCAGAACGTTGGAGGCCACGAGTGAACGCCAAGACCATCGCCATGCCCTGGTATGCCCGCCCGGCCGCCTTCACGGTCCTCGGGGCGGCACTGGTCATGTCGGCCCCGGGTGAGTACTCCCTGGCCGTTCTGGCCGGGTGGTCGCCGTGGGTCGCGTGGCTCATGCCGGTGTGCGTGTCCGTGTACGCGGCCGTGGCGGCCATGTTCGTGGACTCCCGTCCGAAGGGGGCTCCCGGTCGTGGAACGGCCGTCGTGGGGGCCGCCGGGGCCCTTACTCTGGCGTTGGCCGCGCAGGTGACCGCGCACCTGATATCGGCCGGGTTCGTGGAGTCGTCTGGATGGTTGGTGGCCGCTGTGTCCGCCGTGCCGCCGGTCGTGGTTGCGCACATCATGCACATGGTGGCCAGGGCTCACACGGTGGCCGTGGAGGAGCCGGTGGCGGTCACCGCGGATTCCGCCGAGACGGCCACGGTCGTGTCCGGCCGGGACGAGACGGAGGCCGATGTGTCCGTCCAGGACGAGACAGAGGCCGACGGCCAGGAGCTGGAGGGCGAGGTGGCCGTGGACGCGGAAGCGGTGGACGCTCCGTCGCGGCCGGCTGAGCTGTCCGCGATCACTGGAGGGGCCGGGCAGGTGGACACGCTCCCGGGCCTGGAGGTTATCCAGACGCGGAAGTCCGCGCCGCGTGGCCGGACAGCGGAGGAGATCCGGGCAGCCGTGGCCGCCTTGGAGACGGAGGGACAGCCGGTCAACGGTTCCACGCTGGCCGGTCAGCTCGGAGTGTCCGACCGGACAGGGCGCCGATACCTGGGAGAGCTGGCCGCGTGACCGCCCCGGCGGCCTGACTGTCTTCAGGCAGGCCGCCGGGCTCTTCCGACGGACGTCAGGCCAGTTCAGCGGCCAGGGCCCGGAGCACGGGGACCAGCTCCGGGTAATCTCCGCGTGTGGCCGACTGCATGAGTTCGGTGACGACCACGATTTGGGCGACCCGCCCCGCCTCTGTGTCGAGTACCGGGAACGTCTCGCGGACTCGGGCGGTGAAATCCGGGGCCAAGAGCGAGTACGCCAGCAACATGGCCGGGTCGTATCCCACCGGCGCCAGGCCGAACCCCTCCCAGTCCAACAGGTACGGGGTACCGTTCGTCAGGTTCGCCGGTTGCAGGTCACCGTGAGCGGTCTCCCATTCGGCGATCTGAGGTGCGGGCATACCGAGAAAACGGGGGACGCAACGGTCCACCCACTCCTGCCGTACGGCGATGCGGTCCGTTGGAGTCTTCACTACGTAGGCGAGATCCGTGCGGAGCGATTCCCACCAGGGAGCGCGGGGCGCGGGCGTGTCCGGCATGAGAACCGGCGAGGGAGAGCAGATCGGCTCCGGGATGAACTGGCTCAGTTCGGCCCGGTAGGCGTACCCGTCCTTGTTCTCGTCCACGGTGGCGTGGAGGGCCGGCATCGTGACGTGGCCGCCGAAGAGTTCAGCGGCTTTCTGGTTGCCTTCCCAGATCTTGCCCGTTGCCTTCTCCTCCGGTGTCGATGTGAGCCGGAGCCAGGCCAGGCCATACGTCGGTGAGTGAACACGACCGCTCAAGGTGCGGCCGAACCACCCCCAGACTTCCGAGCCGTGCACGGTGACGCCCAGTTCATGGACGGCACGTTTGAACGCCTCCGCCATTCGTTGCCGGTCGGCGGGATCAGTCGGGGGCGAGTACATCCAGCACCTTTCGAAGCGTCGTGGCCGGGATCGGCGGCTCACGGAGGGCCGCGCGGGCTTCGGCCCAGTGTGCCGGGCTCGACGCTGACAGGAGAACCCGCGTCACTCCTGGGCATGACGCGACGGCTAAGAGGCAGGCTTGGGTCACGTCGAGGTCCGGGCGGAGCAAGTCCGCCAGTTCGCGCGTGGCCAGGTCGGACAACTTTCCGCCGAACAGGGGGGCCGATGCGTACACCTGCCACCCCCGGCCGGCTGCCTGGGCAACCGGGCCTTCTCCGTCCAGCGCCTGGGCGAAGGCGGTTGCGGTCACCAGCGACACGGGAAGTTGCAGGGCTCGTAGGTGGTGCTGAGCCGTACCGGCCGCTTCGGCTGCCACGCGGTCCAGCTTCGGCACGGTGAGCATCCCGGTCTCGAAGCCGTCCCAGGTGGCCACGCCGTACGCGTCCAGGGCCCCCGCCTCAACCTGCTCCTCCAACGCGGTGAAAGCGGTACGAAGTGCGTCATCCGGGTCGCCCGTGGTCCGCTCCGGGTTGTGGACGAAGACCACGTTCAATCGGTCCCGTCCCAGCTCCGTACGGTTTTGGGCACACTGCCAGTGGACATACGGAGCGGTCAGGCAATGCCCCGAAGCGGCTTCGGCGGCGCTGAGAGCCCTGTCCGCGACTGCTGCCGTGGCCGCGCTCTTCGTCAGGAATCCCACCTTCGTGGAGACCGGGACCGGGTGGCGGGCCAAAGCCGGAGCCAGAAGGGATTGGGCCCGACCCTCCAAATAATTGGGGGCGGTGTCCACCCAGGCGGTTTTCGGGTCCTCCGCCGCACGGCACGCCGCTTCGTGCACGGCAGGGGGGCGAAGGCGGTATGTGCCCAGTCCCAGGGATGCCACGGTCATCCGGCACCCCCGTCTACTGCAACCGCCTGGCCGCTGACCAAATCCGCGATCACCTGGGCCGCGTCTTCCACGGCGATGCCGGCGCGGTCGGCCAGTTCGCCAAGGGAGATCGAACCGGGCACGGCGGAGAGCAGGCCACGTAACAGGGGCGCGGCCTCCGTTGCCATGTCCCACTCGTTGCCGCACGCGCGGAAGGTGACTCCGTCGCCGGTGAGTTCAAGGTCTGCGCGGGCTGTGGTCAGCCTGACGCGCACCGCGGGCACAGCAGGGACATCAGTGATGTGCGGAAGGCTGGGCCGCATCCGGGTCACGTCCTCCCCGTCCCGCGCGGCCACGTACCGGCCGATGAGGCGGGGGTCCGCCAGGGCCGTCGCGACTTCCTTTCGGAGCCGCTCCAGATAGTCCGCTTGCTCCTCGGGCGATGCGTGAACGGGAAGATCCATGCGCAACACGTCGTGGCGCCGCAAGTCGTCGGCGAGCCACGACAGGAGCTGTGCACCTGTCGTCGTTCGGATTCCGAAGGTCAGATGTAGGGAGCGTTCTCCTTCGGAAGCGGCAACGGAATGCCACCATCCGCGGGGGAGATAGAGGAGATCCCCGGGGCGCATGACCACTTCCGTGAGCGGCTCTTCCGGCGGTGGCTCCGGCTCTTCCGTGTCCTTGTACATGGGCGCCGCGCGAGTGGGGCCGTAGACCTTCCACCGCTTCACCCCGTCCACCTGAACCACAACAACATCGTGGTCGTCCCAGTGAACACCGAAGCCCTCCCGGGCAGTCCACGAGGCATACAAGTTGGCCTGCACACCAGTGCGGAGCCATTGCTCCAGCTCCATGGCGGCGCGGCCAACTGCGGGGTGGAGTTCGTCCACGGCGTCGATGACCAGTGAGGCACCTTCGGCGAGGCGGGCGTGTAGCTCCGCCGGGTGAAGTCGCTGCCATACGACATGGCGCCGCGTCGTGACCGGAGAGCTGTACCGGTACTGCGGCAACATCTCACCGTCCATGGAAAGGCGGAGGCGGGGCGGGTCCATGCGGTTGGTGGCAAGGATGGTGTTGAGATCATCCCAGGTGATCAGTTCCCGGGGGGCCGGGACAGCGCCCGGCACGTGGTGGTAGTGGCGGTGGTACACCTGGGCCAGGAACTCCTCCTGGCCCAGGTGCGTCGCCAGATTCAGCGGCGACAACGTTCCTCCGGATTAGTCGTTGCTGTCGGTACGGCCGGTGCCGCCACCGTCGGACGGGGTGACGCCCCGCTCACGGGCGGCGCTGATCGCGCGCCGGGCCTTGACCAGACCGGACCCCTGGGTCGTACTGCCCGCCTTCGCGGCGGGGGTGGTGCTTGCCATAACTCCTCCTTGGTGGGTGAATCTCTGCAAAGACCCGCTCCTTGGTGGCGGGCCCGTCGTGCCCGCCCCTGCCGGGATTCCGAATGGGGTATTGGGGGAGCCCCGATTCAGCTACGTCCGGCAGGGACGGGAGTCATAGGCGGCCGGATACCGCCAGGGCGAGGATGCCGGCGCACGACAGGAAGACGCAGGAGACGAACGTGGCCCATCCGTACCGGCCGACCATCCGCACTGGCCGTGACGGGGGCATCGGTGCCGCGTGCCTGCCGCGCTGCGGAATGTGGACGACGTCCGACTTCGTGTTCAGTGCGCCCGTGTGCGGAGTGCCCACGAACGGGTCGGCGGTGGTAGCTGCGGCGGTCCCCTGCGCCGTCGCAACGTCCTCTCCGCGTTCGGGGTTCATGCCTCCACCTCCGTCTCGTGCGGGTGCCGCTGGATGATCGTGTTGCAGCCCTGGATGGTCACCGAGCTGCCCAGTTGGTGTCCGCGATCACGAGCGCGTGCCGCTGCCATGCAGATAGGGCACTCGGGGTGTGGCACAGGCTCCAGCCCGGGAACGTACAGCGCCGGCGGATGCTCATTAGCGGACATCAGCCCTCCGCTTGAGTTGGAGGAGACCGGTCTCGACCCTCCGCAAGGTCGCCCGGTTGGGCACGGTGTAAGGCCCACGCGGTACCTCAATGGGTAGCGGCGCCCACGGGGAGAACCAGACCTTCGGCGGCCCCGGCATCAGCAAGTGGGGCCGGGCTACGGGCGCGTTCAGATCCGACGCGCCGTCACGTGCGCGATGCCGCTTCGGTAGATCGTTCGCCATGGCTGCCACCACCTTTCGTCTCGCGGCCCGTATTGCGCCTGACCACCTAAGGATCGGCTTCCGGGCGTACGCTGAACAGGCAGGCAGCTTGGACAGTCGCAACTGTCCAGCACTTTCAAGGGGGTTCGTTTGAGCGTCGAAGATGAGTATGCCGAGACCGCCGATCCCGCCGCGTCGCCTCTCAAGCACTTTGGGAGTGAAGTCAAGATTGAGCGTGAGCGGTTGGGCATGAAGCGCCAGACGCTGGGCAAGGCGGCGCACTGCGGATACTCACTTGTGGCCAAGATCGAAGCTGGGGAGCGCGTGCCAGCACTGGCCTTCGCCGAGGCGTGCGACCGCGTGTTTCCGCACTCCAACGGACGCTTCGTCAGGTTATGGCCGTTAGCACTGCGGTACGCCTTCCCACCCTGGTTCCGGCGGTATGTGGAACTGGAGGAAAAGGCCATAGGGGTGCGCATGTTCCATCCGCAGCTAGTACCTGGTTTGGTACAGACGCCAGACTATGCAAGGGCCGTATTGCGTACCGGTCGGCCAACTAACCTTGATGACCTGGTGACTGCGCGGATAGAGCGACAGCGCATCCTGACTCGCGAGAAGTCAGCGCGTCTGTGGCTGGTGCTGAACGAAGCGGTCCTGCGGAACGCCGTTGGTGACGCGGAGCTGATGCAGGGTCAGCTTGCGCACCTTCGGGACCTTGCGGAGGACCCTGCCCACCGAGTTCAGATCATTCCAGACAAGGGCAGGCACCACGGTTGGGCAAGCCCGTTCGGCCTTCTGTCGTTCACCGAAGGCGCTGACGTTGTGCACGTTGACGGGTTTCCCAAAGGGTATGTACTAGCCGAAGCGGACGACGTGGCAAGGGCGCAGGATGCTTATGATCTGCTCAAGGCCATGGCCACACCGCCGGACGAGTCGGCAGAGCTGATCGACTCCATCTCGAAGGAACGCTACTCATGACCCACGAGACCCTTGACTGGACCAGCTCCAGCTACAGCCAGAACAACGGCGGCGAGTGCATCGAGTGGGCACCGACCAGCGCCGCCGCGACTGGCATCGTCTCCGTCCGTGACTCGAAGGCCCCGCAGGGCCCGCAGCTCGTCTTCCCCGCGTCGTCCTGGACTGCGTTCGTCGCCGACATCAAGACCGGTGACTTCCGGGGGTGACCCGTCGCTAATCACTCCGGCTCCCACGCTGAACGAGCGGTCGTGAGCCCCGCGGGAACGACAAAGCGCCCCGGTCCTCCCAGCGGTGGGAGAACCGGGGCTCTGCTGTCATGGCGCCAGCACCGGGCGTTCGGGTGATCGTTCGGCGTCTTCCGCCGCCATCATCATGGCCGCGCCTATTTCGCGGGCCAGGCCGGGGAGCATGGGGAGGACGGCCGTCTGGCCGCTCCCGTCGTGTTCGTATCCCACCTCCAGGGCCACGACCCGCCGCCCAGTTCGGTCCTGGGTGGCGTAGGCCCCGCCGTGGGTGTGGCGTACGGCACTCACCGTGGAGTCGTTCACGGCCGGCCGCCCTTCAGGTAGTCAGCGACGCGGAGCACGTCGTCCAGGGACGCCGCGGGGCCGGCTAGCTTCCTGGCTGCCAGGAAGCTTTCCGCCGCTGTGGGTTCGGCCCCCGCCGGGTAGTGGAGGGGAGGGGCGGTTCCGTCGTCCAGGGATGCCCGAGGTACGTCATCCAGGGCTGTTTCGTGGCACGTGCGGCGGAGCGGGCAGTCCACGGCACACGGCTTGTTGCTGTCCGGGCAGGGCTCCGGTACGGCGTCGCTGATGTCTTCCCCCTCCAGGCTGAAGGTCGTCAGGGTGACTGTCCGGGCCAGGCGCCGGGCGGTGTCCGGTGTCAGGAGTACACCTCTGTTGTCTCTGGGGTGGTCGTCGGGGTCTGCGACTGGTCCTACGGCCAGTTCCACATAGCCGTCCGGGTCTTCCGAGACGGAGAGTTGAGTCTTTCCATCCCACTCGCATTCGTAGGTCTCGCTCATGCGTCCCGCTCCTTCAGGGCTTCTTGTTCCCAGGGGTCCGGCCACTGTCCGGACTCCGGCTCCGGGGCGTCGTCCAAGTCCATCACGGAGGCGCCGGCCAGGGTGGCGTCTTCCAAGGTCATGAATCGCATGCGCACGGGACGGCGCTTCCTTCGGTCAGGGCCCAACAGGCCAGGATGTGGGTGTACTTGGTTGCGTTGCAGGTGCGGCAGGCGGCCACGACGTTGTCCGCCGTGTCCCGGCCTCCGCGGGCGAGGGGGAGCACGTGGTCCAGCTCTTCGGCCGGGCCGTCGCAGTAGGCGCAGCCGGACCAGCGGGCCAGGACTTCGTCCCGGTCGTACGGCGGAGGTCGGCGCCGTCGCGGCGGGCGTCGAGATGGCGCCAGGCGCCTGCGGCGTCGGGTCACGCGGCCAGTTCCACGTCCAGGTCCACGCCCTCCAGGGCGAGCGTTTCGACCCTCGCGCGGAGGCGGTCCAGGGCCCGCTTCAACGTCTGCCGAGAGGCGGCCTGGGTGATGCCCAGGGCCTCCGCTATCGCGGCGTGGTCGGGTATCGGGAGGCCGTCGTGGTCGTAGCCGTTGAATAGGTGGGTCTCCGGCTCGAACCCGAAGACCATGCGGACGATGCGCCCAGCGTTGCCGGTCAGCGTCTCTAGGAGGGCATGGGCCAGGGCGGCCTTGCGCTCTCGGTCCTGGCGTGCGAGGTCGGAGGAGCCCGCTAGGCCCTCCGGCACCACGAGGGCATGCGGATCTGCCAGCGCCTCTCCCAGAGAAAACGTTTCTTCGTTGCCGGCCGGGGCATCCAGGGACTCCACGCCCTCCAGGGCCAGGCGGGCCAGATGGGCCGTCGCCGGACTCATCCGGTGACCCGCTCCAGGGAGGACCGTTGCCAGGTACTCCGCGGCCTCCATGTCGCCGCCGACGACGCCCAGACAACCCTTGAACGTGGCGAGGGTTTCGTTCGAAACCGTTGGGCCGGAGGCCGGGTTAGTCGCAAAGGACATCGCCCCCCGTATGTAGTGGTGGGCGTACGTGGA
Organism: Streptomyces sp. x-80; assembly: GCF_046549095.1. NCBI lineage: Bacteria > Bacillati > Actinomycetota > Actinomycetes > Kitasatosporales > Streptomycetaceae > Streptomyces > Streptomyces sp. x-80. The sequence continues at coordinate 231,196 of NZ_JAJPWM010000002.1, forward strand.
GAACTTCGACCCTCGTGACGGGTCATGGCTGGCCAGGGCCTCCAGGACCGCCACGCGGCCCTCCTGGCGGAGGTCTTCCACCCGGTCGGTGAAGTCGGGCCGGTGCCGGAGTCGCTTCTCCGCCAGGTGGTAGATCATCCCTTCCAGGCTGTTCAGCACCTGGGCAGTTGCCTCCGTGTCGCCGTTCTGGGCAACACGAATCAGGGCAGGGCAAAGCATGGGGTGGTGCTCCTTGGAAGGGGGGCCCGGATGACCGGCTCGGGGTCATGCGCTGGGGGCCGTGACAGGCAGAATCCGCACGCCTGTTCGAATGAATGAGTAGGGAGCCGCCCAGAGGGGGCGCACGCATGTTCGAATACGTGGGTAGGGGTGTGCCTTGGCGGTGCGCGGGCAGGGGGAGTGCCACGCGGGGCCGCGTGGCGCGGAGGCGTGGTCAGAGAGAGATGGGGGTCAGCTCAGAGCGAGCGGATACAGAAATGCCCCCGTCGCGGCGTGGAGCAGGTACGGGGACCTAGAGAAGGGAAAGTCCGTCCGGCTTAGAGCTGGGACGGTTCAGCAGCACCTGCGGCCTGGGACAGCCGGGCGAGGTAGGTACGCGCGCAGGCACGGTCATGCGTCACGCAGGCCATGCAGACGTGGAGGTGCCGCCGGGTGGTGCGCGGCAGGTAGCGCAGGCGGACCCCGGGGCGGGGGCGGGCTACCACGGCGAGACGCTGAGCCATGGCACGCAGAAGGCCACGGCGGAGCCAGAGGTGGAACGCGACAAGTCGCGCGGGGAGCGGAGCGCGACGGGCACGCTCAACCCGTCGCCGGATGCATTCCAATGCGTGCGCACTGAGAGTGAAATGATCTTTGATTTCGCCAAGCGAAGGGTGCAGTGCCACAATCCTGTCCGTGGTAGGCGTGAGCCCGCGGTCACTGGTCAAGGGTGAGCGGGTCTCAAAGGCTGAACATGGGCCCCCAGCAAGGGGGTGACTGGGCCGGCGCCCGGGGGCTGCAACCCCGGGGCGCCGGTTTTTCTTTACCAGTCAGTGCCGAATGCCGATCAGCTTGCGAGCACCATGCCGCTGCCCGCGATTTGCGCACCCCGCGCAGGGTCGAAGGTGAGCTGGCCCATTACGTCATCGTTGACGACGCCGGGAAGGCTGTACCGCCAGATGTCCGTGATGTATTCGTAGAGGTCGCGACGGTCGGCGAGCGCCTGCGACATGTTTTGCACTCCCGCAAAAGACGCCACGAGAGTTCTGGCGGCCCGCTTAACGTCCACGCCGGGCCGGACCTCTCCATTTTTCTGCGCCTCGGCCAGGATCGATACCGCGAATTCGACCCACAGTTGCATGGCCCGCGCCCGGTCGATGGGGTCAGTCCCCTGCTCCATCGTCAGGCGTGCAGCACCCCGCTGGATCGGATCGTTTTGCAGCCCGTAGGCGAGCAGGTAGCCAGCGTCTACGAGTTCCTGCATCCGCACGCGCTGCGGCGGTATGACCATTCCATCGAACTGCTCTTCAAGAATGGCGGCGGCGATGTACTGCTTGTGGCGGAAATGATGATAGAGGGCACCCCGCGTCACCGCGGCCTCTTTTGCAATGTCTCCCACTGCGGTTCCGGAGTAGCCGCGCCGGTCGAAAAGGGTCCCCGCACATTCGAGGATGCGCCTACGGGTGCGGATCGAGCGCTCCTGCTGAGGAGTCCGTACCGCCTGGTCCACACGAGTCACTACACGCTCCATTTCGCCTTCGTCGAGTCACGCGGTGTGTCCGAACTACTTACGAAGGTAGTTAGCATCCCGTTAAGATCACCAATGTGCAGGTTTCCTACACCTAACGGGCGAAGCGGACTGAAAATGATCCGGCGATCGGACGTTTTAGCAGGTCAGAGCCCATGTTGGTGCCGATTCGGACAGTTTGCTACCAATGACTTCGAGCACCGCAAGGGTAATCGCGTGGCGCAGATCACTGAGCATTCCACGGAGGGGGGTCTTCGCGTTTGCGGAAGACTCCGCCACCTGTGCGGGCGCCCCTCTGTAGCAAACGGCCCCCGAATCGCGCGGCTACAGCCTGGGCTCACTGCACGCGGAAACGAACCGCCTCCGGTGACGGCCGCCGCTACCTCACGGGGTCTTCGGGGCCCATTCGAGAGGCAGGCCGTATCCTCCGGCCCACGACTTGCCGTAGACCTCCGCATCAGTACTGATGGGCACTCCGAACAGGTCCATGCGGACAGTCTCCGCCACTTCCCGGGCGATCTCGGCCGCGTCCGCCAAAGGGGCCGTGCCCAACACCTCGTCATGCACCCACAGATCCAGGTACTGGGTCAGGCCCTTGGAATGAAGGTCCAGGAGCGCTTGCCCCATGGTGTCCCGGGCAGTGGATTGGCACAGATAGGCCACGCCCTTGTAGAGCTTGTCCCGATCAAGAACTAGGCGCCGGCCGACAGGAGTCCGGATCTCGCACCCATTACTCAAGGCATGGCGTTGGAGGCCACGGGCCCAACGACGAATTCCCGGATAAGCCCGTGCGTAACGGGCCAGGGTGTCCTTCATAACTGAAACGGGAAGTCCGGTCTGCTTCGCCAGCGTCGCCGCGCCCCCCTGGTACGACGTACCCAGGCCCGCAATCTTCGCCAAGCCGCGTTGGTGCTTCGTGAACTCGTCCCCGAACATCAAGGTCGCGGTGAAGTCATGCAAATTCCTCCCGTCCCGGATCGCCTGGCACATGCGCGGCTCCTGCGACAGGGCCGCCAGGACCACCAGCTCCACCGACGACTGATCCACGCTGAAGTAGACGGCGCCGGATTCCGCCACGATGCCCCGGCGTATCTCCCAGCCTTTGGACGGGAGTTGCTGGAGCGGTGGGTCCGAAACGGAAGCCCGACCCGTCTTGGCCCCGAGGGTGTTTATCCGCGGGTGAATACGATCCCGGGCGTCCCGGTTCGTCAGCATGGCCACGGCGTACGACGTGCGCCACTTGGACGCCCGCTTGGCACGGAGCACGGCGTCCGCCAGCGGGTTGGGCCTGCGGACCTCCAGCCGCTCCCACTTGTCGTTAAGGTCTGCCAGGGGGAGCAACACGTCCTTGGCCACCGACGGGGCCCCGGAGTCGGTCGTCTCCGCCCAGGTCTCCCCCATGCCCTGGAGGGCGGCCACCACCTGACGGTCCGAGTTGACGTTCTCGACGCCGTACCGGGCCGCCCTGGCGGAGTGCGTGGCCGCCTGCTCCTGGAGCCGGTCCACCAGGCCCTCCGTGTACGGCACGTCCAGGAGCATCCCGCGACGCTCCATGGCTGCGCAGATGGTCATGAGCTGGTGCTCGTACTCCACCAGCGTGTCCGGGATGCCGTGGCGGACCAGCTCCTGTTCCAGGCGGGGGCGCAGGCGGGCGGCCAGGAGAACGTCCAGGCCGGCGTAGCGCTGGTAGACCTCGTCCCGGTATGGCACTTGGGCCCAGCCGGTTTCCTTGGTCAGGCCGTAGCTGCGGAATATCTGGGTCAGGCCGGCCTGCGTGTCCGGTGCCGTCGGGTCCACGTACCAGGCGGACAACGGCTTGAGGCTGACGCCCACGCCCCCTTCGAAATCCTGCCTGCTGTCGGAGAGATGGGCGAGGATCTTGGTATCCCGCACCCTCGGTGCGACGGCCTCCAAGGGCGCGACGCCGTGGCGATCCAGGACCAGGAGGTCGTAGGCCGCGTTGTGAATCACCAGCTCCGGGCACCGGGTCACCACCGTGCGCGCCAACTCTGCGAAGGCCGGCCCGCGTTCGACCGGCACGACAAACGCCGTCTCCGCGGTGCCGTACTGGACGGTGCGCAGGCGGTGACCGGGGCTGAACGTGTCCAGGCCGGTCGTCTCGGTGTCCAAGGCCAGGGAGCGCGGCTGGTGTGTGGTCAGCCAGTCCCGAGCCTGGCGTACATCGTCCTCTGTCTCCAGGGCGTGGATGGTGGTTTGGTCGCCGGCCAGTTTGTGGCGGTGGGTGATCAACGCGGGCTCCGTGATGGTGCGTCGGCCGCCGACCCACGCCGTGGCATGCGAAAAGGGGCCGCCCCGCCTGGGACGACCCCTTGATCACGCGCCTACGTGGTCCTGGGCTGGCCGAAGATGTCTTGGCTTCCTCCATCTGCTGGGGTACGTGACAGGGCCCGGCAGTCCGCCAAGTTGGCCATGATGCGGATTCCATCGGCCTTGGATTCCCGGACGCCGGGGAACGTGCGCAGAGCGTCGTAGAATCGGTTGCGTGTCATCGGGTGACGGATGCCGCAGTCCTCGACCCACGACCGGTAGCGGTCCCAGGTCTCCGTCTTCAGGACGTGCGCGCCCACCTGGACCACGAACTCCTCCCCGATGAACCCGGCCAAGGGATGGGACGTGTCTCGGTAGTGGGTGGTCCGCCGTTCTACAGCCTCCGGGAAGTCCAGGCCCCGACCTGCCTGGTACTCCCGGTGCCAGGCCATGGCCCCGCGCACCGCCCATGCGGCGATGCCTTCCCGCTCTTGCAGCAGCGTGGCTTTGAGGTGCTTGTTCTCCCGGCCTCGGAAGTCCTCCAGCCACGGGACGACGCGTACGCGTTGCCACAGGGCTTGGTCGGTGGCGTCAACGTCGGGGGCGTAGTTGGTGTCCACCTGGACCAGGCACACCGGCCGGAAGGTGATTTCCTCCCTGGCGTACACGCCTCGCGCGGTGATCGACTGGTCTCCCGTGACGGCCTTCATGAGCGCTTGGTCAAGGGGCATGTTCGCGGGCCACTCGGAGGAGATCACCAGGCGCCGGCCGCGCAATCCTACGATGTCCGCGCGGGGGCCGCCGGACTCCCGGCGCTTTTGGAACAGGCTCGGTTCTGTTCGCTTCGTGATCTCGCCGAACACCTTCTCCAGGGTTTCCGTGAACGTCGTCTTACCGTTGGTCGTCTCGCCCACGTGCATGACGAAACACCTCTCCACGCCGTACCCAGTGATGCCGTAGCCAGTGAGCATTTGCAGAAAGGCCGACATGTCCCGCGAGTGCGGGTGGCACTCCTCCAAAAACCGTTCCCACTGGGGTGCTTGAGCCTCTGGGCGATAGTCCACGTCCAACACGGCCGTGATCATGTCCGTCGGATCGTGCGGCCGTGTCTGGCCGGTGCGGAGGTCAACCACGGCATTGCGGAATGCAAGGAGGTTCGGGTCCGCATCGAACCGGTCGGCGGTCGCGTACACGCCGGGGATGCTCGCCAGCATCTCCACCATGCCCTTGACCCGCCCGCTTTCCTGCGACTTCAGGGCCCACCGGGAACGTTTCTCCAGGTCGCGCCCGCCCTCGTCCTCCAGGGCCTGGATCACGGCCCGCACGTCGGCGTACAGAGCTTCTTTCGGTACGTGTTGCCAGCGCATCCCGCACCACTTGTAGACCCCCACGCCAGGCACCATGCGTACATGGCCGCCAAGTTGGCGGTAGAGACGCATCGCATTGCCCAGGTCGGTAAACGGCAGAGCGTTCCCGTCGGCCGGCTCCTCAGGTGAAGGGGTGTTCGGCTTCGCCTGGTCGATGACGTGGAGCGGTGCCCGGCGGACGGCCGCGTGGAGCTGCCCGGGGAATGCCTCCGGGGCGCGGGCGCGCCAGTCGGTTATGTCGTCCCCGGCATGGGGGATCTCCAGGCGTCGGACCATGACCCCGGAGCGGACCAAGGCGTCCGCCAGGGCCTGGGTGAAGGCTGCGCCGGCAGTGTCCCGGTCGCCGGCCAGGACCACGTCCCGGTCCTGGAGGCCCTTGGCCAGTTCCTCCACCAGTGCGTCATTGCGGGCCAGGCCGGCTCCGCGGATCGCCACGGCGTCGTAGCCGACGCCCACGGCCGTCAACGCGTCGCCGGGGCCTTCGGTGATCAGAACGGTGTCGAATCCGCTGTGAGCGGTGAACACGCCGTACTTGGCCCAAGTCGCGCCCTCTGGGCTGCTGATCGACAACCAACGGGCCGGACAGTTTCCGGTCAGGTCCCGGCCTTGGAGGCCGCGGGGACGGCCGCTGAAGTCGTGTAGGGGCACAGTCAGTCGGGCATGCCGCGCGTACGCGGTGGAGCGGTAGGGGAACCGGTCGTCCAGGCCGGGGTAGTCCAGGCCCAGGCCCAGGTCCACCGCGCGCTCAGGCTCCAGGCCGAACCGGTGGAGCACGTAGTCCCGGGCCGCTGGGCGCTCCGGGTCCATGAAGGCCAGGTTTGTGGTGTCCACGTACTGGGCCAGGGCGGCCAGGCATCCGGGGTCCAGGTCGCCCGGTGCGGGTTTGGCCGACACCCGTGCGCCGTCGCCGGGGGTCCAGTCGAACAGGTCCCGGGCCGACATGCCCAGGGCCGCCAGGATCGTGTCCCGGTCGCAGCCGGCCCAGCACCGGACCAGGAGTCGGCCGTCCTCTTTCAGACGGAAGAACAGCGACGGGGTCTGATCGTCGTGGACGGGACAGTGGACCCCGTACTCCCCGCGCTCCTCCAGCACCTCCGGGAAGCGGGCCAGGAACTGGGTCAGGTCCTTGGTCGGGGTCGTCAAGGGATCTCCTCATGCGAAAGCGGGCGTGTCCGAACCCGTTTGATGGGGTCCGTGACACGCCCGCTTCGGGGAGGTCAGTCGAGATTGCGAAGGGCCTGGAGGACGCGCCCGAACGTCACCAGGTCCATCACTGCGTAGGCGTCCTCCACGCGGCGCCGGGGTGCCTTGACGACCGCCACCCCGTGAGGGAATCCCGCGTTGGCGGCCTCTCTGTTCGCCTGGCGTACGTAGTCAGCCAGGCGGATGGAGCGTTCAGCCTTGCACTCGACGACGAACGGCCGGGCGTGGAGGTCTCCCACGTCCCGGGTGCCGGTCTGCGCCGGCCGGGTCACGTTGTCCGGGTCGTGGGGGTCCTTCCAGGGGTAGGCCATGTCTTTCCAGTGGTCCACGTACTGGCCAAGGGCCTGGTTCAGGTAGTGCCGGACTTCCTGCTCCCAGGCGGTCCCCTTGGCCTTGGCTCGGTTCGTCATCGACGGCTCCGTCGCACGGCCGCCAGCCCAGCCAGTCCAACAGCCATGGTCAGCAGGAAGCACGCGATGCGGCCGACGATGAACACCGCCAGAGCGATGACCGCCAGGACCAGGAGCACGTCAAACACCGGCAACCACCTCCGCCGGTACTGTCACAGCCACGTGCTCCGCCGCCACCGTTTCCACCCGGAACGTGGACCGCTTGACCCAACCGGATTCGTTGCCGGTCGGCTTCACCTTCAGCATGGGAAGAACGCGTCCCTTGTAGTTCTCGGTGTAGGTCCGCAGGACGATGGCCTCCACCATGCGGACGGAGTTCCCGCGCCGGGCCGCGTACACCAGGGTGTCTCCCTCGCGGATCTCCTGGCCGGTGAAGTCGTGGATATGGCCTCTCTTGGCCACGCTGCTCTCCTTTTTGTGCTGGAGAAGGGGCCAGCCGCGTGCCGCATCGCGTAGACGGCTGGCTCCAAGTCCACGGCCTGGAAAGGTGGTTAGAACGGGACAGCGTCCGCGGTGACGTGGGACAGTGCCGGTATGGCCTGCGCGGGGCCGTGCACCGTCAGTTCCGGCTTGCGGTAAGACACGTCCACGCCGGCCTTGGTGGTGAACTGGACCGGCTCCAGCGACAGGGTGCACAGGGCGGGGCCGCCGACGGCCTCCAGCTCCCGCCAGAGGGATTCCAGGGACTTCATGAAGTCCCAGCTCCCAGTCATCATCCGGAACTTGCCCAGCTTCGGAGCGTCGGCCAGTCGGAATTCCACGCGCTGGTCAGGCTTGGGACCCCGGTCCGCCCGCGCCGCCGCCTTGCGCTCCTGAAGCGTGGTGGGACAGCCACACGGCTGGCCGTTGCGCGGGTCCTCCGGATCGGTGAACTCCACGCCGTCGCAGGCGTGAATGGGCGTGCCCGCCATGCCGTACAGCGCCATCCGGAACGTCACGGCGTCCGGGCCGTCCACGATGACCTTGACACTGTCCGTGTCGGTCAAGACCTCTAGGGAGTCTTCCTTGGTGGTTTCCCAGGGCTGCGGCGTACCGCCGTACATCTCCGCCACGGTCTTGCCCACCTCCGGATCACCGGTCGTGATTCGCCACGCGTTTAGGGCGACGGGGCGGTTGTTGAGTTGCTGCCCAGCGCGGAACCGCCCCACGTAGTCATTGGTGAACGTCTTGGGGCGGGCGTTGGGGTCGGTGTCGAACACACGGAGGGTGCGGGCCACTGTGCTGGCTCTCCTTGGGGAAGCGCTTGGAATGAGACAGCGAAAAGGCCCGACCGCGTGGGCCGGCCTCTCGCTACTTCCATGCGCTGGGGGCCGTGACAGCCCCGGCCGGCCTACGTCGCACGCCGCTGGGTACCGGTCTCCGCCTCCCCGCCAGTGGCCACCGGCCTGCCGATCACTCCGCGCTTGCCTCCGCGCTCCCAGTCGAACACCGCCCGCAGATGAAGGAAGGTGGCGAACAGCTCAGGCGTGTGACCCACCGGGACCAGCTTCCAGCCCTCCGGCCGGACGTGGAGGACGGCCGCCGCGTCGATCCCGGGGATCGGGACGGTCTCCCCGGTGTCCGCCCGGACAATGCGGTCCGCGTTCGCATACGCGGCGAGTTGGAGCGCGACCTCCTCATGAACGCCGCTCCTGGTGGTCTTCCAGTCCAGGACCACGGTCTCCCCGCCGATGCGCGCGATAGCGTCGAACGACCCGGCGTAGTTGTGCTGGTCGGACCAGACCGCGTCTTCCAGGAACAAGAACTCTGGCTGGATGGCGTCCAGGAACTCCCGAAAGTGGGCGGCGTAGGGGCGGAGGTCCGGGTGCACCCGGGCCACGTCCTCCCCGCGGGCTAGCCGCTCGAACACGTCATGGGCCGCCGATCCGGTATCGGCCGCCTGCCTCGTCAGACGCCGGGGCGCGCCCTTCAGGTAGTCGATGGCGCCGCCCCGGTCGTTCATGGCCAGGCCCACCAGGGAGCCGATGTTGTCCACGGCTGCCGTGGCCACTTCCTTGGCCGCCCAATACTGAAGGAATCCCTTCGGGAGCATGGACAGAATGGACGTGACGCCGGGTGCCTTGGCGCCGGTCTCGGGGTCCACGTAGAACCGGCTGCCGGATCGGCTAATGGTGTTCAGTGCCGCCACGGGTCTCTCCTCGTTCGCCGGCCCGCCGGGCCGTGCTCAGTTGCTTACGGCGGAATCTGCTGGGGGTCGTGACAGGCACCGTCTGGGGCCCAAAAGCTGCGCTGGCACCCTTCTCTTTCTAAACAGACCGCTCGTGCACTGGGGCAAGATACTCAATGGCGGCGAAGTCACGGGGGCCCAATCGGGGGCGACACGAAGATCATTTACCTGAATACGGAAAGCGGTCGTCCGGTAGGTGAGGTGTTTTTCCAGCCCATGCCACGTCTTGAAAGCATCTAGCCGTAAGATCTTGCCGCCACCTAGGGTTCCGGTGATCGCAACACTTCCAGCAATAGCCTCACAAGGAGAGTTAAGATGAAAGCGAAAGTAGCCCTCATTGGGGCAGCGTTGCCTGCTGTGATGGCCCTGACTGCCGCTCCCGCACACGCGGACAGCAGCAAGCCGGGAGGCCCCAGCGGTCTCCTTCAAGCGAAGGAAGCCGCTGATATCGGCTGCTGGTACCGGGCCGATTCCCCGTACTTCTTAACCGGCGGCGGTACAAAGATATGGGCTACGGCAAAGATAACTGGCTGCACGTCAACCCCGCCCGACCGCTGCCACCTGACCGTCTCCATCGCCGGCCCCATATCCGATGTGGCGCATAAGGACGATGGATGGAAGCCGTGCAGCAAGAAGACCCTTAAGGTGGGTTACAACTGTCCCAGCCTCGTCAAAAAGTCGCAGTACACGACGGTGGCTACTCTCGCAATGGAGTATAAGGGGCGAACCAATTCGCACGTATTCTCAAGCAAGGAAGTAACTCTATGGTGCGGCTGAGTTGATCGGCTAGAATACGCTTGAGTAACTGGCCGACCGCTCTTGCGGTCGGCCAGTTATCCTATTCCCACGACTCTAGTAGCGCTTCAGCCGCCGCAACTTCTTGATCGCTTGATTCGATATGGAATACATTGCCGCCCGGGTCAGCCATGACCGCCCATCCAACATTGAGCTCCTCGTCGGCGGTCCATTTTTTCGCCAAGAAGGTGGCGCCCAGCCCTGTAAGGCGTTCCACTTCCTCGGTCAATGTTGCATTCTCTGCTCGAAGGTGTATGAACGGCGTACGTTCAGCACGTTCACCGTCGGGGCATTCCATGATGTAGAGGAAAGTATCTTCGTTGCCGCCGAACTTGATGTACACGCCATCGCGTCCGGGGCCGATAGGTGATTCGAGGACTGCACTCCAAAACCTGCCTAGGTAAATCGGATCTGAAGCCTTGATCACTACAGTCTTTAAGCCGACGCCCACTGTTCCCCTCCGCGTGCTACTCCATAGTGCGGATGAGGATATCGGAGCGTCGCCACAGGGGCCAGATGTGAAGGATTTGCGCAGGTTAGGCGCTACAGTCACTAGTAAGGCAAGTAAGAAGAAGGGCGTGAGGGCAGCTTTTCTGCCCCCCCTTACCGCGCGCCCAGGCATGGCAAAGGCCCGGACGGAACACTGTCCGTCCGGGCCCTACTGTCATCGACCGGTGCCGTCGCCCACCGACTCCTCCGGCACGGATGCCGGGTTGTACTTCGCCGCCACCTTCCGCGACGCGCCCTCACCCAGGACCAGGATCACCAGGAACGTGATCGCGTCCATGGCCTGGTCATTGACGGCCACGTCGGCTACGGCGGGAATGTAATGGCCCACCAGAACCAACAGTGCGCCTAGGGCCGTGCGGACCCTGACCGGGTTGTCGCGGATGGCCTGGCGGATCAGGTCGAACATTCAGTCTCCCAACTTGTCGAACAATGCGCGGACGCTGACGCGGAGTTCGGACAGCGTCCCTGTGTTGCGGAGCACGTGGTCCGGCGTCACGCCGTCCAGCTCCAGTTCTGAGGGGTGGAGCCCGGCGTCGCCATCCAGGCCGGCGCCCGATCGCTCCACCCGGACGACCACGGCGCCCTCCGCACGGAGCGCGTCCAGCTCGTTGGCGTAGCGGGCGTCCGCCACGACGCACGGCATGTGCCATTCGCTGCCGTGGCGGACCTGGGCCAGGACAGGGCGGACCCAGAAATCCGGGTCGCGGTCGCGGATGTCCTGGCCATACTCCTGAAGGAGCCGCCGAACCTCGGGATGGGCCTTGGCGCCCTCCCACCCGGCGTGGTCATCCAGGGCGTCCGCCAGCCGGTAGTTCTCGCAACAGGAGGAGAAGACAAGCGGGTTCAGGCGAACAAGGGCCGCTTTCAGTTCGTCGGCGAACGCCAGCCGGGTGTAGGAACCGTGGCGGACCAGCATCTGGGCCACGGTGTCTTTCCCGGACCGGGCCTTTCCAACGAGGGCAATGTGCGAAGGCATGGCTTCTCCCGTGCGCAAGGGGGCGGGCGTGCTCCTTGATGCGCTGGGGCCCGTTACGCTCCGGCCGCCTTGGCCAGGGCCGCGATCAGCGTGCCCAGGGAGGTGATGGCGGCCAGGGGGAGGGCGTAGCGCCATCGCTCCAGTCCCCGCAGCCGGCTCTCGTGATCGGCCAGGGTCTGGCTCACGGCTTCGTGGGTCTGGGTCAGGCTCCGCACGTCGCCGCGCAGCGCCACCAGCTCGTCGTAGATCTCACGGGCTCCGATCATTACGGCGCCCAGCTCGTCGCGGTCGCTCACCTCTACCCCTTCACGGTGAACCCGTGCTTGTTGCCCAGCAGTCGGAGCGACGCGATGCCGGGGATGCCGTCCGGGGGGCCGCCGACGCGGGCCCGCTGCTGCCAGTTCGCGTACGCGATGCGGGTCATGGACCCGAACGAGCCATCGCACCAGCGGGAGTCCAACAGGCCCTCCGCCTTCAGCGCCGACTCCACAGGGCGCACGTCGGCGGGGTAGGTGGTGCCGCCCTGGCCCCGGTCCGGGTCGCGGACGGCCGCCGCGCGGATATGGGCCAGGGACACCGTCGGCTTGGCCTGGGCCGGAGGCTTGGCGCCCTTCTCCGGCACGGTGATCTCGTCGCCGGGGTGGATCACGTCAGGATTCTTCACCTGCGGGTTGATCGCCAGGAGCGCGGCCAGGGAGACGCCAGCGGATGCGGCGATCTTGCCCAGGGTCTGGCCGGTCTTCACCACCACCGTCTTGCCCTTCGACGATCCGGCGTGCGAGCCGGACGTAGCCGGCCCGGAGGCCGCCGCCTTGAACGTGAACCCGCTCCTCCCCTTCAGGGCCAGGTCCGCGGTGGTCACGCCCTCCGGATACTGCGGCAGTCCGTATCCGTGGACGTAGGGGTCTCGACGCTGCCGCTTCTTGAGGTAGACGCCGTCCCCCTCAGCCGACCCGCTCACGTTGGTGTTGCCCTCCACCGTCGTGATCGTGGTCGCGTCGTAGGCAACGACCATACCCGTGTGGGAGTTGGCCGACTGCCCGAAGATCACCATGGAGCCGATGGCCGGGTACGCGGAATACCGGCCCCGGGACTTGAACCAGTTGTACGCCGTCCACACCGACGCGGTCACCGGGAACAGCGACGCCGCGCCGGCCTGCCGGGCGCACCAGGAAACGAACGTGGCGCACCACGCCTGGTTCTGGGACCACTCCAGGCCCGGCACGGCCGGGCTGTAGCGCTGGTGGTTGTTCCAGTGGCCCCCGCTGTATCCCTCGCGGTAGCCGATCTCTCCGCGCGCTGTGCGGATCACGTCTGCGGCCTTCGCCAAGCCGCCCTCCTTCTGTCGTGCGTGGAAAGGCCCCGCCGGTAGTGCCCGGCAGGACCATGGTCGTGGGTAGGTCAGGACGCGACGCCGTACAGCCGCTGAACGCACGCCCACACGGTGGACGACGCCTTGGCGCGGGCCTGGAGCTTGATCTCCGGATGCGCCCCGAAGGTGTAATTGGGGATCTTGAACGTGGCCTGGATGGTCTTGCTGGTGGAGCCGGAGGCCACGGTCTGGCCATCCACGGTGATCCGGATATCTCCACCGGCCCCGTTCGCCAGAGCCTGGGCGAAAACCTCCATCCGCGGGTGCTGAACCTCGGGCCAGGCCACCTGAAGGTCTGTCCAGTCGGTGGCCTTGGTGGAGGGCCAGTCACCTCCTTGGGCCGGGCTCATCACGACGGGCAGGTGTGGGCGGGCCAGGCCGCCGGCCACCACGTCCTCCGATAGCAGCTCGTTCCCCTGGGCGTCCTTGATGCGGACAGCCTGGGCCTGCACCGTCGTGGTGCCGTTCCATACTGAAATGGCCACGCTGCCGTCCCGGCGCCGTACGACCAGCGCGTGTTCCCCCGCGATCGGGCCGACTTCGCCCGCACGGAAGGTCTCCGCGCCTCCAGGTTGCTTGACCGAGAGGCTGCCGCCCTCCCCGATCTCCACGTCTCCGTGAAGGACCTGATTCATGGCCGGCCGTCGGTTCGCGGCCGTGGTCAGCATCCGCAACTGCGCCTCCAGGCGCCGGATGCGGTCGGTCAGATCCTGCGGGATGATCGCCACTAGGCCGCCTCCAAGAACAGCTCCGCGGACTCCTGCTGGCCGCGTTGGTCGGGGGTAACGCTCAGCCCGACGACCCGGAACGTGGCGTCCAGGCCATCGGAGAACCACGTGTCGCGGATGCGGAGCCGGACGGTTGCGCCGAGGAGCACGGGCGTCACTTCTCCGTCCAGACGAACCCGAATCGACGGGATCACCACGGGCTCCTTGGCGCGGGCCAGGTCGGCCTTTGCGTGCTCGTCCAACGTGGTCAGCCGTTCCACGGTGGTGTAGTCGCTGTGCCCGTCCAGGCGGGGCCAGCCCTCCGTCAGCTTCTCGGGGTAGGACCACTCCGTGGAGAGCAGGGGGTTCGACTGTTCGGCCTGGTTCTGGTTGTCGGTCGCGCCTCGGCTCTGCCAGGTGTTGGCCATGCCGGTGGCGTCCTGCGGCCAGGAGTAGGCGAGGACGTTGCCCGGGTACGTCAGCATCACCGGCACCGCACCAGACCGGATCTTCGGGTAACCGAGCTGAAGTCGCTTCACGCGCTCGCCGGTCTCCGCCTCCCGGTAGACCTGGACGCGCCACTCAAAGCCACCTTCGACGGCCGCCAGCCGGTCCAGGGCCTCCCGCACCGGGGTCGCGTCGTACCGGGAGTACGTCCGGTCCCGCCGGACACCGGACGTGCCGGTGTAGTCGATGCGGATGCCGATGTCCCCGCCGGCCTCGTTCGCGGCGTAGGCCGCCAGCTGCCGGGCAACGTCGAGCTGGTCCAGCTGGCGGGCCTCCAGAGTGTCCCGGATCTCGCGGCGGTCCCAGTAGGAGTCAAAGGTGGCCGCCTGGAGGGCGACCGTCGCCGCACCGCGCTCGTCCACGGCGGGCGTGGCCGTCCAGACGATGCCGCCCCACCACAGATCACGGCCCCGCTCCACCCACAGCGCCGTCCGGCCGGGCACCACGGCCCCCTTGATCCGGGCAGCCGTCGCAGCATCCGGCACCGCGAGGGTTCCCCGAAGTGATCCGGTGCGACCGATGTAGTCGTCGAAGGTGACCTGTTGGACGGGGAGCACGTCCAGGAGCTGGTCCGTGAGCAGGTCCGTGAGCAGGAACCGGTAGCCGGCCGGGGAGTGGGCGGTGGTCATGCTGGGCCTTCCCACCGCAGCGCGGCGTAGCTGTACCGCCCGGGGACGCTGTCCAGGGCAGCCGCTGAGTAGACGTTCACTTCGATGAAGTCTCCGGCCTGGAGCACAACGGGGAGGGATGCGGCGTGCCCTTGCCCACCGTTGGACCGGGCGACGAACAACATGTGCCATTCCCCGACGCCGGCGTTCTTGGTGACGGTGACGCGGGCCTGTTCGGCACCACCGGGCCAGGTCTGCTGGGCGTACACGGTGTAGAGCCCCCCGACAGGGGCCACGAGGCGCGTGGGGCTCGTCGGCGTCCACATCGATGCGTCGGTACGCGCATCGACGCCGCTCCAGCGAACGGGGGTGTAGCGGTTCGCCGGCAGGTTGTAGGTGTCGGTTTTGCGGACGGCGACGTAATGGCGTTCCGCCACACTGCGCCAGCTCACGCCGTCCCAGCGGTCCAGGCCCCGGCCGTTGTCCCGGTACTGGCCGGGGTACGCGCCGCCGTAGTTCAGGCTCCAGTCCCCGGCCTGGATACCGCCCAGGGACACGGTGGTCCGGCGACGGTCGGAGACGGCGGTGGCCCAGTCGATACCACCCGTGCCGGCAGAGGTGCCAGCGGGAACCGTGATCTCGTACAGCTTCTCTGCTGTGCCGGAGGCCGCGGGCGCCTCCGGCGTGGGGGACGGGGCGCCCTGCGCGACGATTAGGGCGGCCGTGGACTGGTCCGACCCGTCGTAGGCGGAGTCGTAGACCCGCAGGAGGACGCTGTCCTTCCGCGGATACTGCGCGTCGCCGTCCGCGATCGTCAGCGTCTCCGGCTCCGTGACCGCCATCGGATACGTGCCCTGTACGGAACTGCCGCTGATCAGGGCCCGGCCAGTGCCGATCGTGCATTGCATCGCGCCGGCCGCAGTCAAAGCGAACGGAGTTCCGCCGGGGACGACGCCGCCGCGCGAGGTGAGTTCGGCCTCCGGGGTCCAGGTACCGACGGGCACCAGCCGGGTATCCGCCCGGGTCTGTCCACCGCCCGGGGAGTCCCGGTTGACCAGCCAGCCACTACGTACAGTCATGTTGCCTCTCACCAGAAAGCCGAACGCCACCGAACGGTGACGGACGCCAAGGGGTCGTAGAAACCGGGCGCCGCCCGGAAGGCCAGGACGGAAACCCCGGGGTCGAACGTGAACGTCTGCTCCGGCACACTGGACGCGGTCACGGTGTAGAGCCGTGACGCGGTGTCGTTGAGGACGGCGGTCCCCTCGGCGCAGTCGATGCGCAGGACGTCCGACTCCGTGAGGGTGATGTCGTACTCCAGACGCCAGCCGGTGTTGAGCTGGAGCAGCGAGGGACGGACCACCGGGCCGCGGAACTCCACAATCGGATGCGTCGGAGCCTCGCCGAGGTTGGGCGCCGCGAGAGTGCCGGTGGACCCGGTGATGCCCCACTCCAGGGGGTAGTCCAGGCCGTCCGTCCAGTCCAGGCCGGGCTCCGGGGCAGGTAGCCCGCAGGTCACGCGGTTCTCCTGCGGTTCGTACCGACGGGGGTCGGAGCACTCCCACACCACCGACCCATACGGCTCCCCTCGGGTGTACCGGCGGTCCGCCGGCAGGGCCCGCCGGATCACCCGCCCCCGCATCAGCCGCCGTGCCCCGGCGAGTTGAACTACCAGATCCTGTTCCCGCTGGGTCGGAGCGGTCGCCCGGCGCAGGTCGGCCAGGAGCGCGGGGAAGCGCTCCTGGCTGTCCGGCAGGACCATGAAGTCCCACTGGAGAACCCGGGTACCGGCCAGGAGATGGCTGGGCCAGCCCCCGTGTTGGGTTGGGCGGAGAACGGTGGCCGACTCCATGTCGGGGAGGTCGTCCCATCCGGTCAGTTGCTCGCCTGCGTACTCCGTGGTCTCGCCCATGAGCAGACCCGCGAACTCGATCTGCCCGTCCTGGGTGACCTGGTCACCCGCTGCATTCAGTAGTTGTGGCACGTCACCCCCGGGCCTTCATCAGCCAGTCAAGTTCACGCGCGACCTGGGCGGGCTGCATGTCGCCAGCGTGAAAGTTCTCGATCGTGATTGCGGCCGACGAGCGGCCCCGCGGCATACCAGGCCGGGCCTGTTCGGCAGGGGCCAGTACCGGCCGTGTGCCAGCCATGGCAGGCATGTCGGCAGTGATGCCGCCCAGTTGACGCTTGAGCGCCGGGACCTGGTCCTCGATGCCGCGCATGAAGCCCTTCAGCAACAGCCGGCCGTTCGGAGCCAGGATGCGGGCGTCCAACTCCGCCGGGCCCTTCCAGTCCGGAAGCATGGACGTGATACTCCCCAGCTTGTTCTTCAGGCTGCTGATCATGGACGAGATACCGTCAATGAAGCCGCGGATCAGGCTCGCGCCCGCGTTCCACAAAGTGGAGCCCAGGTTGCCCAGGGCATCCCGAGCCCGGCCGGGAAGGCTGCGGATGGTCGCAACAGCGGACGAGATGCCGGAGGAGATCCGGTCACCCATGGACGACAGGCCAGAGCGGGCCGCCGAGACAATGTTGGAGCCCATGGTCTTGACCTGCGCCCACGCCCGTGACGCCAGGTCCGCGAAGTAGCCGACCACGGCGGAAACTCCGGACAGGACGACGGAGCCAATCTTGGTGAAGATGCTCCCGAAGAACGACGCCAGCCCCGACAGTGCCGACTTGGCTGCGTCCAGCGCTCCGGAGAAGTCGCCACGCAGCAACGCCACAATGGCGTTGATCGCCGGGACCACGATGGTGGTGATGTACTTCGACGCCAGTTCGGCCAGGACACCGGCCACCTTGCCCACCAGCGTGATCACCGGCGTAATGACCGGAACGAGGGCCTTCAACGCACCCGCCAGCAACGTGCCCAGGGCGGTGATCAGCGGACCGCAGGAGACCAGGAGGTCACCCAGTGCCTTTCCGATCGTCGCCAGAGCAGGCGCCAGGGCACTGATCAACTGGCCCACCAGGTCACCCAGGATCGGCGCCAGCTCTCCGATCACCGAAAGGATCGGTCCAAGGATGCTCGGAAGCTGGGCCAGGATCGGCTTCAAGGCCGTCAGCAGCGCTCCAGCGATCTTCGCCACCAGGCCACCGACGATCTCCAGCACCGGCCCCAAGGCCCCGGCCAGTTGGCTGATCAGTTGGGCCGCGATCGGTAGGATCGCGGCCAGGGCCTGGGCAACCACCTTGACCACCGGAGCCAGACCGGCCCCCAGGCTCTGGGCCAGTTGAACAAAGACCGGGGCCAGGGCCCCGGCCGCGCTCTGCAACGGCCCGGCCAGAGTCGTGACCAGCGTGTTCAACAGCGGCATGGCCGCCTTCAACGCGCCACCCAAAATCGTGGAGACGGCCTTGCCGACCGCCGACACGGTCTCGAAAAGGGCCCGGAACGTCTCCTGGGCCTCCGGCGTAGCCGTGACCCGCGCCGCCGTGGCTGCCAGCTCTGAGAGGACCTGAAGGGCCCCGCCCCCGGCGTCGGCCGCCGCGCCCAGGACGTTACCCAGGGCCTTGCCGACGTTGGCCAGGACACCGCCAAACTCCTTGGCCACGCCTACGGCCGCCTCGATGTCGCGTTGCATCGCGCCGGACTCGAACGCCGCGGTCATCTTGGCCCGGAGGCGGTCCAGGCCCTGGCCCATGGAGGCCGTCATCCGCTCCCACGTCGGAGCCGCCGCCGCGCCAAGCTGGACCAGGCCCTGAAGGACCGTTCCGGGAAGGCCCTTCATGTTCTGAAGTCCCCGGGTCGCCCCGCTGAGGGCCCGGCCCAGCGCGCCGTCCTGTGCCAGCGTGCGGGCCGTGGCCAGGGTGTCCTTGCCCATGGCGTTCAGTGCGGAGGCGGCGCCGGACAGCTCTGTCCGCAGCACAGGCAGGACCGCGTTCGCGGTCCGGGTGAGGGTGTCGCCCAGGCCCTGGAACAGGGAGCCTTGGACGGAACGCTTCACCTCGTCCCACGCCGGCCCCAGGGCTTTGGTCTGCGTGACGAAGTCCTGGGCAGCAGGGGCGAGTTCGGCCATGGCCTCCGCGTCGCCGGCCAAAGCGTCGCCCAGGCCGGACATGCCCACCTTCAGGGCCACGCCCGCCGATGCCAGGGCCAGGACGGCCGGCGCGGCGAACGCAGCCGCGGGGCCCATGGACGCGATGGAGGACGACAGTCCCGCCACCGCCGGAATGCTGGAGGCGGCCGTGGACAGCTTGCCCAGCGTCCCCACCAGGGACAGCACCTTGCGGCCGGCGCCGCCGGAGCTGTCTCCCACGTTGGATACGTCCCGGGCCAGCGTGGCCAGCCGGTCCCGGTCCGCCTCGACGCGGGCCGGGACTGTCATCGGCGGCCGGATGCGCGCCAGCTCCCGACGCAGCCGGGCTATCTCTCGCTCGTTGACCTCCAGGCGGACGCCAAGGCCGGCGTTCGCACCCTGGAGACGTTCGCGGAGGGTGGAGCGGAACTGGGACAGGTCCGGGTCCACGTTGACGCGGACGCGAGCGCGGACGCGCGCCAGCTTGGCGTTCAACCTCTCCCGGAACCCGTCCAGGTCCGGGATGGCCTGGACCTGGACGCGGGCCCGCCGCTCGATGCGGTCAAGGTAGCGCTGGAGACTGACGGCGAAGTTGCTCGTGTCGGGAAGGACACGGACCGAAAGGCGCCCTACCTCGCGGCCTCCGGGGCCGGCCATGAAATACCCCCTGGTGCAATGGGCTTGGCCAAGGGGTGCGTGGACAGGTCAAGGCGTGGCCGCTCGTGCTTGTCCGCCTTGACCTGTGGAACGGGAACGGGAACCGGTTCCCGTTTGAGGCGTCCGCCGGAGACGCGGACGTTGTTGGCGTCGGCGAAGCGCACGGCGTCCAACAGGGCGGCCAGCAGGTGCGTTTGCACCGTCCAGCCGCGATGTTCGAGCCCGCCAGCCAGCGATGCGGCCAGGGCGGAGTCCGGGGGCAAATGCTCGGTGAGCTGCCAGGCACGGCGAGGCGTAAGGGCACCCCTCCACAGGTCGGCCAGGTCCAGGTCGTAGTAGCGCTGGAGGTCCGCCCGCAGTGCTGCGCCGTGGCCCTGATCGATTAGCTGTCCGAGCGCGGAGCTTCCCCCACCTGGGTCTCCTCCTGCCACTCACCGATGGTGCGGACGAACACGGCCAGCGGCCAGTCCTTCATCTCCGTCTTCAGCGCGGCGGGGTCGTCGGCCACCAGGAGGAGCAGGTCACGGATCTTCGGGACCAGCTCCTCCAGGTCCGCCGACCCGGTCTCACCGAAGCGCGCGAGGATGGCGCGGGCCGCCTTCAGGCCGTCGTCGGGAAGCATGAGGATGTTGCGGAGGTGAACCGTTTCGCCGGCGCGTGTCTCCAGCGGAAGAGCCTCGTACTCCGCCGCAGCTTCCGCCATCATGTCCGCGCAAGAAAGTGCCAAGGGTCGTCCCCACAGGTCGTGTTGGTGATCCCAGGAATCAGTCCTCCGCCTGGAGGGACCGGCCAGGCAGGAGATGTTCACGAACCGTCGGCAGACGGGTTCGCTAGTCGCCGCTGTGCGGCGGGGGCGGGGGCGTCGGAGCCGCGACCTGGGCCCATTCGCCGATGGCACCGCCCAGTTTCGTGGAGCCCAGGAATGTGCCCTTGATCGGGAAGGACACGAAGTCGTCCGATGACATGCCCACCGCGTCGGAGCCCAGGAGGGAGACGCGCGGGTGGTACAGCGGCAGGTAGCTGGTGCCGTCCACCAGGACCACCAGGAGTGCCTTGGTCTGCGGGGTGGGCGTGGCCGGGATGCGGAACGACTTGTCCGCCTGGACGGCTGCCGGGCCCGCGCCGAAGTAGAGCTGATAGGTCAGGGCCGTGGCCTGGATGGACTGGAAGGTGACGGAGTACGTCACGTCCGGGGTCGTCGCGCGGAGCTTGGCGTTCTGCCAACTCCCCTTGATCTCCGGGTCGTCGCCGTCCCGACCGAACTCCGGGAGCTGATCAAGCTTGGTGTGCCCGACGTGCTCCCACGCACCGCCCGGGTTGGTCGGGTCGGCCAGGTCGCCGGGCTTCTCGGTATCAGGGTCAGCGATGAAGATGTACCCGCCGGCCGGGACAATGGCGGCGTTGTCGATCAGAGCCAAACTGTTCTCCAGGGGTAGGTCAGAGGGGCCGCGCGGTCACGCGGTAGGTGGCCTCGAACCGGAACAGGTCCGGCCCGGCCTGCGGTTCACCCACGCGGATCTCCGCCGGCCCCGATACGTCCTCGAACCGGCTCAGGTAGCCGTCGGCACCGCGGAATTGCGCTCTGCACGCCTCCGCCAGGGCGACCCGGGCCGTGCGGGCCAGGCGGGACGCGTCGCGTCGGTCGGTGGCCGCGCACTGCACGTCGATCAGGGCCACGTCGATACCGAGAGGGTTCGAGGAGCCGCCGGGCACCCGGCGAGCCACGACCAGCGGGAGACGGTCGGCCCAGTCGCCGGGCCACAGCACGCGGACCGTGGCGCCGCTCAGGCCGGCGCGAAGTGCGTCGGTCACCAGGGCGTCCACATCGGGAAGGACTGGTCTCATAGGCCCGCCTCGATCGCGTGGATGCCCGGCACCCAGCGGCCGTTGGGGGCCAGGTGTCCGTAGTTGATTGCGTACACCGCCGGGTCCTCCAGGGTCACCGTGGAGTCCGTCCGGTTCGTGCGGACCCGGGTGTGGGCCGCCAAGGCCCCGGTGTGCCGGTGCGCCTCGACGACCGCCCGCACCCGGTCGGCCCGGTGGTCCAGTTCGTCCGCAACCGCGTCCCGAACGCCCCGCAGGTGCGCCACGACGCTGTCCGCGTTGGCCTTCACCGTCGCCATGGGCTCACCCTCGTTTCCGGATCGTCGCCACGTCGTGGGCCAGGCGCCGGTCCCCGCCGAAGCGCTGAGGTTCCCCGACCACGGCCCACGTGACCCCGGCCCACTCGACGCGGGACCAGGGCCCGGCCGGCAGGGACCGGGCGTACACCCGGTACTCCGTGCCGGTCAGGTAACCGGCCTCCCCGCTCTCGTCCGTGGTCGCCGGTAGGACCCGGGCGCGGAGCGTTACCGGGGCGCCGGGGCCCGGCTTGGTGCCGCCGTACCCGTCGTCCACGTCCACCGTGGGGTAGACCGTGACCCGGTCCGGGCCGGAGTTCAACAGACTCACAGCGCACCCCCCAGGGACTCCACGGGCACCGCGAACACCCCGGACGTACCGACGGCCGCCCGGATCATCCGCGCTTCGCCGTCTGTCAGGCCGACCCCAATCGGGAGCGACGCAGGAAGCTGGTACTGGTAGGCGCCTTGCAGCTCCGACCGGTACCCCTCGGGGTTGCGGACCCGCCGCTCCGCAGCCGCCAGGACGATGGCCACCGCGACGGCCGGGGCCCGGCCCGGATCGGGCCAGGCATCCCCGTACGCCCGCACCAGGGCGGAGGCATCGGCCAACGCGGCCTCCGCCTGGACGCGCTCCTCCCCGACCAGCTCCCGCCCCAGGCGTTGTTCCAGGGCCGCTACGTCTGCCAGGGGCTTCATGCGGCTCCTACTTGTCGGCCGGGGGCTTCGACGCGGTGGGCATGTCCAGCTTCACCGCGCGCACCAGCCGCTTGGCGGGGTTCTTGCCGCCGCCCACCGGGTCCGTCATCACGTTGAACCCGGCGTACAGGTTCACGATGGAGCGGTCCCGCAGCTTGGCCGCGTCGTAGTCGCGCACCCACCGCATGGCCAGGCCGTTGTAGGACTGGGAGGAACCCGTGGTGACACCGGCCGGAATGGCCGGGGCGCGGGTTGCCAGGACGAACGCGGACGGAACGAACGCGTACGCGGCACGCGGGTTGATCGCGTTGGAGGTCACGAGGTTGAAGCCGGCCAGGTTGCCGATCATGGCCTGACGGAGCGCCGAGTCCGAACCGGACTTCGACACGTCGTTCAAGCGCCCGGACTTCAGCAGCGCGGTTTCCACGTCGGCCCCGATCAGGAGCGTCCGGTCGTTGGTCGGCACCTCGTTCTTGTTCAGGGCCGCGCGGGCGTCGATGAAGGCCGGGAACGGGTCCTTCTCATCAATGGCGATCGCCGGGACGCTGTACGTCGCGGTCTCGATCATGTTCGCCACACCCGCGTCAATGGCCTTGGCCACGGCGTTGACCTGCGGCTGGAGAACCTGGGAACCGAAATCCCGGATATCCAGGGTCAGTTCCTCGTCCGTGACCGCCACGGCGCTGTAGATGTCCTTGTTGAGCTGGACGGTCAGAGAGTCCTCCGCCAGCTCGTCCAGGACGATGTCCTCCGACCGGTCGTTTCGCCAGTCGTACTCACGGGCGTTGAGCTGGGCCGGAATCCGGACCGTGACCGAGTCGGCCTTGGCGCCGGTGAAATCAAACCCCGCGTTCGACCAGACCAGGTTGGAGAGCACCAGCTCTCGTTCCAGGAGCCCAAGGGCCGTGGCCGCGATGGTCTCCGACTTCAGAAATGCGTTTGCCATGTGCTCCGCTCAGGCTGGGCCCCGAGCCAGCACGCAGCACCCCCAGGGCCTTGGACATGAACCCTTGGTTTTGGTGCTGCTGTGAAAATGCCTACCGACGGGCGCGCGGGATGCTGGCCGCCAGCTCTCCCGGGTCGCTGGGGGCCGGCGTGACCGACGGATCAAGGCCGCCCCGGCCCATGCCGCCGGTCCTGCTGTGGAACAGCTCCGCCAAGGTCTTGGCGTCGGCCTCGCGGGCATGGTCATCGGTACCGGAGATCCGCTCCGCCAGCGCGTCCGGAAGGCTGTACTTCCGGGCCAGGCGCTCCCGCTGGAGTTCCGTTTCCAGCTCCGCCGCGCGGTCCGCCACCGCCTGGTACTCCTCCGGCGTCTTGGCTGTCTTCAGGGCCTCCGTCGTCTCCCGGGCCTTGACCCGGTATCGCGCCGCCTGGTCGCGGGCCACCTTCAGCTCCGCGCGGAGCGCGTCGGCGTCCAGCTCCTGGCCATCGTCCTGGCGCTCCGCCTGCTGGACCTCCTGGCCGTCGTCAGACGGAACATGTTCCGCCGGGGAGTCGGTCGGGTTGGGGGTGGCGGTGTCCGCCATGGGGCCTCCGTCAACGTCGTGATGATTCGATGTGGCGCCGCCAGGCCGCGCGGGCTTCCGCGCCTGCCTTGCCGCGCGTGACCTCCTGCCATTCCCGGTCGAACCGCTGGGCGTCGGGGGTCATGAAGTCGTTCCGGCTGAACACCGGGACCGTCTGGCAGTGACACCCGTTGTGGTAGCGGGTCAGGTCTTCCCGGGACACCGGGGGCCGCCGGTTCGCGCGAGCGCGCCCGTCCGGGGAGCCTTTCGGCTTGCGTCGGCCGCCACCGGCCGCCGTGGTCTGGGAGCTATAGATGGCGCCCCTGGAGGCGAGCATGGCGCAGAACGCGCACGGGTTGCCGTCGGTCACGCGGGCCCAGCCGATGGCCTGCCGGTCCTGCCTCGACGCCCGGTCGATCAAGTCCCGTCCGGCCCTTAGTGCCTCCCGGTCTGCCGCTCCGGCGGACGTACGGCCCGCCGTCCGTGATGCGTCCTCCAAATCCTGGAGGAACCCGGCCTCGTCCAGCCTGCCGCGCGCCTGCTCGTCGGCCACCTGGGCCACGTTCTGGCGCAGCTTGGCGGGGCCCTGGGATACCAGGGACGCGACGGCCGCGCGGTCGTGGGCGTCCTCCGGTTCCTCCGGCCAGTCGAAGCCGTCCAGCCGGATTTCCTCGCCGTCGTCCGGCTCCGGGGTGCGGATTGTGTCCGTCTGCTGGGCCCAGTCCTCCCGCAGCTCCCCCAGCGTCGTGGCCTCGCCCACGTGCTCCCCGGACAGGGGCGGGAGAGTGCGGCCGGTTTCCAAGGCCCGGTAGAGGCGATAGAACCCCGCCGCCTGGCTCCGGGACCTGCGCCGCTCCCCGCGGATCAGCGCCAGCATCCAGGTCAGCCACGCGGCCCCCGACTCCTCCAGGGAGTGGGGGTTCACGCGCGACCACTGGACCAGGCACTGGGCGGAGGCATCCGCACCGATGCGGGCCTGTGCGCGCCAGTGCTCATCGAGGAGGGCCGCCGTTGCTCTACTCACCGCTACCGCCGGCCAAGCGCTCCGTGTCCGGCGCCGGGGCCACGGCCGACGCCATCGCGTCCGCCATGCGTAGGCCGGGGTCGTCAGCCTCCTGGATCTGCGCCCACTCCTCCACATCCCGAGCCGTGACGCCGGGAATGCGCGACCACATGGCGCGGGCCGGAACCTGGAGCATCTGAACGGCCTTGCCCAGGGCGTCCACCGTCTGGGCCAGGGAGCGGCTTTCCGCGTCCTTCCAGAGGACTTCTGCCTGGGCGTCCGGTGCCGCGCCCACGACCGTAGCGCACAGGAACAGGACTAGTTCCCAGGACTCCCCAAGGGCGTGCTGGTACTCGTCCACCGCTCGGGAGAGCGCCATCTCGGCAGCCGCCATCGCCTCCGCCGACAGGTTCGTCAGCGACCCCACGCCCAGGTACATCGGAGGGAGCTGGGAGAGGGCGGCCAGGTGCTTGGTCGCCAGCTCGATGGCGTCCAAGAACCCCGACAACGGGGTTTCATCCAGCTGAGAGAACTTAGTGTCCACGTCGGGCGCCACCAGGAACCGGCTTGCGTCCGCCTGAATCGGAATGACCTGAGGACGCCCGTTAGCGTCGTAAAGGATCTCCCCGGTATCCGGATCACGCCGGAATTCCGGCGCCATGCCGCTGATCGTGCGCACCTTGAACGACCCGAACGTCTGCGAAACCAGCAGGTCAAACACCGTCTGATTGACACGGTCCTGGATCGGGATCATCGGCTCCACCACGCCCGTGACCCGGCCCTCCAGGTCGATGTCCGGCGCGAACCGCACGACCGGGCACACGCCCATGCCGTGAAGCCGGGACGCCAGGAGCCGGGGGCTGCCCTTCCCGCCGACCAGGAAGTCATAGACGTGGGTGGCGTCGTACAGCCAGGCCCGCGCCTCCACGCCCTCCGCATCGGGGACGGTCTCCACCTGGAGCGCCCACAGCGGGAGCGCGTCGGCTGCCGGGTCCTCGTAGGACGTGTGCATGAGCCGGGGCGACACTCCCCGGATGACCGGCCGGGCCGGGTCCGTCGGGTCGCGGAGGACCGTGGCGAACGCCTGGCCATAGGTGAGCGCGGCCCGGTGGACGGGGGTCTGGCGTGCGTCCATGCGGTTGTCCTGCCAGGCCCGCCACTCCACCGGAGTCTCCTCCGGCGTCGCCTCGTCCGGGCCTGCGCTGCGGCGGTAGCCGTCCACGGCCATGGCCTGGGAAGGGGTCTTGACCAGGAGCGGCAGCCAATTGGAAATAGCCCTCTTGGCCAGCAGCTTGTATTCCTCCGTGGCGCTGCGGGGGATGTAGGGCCCGTCATGCTCGCCACGCATGTACCGGTCTATTCGGTCCAGCCGCTCACGGTCCGCGCGGAGCCGGGAGAACCCCAACTCCGCCAGCTCCACGGGGGAGGAATTCGTGACTGCCAAAACGCTGCGCCGCTCCTAGAAAAAGAAGACGGCCCCCGATCGTTCGGAGGGCCGCGTCTTGCCGGATTCGATGAGTCGATGTCTCGCCAGGTCGGCCAGCAGCGTGGCGGCGTAGGCGTCGATCTTGTGGGCGGACTCCCGGTTGGCCTTGCCGAAGCTGAGCCCGTAGCGGTTCGGCCGACGCCGGGTGTTCAGCACGTGCCGCCGCAACGTGCGGCCAAGAGGAAACGTTTCTCCGGAGTGGCGTACCTGTCCGTTCTCGACGGCCGACACCAACCGTTCGTTGGCCAGGGTCAGTTCCTGGAGACCGCCGCGCATGTCCCGGCCCACTGCGGATTGCGGGCTGGCCTTGATGACCAGCCGCTCCCGGTAGTCCTCGCTCCAGGCATCCACGTAGCTCTCCCAGAGCGCTACGTCCGCGTGGAACGCCTGCACGTCGTACCGCTCCATGGCGTTGCGGACCGCGCCGTCCACGGCCTGGCGGTCCACCTCCCAGCCGTCCCCGGCTGGGCCGTCGGGCTTCTCCCACACGCCCAGGGGGACGATCAGGCGATCCCGCACGCGCATGGCCACCAGGGCCGTGGCGTCGTCGGTTCGCCCACCGTCGAATCCCAAGGTGATGGCGTCGCCACCCTCCAGGCGGTCATCCGTCGCGCACTCGTCCCAGTCCTCCGGACTGATCAACTGGTCCTCTGCGGTCACCAGTTGGTTCAGGAACATCCGCTGAGACCGGCTCCGGGGCATGTGGCCGGAGTAGATGGTGGAGACGATCCACTCCACATCCAGCCAGTCCGCGTCACCGCGCGCCGCGAGAATGCCGGCCCGGAGCTGGTCCGGGTCCGCCAGGTCCACGGGCGGGGACTCCACGGAGTCGTAGTACATGCCGGAATCCCGGCTCTTGCCCTCCGCGAACTTCGACCAGGCGTGCCAGGTCTGTTCCGCCACGGAGTCCTCGCCCGGCAACGGCGCGTTCGTAATCTCCATGGTTCGAGCACCGCCACCACGGGACTTGCCGACGTTGCCCGCGATGGTCATCGCCATTTCGTGGCCGCCATTGGACGAGATCCAGTGATGGGTCTCGTTCATCACCACGAACGTGGAGCAATAATCGGCCGCCCTCCAGCGCACGGGGCGAACTGGTGACGGCCTCAATCACCGCCCCACTGCGGGCGTAGATGATCTCCTTGCCCAGGTCGATGCCGTATTCCGCGATGCACTCCGGCGAGAACATGCCGGGGAACAGACGCATCGTGTTGCGGGTCTGGTCTTTGCTGACCGCGCAGACCTGGACCCACGGAGCCGGGTGCGGCACCGCGATGGGAGTCCCGTCTTCCCGCCATCCGCCGAACCGGCACGGGCCGACGAACTCCACGGCGCACAGGGCCGCCAGGAACGGGTCCTTCCCCCAGCCCTTCAGGCGCCGGATGGTGCCCTGCCGCCGGGTGAACTCCCCGGCGTCGTTGATCTCGAACCAGCGGAGCAC
This sequence comes from Streptomyces sp. x-80, assembly GCF_046549095.1. Classification (NCBI taxonomy): domain Bacteria; kingdom Bacillati; phylum Actinomycetota; class Actinomycetes; order Kitasatosporales; family Streptomycetaceae; genus Streptomyces; species Streptomyces sp. x-80. The sequence continues at coordinate 258,745 of NZ_JAJPWM010000002.1, forward strand.
AATCCGGACCTGTTCCGGGGTGAACCGCCAGGGCTGGCCCGCATCGGGGCCGTCCGGCTGGAGGAGGTAGCGGGAGGTCCACAGGAGCACGTCCCAGCCCAGGGTCCGCGTCAGCTCCGGAACGGTGTCCGGAGTCGTGCGCACGGGCTCAAGTCGCGCCACCACCGCCCGCCGCCGCCTTCCGGTACGCATCCATGAGAGTCACGCGGGCCGTCTCTGCCGGGTCCTCCCCGGCGCTGTCCCGCTCCAGTTCCACGCGGGCCCGACGCCGGGCCCCCTCCGTGGTGAGTAGGTCAGTCATGGCCGACATGACCGACTGAAAAAGTTGGGCACTGAACTTGGACTGGCCCAGGTTCCGGCTCATGGCCTCCGCCACGTACACCGCTGTGAGCCAGTCGCTTTGCTCGTAGAACTGGGCCTGGCCGGAGTCCTTCAGAGACTGGAACCACCGCTTCGCGATGGGGTGCCAGTCACCGGACACCCGAGGGATGGTCGGGGCCCTACCGGCCTCCACCTTCACCAAGGCCGGGCCCTCATCCGTGTTGCGCCTCCGGCGCTGGTCGGACCGCTTGGGCACGGGTCCAGGCATGGCAGGCACCCCCGGGGCCATCGGGCCCCGAACGGGGCGTTACGTACGTCTGTCGTGGTCACACTCCGGGACCGTCCGACCAGGTCACGGCGCTACTCGCTGTAGCCAATGCCCCCCTGGTGGACCTTGGAACCCGTACAGATTCCGAGCCGCTATCACCCTTCGGTCTTCCTGCCAGGCCAGAAGGGGGTTACCCCCACCCCAGACGGCCGGGACGACCACCGCGGATGCGGTGCTCATTGCGTCTTGGATGGAGAAGGCGAAGAACACCGTGGGCTGGCCACTCAGCCCAGGTCTCCCGGATGCCGGCCGACCGGCCGTCGCCGGGACACCGGCCTCCGCCGCGCCGCCGCGCCCTCCGCGCTCGACTTCCGCGCGTGATGCCACCGGCACAACGCCTGAAGGTTCGCCGAGTCGTGGTCGTCGCCCGGAACGACGTGGTCCACATCAGTGGCCGGTGCCGCACACCGCGCCCCCGTGTCCCGGAGGACGCCCCGGCACTGGAAGCCGTCCCGCTTCAACACGGACAGACGACGGACCGACCAGTCCGCCGGGAGGCGCGAACGCCGGTCGCTGCCATGCCAGGCCAGGGGTCCCCCTCAAGGCTTTTAGAATCCGTCACATGGTCGAAAAGAAGCTGACTGGGCCCGCCGTCACCACGTTTGTGGTGACCTTCAGAGACGGAAGCACGCAGACCGTAGAAGCCAAGGACGTGGACTTTGTGGAACACGGCGTTCTGTTCACCGGGCGGAAGCATCAGCAGTCGAAGGTGTTCGTGGCTTTCGTGCCGTACGACGATCTGCGGATGGTGGAGGCCCAGAAATAGAAGAAGCCTCCCGCGCGGGAGTGAGCAGTACGCTCCGGCGTATGACTGTCTACGGGTACGCGCGGACCGACTCCGCCCAGATCGACGACCAGGCCGCCGAGCTATACGAGTCGGGGTGCACCACCGTGTTCTCCGACTTCCGGATCTCCACCGACGAACCCGGCACCGGATGGCGGGACCTGGTGGGAACCGTGGAGTCCGGCGACACCGTCCGCGTCCTAGAGTGGTCCAGGATCACCCGCTCCGCAGACACCGCCCGGTTCATCCGGGACACGCTGGCGGACCTTGGGGTCCAGGTCGAGACCATCAAGGGACGGCCGTAAGCGACCCCGGCCAGAATCGAACCGGCGACCACCCGACCGACAATCGGGCGCTCTCCCATTGAGCTACGAGGTCAGGGGCTCAACTCCCGCGCAGCATCCCGGAAGACACCGGGGCGCGCGGGAGGAGCCGGGCGGGCGGGGCGCTCACGCCTCCACGTCGAACGCTGGAGTGTGCGGCACGGAACCCTCCTTCACCTGAATTAGATGGGGACCGTGACAGGTCGCCGGGAAGCCTCGACCCCGCACTCTGGCCTCAGGGCCGAAAAACGGCCCTACGCAACTACTTTCTTAGTCACGGATATAGAAAAGAAGGTTGCTAGGGCCGTTTATCGGCCCTGGAATCCGACTTTTGGCCACTCTCCGTACGCAGGACTAGCCCACCGTGAGAGGGAGTCGCACCCTTGGCGGGGCGACTCCCTCATGAAGTGATCCAGGTCTCAGTCCTGCGCGTCGTACACAATCACGTCCGCCTCCGGGTCTTCCCTCTCGATCACGAACCGCACCCGGCTTTCGTCCATCTGCGGATCGCGCTTGTCGCCGCCGGACTGCCCCTTGCTCACGTAGATCTTGACCTCAGCATCTATAAGCATCTGGCGGCGCTCGCCTATCGCCTCGCGGTGCGCTTCGTCGTACGCCTCCCAGGCCCGGACATCGGCCTGGAGGGCCGCCACATCGGCCTCGCTCATGTCCTCCAAGGACTCCGGCATGACCGGCTGATCCGACAGCAACTCACCCGGCTTGACCTTGGACCTGGGGATGGCCGGCGCCAGGCTCCGCCAGTGCTGGGCAAACGTCTCTTCAGTCTCGATGACCTCCGTGCGGGCCTCCACCTTCGGCGTGGCCTCCAGGGTGGCCGCACGACGTTCCAGCGCGTCTACTTCCTCTTGCCAGATCATGCGGCCTGTCCGGGACTTTCGGGCATCCTTGTCCTTGTACAGCTCCCGAAGCTCCCGGGTGACCTCCGCCAGCTCCGGCCCGGGGTCGTACCCCTTGTACGTGATCGTTTTAGTCATCCGGGCTGGGCCGACCAGCTCCAGGAACTTCCGTTCCCCGTACTCCTCCAGCCAGTCCGCACGGATACCGGCCGGAGAGGGGCATTTCACGCCGTGGGCCGCTGCACGGCAGTTGTAATCAGACAGGGGCACGCTCGTGCGCGGAGCCTTGTACATGCGGGTTACACACCCCTCACAGTGCGCCACCTGCAACAGCAGCGACCGGGTGTCCTTCCGACGCCGGGCACGGTGAGGCGTTCGACTGCTCAGCACTTCTTGAAGGTTGTCGAACTCGTCGCGCTCCAGGACCGGTTCGCCTATCAGGATCGGTACGCCGTCCTTGTCTCTGACAGTCTTTCCTTTGTGGGTCTTGTGGCCCATGAGGGTCGGGGTTCGCAGCACCTTGGACAGGGTGCCAGCCGTCCACTTGAACCGCTCAATCATGCGTCCGTGGCGCATCCCACCAGGCTTCCGCCCTAGGAGAACTGCTTGGTAGTCGCGCGGGGCCAATACCTGACTGTCGTTCAGGTCGAACGCGATGGACTGAAGGCTCTTGCCATCCAGCACGTTCCGGATGATGCGCTCAAGGACCTCTACAGCCGTCCCATCCGGTGCGAGTTTCCAGCCGTCGCCGTCGCCCCAGGGGCCAGGCTGCCACAGGGGGTGAACCCGTACGGCAGTGCCGTTGCCGGTTGGCTCGCCTACGACGCGGCGCGCGAGCTGTCCGAGCAGCGCGTTCTCCTCTCCGTCGAGCCCGACACCACATAAACAATCTGTTCACAACATTCCGTTGACATCGACTCATGTGCCGTCCATGCTGACCGCATGTCCTCAACTCCCGGTAAGCCCACGGGCCAGCCCACCGCCCCGTCCCCCGCCCCAACCGCCACCCCGTCCACCGACCCCTTCACGCCCCCGCACCCGGGCCAGGCGCGAGCGCATCGCGTGTACGCGTCCTTGTTCCGTATCGCCGAGCGGCATGCGGCCACCGACGAGCAGCGGCGCCGGCAGGTGCACCCCACGGCCATCGGGCCCCATGAGGCGATCAGGCTGGTGTCCTTCCTGCTCAGTGGTGCCGCGCGGGCCGATGAGGGCGAGCCGGAGGTGGACCATGCCGATATCACCGCCGCGCTGAGCCTCGTCCCGCGGGCTCGCGGGGAAATGGACGAGCTGGAGGCCGGGCTCCTCCAGATGGCTCGGGGGCGCGGCATGACGTGGCAGGAGATCGCCTTCGGGCTGGGGCTCGGCACCCAGCAGGCAGCCAGGCAGCGCTACGAACGGCTGGTCAGCCGTACCACCGCAGGCGCGGACACCGGCGCGGAGCAAGAACAGCGGTAGCGCGTGGCGAAAGGTGCGGGACAGGGGAGCGGCGGCTCACTCGTTCGGATGGCCGGCGGGGTACCGGCGCGTCGGGCACGGCCGGCGGCGTAAGGCTGGCCGCTGTCCGTGCCGCCGGCGAAAGGGGCCGCCCATGTCACCGCCACCCGAGTGTCCGGATCCGGCGTGCGGCCGTCGGCTCCTGTGGAAGGACACGACGCACACCAAGCACGGGCCGGAGTTCTGGAAGTGGACGTGTACGGGGTGCCGGAGGCAGTACGAGCCCACCCACCACGACCGTCGGCGGTACGCACACGCCGCCCCCGGCTCGGTCACCGCGGCCCCGGTCGTGCACAGCAGCCCCGGCCCGCCGCGGCCGCCTCGACAGTCCGGCCGGTGACGCCGACGCGGTGAGGACGGCCGCCGCCCCGTCCGTGTCGGTCCGCCCCGCACCGTGTCCACCGGACCGCCGTGTCCACCGGACCACCGTGTCCACCCACTCACCAGGCCCGCGGGCTCACCGGCCGGTGGCGACGGCCCCGGTGGGCCGGGATTCCCTCCGGCCCCATCACCTCCCCCGCCCGCACACCCGTACGCTTTCCGGAATGGAGATACTCGCCGTCCGCTATGACCACCCCGATGCGGTCAAGCTCGATGAACTGGTCCAGCAGGAGTACGTCCGGCGCTACGGCGACGGCGACCTGACGCAGCTGGACGCGGAGATGTTCGCACCGCCCAACGGCACGTACCTGATGGCGTACGAGGACGGGCAGCCGCTGGCCACCGGTGGCTGGCGGGTGCAGGAGGACGTGGCGGAGGGATACCGGGTGGGCGACGCCGAGATCAAGCGGATGTTCGTGCTCCCGCAGGCCCGCGGACGGGGGCTGGCGCGGCGGATACTGTCCGCTCTCGAAGCGGACGCGCGCGCCGCGGGCCGTATCCGCATGGTGCTGGAGACCGGCACCGAGCAGCCCGAGGCGATCGCGCTCTACGGCTCCAGCGGTTACCGCACGGTGGAGAAGTTCGGCTACTACCGGACGTACGAAGAGAGCATCTGCATGGCCAAGTCGCTGACCGGCCGACGGGGCGACTGACCGACGGGCGCCGGCGGGGCAACCGGCTGACGGGACGACCGGCGGGCGATCGGCAGACCCGACCGGTGGACCCCGCCGGGGCACCCATGCGGGACCGGCGGCGACCGGGCGAGGCCACGGCCGCACCGGTCGCCGCCGCCCGCCGCCCCGCCATCCCCCACCCCGCCATCACCCGGCCCTCCGCCGTCGCCCGGCCCGCGCGCCCTCGCCCGGCCCCCGACACCGTGCTACCGCCCCCTCGGCTGACGAAATCCACCGGGCCCCGAGTCGTTTGACAGGCATCCCGGCCGCTCTCCATACTCATTCCACTAATCAACTAGCTAAAGGGGGGATCCGGGTGAGCGACCCGAGCCCATGGGCGATCGAGGCCGACGGCCTGGGGAAGAAGTACCGCCGCGGCTGGGCGCTGCGGGACTGCTCGTTCCGGCTCCCGGCCGGGCACGTCTGCGCCCTCGTCGGCCCCAACGGAGCGGGCAAGAGCACGTTCCTGGGTGCCGCGACCCGGCTGGTGCAGCCGACGACCGGCACGCTGCGGCTGTTCGGGGTGCCGGTCTCCGACCCGGCCGTCCTGGAACGGGTCTCCTTCCTCGCCCAGGACAAGCCGCTCTACCCGCGCTTCACCGTGGCCGAGACGCTGCGGCTGGGCCGTGAGCTGAACCCGCGCTGGGACCAGGCACTGGCCGAGCGGATCGTGCGGTCCGGAAACGTGCCCCTCACCGCCCGGATCGGCACCCTCTCCGGCGGCCAGCGCACCCGCGTCGCCTTCGCGCTCGCCTTCGGCAAGCGGCCCGATCTGCTGCTGCTCGACGAGCCGATGTCCGACCTCGACCCGCTCGCCCGGCACGAGATGTCCGGGCTGCTGATGGCCGAGGCCGCCGAGCACGGCACGACCGTGCTGATGTCGTCCCACATGCTCTCCGAGATAGAGGACATGTGTGACTACCTCATCGTCCTCGCCGAAGGCCAACTGCGGATGGCGGGCGAGACCGATGTCCTGGTTCCCGCGCACATGCTGGTGACCGGTGTGGCCGTGGACGGCGGCGTGCCCGAGGAACTGCGCAGCCGGCACGTCGTCGTCGAAGCCCGCGTCACCGGGCGGCAGTTCAGCGCCCTGGTCCGGCCGCACGGCCCGCTCTCCGACAGCTGGGAGGTGATGTCGCCCAGCATGGAGGAGGTACTGCTCGCCTACCTGCGCTCGCCCGACGCGCCCACCCTGATCTCGGACGAGGCACGGTTCGACGGCAGCCGGGAGACGGCGGCGTGAGCGGCGTGAGCGGGACGAGCGACACGGCCGGCCGGAGCGGTGCGGCCGGTGCGGGGCGGACGAGCGGCGGAAGCGGAACGAGCATCATGGACGGTACGGGCGGCGCCCTCGGTACGGGCGGCAGGACGAGCACACCGGCGGCCGGGGGCGCGGCACCCGCCACCGCCCCGGGGCGGCGCCTGCTGCGCGGTCTCCCCTGGCTGGTGTGGCGCCGGAACCGTACCGCCCTGGGTATCGGTCTGCTGGTCACCCTCGGCGCCTGCGCGCTCTTCGCGTACGAGCGCATCGGGGTGATGGATTTCCTCCACACCAAGGGCTCTTCGCCCGGCTCCACGGGGGATCTGCTCATGGAGTTCCAGAACGAGTTCAGCTCGATGTTCAGCAGTGACACCGGGTTCCTCACGTTCGTGCCCGCCCTCGTCGCCATCTTCCTCGGCGCCCCGCTGATCGCGAGCGAGCAGGAGCGCGGCACCGTCAAGCTCGTCGCCACCCAGTCGACCGGCCGCAGCCGGTGGATCGCGACCACGCTCGCCCTGCCGCTGGCCATCGCGGTGCTGTGCACCACGCTGCTCTCCGCCGCCTTCACCTGGATGTGGTCACCGGCCCACGAACTGGCCATGTTCGGCGACTGGCTGCAAGGCGGCGCTTTCGACAGCACCGGCCCCGTCCCGGTAGCCATGACCCTCTTCCTCACCTCCTGCGGCATCGCCTTCGGCATGCTGATCAAGCGGGTGGTGGCGGCGATGGTGGCCACCGCCGTCTTCGCCGCGGCAACGTCCCTCATCTGGACCGAGAAGGTACGCGTCCACCTCGGCACGCTGCGCAGTTACACCTATCCGTTCGACGGCGAAGGTTCCGTCCTGCCGCGCGGCTCCGTACCGGTCGATGACTGGCTGGCGAGCGCGGACGGCAAGCTCTTCGGCATCAACACCTGCAACGCACCCGAGGCCACCGCCGACGCGTGCCGGGCGAAGCTGGGCATCGTCAACCGGGTGATCCAGTACTTCGACTACGGACAGATGGCGGGGATGCAGTGGCTCGGCGCGGGGATTCTGCTGGCGCTGACCGTGCTGGTGCTCGGCTTCGTCATATGGCAGGCCCGCCGGCGGCCGCTCTGAACGGCGCCGGAGGCAGCGACGGATACGGGGCGGGCCGCGGACGGGCGCCCGGTGGCCCGCCCGCGGGGCCGGGTGGCGCTTTGACACCCGGCACGGCCGGCCCGATCATCAAGCGGTCGGGCCGGACGGTCCCGACAAGACGGACAGCGCGGACAGCACGGACAGCGCGGGGAGCAGAGGCAGGAAGGTGGTGAGCGCCGTCGAGTTCCGTATCGACCGCCGCAGCGGCGTCGCCACCTACCTCCAGATCGTCCAGCAGGTCCAGCAGGCACTGCGGCTGGGCATCCTGGTGGAGGGCGACCGGCTGCCGACGGCCGCGCAGGTGGCCGCCACGACCAAGGTCAATCCGAATACGACGCTCAAGGCGTACCGCGAGCTGGAACGCGAGGGGCTGGTCGAACCGCGGCCGGGGCTGGGCACCTTCGTCAGCCGTACGCTCGCCCGTCCCCAGTCCGCGGCGGACGCGCTGCTCCGCGAGGAACTGCGCTCCTGGATGGACCGGGCCCGCGCCGAGGGCCTGGCCCGCGAGGACGTACAGGCGCTGGTGAACTCCGTGTTGCAGGACCGGTATCCGGATCGGTGACCGTTCGTCCGGGGCCGGTAGCCGGTATCCGGACCGGTGCCTGCCTGGGGTTGCCCCGGCCCGTGACGGCCGGGTCAACCCCGGGCCGGCACCGGGGCAGAGGCAGGCACCGGGGCAGAGGCAGACACCGGGGTAAGAACAGAAGCAGGCGCAAGAACGGTCGTGGGGACACGGCGGGCATCGGCTCGCGGTGTCCCCGTCCCCTTTTCCGGCCCGCACCCTTTTCCGGCCCGCATTTCTTTACTGGCCCGCACCCTCTTACTGGTCAGCACTCCCTTTCCGGCCCTCGCCCCCTTGCTCGCCCGCGCTCCCCGCACCCTTGTCGCCGTCTCCGCCGTCTTCGCCGTCCGCCGTCTCCGTACGCAGCGATCCGTTCAGGTCGAGCGTGGCCTCCGCGCCGCCGCCGGGCGGGTTGGCGAAGGCCAGCCGGGCGCCCAGCACCCGCGCCTGGCCGGCCGCGATGGTCAGCCCCAGGCCCAGCCCCGGACCGCCCGAGCCACCGCAGGTGCGGAACCGCTGGGGGCCGTGCGCCAGCAGCGCCTCGGGGAACCCGGGCCCGGTGTCCCGCACCCGCGCCACGCCGCCCTCGATCTCGACGGCCACCGGCGCGGCGCCATGCCGTAGCCCGTTACTGATCAGATTGGCGAGAATCCGCTCCACCCGGCGCGGATCGGTCTCCACCAGCCCCTCCCGGAGCACCCGTATCCGCACGGGCGGCGCGGGCGCGTCCGGGCCACCCGCCGCACCACCCGCCGCGCCGCCCGTACCGCTCCCGCGGCCCGCTCCGCCCCCGTACACCGTCGCCGCGACCGCCCGCCGGGCCAGTTCGCTCAGCGGCCGGAGTTCCCGGTCCGCCTCTTCGGTGCGCGCGTCCAGCCGGGCCACCTCCAGGACGTCCTCCATCAGCCCCCGTACGTGCTGTGCCCGTTCCTGGACCATCTCGGTGGGGCGGGACGGCGGCAGCAGACCGGCCGCCGCGACCAGCCCGGCGACCGGGGTCCGCAGCTCGTGCGCGATGTTCGACGTGACCTCGCGCTCGGCCTGGAGCCGGGCCGCGAGCGCCTCGGCCATGGTGTTCACCGCCCTGGTCAGCTGCCCGATCTCGTCCTTACCGGTCAGCGGCAGCCGCGCGCTCAGATCCCCCTGGGCGATCCGCTCGGCGGTCGCGGCGGAGGCGGTCAGCCGCCGGCCCAGCCGGTGCGCGACCAGCAGGCCCACCACACAGCCCAGCCCCGTACCGGCCGTCCCGGCCACCCACAGAATCCGGTCCAGCCCCGCTACCGTCTCCTCTTCCTTCAGATACGTGCGTTTGAGCGCGACGACGTCCTGGCCGAGCGGGCTGGCCGCCCACAGATTCGGCGTCCGGCCGCTCGTATCCAGATAGACGCCCCGTTTGCCCTGCTCGACCACCTTCCGCAGGGGCGGCGGCAGATCGCTCGGGTTGATCAGCGCCCGCCCGCTGTCCACCCCGGCCGCCCGGTCCTGCACCGCGGTCTGCAACCGCCCGTCGAGGGAGCCCGCGGCGATGTCGAGCTGTGCGTTCACCGTGTGGTGGTGGACGAGCAGGCCGACGAAGACCGCGACCACCGCGGCGGTGGCCGCAATGGCGAAGCCGATCTTGGCGCGCAGACCCATCCCGTCCCCGTCCTAGAACTCGGGGGTGTGCAGGCTGACCCTGCCCAGCTCGGCGGCTTTCGCACCGCGCAGTTCCGGCGCGACGACACCGGCCCGGGAGTAGTACGCGTGGGCCTCCTGCCGTTGCACTCCGCTGAGAGTGACCTTCACGCGGTACGGCTTGTCGGTGCATCCCGGCACACACCAGGTCCCCCGGAGATCACCGGTGGCCTCCGCGGTGGGCCCGCCCCAGTCCGTCCAGTGCAGCCCGGACACCATGGTGGACTCGTTCAGCACGAAGGAGTCCGGGCGCTTCACCGGCCGCCCCTCGTCGTCCGCCATGTAGACGGGGCCGGCGGGTATGGAGGGCGAGACGGCCGGGCCGATGACGCGCAGCCCGTGCGGTTCCGCGCACCCGGCGAGCAGCCAGGCGGTGAGAACCGTGATGACGCAGACGGTCGCGGTGGATGATCGCACGGAATCCTCAGGCAGCCGGACGGGGCATGGGTACACAGGATCGACGGGCCGTTTCCAGACAAATGTATCCGCGGTCCACCCGAAGCGGGGGCGGTGTCCGGCGTTGCCCCGGTCACCTCTCCCCTACCGACTCTCATCACTTGATTTCGGCCCATAAGTCCACATACCCCCCTATATCTCCCTGCTCTGCCTCTCTCCGTCCCGCTCCATCTCGCTCCGTCCCGCTCCTCATTCGCGTCGAAACGGGACAGCCTTGACCCTCACCCCACGTCAGGGCGCAGCATGAACGACGACACGGACGCACGGCGCGGACACGCCTCACGGACGTACGACAGGCGGGCAGCGGCCCGGCGACCCATCGACGACAGGAAAGGCGCTGCCATGGGCTACTCGGTCGGGCAGGTCTCCGACTTCGCGGGGATCACGGTGCGCACCCTGCACCACTACGACAAGACCGGGCTGCTCTCGCCCACCGAACGCAGCGCCGCCGGCTACCGCCTCTACAGCGACGCCGACCTCGCCCGGCTCCAGCAGATCCTCTTCTACCGTCAGCTCGGCTTCGCCCTCGACGAGATCGCCACCATCCTGGAAGACCCGCAGGCCAACGCCCTCGGGCAGCTGCGCGCCCGGCACCGTCTCCTCAACCGGCAGATCGCCGAACTGTACCGGCTGGTCGAGGTCGCGGAGCGGGCCATAGAGGTCCAGCGGACCGGTGTGGAGCTGACGCCCGAGGAGCGGTTCGAGGTCTTCGGGGAGATCACCTTCGACCTCAGTTACGCCACCGAGGCCGATCTGCGATGGCAGCACACCGAGGGATACCGGCACTCCATGGCACGGGCCGCCGCGCACTCCAAGGAGGACTGGGCGCAGCTCATGGCCGAGGCCGCCGCGTGGCGGCAGCGGCTGACCGCCGCATTCGACGCCGGGGAACCCGCGGCCGGGGAGACCGCGATGGACCTCGCCGAGGAACACCGGCAGCACATCACCCGCTGGTTCACGCCCTGCCCCACCGATATGCACGGCCGCATCGCGGATGATTTCGCCGCCGACCCACGCGCCTTCGCTCTGGTCGTCCCACCGGCCGAACAGCGGCCCGGTCTCGCTCCGTACCTGCGGACGGCCGTGCACGCCAACGCCGTACACCGGCCGCCCACCCAGAACACCTGACGGCCGCCCGCGCCGCCACCCACCGCCGTACACCGGCATCGGCCGACGCACCCGCGCCAATCCCTCATCCCCCACCCCCTCGATCCCCCATTCCCTCGATCCCCCATTCCCTCAATCAAGGTTGATGGTCGAAGCCCGATGAAGATCCTGATCACGGCCGCCGGATCGTACGGCGATGTCGCCCCCTACACCGGTGTCGGCGCCGGACTCCGGGAGGCCGGTCACGAGGTCACGCTCGCCACCCACGACACCTACGCTCCTCTCGTACGGGCCGCGGGGCTGTCATTCCGCCGCCTGCCGGCCGACCCGCGCGCCGCCCGCCCCGACCCCGGCCGGGCACCGGCGCCCGCCCCCAACGGCAAACGGGACCTCATGCGCAAGGCCGCCGCCTTCATCCAGGAACTGGGCGGCGGGATCGCCGAAGCCGCCACCGAGGACACCGAACTTCTCCTGCTCTCCACCACCACGGCCCCGCTCGGCCGGCACCTCGCCGAGGCGCTGGACATCCCGTCCCTGGACCTGGCGCTCCAGCCCAACGCCCCCACCGGCGACTTCGCGCCGGTCATCGGCGGCGGCCGCTCGCTGGGCCGCTGGGGCAACCGCGCCATGGGCCACCTCTCCCTGCGCGTCATCGACCGCCTCTACGCCGGCGCGGTCCGCGACCTCCGCACCCGCCTCGGTCTGCCGCCCGCCACACCCCGTACGGTCCGCCGCCGCGCCGAAGCCGCCAACCAGCGGGTCCTGTACGGCTTCAGCGAGCTCCTGGTGCCCCGGCCGAAGGACTGGCGCAGCGGTCTGGACATCGTCGGGAACTGGTGGCCCTGGCAGGCCCCGGACGCCCAACTCCCCTCCGCCGTCGAGGACTTCATCGCCGCGGGACCGCCCCCGGTCTTCCTCGGCTTCGGCAGCATGGCGGCCGGCGACGGCGCGCGCCTGAGCACCCTCGCCGTACGGGCCCTCCGCCGCGCCAAGGTCCGCGGCATCCTCCAGTCGGGCTGGGCCGGGCTGACCGCGGACACCGCCCCCGGCGCCCACCCCGACATCCTCACCGTCGGCGAGGTGCCGCACGCGCTCCTCTTCCCTCGTATGTCCGCGGTCGTGCACCACTGCGGCGCGGGCACCGCGGCCGCCGGACTGCGCGCCGGAGTCCCCACCGTTCCGGTACCGGTCACCGCTGATCAGCCTTTCTGGGCGGCCCGGCTGGCGGCCCTGGGCGCCGCCACCGCCCCGATCCCCTTCAAGGACCTCGCCAACGTCCCCACCGACGCCGCAGACCGCTCCGACAACCACTCCGACGAACCCGACGAGCGCGCCGTCGCCCGCCTCGCCGAGGCCATCACCCGCGCCACCACCGACCCCGCCCACCGCGAACGAGCCGCCGAGGCCGCCCGCCGCCTCGCCACCGAGGACGGTACGGCCGAGGTAGCCGCGGCCGTCGCCCGCCTGGCCTGAGCGCACCCCGGCTGAGCGGCCGACCGGCCAACAGACCGACAGGTCGGCCGCTCAGCCGCCGGGCCGGACAACCGGTCAGCCGCGCCGCACCGCACTCCCGCGCTCCCCCGCCGCTCCCTCCGCCTCCTCGGCCTCGCCTTTCTCCCGCTCCTCCTCCCCCTCCCCCGCGGATTCGTCGCACCGCCGCTCGCGATGCCGCCGCTCCGCTTGATACCGCCGCTGGTCGCGCTCACGCCAGCGCTGCGTCGCGGCGCCGCCCATGACCGTCATGACGACGTCATGGGCGAGCGAGTCGGTGACCGGCAGATGACCGAAGAGCACCCGGTAGTACGTGGTGGCGCCGAGCATGTCCAGGAGCAGGCCGATATCGGCGTCGGGGTGGAGGTCACCGCGTTCGATGCCGCGCCGCAGGGCCGCCTCGGTGGTGGCCCGCCTCGGGTGGAAGACCGTCTCGGTGAAGGTGCGGTCCAGCTCCGGGTCGTCGGCCAGTTCGGCCACCAGGGCGGGCAGGGTGCGACGGCCCAGACTGCCGCCGAACGCGCGGCTGAGCGTCCCGATGCCCTCGACGAGATCGCAGTAGGTGCACCCGGTGTCAGGGGTGGGGGCGGTGCCCATGGTCTCGGCGAGGGCCGAGATGACGAGGTGCTGCCGGGACGGCCAGCGCCGGCGGATCGCCGGTTTGGTCGTGCCCGCACTCCGCGCGACCGCCTCCATCGTCAGGTTGGGGTAACCGACGTCCTCCAGCAGCCGCAGCGTCGCCGCCAGGATGGCCGCGTCGAGCCGGGTGTCGCGCGGCCGTCCGGCGGAGCGCCCGACGCGGGCGGTGGAATCGGGAGTTGCCATGGGGGTCAGTATAGGTAAGGTAATTTCGTTACGTACCGGATCGGAATGTAAAAACGAACGGGGAACCATGCCCGCCTTGCCCGAACAGGAATCAACCGTCAGCCACGCTCCCGGCCGCCCCGCCGCCACCCCCGACGCCGGCCGCGAGAGCGTGTTCCGAGCCCCCTACGCCGCGCTGACCTGGGGAATCGTGCTGTCGGTCGGACTGGTGGCGTTCGAGTCGATGGGCGTGGCCACCGTGCTGCCCGAGATCGCGGGGAAACTCGGCGGCCTCAACGCCTACGGCTGGGGCCTGTCCGCGCTGATGCTCGCCAATCTGATCGGTACCGTCGCCGCCGGCCGGGCCGCCGACCGCCGCGGCACCGCCCGCCCGCTCGCCATCGGCCTCGCCGTCTTCGCGGCCGGCTGCGCACTGGCCGGGGCCGCACCGGACTGGCCCGTCTTCCTGGCCGGGCGCTTCCTCCAGGGGCTGGGCGTCGGCGCCGTCATGGCACTGGCCTACACCGCCATCTCCCTGGCCTACCCGGAACATCTGCGGGCCCGGATGTTCGCACTCGTCTCGGGCGGCTGGACCCTGCCCTCCCTGGTCGGCCCGACCGTCGCCGCCCTGATAGCCGACCGGATCTCCTGGCGCGGCGTGTTCGTGATCCTCCTTCCGCTCATCGCCCTCGCCGCCGCGCTGGCCCTGCCGCAGCTGCGCCGCCTGGGCCACCCCGGCCGGGTTCCGGCCGCGGACGGCCGGTGGTGGACCGGACCGGTGGCGCGCAGCGTGCTGCTCGCCGCGGGCACCGGCATCCTCCTCACCGGGCTACAGCTGAACGAACCGGCCCTGCTGGTCCCCCTGGTGCTGGCCGGAGCCGTCGCCGGGATCCTCGCCCTGCGCTCGGTCACGCCCGCCGGCACCCTCTCCGTACGGCGCGGGGTGCCGACCGGTGTGGTGCTGCGCTTCCTGCTGTGCGGCGCGTACTTCGGCAGCGAGGCGTTTCTGCCCCTCGGCCTGGTCCAGCTGCGCGAGCTGAGCGCCACCGAGGCCGGACTCGGGCTCTCGGCGGGCGCGATCACCTGGGTGCTCGGGGCGGCCTGGCAGGGCAGGGCCGACGACCGCTGGCGCGGCCGCTCCCGTGCCGTACCGATCGCGGCGGGGTTCGCGGTGCTGCTCGCGGGCATCGCGGTGATGGCGCTGGGCATCCTGGTCGACGCGGTACCGGCGCTGACCGCCGTGGCCGGCTGGGCGATCGGGGGCGCGGGAATGGGCGTGGCCTTCAACGCCGCGACCACGGACACCATGGAACAGGCACCGGCCGACCGCCAGGGCGGGACCAGCGGGGCGATGCAGCTCGCCCAGACCCTGGCGGTCGCCGTACTCAGCGGCCTGGGCGGGGCCGCGGTCTCCCTGGCCGGCGCCCACGGAGCCGCCGTCTCCACCGCCCTGACGGCCACCTTCGCCCTGACCGCCGCCCTGGCCGCCGCCGGGATCTTCGCCGCCCACCGCATCAGGCCGCACACCGCGTGACGCGGAGAGGTGTCACCCCCTGACGCGGGGAGCGAAGACCGGCCCGGCACCTCGGGCCGGTCCCGGCCCCACCCCGCCAACCGCCCCGGCCTCTCCCCACTCCCCCGCCCCACCCACGCGCCCCGCGTCCGGCGGACAGATCAGCCACGCCATCACCCGCGTCGCCCGCGCCCACCGCACCACGGCCGGGAACCTCCTGCGCCACCTCGGGCTCTACCCGGGGCAGGAGCTACTGATGATGCGCCTGTGGGAGGCCGGCCCCCAGCGCCAGTCCGAGCTGATCAAACTGCTGGAGCTCGACCCGTCGACCGTGACCCGCATGGTCCAGCGACTGGAGCAGCCCGGCCTGATCGGCCGCCGCCCACACCCCGGCGACCGCCGCGCCGTCCTGATCGAGACGACACCAGCGGGCGAAGCCCTGCACGAGGAGGTGGAGCGGGTCCGGCATGACCTGGAGGAGCACACGACCGCCGGCCTCAGCGACAAGGACCGCAGCGACCTCTCCCCCCTGCTGTCCCTCCTGGCACGCGAATCCGCGCGGACCCGGCAGCCGTTACGGAAGCGGACATGCGAAAGCCCCCACCGGATGGTTCCGGCGGGGGCTTTCGTGTGCGGTGGACCTGAGGGGACTCGAACCCCTGACCCCCTCGTTGCGAACTACGGGCGGGAAGGCTGCTCAGGCCGTTCGGCCTGATCACCCGGCCTGTATAGGCCGACGACGGTCACCTGAAATCGTCACGGTTGCTGTACTTCGCTGCTGTACCGCAAGATTCGGACGTGGACATCGTGGAGCTCATGGAGTGGTTGGCCGAACGCGGGTGCTCTGCGGTCTTCAAAGCTGATGGCGAGCGTTCCCCAGGAGCGCGGTGGATGGTGGTCGTTTCCGGCGGCGACCTGGGCGAGCAGTCGTTCTTCCGCGCTGACCTGGCATCCCCCGAAGCATGCCTTCAAGCCCTGCTTGATCACCTAGAGACAAGTGGTCTCTCGCCGTTCGCATGAGCTTGGGAAGCTCGATTGATCTGCGGGTAGTTGGGCGCCTGACCTGAGGGTACGTGGCCTGACGATTCTTGGCGCCAATGGCCCGTTTCCCGCCATTCCCCGCGGCTCCCCGTCCAACCGGGCACGACGGTGGCACAGCCCCAGGTTGTTATGGAGACCCGGCATCCGGGTTAGCCACCATCTTGATTGAGCACGCGCCAGACGCAACCAACGCGATTAGCCAAGATCGGCACCACAGTCAACTCCATGGCGGTGCAGCCAAGTTACGGAGGATCGACTGTCAGTCCCACCCTCTAAGGTGGGGATCGCTGGCTGGCCGGAACAGGCATAAGGAGATGTAACTTGACGGTCGTTCCTCCCACTCACCTGGTGGACCGGGCTGGGGTGTCTCGGGCCGCATACTTGGTTACCACTCAATTGGGCTGGCTCTTTCGTGAGCAGGAGACCAGCGATATTGGCATTGATGCCCATATTGAAGTGGTGGACGAGGCTGACGTCCCTGCCGGGATTTCCAGGCGAGGGACGGGCCGCCTGTTGGCCGTACAGATCAAGTCTGGCGCCAGTCAGTTTACGAAGTCGACGGATCTCGGGTGGTGGCTTTATTGCGATGCCAGCCACATTGAATATTGGAAGAACCACTCGCTTCCGGTCGCTCTCATGCTGTTCGAACCAGAATCTGAGCGGGTCTACTGGCAACATGTAAACGACGCCACAATCATTACCGCCGGGAAGAGCTATAAGGTGCTCGTCCCCCTGAAGAATCGATTGGACGGATCATGCAGAGATGAGCTAGGCGTTCCAGCTCGACGCCAGACCGGTGGCGGGGTGGCGATCGCCAAACCCACGCGAGAATCATCTGTGCGGCAGGCGGACCACGAGCTGGCGAGCGCCATCGACCTGCTAGTTGCTGGTATGGGGAAAACGCTCGAAGAAGCGACCCCAAAGGACTTCCGATTCGCTTTTGCTTCTCAGCTGCGCGCGCTATATCGCCGCGTCGGAGCGCCCAGGCTTGATGTCTTGTCTGTGAAGACCGGGTATGAAGTTGCGAAGCTAGCGGCCTACCTTGAGGGAGCAACGCTCCCTAGTAGAGGTCGGGTTGTCGCAATCGTCGAAGCGCTCATTGAGTGCGCATACGAAAAAGGAATCAAGATCCCTGGTTATTTGATGGACGTGCGCGCCTGGGAAAGGATGTGGCGTGTCGCAGATAGGCCGGGGATGCAAAAGATCGTCAAAAACAAAGCACGAAAAGGCGCTCCCCTGTCTTGACGAGCCTAGGCTCTTTCGCTTCGCACAGAGGGTCGACTACCCGACCCCGCCACTACATATCCCCGGCTTCCATCCCGTCCGCCGTCGACCCACACACCGTGGAGCGGGCGCGGTTCATGGCGTCCAGGTGGAGCGCACCACTGTACGAACGACCTGGACGCCATGGGCCGCGTCTGCTCGGCTCTGCCTGGGTCGATGGTGGACGGGATGGGAGCGCACCACGCTCGCCACGATGCGCCCGCAGCCGGGAACGGCGCCCCTCCATCCCGGTGCCGGCCGATCCCCTGCCGGAGGCATGCCGTTGACCGTGGGCCGCGTACGTCGGGTGCTCGACTCATGCCACCAGGCCAATCCACATGTGGGCGGGCGTCGGCGAAGCCGGGGCGGAGCGGGCCGAAGGCAGGAGCGGCGCCCCGAGCGGAGCCGGGAAGCCCGCCCGGCGGAGCGGAGCGCAGCCGGGTGCTTGAACCCGTAGAGAAGATTGTTACTCAGCAAGGCGTGGAGGTTTTCGGCCGTGGCGTGAACTTCTCAGCGCAGGCCGGGAGTTCGCCAGCCTCACGGTGGACCAGGCCGAGGAAGAGTACGGGCCGGGCGGTCCACTCGATGTGGGTGTCTCGGTGGCTGATGGTGACGATGTAGGGCGTGGTGTAAGCGAGGGCCTCGATGGCGCTGACGTAGCCGCCGGCCAGCCAACTACGGGCGCATGCGGCTGTCTCAGGTTCGAGGGCTGAGGTGATCCCGCGGAGTGCGACGCGGAT
Source organism: Streptomyces sp. x-80 (assembly GCF_046549095.1). Lineage (NCBI taxonomy): Bacteria > Bacillati > Actinomycetota > Actinomycetes > Kitasatosporales > Streptomycetaceae > Streptomyces > Streptomyces sp. x-80. The sequence goes on from NZ_JAJPWM010000002.1 coordinate 276,940, forward strand.
CCATCGGACGGCTTGAACGGCGTTGCGGGCCTCGCAGGAGGCGAGTAGGACAGGGTCCTCGCCAGTCGCCGGGCTCTGGGTCCAGCATTCGCACCAGTAGCCGGGGCGAAGCGTGGGCATGGCTTCGTGGTTCATTTCGTGTTCCATGCGGGGCTCACTGACAGCGTGTAGCGGGTGGCTTCATCGGAGATCGCGAAGAGGTAGGAGTCGCCTCGCGCGAGGGTGAGCAGCGCGTACTCGTGGGCGGCGTGATCGCTGAGCCAGTGGTGAACCGGTCGGGCTACCGGGGCGTCGAGCTGGTCGGCGATGTCGATGGCTCGGCGGCGAAGCCAACGCAGAGCGAGGCGTGGAGTGGCCGCGAAACGTAAGCCGAGGGAGATGGAACGGCTCTCGTGAGGTGTGTGGGCGACGGCTTCGCACCGGTAGCCGGCACCGATGCCAGCTGCTTGATCACGGCCGATGCCGCACGCTGTCCGTCCACCGTCGCCAAACTGCTCCAGCGAACTTGGGCATTCGAGTCCAACAGCTAGGCGACTGCTCGTATACTCGTGCATACAAGCTCCTTTGCGCTGGTAGGCCGCTATGGGTAGTGGGTTCGTGCTAGATGAGTTTCACGCCGTCGTGCGCTCGCACAGCGGGTGGCGACGCCGCGTCCAGGGCGTCCAGGACGCGGATCGCGTACGCCTCGTCGGCGAGCTCGGTGACTTCTTCGCGGGTGACCCAGCGCAGGGCGCGAGTCTCCTCGCCGGTGGTTGGGGTGCCGTCTATGGCTTCGCAGCGGAAGACCATCGAGACGATCAAGCCGGTCATGTTCTTGTAGATGCCGGTCAGGGTCGCCGGGAGGGCGATCTTGATGCCGGTCTCTTCGAGTACCTCGCGCTGGAGGGCGTCGAGGATGGTTTCGCCTGGTTCGAGTACGCCGCCGGGTGGTTCCCACTGGCCGTTGTCGCGGCGCTGGATGAGCAGAGCCCGGCCCCGGTCGTCGACGATGACGCCGGCGACGCTCACGGAGTGCGGGCGCTCGGTGCTCACGGAACTTCGATCCCCTCGGCTGGCTAGGCTTCCCACCGTAGCAACAAGTGTCAGCCGCTCGTCTAGATACCTAAAGGAGTCAAAATGCCCGCACAGGCCACCGCCCCGCTCGGTGCACTGGACCCCACCAGTGACCGCGCGGTGTTCCGGCAGATCGCCGATCAACTTCGCGAAGCGATCGACAAGGGCCGGTTCAAGGAGGGCGACAAGCTCCCGTCCGAAACTGAGCTGGTTGAGCACTACGGCGTATCGCGGATGACCGTCCGCAACTCCCTGTCCCTCCTCCAGGGCGAGGGCCTGGTGGTCTCCGAGCACGGCAAGGGCGTCTTCGTCCGGCCGCGTCCGCCGGTCCGGCGGCTGGCCTCGGACCGATTCGCCCGGCGGCACCGGGATCAGGGCAAGTCGGCGTTCACCGTGGAGGCGGAAGCCGCGGGGAGCCGGCCGGAGGTGGACAGCCTTGAGGTGAAGGAGGAACGCCCCTCGCAGGACATCGCCACCCGCCTGGGCGGGCCGCGCCGGGTGCTGGCCCGTCGCCGCCGCTATCTGCTCGACGGCCGGCCGGTCGAGTTCGCCACCTCGTACATCCCGCTCGACCTGGCGACCGGCACCCCGATCGCCGAACCCAACCCCGGCCCCGGCGGCATCTACGCCCGGCTGGAAGAGATGGGCCACCGCCTCGACCACTTCGACGAGGAGATCCGCGCCCGGATGCCCGCCCCCCAGGAGGTCAAGACGCTCCGGCTGGCCTCCGGCGTCCCGGTGATTCACCTGGTCCGTACCGCGTACGACACCGAAGGCCGCGCGGTCGAGGTCTGCGACACGGTGATGGCCGCTGACGCTTACGTTCTCAACTACCAGCTCCCGGCTAACTGACACTTGGGCGGATGGAACGCTGAGGTGCTTCCGCTCCCTTCTCCGCCGACTCGTACACGCGAGAGTGGGTTCTTGTATAGACGAGTAGCCGTCTCTATGTCATAGTTGCCGCCAGGCTCCCTCGCCATAGGGGCCGCAGACAGCAGCTTGTCTAGATGACTAGCTGTCGATGGAGAAGGAGAAGGCATTGCGTTCCATCCGTGTGGAGACCTCGGCGGCCACGATCCTGCTGACCGAGGCTCCGGAGAAGAAGCTGAAGGACCGGCGGACCGGTGAGGTCGCCACCGACGCCAACACCGGTGACGTGCTGTGGACGCTCGGGGTCGTCTACATCGAGGACGGCGAGTCGTCGCTGGTCAAGGTCACCGTGCCGGAGAAGGGGCTGACCGAGGGGCTGGCGGTAGGGGCTCCGGTCTCGCTGGCCGGTCTGGTGGCCCGGCCGTGGGAGTCCACGTTCAACGGTCAGGCGCGGCACGGCATCGCCTTCCGGGCCACGGCCGTGATGCCCGCCGAGTTCCCCGTTCCGGCCGCGACGGCGGCCTGATCTCCGTGTCCGATCTGCTGACGTTGCTGGAGGTGGGTGCTCCGGTCGCCGCGTTTGGTGGCGGGGGCGCCTACCTCAGGGCGAAGCATCCGGCCGCCTTCTGGTGCACGGCCGGCCTGCCGATCTCCACGGCCCGGCTGCTCGGTACGCACGGCTCGACTATGGAGGCGTGCGGACTGACCGTCCAGCGGTCCCGCCTCCGCGCTCTGCTCGTCCAGGCCGCGACCCGGCGCGAGTACGACCGGTTCCGCCTCGTCGGGGATTGATCCGACCGACCTCGACGGGCATGCGGGTCCGGCTTCGTCTGGCTCCGGGCCAGGAGCCGGCAGACGTGGCGGCCTCGGCTGACAGGCTGCGGCACGCCTGGGGCGTCCACGCAGTTTACGTATCCGAGGTCAAGCCGGGCGTGGTCGAACTGCGGCTCGTCGGCTTCGACGTGCTCCGCAAGGTCCGGATGCCGCGGAAGACCGAGGCCGGGTTCCTCAAGGTGCCGGTGGCACTGCGGGAGGACGCGACCGCGTACGTCCGCGACTACCGCACGATCCCGCACCAACTCACCCTGGGCGCCACGCTCTCGGGCAAGTCGATGTTCCTGCGCCACCTGGTCGCCGGCCTCGCTCCACAGCCGATTGCCCTGGTCGGAATCGACTGCAAGCGAGGTGTGGAGCTGGCGCCCTTCGCCCCACGGCTGTCGGCACTGGCCACGGACCCCGGGCAGGCGGCTGACCTGCTGCCGGTGCTGGTGCGGTTGATGGAGGACCGGTACGACCTGATCAAGGCCCGGCAGAGCATCGCCCCGGGGACGCCGGACGAGGAGATCACCTCCGACATCTGGGGCCTGCCGGAGTCCGAACGCCCGGTGCCGGTGGTGATCGTCGTCGATGAGGTGGCCGAGTTGTTCATGGTCGCCACCCGCAAGGACGAGGAACGGCGGGACGAGATGGTCACCCAGCTCATCCGCCTCGCCCAACTCGGCCGCGCCGCCGGCATCTACCTCGAAGTGTGCGGTCAGCGCTTCGGCGCCGAGCTGGGCAAGGGCGCCACCATGCTCCGCGCCCAGCTCACCGGTCGCGTCTGCCACCGGGTCAACGACGAAGCCTCGGCCAAGATGGCACTGGGCGACATCGCGCCTGAGGCGGTCTCCGCAGCCTGCGGCATCGCGCCCGAACAGCCCGGCCTGGCCGTCGCCGGGGACACCTCCGGCGGCTGGTCCCGCATCCGTACCCCCTACCTGTCGCTCGCTGATGCTGCCGCTGTGTGCGCCGCCTCGGCCCACCTGGTGCCTGACGTTCCGGCGCTCGATCGCTTCCGGCCCGTCGTACCTGCTGGGCCGACCAACCCGCCGGTCTCGCTGGTCAAACCGCTGCCGGTGACCGGCTAACCCCCCTCCCCCAACGGCCGGCGCGACCGTTTCGCGCCAGTTCTCTACCCGATCCATGCCAGAAATCGGAAGGAGGTCCGCCCATGCTGCGCGCCTACCTGGGCCGTGTGGACGCGGTGCTCGTCCAAGCCGTCATCGCGGCTGCCCTGTCCTTCGCCCACCTGCACGACATCGCCGCGGCGGCCGGGCAGGACGGTTGGAAGGGCTGGGCATACCCGATCTCGGTTGACTTGTTGCTCGTGGCTGCTTGGCGACGGCTGCGATCCGGGACTGCCAAGTGGGCCGGGTGGTGCTGGTTCGTCATCGCGCTGACCGCCTCCCTTGGCGCCAACGTGGCGACCGCCGGACTGCTCGACGTGCACGCCGTACCGGCCTGGCTACGCATCCTCGTCGCCGGATGGCCCGCGGTCGCCTTCCTCGGCGGAACCCTGCTCGCGCACTCCAACCCCCGACGGGCAGAGGCGGAGGTGGCGCCCGCGCCTGAAGCGGAACAGGTCAGCGTTCCGGCGTCCAGCCTGATGCTCGCCGAGCCGGAGCCGGAGCCCGCCGAGTTCGAGTCCAACGAGGAGACGTCAGAGCCCGAACCCGCCCCGGCTGCGCCCCCTGGTCCCGCACCCTCGGCCCCGCCCGTCCCCGCCGCCCTGGTCGACCACGCCCGAAAGGTCGCCGCGGACCATCACACCCGCACCGGCACACCCATCGATACCCCGACTCTGCGCGCTCGCCTCGGCATCCCCGCACAACTCGCCGACGCCATCGCCGCCCAACTGTGAAGGAGATCGCCACATGCGTCCGTCCACCCTGCGTGCCTTGCAGCGCGCGGCCGAACTCACCCGCAACAACCGTTTCGTTGAGGCCATGGCCACCGCCGAGCCCGTCATCCTCGCCGTCGATCCGGACGAGAGCCAAGAGATCGCGCGCTGGCTCACCGAGCATGCCGACGACTTCGTACGCGAGCCGGAGGAGCGCTGATGCCCGCCAACCGCCGCTTCCGCAACGTCGTCCGCATCGGCCCCGTCCAGGTCGGCACGGCCTACGACACCCGGGGCCGGGAGAAGCACACCGCCGTATGCACGGCTCCGCGTTGCGGCTTCTCCGCCGACTACGACAGCCGTGCCGCCGCAGAACTGGCAGCCCGCACCCACCGTTGCCCCGTCCGCTGAAAGGTCCCCGTCCGTGACCGTCACCCTGCCTCTGGTCTTTGTCCTCGGCGTCATCGCCTGGGCCGCGATCAAGTTCCTGGGCATCCGCATGTGGGCCGCCATCGTGATCGCTCTCTTCGGCTTCTGGCTCGCCCACACCTTTCTCGCACCTGCCGTGGAGTCCGGCACCCGCACCGGGGTCCACATCGTCAACGGCAAACACATCTAGACGACTAGCCAACAGGAGGTTCGCCGTGTTCCTGAATCCGAAGTCCCCGGAAGCTCCGCCCCTCCCGACCGCGGCCGTGGTGATCCCGACTCAGACCACCCAGCCGGTCCACCGCCTGCCCGCTCAAGCCCCGTGCGCGTGCCACCACGCCACCTCCCCGGCGCCGGCCACGGCCCAGGCCCCGGCTCCCCGCCGTCCGATCGCTCCCTTCGTCGCAACCGGCGCCGGGGCCGTGCTCGCCGTCGTCGCGGTGGGTGTCGTGCTCACCGCACTCCTGACCGCCGTCGCGGTCGGGGCCGTCTCCGTCGCGGTCTGCGCCGTCGTCCTGCGCTCCCTGCTCGCCCACGCCAACCACCGCCGCTGAAAGGAGCCGTACACGCGATGCCCGCCCACACCACGCCGCCGATCAAACACCTGGCCGCACTGGCCTCACTGGGCACCATGCCCGCCCTGCTCCGGCAACTCCGGGGCCTGGGCGGATGCGGCCAACCCATCCGCCTCGACGGCCACCGCACCGAGATCCACCCCACCACCGGACAGATCCTCTCCGAGCTGCACGCCGCCGACCTGCCCGCCGGCCACCTCCTCGTCCGCTGCAACAACCGCCGCACCACCCGGTGCCCCACCTGCGCCGAGACCTACCGCCGCGACACCTACCAACTGATCACCACCGGCCTCCGCGGCGGCAAAGGCACCCCCGAACACGTCGCCACCCACCCCCGCGTGTTCGCCACCTTCACCGCGCCGTCCTTCGGCCCCGTCCACAACCGCCCCACAGGGCCCGGCAGAACCGTCCGCCCCTGCCGCTGCGGCACCCTCCACCCCGACGGCGCACCTGAGCTGGGCACCCCGATCAACCCCGAGACGTACGACTACGAAGCAGCCGTGCTCTGGAACGCCCACGCCGGCGCCCTATGGCGGCGCTTCTCCATCTACCTCCGCCGAGAGATCGCCAAGCGAGCCGGCCTCACCCAACGGGCCTTCCGCCACCACGCCCGCGTCTCCTTCGCCAAGGTCGCCGAGTACCAAAAACGCGGCGCGGTCCACTTCCACGCCGTCATCCGCCTCGACGGCCCCGTCGGCAGCAACACCCCACCCCCGGCCTGGGCCACGACCGACCTCCTCACCGACGCCATCCAGGCCGCCACCGCCAAAGCCACCGCCCCCGGCCCGACCGTCGACGGCAGGCCCCACACCATCACCTTCGGCAAGCAACTCGACATCCGCCCGATCCGCTCCGCGGACTTCAACGGCGGCACCGAACTGACCGAACGCGCAGTAGCCGCCTACATCGCCAAGTACGCCACCAAGGGCGCCGAGACAGCCACCGGCACCCTCGACCGCCCGCTCAAGTTCCTCGCCGAACTCGCCCAACTCGACATCAACGACCACGCCCGCCGCATGATCCGCACCGCCTGGACCCTCGGCGCACGCCGCGACCTCGAACACCTCCGGCTCCGCGCCTGGGCCCACATGCTCGGCTTCCGCGGCCACTTCTCCACAAAGACCCGCCACTACTCCACCACCCTCGGCGCCCTCCGCACCGCCCGCGCCGAATGGCAACGCCTCCAAGCCCAGCCGAACGTCCCGGAGCCGACCCCCACCACCACCGCCGAAACCACCCTCGTCCTCTCCCACTGGACCTTCGCCGGCACCGGCCTCACACCCGGCGAATCCTGGCTCGCCACCACCACCCACCACGAACACACCCGCCCCGAAGCCGAAGGAGCCAACCGGACATGACCACCACCGTGATCGAAAGGAAGTGGCACACCACCGCCGAAGTCGCGCAGATGCTCGGCTACGGCCTCTCCAAGACCAAGATGCTCGTGCTCACCGGCGAGATCCGTTCCATCAAGGACGGCCGCAACCGCCGCATCCTCCCCCGCTGGGTCGACGAGTACATCGAACGCCTCGCCCGTGACGCAGAGCTGGAGTGGTCGGCATGAGCGGCAAGCGCGGCAACGGCGAAGGCTCCATCTACCCCTACAAGAACGGCTTCGCCGCCTACGTCTGGGTCACCACCCCGGACGGCACGAAGAAGCGCAAGTACGTCTACGGCAAGACCCGCGACGAGGTCCACGACAAGTGGATCAAGCTCCACGGTGAAGCGAAGAAGGGGCCGGTGGACACCAAGTCACCGACGATCCAGCAGTACCTCGCGTACTGGTTGAAGGAAGTGGTGGACCCCGAGCTCAAGCCGAAGGCGGCCGAGACGTACAGGATGCACGTCCGCCTGTACATCGCTCCCGGGCTCGGCACGAAGCGGCTCGACAAGCTCTCCGTGCGCGACGTACGGGCATGGCTGAACAAGCTCCAGGATCAGTGCCAGTGCTGCGCTCAGGGCAAGGATGCTGCGCGCCCCAAGGAGGACAGGAACCCGGCCCGGCGGCAGAGGTGCTGTGCGATCGGCCGTTGCTGCAAGCAAGCCGTTTCCCGACGGACGGTTCAGGACGCTCGAACGGTGCTGCGCTCCGCCCTCAGCAACGCCATGCGCGAAGAGCTGATCTCGAAGAACGTGGCCGGCCTGGTCAAGGTTCGTGCTGCCCGTAAGACGAAGCCGAAGCCGTGGTCCGTGGAAGAAGCGCGCACCTTCCTCGAAGCCGCGCGCTCGGCCGCTGATCCCCTGTACCCGGCCTACGTGCTCGTCCTGGTGATGGGCTTCCGCCGGGGCGAGGTGCTGGGTCTCACCTGGAACAGCGTGAACCTGGACGCCGGGGAGATCACGGTGGAGCAGCAGTTGCAGCGCATTGCCCGCCGCCTGGTGCACGACGAGACCAAGACCGAGGCATCGACGGCCGTCCTGCCGCTTCCCGAGATCTGTGCGACGGCGCTCCAGCTCCGGCGCAAGGCCCAGGAGTCGGCGAAGCAGGCAGCCGGCGAACTGTGGACGGACTCCGGCTTCGTGTTCACCACGCGCTACGGCACCCCGATCGAGCCGAGGAACTTCAACCGGGAATTCGACGCCCGATCGGCCAAGGCCGGCGTTCGTAAGATCCGGCTGCATGACACACGCCACACCTGCGGATCGCTCCTCGCCGCGCTGGACGTGCACCCTCGGGTCGCGATGCAGATCCTTCGGCACAGCAAGATCGCCGTGACGATGGAGATCTACACGCACGTCCCGTCGGAATCGACGCGGAAGGCACTCCGGAAGCTCGGCAAACACCTCGGCGGTCAGGCCGCTCCCGAGTAGTTGCTGTACTTCGCTGCTGTACGACGCGAAAGAACCCCTCCCGGATCTCTCCGTGAGGGGTTCTGACGTGCAGTGGACCTGAGGGGACTCGAACCCCTGACCCCCTCGTTGCGAACGAGGTGCGCTACCAGCTGCGCCACAGGCCCTTGCGACGAGTGAAACTCTAGCACCTCGGTCGCGGTGCTCGGTAATCGCTTCCGGTGCTGGTCAGCGGAGGGGCTTCACTCGTTTGCGGCACGCGGGCGGTCTTCGTTCTCGTACTGGTCGAAGAGGGGGGTGCGACCGCGGGTGCGGCGGTCGGGGGTGGCGGGGCGGGCCTGCGGGGCGGTGTCCGGCTTGGGGTGGTCCGGGGCGGCGCTGGAGCGGGCGGAGCTCCAGGCGTCGTCGGCCGCCAGGTCGACATGGCTGGTGGCGCGCGGGGCGACCGGGGCGGTGACGTAGGTGGGGAGGGGGACCGGGACCGGCTCCCAGCTGCCGGCGGCGGGACGCGGGCGCTCGCGTTCGCGCTGCTGGTCGACCCACTCGGCGTGGTCGGTCTCCTCGACGAGGGCGCGGCGGCCCGCGGTCTGCGCGGGGGGCGCGGCGCGGGCGGGTTCCGGGGCGGGTTCGGCGGCGGTGTCAGCGCGGGCGCCGGCCCGGTGGTCGTCGGACGGCGGCTGGTCGGCCGCCTGTGGAGGGTGGGCCCGGCCCTCCCGCAGTCGTTGTGCTGCCGCCTCCGCCTTGCGCTGGTCCATGGTGAAGGTGAAGCGGCGCCGCTCCTGGGTGCGGAGGTAGACGATGTAGGCGCTCAGGAGGAGGGCGGGCAGCGCGGGCGCCCAGAGGAAGGCGATACCGCCGACCGCGGCGACGACGGCGCCGGCGGTGAAGGCGAGGAAGAGGATCGTCGTGGTGCGCCGGCGGCGGGCCAGGACCTTGGCGCGCTTGGTCCGCTCGGCGGCCGAGGGGCGCGGCGGGGCGGCCGTGACGCGGGCGCGGGGGTGCGTGTGCGGTTCCGCGGCGGGGGTGCGGCCGACGGGGGCCGGTGCGGGGTCGTCGAAGGACCGGACGTCGGCCGGACCGGCCGCGGCGTCCGGGTGCTGCTCGTCGCCCGCATCGTCGGCAGGGCACTCCCCCTGCCCCTTGGCGTAGCGGCGTTGCATGGCCGCACGTCCGGACAGGAGCCGGATGGCAGTGCTGAAGCGCTCGGTCGGACGCGCCTCGTTGAGCTCGTCCTGCCTACGGAGCCACATCGGCACCAGGTAGGCGGCCCAGGCCCCGACGATGACTGCGTAGATGAGGCCGCTGCTTCTCACGACTCACACGGTAGAGGGGTTTGCGTGGGGCCATCCGCCAATTGGGCCGGTGTGTCGCACGATCTGGCTGATATCTCGAACTTTTTTTGTGATTGTTGAGATCAGCAGCCCGCAAATGTGGTCATTCGGTGGACAATTTCGAACACGCATTTCATTTGTGGGATGTGCTGCGGTGCCAGCGGGTGAGCAGCCCTTCGGGCACCTCCTCCGCGGTCAGCGCGAATACCGCGTGGTCACGCCAGGCGCCGTCGATGTGCAGATAGCGCGGCCGCAGGCCCTCCTCGCGAAAACCGAGTTTCTCCACGACGCGGCGGCTGGGGCCGTTCTCCGGCCGAATGCAGACCTCGATGCGGTGCAGTCCCATGGAGCGGAAGCAGTGGTCGACGGCGAGCGCCACGGCGGTCGGCATCACGCCACGGCCGGCCACTTCCTGGTCGACCCAGTAGCCGATATGGCCCGAACACATGGATCCCCAGGTGATGCCGGCGACCGTCAGCTGTCCGGCGAGCCGGCCGCGGTGGTCGATGACGAACGGCAGCATCCGGCCGGCGTGCGCCTCGGCCCGCAGATGGCGGACCATCTGGCGGTACGTGGGGCGGTGCGGTGCGGGAACGCCCGGCGGGGGCGGCGGGATGGTCGCCTCCCAGGGGCGCAGCCAGTCGCGGTTGCGGCGGTTGACCTCGCGCCAGAGCCGCTGGTCGCGCAGCTTTATCGGCCGGAGGGTGGTGTCCTGGTCCGTCAGGACCACCGGCCAGATCGCGTTCAGCTCGGACTCCCGGCCGGTCCGGGGTGGTCGCCGCCGCGGAGCTGGTCGACGGCGTGCGGCAGCAGACCGGCGAGGACGGCGAGGCCGTCGCGTACGCCGCCGGTCGAGCCCGGGAGGTTGATGATCAGGGTCGTGCCGGCGACGCCGGCCAGGCCGCGGGAGAGCGCCGCGGCGGGGAGCTTCGCCCGCCCGGCCGCGCGGATCGCCTCGGGGATGCCGGGGACCTCGTAGTCCAGGAGCCGGCGGGTGACGTCGGGGGTGCGGTCGGTGGGCGAGATGCCGGTGCCGCCGGTGGTCAGGACGACGTCGTAGCCGGCGGCGACGGCGGCGCGCAGGGCTGCCTCGACGGGGTCGCCGTCCGGGACGACCTGCGGGCCGTCGACCGTGAAGCCCATGGCGGTCAGGCCCTCGGCGAGCAGCGGGCCGCCCCGGTCGGCGTAGACACCGGCGGCGGCGCGGTTGGAGGCGGTGACGACCAGGGCGCGGGGGCCGGTCACGGCCGGGTCCAGTCGCCGGACGCGCCGCCGGTCTTCTCCTCGACGCGGATGCCGGTGATGACCGCGGCCTTGTCGACGGCCTTGATCATGTCGATGAGGGTCAGGGCGGCGACCGAGACGGCGGTCAGTGCCTCCATCTCGACGCCGGTGCGGTCGGTGGTCCTGACCGTGGCCGCGATCTCGACCGCGTCATCGGTGACGGAGAGGTCCACGGTCACGCCGGAGACGGCCAGCGGATGGCACAGCGGGATCAGTTCGGGGGTGCGCTTGGCGCCCATGATGCCGGCGATCCGGGCGGTGGCGAGGGCGTCACCCTTGGGAACACCCTCGCCCCGCAGGAGTTCGACGACCCGCGGCGAGACCTGGACGCGGCCGCTGGCGCGGGCGGTGCGGGCGGTGACGTCCTTCGCGGAGACGTCGACCATCCGGGCGGCGCCCGCCGCGTCGAGATGGGTGAGGTGTTGCTGGCCGCTGCTCATCGTTCTCCCGGTCCGGACCGTGCCTCCTGTGGGACGCCACCGTACCCGCCGCCTCCGGGCACCAGGGGCGCCGTCCCCGGAGGCGGCGCCGGGAGGCAGGAGGCCGGGCCGGGGACAGCCCTCAGCCGAGCGGGACGACGTCCACGGCGCTGCCCGCGGCGACCTCGGTGGTGTCCTCGGGGACGATGATCAGGGCGTTGGCGCGGGCGAGGGCCTTGATGAGGTGGGAGCTCGCACCGCCGACGGGGGTGACGGTGCCGGCCTCGGGGTCGTAGGAGCCGCGCAGGAACTGCCGGCGGCCCTCGGGCGAGGAGGCGACGGCCTCGGTGCACTCGGCCCGGAGGGTCGTGCGGTGCACATCGGGCAGCCCCATCAGGGTGCGGATGGCGGGGCGTACGAACAGTTCGAAGGAGATGTAGGAGCTGACGGGGTTGCCGGGCAGGGCGAGCAGCGGGGTGCGGTCGGGGCCGATGAGACCGAAGCCCTGGGGTTTGCCGGGCTGCATGGCGAGCTTGCGGAATTCGACGCTGCCCTCTTCGGCGGAGAGGTCGGTGAGGGTTTCCTTGACGACGTCGTACGCGCCGACGCTGACGCCGCCGCTGGTGACGAGGATGTCGGCCCGGATGAGCTGGTCCTCCAGGGTGGCGCGCAGCGTCTCGGCGTCGTCGGCGACGGCACCGACGCGGTAGGCGATGGCGCCGGCGTCCCGGGCGGCGGCGGTGAGCTGGAAGCTGTTGGAGTCGTAGATCTGTCCGGGGCCCAACGCCTCGCCGGGCTGGACCAGTTCGCTGCCTGTCGACACGACGACGACCCGCGGGCGCGGGTGGACCCGGACCGAGCCGCGGCCGATGGCGGCGAGCAGACCGATCTGCGGCGGGCCGAGCACCGTGCCCGCCCGCAGGGCCGGCTCGCCCGCCGAGACGTCGCTGCCCCGGGTGCGGATGTGCGCGCCCGCGGTGACGGGGCGGTGGACACGGACCTCGCCCGCGGCGTCCTGGGGCGCGGCGCTGTGCGCGCGCATCTCGGCGGCCGGGCCCTGGCCGCTGCCGCCGTCGGTCCACTCGACGGGGACGACGGCGTCGGCGCCGGGCGGCAGCGGGGCGCCGGTCATGATGCGGGCGGCCTCGCCGGGGCCGACGGCCGGTGCCTCGCCGCTGCCCGCCGCGACATCACCGATGACGGTGAGGGCGGCGGGGAACTCCGGTGTGGCGCTCGCGACATCGGCGACCCGCACGGCGTAGCCGTCCATGGAGCTGTTGTCGAAGGGCGGCAGGGCGAGGGGGACGGTGACGTCCTCGACGAGCACACAGCCCTGGGCGTCGAGCAGTTGCAGCTCGATGGGCTCCAGCGGGTGGATCTTCGACAGGACGTCGTCGAGGTGCTCGGCCACCGACCAGACACGGTCCCGGTGGCTGCTCTGGCCAGTGGTGCCGTTCAACGTCTACATCTCCTCGGTGACATAACTGCGCAGCCAGGCCCGGAAGTCCGGGCCCAGGTCCTCACGTTCGCATGCCAGTCTGACAATGGCGCGGAGGTAGTCACCGCGGTCGCCGGTGTCATAGCGGCGGCCCTTGAAGACGACGCCGTGCACCGGCCCGCCGAGCGCCGGTTCCGCGGCCAGTATCTGGAGGGCGTCGGTCAGCTGGATCTCGCCGCCGCGGCCCGGGGCGGTCTTGCGCAGCACCTCGAAGACGGACGCGTTCAGGACGTATCGGCCGATGATGGCGAGGTTGCTGGGGGCCTCGTCGGGGGTGGGCTTCTCCACCAGGCCGGCGACCCGGACCACGTCGTCCTCGCCGGTGGGGGTGACGGCCGCGCAGCCGTAGAGGTGGATCTGCGCCGGATCGACCTCCATCAGCGCGATGACGGAGCCACCGTGCTCCTCCTGGACCTCTATCATCCGCCGCAGCAGGGGGTCGCGGGGGTCGATGAGGTCGTCGCCGAGGAGGACGGCGAAGGGCTGGTCGCCGACGTGGGGGGCGGCGCACAGCACGGCGTGGCCCAGGCCCTTGGGGTTGCCCTGGCGGACGTAGTGCATGGTCGCCAGGTCGCTGGACTCCTGGACCCTGGCCAGCCGGGACTCGTCGCCCTTGCGCTGCAGCGCCTCTTCGAGCTCGTAGTTGCGGTCGAAGTGGTCCTCCAGGGGACGTTTGTTACGGCCGGTCACCATCAGGACGTCGGAGAGCCCGGCGGCGACGGCCTCCTCCACCACGTACTGGATGGCGGGCTTGTCGACGACCGGGAGCATCTCCTTGGGCGTGGCCTTGGTCGCGGGGAGAAACCGGGTGCCGAGGCCGGCTGCCGGGATGACAGCCTTGCTGATCCGTGGGTGCGATGGAGTCATGCGCGCCACGATAACCGGCCCGTTCGCCAGGATGACGGGTGCCCGGTCGACGGAGCGGGAGAGCGGGAGGAGAGGCGCACGTGAGCACGGGCCACGAGGAGAAGCGCAGGTTGCGACGCGAGCTCCTGGAGGTGAGGAGGGCATTGCCGGCGGATGTCGTCGCGGCGTCGGGGGCCGCGCTGGCCCGGCGGGCGCGGGAGTTGGACGAGCTGCGGACGGCGGGCGGGGCGGGTACGGGTGCCGGGCGCGCGGCGTCCGGTGTGCCGCCCGCCCCGCGGACGGTCGCCGCGTATGTCTCGGTCGGGCACGAGCCCCCCACCCGGGATCTGCTGGACGCGCTGCGGGCGGCCGGGGTGCGGGTGCTGCTGCCCGTTCTGCTGCCGGACAACGATCTGGACTGGGCGGGGTACGAGGGCGCCGGGCATCTGGTGCCGGCCGGCCGCGGGCTGCTGGAGCCGGACGGGCCGCGGCTGGGCCCGGGGGCCGTCACCGGGGCCGATGTGGTGCTGCTGCCCGGTCTCGCGGTGGACGGCCGGGGGCGGCGGCTGGGGCGCGGCGGCGGTTCGTACGACCGGGTGCTGGCGCGGCTGGCGCGGGCCGCTGCGGATCCGGCGCTGGTGGTGCTGCTGTACGACACGGAGGTGCTGGCGCAGGTACCGGCCGAACCGCACGACCGGCCGGTGCACGCGGCGGTGACGCCGTCGGGGGTGCACCGGTTCGCGCGGGCGGGCGGCCGCGGGGGCCGCTGAACGCCGCCGGGCGGGCCGGAGGGATTCCGGCCCGCCCGGGGCGGTGGGGTGGCGGCGCGGGGACCGCGCCCCTACGGGGTCAGTGTCAGGGTGTCCTTCGCGGCGGCCTTGACGGCCTTCTCGCCGAACGCCCAGGGCAGCAGTTCGCCCTTGGCCCACTTGTCGGTCTGGTCGTAGTAGTGCGCGCTGTAGGCGTGCCCGGAGGCACCGGTGAGGTTGATCCAGCGGGACTTGTCGAGGTCGGCGAGGTTGACGACCATCCGCATCGACGGGACCCAGGTGACCTGGTAGCCGCCCGCGGCGTTCCAGCCGGTGGCGTTGACCGCGGCCTCGCCGCCGCCGACGTTCCAGGGGCCGCGGTTGAACAGGCCCTGGAGGACGGCGGGGCCTTCCTTGCCGAGGGTCTGGTTCTTCAGGAACATCTGGTGGAGCCGGCCCCAGTTCCAGTTGTCGATGTTCTTGCCGAGCTTGGAGGTCAGCTCGTAGCGGGCGTCCTTCATGGCGTGCGCGAGGAGCTGGTCGCGGTTCTTGTCGCCGGGGTGGCCGGGCCGGTCCTCGGTCTTCCACCAGTCGTTGCCCGGGTCGTCCAGGATGTTGCGGACGACCTCGTACCAGCGGTCGCCGCCGTCGGGCTGCGCCTGGTCGGCGGCCCGCTCGCCGCATTCGCGTACCAGCTTCTCGCGGTCGTCGGCGGGGCCGGTCTCACTGGCCGGGCGGACGGTGAGGCACTGGCCGGCCAGCCGCAGTTCCTTGGGCATCTTGTTGCCGAAGGCGAGCTTGAGGGTGTTGCGCCAGACCGCGTTGAAGTAGGCGGCCGCGGCGGAGTCGGGCTCCTGGGTGAAGTCCCAGCCCTCCAGCAGCTGCTGGGCGGGGCGGACGTACGGGTCCTTGATGTCGATCTTCGTCAGGTAGGGCGTCAGCAGCCGGGCGATCTCGCTGCTGTTGTCCTTCTGGAAGGTCTGCATATCGTCCGTCGAGACCTTGCCGCCGTCCTTGATCTTCGACTCGATGAGGTCGTTGATCCGCTGGCTGCGGGAGCCGTAGCCCCAGTCCGTGGTGAGGAGGTAGGGGTACTTGTCCTCGTCGACGACGGCCTGGTTGGCGGTCACGATGAAACCGCGCTCGGGGTTGTACTCGTACGGCAGGGACTCCTGCGGGATGTAGCCGGTCCATTTGTACTTCGAGTCCCAGCCGGGCGCCGGGTAGCTGCCGTCGAAGTGGCCGTCGCCCTTGCCGCGGATCGGGATCTGGCCGGGCGCCTGGTAGCCGATGTTGCCCTTGGTGTCGGCGTAGATCAGGTTCTGGGACGGCACCTCGAAGTGCGCGGCGGCCTTGCGGAAGCCCGTCCAGTCCTTGGCGCGGTTGAGCTCGAAGACGGCGTCCATGGACTTGCCGGGGTTCAGCGCGGTCCAGCGCAGTGATACGGCGTAGCCCTCGCCGCGGTCCGGTGCGCCGTTGCCGACCGGTGCGTTCTTGCCGACGGCGGACAGCTCGCCGTCGCGGTCGGAGACGATCGGCCCGTTCGCGGTGGCGCGGACGGTGATCTCGTGGCTCTCGCCACCGGCGACCTTGATGGTCTCCTTGCGGGTCGTGAAGGGCTTCTGCTTGCCGTCGTAGAGGTACCCGTCGGCGTTGATCTTCTCCAGGTAGAGGTCGGAGACGTCCGCGCCGAGGTTGGTCATGCCCCAGGAGATGTCCTGGTTGTGGCCGATGATGACGCCGGGCATACCGGAGAAGGTGTAGCCGGCGACGTCGTAGCCGCACTTGGCGCCGACGGTCCGGCAGTGCAGGCCCATCTGGTACCAGAGCGAGGGCATCTGCGGGGCGAGGTGCGGGTCGTTGGCCAGCAGCGGCTTGCCGGTGGTGGTGTGGGCACCGGAGACGACCCAGGAGTTGGAGCCGATGCCGTTGCCGTTGGGGCCGAGCAGCGCCGGGATCTCTTCCAGGGTCTTGGACAGCGAGGCGAGCTGCGTCTGGAAGCCCTGGCCGGCGTTGTTGGCGGTGCCGCTCTGGCCACCGGTGCCGGTCTGGGTTCCGTTGCCGGACTGGGTTCCGGTGCCGGACTGGGTTCCGGTGTCCGAGTCCTTCGGCTTGAACTCCTTGGTGAGGGAGCTGACGGTGCCGCCCTCGACGATCGTCTTGTTCCTCTTGTACGGGTACTTCGGGTAGAGCTGGTCGATCTGGGCGGGGGTGAAGCGGCTGGTGAGCAGGGAGCGGTCGATCTCCTCCTGCATGTTGCCGCGCAGGTCCCAGGCCATCGCCTTGAGCCAGGCGACCGAGTCGACCGGCGTCCACTTCTCGGGCGTGTAGTCGTTCTGGAAGCCGAGGGCCGCGTACTCCAGGGAGAGCGCCGCGCCCTGATGGTCCTTGAGGTAGGCGTTGACGCCGTCGGCATAGGACTGGAGGTACTTCTTGGTGCTCGGCGACAGCTTGGTGTCGTACTCCTTCTGCGCCACCTGGTGCCAGCCGAGGGTGCGCAGGAACTCGTCGGTCTTGACCTGGCTCTTGCCGAACATCTCCGAGAGCCGGCCGGACGTCATGTGGCGGCGCACGTCCATCTCCCAGAAGCGGTCCTGGGCCTGGACGAACCCCTGCGCGCGGAAGAGGTCCTCGTCGGTGTCGGCGTAGATCTGCGGGATGCCGTTGGCGTCGCGCGTGACGTCGACGGGGCCGGTCAGGCCGGGGAGTTTGAGAGAGCCGGTGGTCTGCGGGAGCGAGGCGCGGACGGTGCCGACGCCCCAGTACGCGCCGGAGCCGATGCCCGCCACGAGCAGAACCACGACCGTGAGCAGGACGAGGCGGCCACGCCGCCCCTTCTTCTTTTTGGGGGCTGGGCCGGACTTGTTGGCGGGCATCTCTGTCCTTCGAGGGGCAGGGTGGGAGTGCTGGAGCAACCATAGGCGCACGGATTCGGTGACCCCCACGCGGAGCCACCGCGAGCACATCCAACTTTCAAGCAATGGTAAATTGTTAGTCTCAGTAACTAGATACGGTAAGGAAAACCCGACCCGGAACCCGTGCGAGGAAGGACCCAGCTCCTGTCTGTCGACCACCTCAATGAACTCCTGCTGCTCGGCTCGCTCGTCCTGCTCCTGGCGGTCGCAGCGGTACGGCTCTCCTCGCGCAGCGGGCTCCCCAGCTTGCTCATCTATCTGGGGATAGGCGTCGCCATAGGGCAGGACGGCCTCGGCGGCGTCTTCTTCGACAACGCCGCACTGACCCAACTCCTCGGCTACACGGCGCTGGTCGTGATCCTGGCCGAGGGCGGCCTCGGCACCAAGTGGAAAGAGATCAGACCGGCACTGCCCCGGGCGGCACTGCTGTCGACGCTCGGCGTCGCGGTGAGCGTGGGGGTCACCGCGGCCGGCGCGCACTATCTGGCCGGGCTGGACTGGCGACAGGCGCTGCTGATCGGCGCCGTGGTCTCCTCCACGGACGCCGCGGCGGTCTTCTCCGTCCTGCGCAGCGTGCCGCTGCCCGCCCGCCTGACGGGAATCCTGGAAGCCGAATCCGGCTTCAACGACGCCCCCGTGGTGATCCTCGTCGTGGCGTTCTCCACGGCGGGTCCCGCGGAGCACTGGTACGTCCTGATCGGCGAGATCGCCCTGGAGCTGGCGATCGGCGCCGCCATCGGGGTGGCGATCGGCTGGCTCGGCTCGTACGCCATGCGGCACGTGGCGCTGCCCGCGTCCGGTCTCTACCCGATCGCCGTGATGGCCATCGCGGTCTCCGCCTACGCGGCCGGGGCGCTGGCGCACGGCTCCGGCTTCCTCGCCGTCTATCTGGCCGCGGTGATCCTCGGCAACGCCAAGCTGCCGCACTCCGCGGCCACCCGCGGCTTCGCCGAGGGGCTCGGCTGGATCGGCCAGATAGGCATGTTCGTCCTGCTCGGCCTGCTCGTCACTCCGCACAACCTGCTCGACGACATCGTTCCGGCGCTGCTCATCGGCCTGATCCTGACCGCCGTGGCCCGGCCGCTGTCGGTGTTCGTGGGGCTGCTGCCGTTCCGGATGCCCTGGCAGGAGAAGACCCTGCTGTCCTGGGCCGGGCTGCGCGGCGCGGTGCCGATCGTGCTGGCCACCATCCCGATGGTCAACAACGTCCCCGGCAGCGAGACGGTCTTCAACATCGTCTTCGTCCTGGTCGTCGTCTACACCCTCATCCAGGGACCGACACTGCCCTGGCTGGCCCGGCGGCTGCGGCTGGGCGACACCGAGGAGGCGGCGGACCTGGGCATCGAATCGGCGCCGCTGGAGCGGCTGCGCGGCCATCTGCTGTCCACCTCGATAGGCCCGACGTCCCTAATGCACGGCGTGGAGGTCGGCGAACTGCGGATGCCCGCGGGCGCGGCCGTCACCCTGGTCGTACGGGACGGTACGAGCTTCGTCCCGTCGCCCACGACCGTGCTGCGGCGCGGCGACGAGCTGCTGGTGGTGGCCACGGACCCGGTGCGCGACGCGGCCGAGAACCGGCTGCAAGCGGTCTCCCAGGGCGGCAAACTGGCCGGCTGGCTGGGGACGGCCGAGGCGACGGTGGGCGCGCCCGGCAAACCTGGCGTAACCGGTCGCTCCCGGGCCCGGGAGGAACGGCGCCCCAAGGGCTCCGGGTCCCGCTGAGCCCGAAGGCCGTGCGGCCGTACAGCCGAGGCGGAGACCGGGCCGCACGGCCGCACGGCCTGTAGTATGAACCGGTAATTCAACGAACCGACTCTGCCTGATGCAGAGCTGGCGCGACCGCTCGGCGGCCGCGGTCCCCCTGCCTTGTGCAGCCACTTTCCCCGGTGCGGACCACGCGGTATCACTCGGTCCTGCGCGAGAGGACAGCTCTCGGCGCGTTACCCGTGACACCTTCGCGGCGGCGCGCTACCAGGCGGCGGAAAGGCCCGGCCGTGGCATCCGCGGTCAAGGACTCGCGTCCTGGTTACGGACAACTGCTGCGCACCCCCGGTGCATGGACATTCCTGCTGCCCGGCTTTCTGGCCCGGCAGCCCTTCGCGATGCTCACGATCGGCATCGTGCTGCTCGTCAAGAGCACCACCGGCTCGTACGGCACCGCGGGTGTGGTGTCGGCCGCGACCGGTGTCTCGATGGCGCTGTTCGCCCCGCAGGGCGGCAAACTCGCGGACCGCTTCGGCCAGCGCGCGGTGCTGCTCCCCGGCGTGCTGGTGCACGTCGCGGGCGTCGCGGCGCTGATCACGCTGGCCCTCGCCCACGCGCCCCTGTGGGCGCTGCTCGCGGTGGCCGTCCCCACCGGCGCCTCGACGCCGCAGGTCGGCCCCATGGTGCGGGCCCGCTGGGCCGCCCGGCTGGGCGGAACGCCGCTGATGCCGACGGCCGCCGCCTTCGAGTCGGTGACCGACGAGTTCACCTTCGTCGTCGGCCCGGTGCTGGCGACCGCGCTGTGCACCGGCGTCCACCCGGCGGCCGGTCTGATCGCCGAGGCCGCCCTGACGCTGGCCGGCGGCCTGCTCTTCGCCGCGCAGCGGCGCAGCCAGCCGCCGGCGCACCGGCCCCGGAGCGGCGACCGCCCGCACGTCTCGGCCCTGTCGGTACCCGGCGTACGCGTCCTGATCGTGGCGTTCCTGGGCATCGGCCTGGTCTTCGGCGGAATGCAGGTCTCGCTGACGGCCTTCACCCAGGACATCGGCAGGCCCGGCATCAACGGCGTGCTCTACGGGATCTTCGCGGCGGGCAACATGCTGGCGGGCATCGCCTGCGGCGCCATCGCCTGGAAGGTCGGCCCGCGGCGCCGGCTGCTGGTCGCCTACGGGCTGCTGACGCTGGCCACCGCCCCGCTGTGGACGGTGACCGCGGTGCCGCTGCTGGGCGCCGTCGGCCTGGTCGTCGGCCTGTGCATCGCCCCCGCGCTGATCACCGGTTACACGCTGGTCGAGACGCTGGTACCGGCCTCCGCCCGCACCGAAGCCTTCACGTGGCTGACCGGCGCGGTCGCGCTGGGCCAGGCCGCCGCGGCGACGGCGGCCGGCCAGCTGGCGGACCGGTTCGGGCCGAGCTCCGGATTCCTGGTGCCGCTGGCCGGCACGGCGCTGGCGCTCGTCCTGCTGCTCGCGCTCCGCGCCCATCTGCTGCCGCACCCGTCGGCCCCGGAGGCCGGCTCCGACGGCCGGGGACCGGAGCCGCGCCAGGACGCGGCGGAGCGTGGGGTCGGTCACCGTGCGCCGGTCTCGGTGGACTGACGGGCCGGAATACTGCACTATGGAGCGTCGTTAGCACTCAACGAGTGAGAGTGCCAGGAGGAAGTCAAGTGCCGACCTACCAGTACCAGTGCACCGCATGCGGCGAGGGCCTTGAGGCCGTGCAGAAGTTCACCGATGACGCGCTCACGGTATGCCCCAGCTGTGACGGACGTCTCAAGAAGGTGTTCTCCGCGGTCGGCATCGTCTTCAAGGGCTCGGGTTTCTACCGCAACGACAGCCGCGGCTCGTCGTCCAGCAGCAGCCCTGCCAAGGCCGCCGCCTCTGCGGGCTCCTCCGACTCCGCGTCGAGCTCCTCGTCGAACGGCGGCTCCGACACGAAGTCGTCGTCCTCGTCGAAGTCCTCGGACTCGTCGGCCTCCTCGTCCGCTTCGGGCTCGTCGGCCGCCGCCAGCACCTCGGGCGCCAAGAGCGGCAGCTCGGCCGCCTGACCCGCGCTTCTTCGGACCCCGCCGTCACCGACGGCGGGGTCCGCCGCGTTTCCCCCGGGGGACGGCCCCGGTGCGGCTGCTCCCGTAGCGGCCGGCCCTGTGACGGCCGTTCCCGCCGTAACCGGACTTCACGTGGGCACGGGGCCGCCCGGCGTCCCCGCGTCCCCGCGTCCCCGATAGTGTGACCGGCATGGCTGACGCGGAGATTGGTGTAATCGGCGGGTCGGGGTTCTATTCCTTCCTCGACGACGTGACCGAGATCACGGTGGACACCCCCTACGGGAGCCCCAGCGACTCCTTGTTCCTGGGCGAGGTGGCGGGCCGCCAGGTCGCCTTCCTGCCGCGGCACGGCCGCGAGCACCACCTCCCGCCGCACCGCATCAACTACCGCGCCAACCTGTGGGCGTTGCGCTCGGTCGGCGTGCGCCAGGTACTGGGCCCGTGCGCGGTGGGCGGTCTGCGCCCCGAGTACGGCCCGGGAACGCTGCTCGTCCCGGACCAGCTCGTGGACCGCACGAGGGCCCGTACGCAGACCTATTTCGACGGTGTGCCACTGGCCGACGGCAGCATCCCGAACGTCTTCCACCTGGCCTTCGCCGACCCGTACTGCCCCGCGGGGCGCGCGGCCGCGCTGGCGGCGGCCCGCGGCCGCGACTGGGAACCGGTCGACGGCGGCACGCTCGTGGTCATCGAGGGCCCCCGTTTCTCGACCCGCGCCGAGTCGCGCTGGCACGCCGCGCAGGGCTGGTCGGTGGTCGGCATGACCGGCCACCCCGAGGCCGTACTGGCACGGGAACTGGGCCTGTGTTACACGTCGTTGACGCTGGTCACCGACCTGGACGCGGGCACCGAGACGGGCGAGGGCGTCTCCCACGAGGAGGTGCTGGAGGTCTTCGGCCAGAACGTCGGCCGGCTGCGCGAGGTGCTGTTCGACGCGGTGGCCGCGCTCCCCGGCAGCGAGGCGCGCGACTGCCCGTGCGGCGGCGTGCACGAGGGCTGGGACCTGGGCATCCAACTGCCCTGACGGCGCTTGCCCGGCCTGCCCTGACCACGCTTGCCTGCCCTGCTCCGACGGCATACACCTCCGGTGAGTGGATGGGCGTCCTGTACGGGTGGGTGCCCTGTGCGGGTGGGTGTCCTGTGCGGGTGGCCGGGTGTGCGGGTGGGCGTCCTGTGCGGGTAGCCAGGTTGTGTGGGTGGCCGGGTTGTCCACAGGTGCGGGGTTGTGCACAGGCCGGAGCGGGCCTCGGCGGATTGCGGCACGGTGGTGATCGCCGGGTCCGAACTCCTCACCGCAGGTGGTGATCACATGCCGCGTCGTCCTCCCTCCACCGGCCCCGAACCCACTCCGCCGGCTCCTCTCCCCACTCCCCCACGATGTGAAGTACCGCACTTCGCACCACTGCGGGCGGGCGGCGGGCGGCACCGTTGGCGGCGCCCGCCACGGCGGCGCATGCTGGCCGCCGGTCTGGCGATGACGGCCGCAGCACTGGCCAGCGGGGTGTCGAACGGTGCCGTACGGACCTCGCCGGGGTCCGGCTGCCCGGCCGCGACGCCCCTCGGCGGGCGGTAGCCATGCCCCAAGATCGAGTGGCATCCGCCCCCATGGCACGCGAAACTGCTGCGGGTGGCCAGGCATGCGCCGTGCGCCCCATGGGGCAGGCACCCAACGCCTACACCTCCAGCGTCATCCCCCACACCGTCGGTGGCTCCGGCGCCGGCTCACCGGCCGACCCGAGCGGGCCGCGCTGCCGGGTCCGATCGGCCTGCCGGTTCCGAACGGTCCGTCCGGTCCGCCGGGCCGGGCCGTTCCGCCGGACCGGGCCGACGCGTCCGATCGGGCCGATCCGTCCGGTCAGGCTGATCAACCGGATCCGTCCGGTCGGGCCGATCAGGCCGATCCGTACTGACGCTCTGGTCGATCGCTGGTTCGTGTTGCGCGATTGGACACTCCTGGCCCGCCCTGCCGTAAATTGCGGTGCCGATTGTTGGCGCACCGTCCGTAGTAAGCGTGGAAAGAGGCTGTCAGGTGAGCGAGAACAAGGGCGTACTTCAGGGATTCAAGGAGTTCCTGATGCGCGGAAACGTGATCGAGCTCGCGGTCGCGGTCGTCGTTGGTGCAGCCTTCACGAATATCGTGAATGCCGTGGTCAAGGGCGTCATCAACCCGATCATCGGCGCGTTCGGCTCGCAGAACCTGGACAATTACAAGGCGTGTCTCACCACCTGCCACGTGGACAAGAAGACCGGCGAATTCACCGACGGCATCTACATCCTGTGGGGCTCGGTGCTCAGCGCCGCCCTGACCTTCCTGATCACCGCCGCGGTCGTCTACTTCCTCATGATCCTTCCGATGAACAAGTGGAAGGCCCGTCAGGCGGCCAAGAACCCCGTGGACGAGACTCCGACGACCCCGACCGAGGTCGAACTCCTCGTCGAGATCCGCGATGCGCTGATCGCCCAGCGCAACGGCTCCACCGCCACGCCGTCCGCGTCCTCCGCGACGGTCATCGCTCAGAAGACGCAGCAGTAACGCAGGCGCTGCCGGCCGGCCTCCGCCGCCCCATCGCCTCGCTCAGAGGTGGTGGGGCGGCTTTTCGTCGAGGAAGCGGGCCAAGTCGGCGGCGCTGCCGGCGGCGGCGCCCGTGGGGCGTTCTCCCCAGCCGTGGTCGGTGTCGTCCGAGGACTGCTGGTTCAACGGGTCGTCGAAGACGAGGGCGGCGGCGGACCGGGGTGCCGGGCGTGCGGCGGGCGGGGCCGGCGATGCGGGCGAGGTCTCGGCGGCCGGAGCCGGAGCGATCGGAGCCTCGGAAGCGGGGGCGGCCTCGGGCTCGGGGTGCGGGGTGGGGTCGGGGGTGGCGCTCACGCCTCCAGGGTACGGCCGGGCGGGGGTGCGGCCGGGGGGAGGTGGGCTGCGGCCGGGGTTCGGTCGGGGCTGCGGACAGGGGGCGGACGGGGGTGAGCTGTGGCCTGGAGGGGACGGTCGGGTGTGGCGGCCGGAGGTGAGCTGCGGACCGGGACAGGCTGCGGACCAGGGCGGACTGCGGACCGGGACGGGCTGCGGACCAGGGCGGACTGCGGCTCCGTAACCCGGCTGCCACCCGTGACGGCCTTGCCCTCGCCCCCTACGTTAGGACGTCGTCCTGAGTACCCCCGGAGCCCACGGCCGGCTCGGAAGGAGACCGGTGGGACTGGCCGGCGAACCCGCGCGCACGCCGGTGGCCCGCATCATCCCGATGAGTCGGTACGGGCCACCGACGAATCCCCGGTGGGCTGCCGCTGAGCTACGCCGAGTCCGGCGAGGACGTTCCTATGACGACCATCAGGAACTGCGCCAGACGGCGCCGCGCTGCTCGTACTCCATGACGGACTCGACGCTGAGGGCGATGGACGGTCCGCACTCACGGGTGATCATCCAGAGCGCCAGATCGATTCCACTGGTGACACCGCCCGCGGTCACCAAGTTCCCGTCGTCAACGACTCGCGCGTCGACCACCTTGCCTCCCTGGGCAGCCAGCTCGGCCTTGGCGAGATGGTGCGTCGTACACGGACGATCTTTGGTCAAGCCTGCCGCGGACAGCACCATGACTCCCGTGCAGACACCGGCGACGATGACTCCTGCCTGCTGGGCCCGTACGAGGTTCCGGTGGACATCCGGATCGCTGATCAGCTGGTCACCGCCGCCCGGCACGATCAGAAGATCGGTATCGGTGGGCTCCCATGCGTTCGGCACCGTGACTTCGGTGCCGAAGAAACATGTCACCTCGCCAGGAGCCGATGGCCGCACCAATGTCGTTTCCACCTGGCCACCGGCCTGCGCAGCGTGCCCGAACACGTCCCGCGGCCCGATGAAGTCCTGCTCCTCGACCCCGTCGTACACGAGGATCTGAACACGTAAAGGCATCGGCCATGTCTCCTTGACTGGTGAAGCGTCCGCGGATGCCGCGGGCGCCGCGAAGGTCCCGACCGATACGAGACCGCCGGTCAGGGCGAACGATGTCAGCAGGTTTCTGCGCACCATCGGCCCGTCTCCTGACGCTCGCTCGATCTCCTGCCGAGCCGGCGCCGGCCTACCGCGAGGGACGGCACACGGGGGTGCCCCGGCGGGCCGCGAGCGTGTGGCCTTGAGGTGCCCAGCAGCGCCGGCTTGCCTCATAGGTCTGCTGCGACGGGGGAAAAGTTCCCAGCCTCGACGCATCCCCGCTGCTCACGCGCCACCTCAACTACCGCGCCTTCTTCGGCCTCGCCCTCACCCGTGCCACTGCCGACACTTCTTCCGTCGCACAGAACAGCGTGTTGATCCGGAGAAGCCGGAATAGGCAGCCGTGGTGGGAGGCCGTCGCAGGAGTGGGGACAGTCGGCCGCCAGGGGTGGCGGGTGCCGTCTGTGGTGCGGGTGCGGTGTCGCGGTGGGTGAGGGGCGGGGCGGTGTGCGGGGAGGTGGTCAGCGGTCCTTCTTGTCGAGGGACCAGAGGCCCAGGACGACGAGGAAGGAGAGGATCAGGAAACCCGCGCACCACCACGCCGAGTCGGTGTCGCCCCGCATCCAGGCGTCGACGGCGATGGACAGTGCCCACAGCTGGCCGATGACGACGGACATCGCCAGGATCAGGCGGCCGGACAGTTTCGCCGAGCGTTCCGGTTCCTGTTCGGTGCCGGCACCCGGTCCCGGGCCGGTGCTGTGCACCCGTGGGTCGCCGTAGCCGCTGGTGGGGCGGATCTGTGGGTAGCGGTCGTGCACGGGGCGGTTGAGCCGGGGGTCCGCACTGCCGGGGTGGTAGGGCGGGGGGCCGGGTGGATCGGGAGGGGTGGGCGGGCCCGGTGGCGGAGGGGAATTCGGTGGGCGAGGCGGGGTGGGGGGCGGGGCGGACGGGAAGTCGGTCATGGCCGTTCGCTCCCTCGGGCGTCAGCGGCGGTGCGGGCGTCGGCCTCGGCCCCCGTGGAGGAGTGGGCACCGGCCTGGGTACGGGCCTGCGCACCGGTCCGGGTACGGCTCCGGGTACGGGCCTCGGCAAGGGGCCTGGGGTGGGCCTGGGCGTGGTTTCCGGTGCTGTCCGCGTGGTCGCCGGTCGCGTGCGCGCGGCTGTGCCGGGTACCGGGGCAGCCGACCCGGGAGGCCAGCTCCGGGTTGTTCTGCTTGAGTTCGCGGCACAGTCCCTGGTCGATGCTCTCGCCGGAGCGGGCCGTGCCGATGGCCCAGATGCTGCCGTCCGCGCGCTCGTAGAGCACGACCTTGGGCAGGGCACGGGGTGGCGGACCGGCCGTGACATCGCCGCTGCGGGGGTCGAAGACGCCTTCGTGGCAGGGGCAGTACAGCTCGCCCTCCTCGCCGCGTTCCTTGCGCCACAGGACGGCGCAGGCGAGGTGGGTGCAGATGGCGGAGTAGCCGACGAGGGAGCCGTCGGCGAGGCGGATCGCGACCGCGCGGTCCTCGTCGCCGGGGTAGCGGAAGGCGAGGGATTCGCCGGCGGGGAGGCGGTCGGCGATGCGTTTGGCCTCCCCGCCTCCGTCGCCGTGGCGGTGCAGCACTCCCCCGGCGACGCCCAGTCCGCCGATGGCGAGGCCGCCCGAGACGGTGACGACGATGCGCAGGTAGTCGCGCCTGGTGGTGAGCGAGTCGGCGCTGATGCGGTCCCGGAGGGCGGCTTCTTCCTGGGCGGAGAGGCCGTCGCGGGGCTGCTCCGAGGGCTGGTCGGAGCCGTGTTCCGGCCGGTCCGGGTTCCCGTTCCCGGCCGGTGGCTGCTGCGTCGTACTCATCGGATATCGGCTCCCGTCACCCGCGGCTGCGACTGCGCCAGTGCTTCCGCCTTCGGCTGCGACAGCGACAGCACTTTCCCTTTCGGCTTCGGCACGCTCACACTCCCGGCGCCCTCCGTGCGCGGTGGCCGCACCGCGCTCACCGGCCGCCGCGGATCGGCTCCGTACGCGGCCGACGGCTGCTGCGTACTCATCGGACACCGGTCCCGTCCGCCGGCTGTCCGGCGTCGCCCCGCGGTGGCCGCGTATCGCGGCCGTTGACCTCGACGACCGGGAGTCCGCCCGGTACCGGCCACTGGACCTTGTCGGCGGGGACGACCATCGCGACCCCGGTGTGGACGACGGCCTCGCCGAAGACGAACGAGTCGGCGACCTCGACACCGGGGCGTTCGGCCTGGAGCTCTTCGAGGGTGCCGTAGAAGAGGGCGCCGGTCGGGCAGACGGTGGCGCACATCGGGGCCATGCCGTAGGCGGTGCGGTCGTAGCAGAGGTTGCACTTGAGCTGGAGTTTCGCCGCCAGGTCGATCTTCGGTACGCCGAAGGGGCAGGCGTTGACGCAGTTGGCGCAGCCGATGCAGCGGGTGGTGTCGGCCTGTTGCACCACGCCGTCCGGCGTGACGAGGATCGCTTCGGCGGGGCAGACCTCGGCGCAGGGGGCGACCGGGTCCGAGCAGTGCATGCAGACGGTGGGCAGGGAGGCGACGGAGCCGCCCTCGTCGGGGTAGTCGAGATGGATCATGGATTTCCCGCGGTGCGAGTCGCATTCGCGGCAGGCCGATACGCATGCCTGGCAGCCGATGCAGCGCCCCGGGTCGATGAAGATCGTCTTGCCCATCATGGCGGCGGTCAGCCCCTCTCTGCGGTGCCGCGGCCCTGGGGTGCGGTCGGCGGCAGGGGGTCGGTGCGGGAAACCTGGGTTTCGGGGTACGCCTCGTGGCCGGGCCCGGTGGGTGGTGCGGGGACCTCGTCGGGGGCGTCGGCGGCCTCGATGCGGGCGGCGCAGACCTTGTACTCGGGGATCTTCGAGCGGGGGTCGAGGGCGTCGATGGTCAGGGTGTTGGCGGCGGTGGGGTAGGGCCAGTGGTAGGGGACGAAGACGGTGTCGGGGCGGATGGCTTCCAGGACGAGGGCGGGGTAGACGGCGCTGCCACGGCGGGTGACGACGCGTACGGGGTCGCCGTTGCGGAAGCCGTGTGAGGGGTGCACCTCGACCCAGGGGCGCGGGGCCTGTTCGACGAGGGCGCCCAGGCGGCGGGTCTGGTTGCCGGAGAGGTACTGGGCGACGGTGCGGCCGGTGGTGAGGGAGAGCGGGAATTCGTCGCTGTAGGGGTCGATGGGCGGGTGCCATTCGACGGTCTGGAGGTGGATTTTCCCGTCCGGGTGGTACGTCCGGCCGTCTTCGAAGAGCCGGGGTGTGCCGGGGTGTTCGGTGGTGGGGCAGGGCCAGGAGATGCCGCCGGTTTCTTCGAGGCGTTCGTAGGTGATGCCGTAGTAGTCGTTGACGGTGCCCGCGGAGGCGGTGCGGAGTTCTTCGAATACGTCGCGGGCGCCGGTGAAGGCGAATTTGTCGCCGGCGCCCAGGCGGCGGGCGAGTTCGCACAGGACCCAGGTGTCGGTGCGTACGCCGGGTGGCGGGTCCTGGGCCTTGTTGTGTTTGACGACGCGGGCTTCGGCGTTGGCCATGACGCCTTCGTCCTCGGCCCAGACGGTGACCGGGAGGACGACGTCGGCCCGTTCGGCGGTCTCGGAGAGGAAGAAGTCGAGCTGGACGTGGAATTCGAGGGTGTCGTATCCCTCTTTGACCACGTGGTAGTTGGGGAGGGAGACGAAGGGGTTGTTGCAGACGCCGAGGAGGCCGCGGATCTCCTGGCGCCGCATCTGGTGGACCATTTCCATCATCGAGGTGCCGGCGGCCGGGAGTTCGGATTCCTCGATGCCCCAGATGGCGCAGATCTGCCGGCGGTGTTCGGGGTTGGTGATGGAGCGGCCGCCGGGCAGCAGATCGGATTTCTGGCCGTGTTCGCGGCCGCCCTGGCCGTTGCCCTGGCCGGTGAGGGTGCCGTAGCCGGCGCCGGGGCGGCCGATGTGTCCGGTGGCGACGCACATATTGATGATCGACAGGCAGTTCTCGACGCCTTGGCTGTGGTGTTCGACGCCGCGGGCGTGCCAGGCCATGGCGCGTTCGGCCCCGGCGAACCAGCGGGCGACCTGTTCGATCTGCTGGACGCTGACGCCGCAGATGCCGGCGGCGCGGTCCGGCGGGTAGTCCTGGACGGTGGCTTTGACGTCGTCCCAGCCGGTGGCGTGGCGGGCGAGGTAGGACTCGTCGGTGAGGCCCTCGCGGATGATGACGTGCAGGACGGCGTTGAAGAAGGCCGAGTCGGTGCCGGGTTTGAGCGGGACGTGCAGGTCGGCGGTGCGTGCGACGGGCGTTTCGCGGGGGTCGATGACGATGAGCCGGGCGCCGCGGTCGCGGGCGCCCCAGAGGTACTGGGTCATGACCGGGAAGCATTCGCCGACGTTGGAGCCGGCGATGAGGACGCAGTCGCTGAGCAGGATGTCGGAGAAGGGGTTGCCGGCCCGGTCGATGCCGAAGGCGAGTTTGTTGGCGCCGGCGGCGCTGACCATGCACAGCCGGCCGTTGTAGTCGACATGTTTGGTTTTCAGGGCGACCCGGGCGAATTTGCCGACGAGGTAGGTCTTCTCGGTATAGAGGGAGGCGCCGCCGAGCATGCCGAAGGCGTCCGCGCCGTGGGCTTCCTGGATGCGGCGGATCTCGGCGGCGGTGAAGTCGAGTGCTTCGTCCCAGGAGCATTCCCGGAGGGGTTCGTCGCGGCTGCGGCGGATCAGTGGCGCGGTGAGCCGGTCGGGGTGGTTGACCTGCTGGTAGGCGTTGATGCCTTTGGGGCAGAGCCGCATGCGGTTGATGTCGTGGTTGCGGGGTTCGACGCCGAATACCCGGCCGGCCTTGTTGACGCGGAGGTACATACCGCATTGCACACCGCAGAAGCAGCAGTGGGTGGGGACGAGGGTTTCGCCGCTCTGGTCGGCGCGCCAGCTGTCGGCGGGGATACCGCCGGCGTCGCGGAAGTTGCGGGTGCCGGGCGGGGCGATGGTCGGGTCGATCGGGATGGTCACTGGACTTCTTCCCCTGCTTCCCCTGGTGATGTGCGGGCCCTGCGTGGCTGTGTGCGGCACCTTTGGCTGTGCGACGTGCAGGCGGTGGCGTAACGCGCCGTTGGTCTATGCGAAGCCCCGTTTGACGTGGGTGAGGTAGGCGCTGCCGCGCAGTATCCGTTTGCAGCGCGGGCAGTAGGTGGTGAATTCGTCGAATTCCAGGTGGAGTTCGCGCATGGTGCCGCGCAGACCGTCGATATAGGGGGCGGTGTCGACGGGTTCGCCGCAGCGGCGGCAGGTGAAGATCTTGTCGTTCTGCCGGGCGGTGTATTTGAACAGCTGCATACCGACGGCGGCGGGCCGCTGCACGATGTGGAAGAACTTTCCGAACGGGATGTAGATGAGGGTGAAGACCACCGACGCCATGTGCAGGATGCCGAGGAACGCGTAGCCGCCGCCGTGCAGGAAGACCTCGGAGAAGGTCAGCAGGAGCCCGGTGACGGAGACGACGATGAGGGCGAGCAGCGGGACGAGGTCGTAGCCGAAGCGCTGTCCGGTGGTGGCGGCGCGGTCGCGCATACGGCGCCAGAGGAAGTAGCCGGCCCCGGCGATGACGAGGACGGCGGCGAGATCGAGGCCGTGGAACATGGCCCAGCCGACGACGCTCGCGGAGTCGAAGCCGATGACCTTGAAGCCCCAGATCCGCATCTCGTAGCCGGGCCCGGAGCCGGTACCGGAGGTGAAGGTGAACCATCCCCAGGTGAGCGGGAAGGTGATGACGGCGGCCAGGAGGCAGCCCCAGAAGAGGAGTTGGTGGGCGGCCCAGCGGGCGTGGGAGCGGGCGCCGAGGAATTTCTGGAAGCCGAGGTAGGTGGCGATCATGCGGGGCAGGGCGGTGGGTGCCTTGCGGAAGTTCTCCGGGGAGAAGAAGCTGCGCCAGCCCTGCCGGAAGAGCCGGCGGGCGGGCGGTGCGCTGATCCAGACGGTGTAGCGGTAGGCGACGCCGAAGGCGAGGAAGACGGTGGCCACGGCGTAGGGGAGCAGGGCGGAGTCGAAGTTCCGCAGCAGGCGGCTGCCGAGGACGATGGCGGCGATCAGGAGGAGGGCGACGGCCGAGGCCACCAGCGTCGCGCGGACGGCTGGTGGCCTCGGCCGGGGCGGCGCCGCTGCTTCCGGGGCGGGCGCCGGGGCGGGTGGGGCGGCTGATGGCTGTGGCACGGGGCCCACGGTAGGGGCTTGTGCGAGTTATGGCCCGTTTTGTCGGCCTAGTGGGTGAGGGCCGGGGCGCGTACGTACCGGTGGGGCGTACGGGGTGGGGGCGTAGATGGTGGGGCGTACGTGACAGGGGCGCGCCCGTGCGGGTGACGGGCGGCGGCCCCATGGCGGCCCCGGCCGCCCCGCCGCGACCGGGGGCCGGGGGCTGGGGAACCCGGTCCGGGGCCTGGGAGCCAGGCCCCGGAGAACCGGGGCCGGACCGTTCAGCCCCGTCGCTCCCGTCAGACCGCCGTCAGCCCATGGCCCGCGAACACCTCGCGGGCCGCGGCCAGCTGCTGTGCGGTGGGCGACGGGGTGTCGCGGAGGGTGAAGTCCAAGCCGAGGCGGTCCCATTTGGACTCGCCCAGCTTGTGGAACGGCAGGACGTCCACCCGGGAGACATTGCCGAGGGAGGCGGCGAAGGCGGCGACGCCCTCGATGTTGGCCGGGGCGTCGGTGAGGCCGGGTACGAGGACGAAGCGGATCCACACCTCGGTGCCGAGACCGGCGAGGCGGTGCGCGAAGTCCAGGGTGGGCCGCAGCTGCCGGCCGGTGAGGCGCTGGTAGAGGGCGCGGTCCCAGGACTTGATGTCCAGCAGGACCAGATCCACATCGCGCAGCATCGCGTCGGTGGCGCGGGCGCCGAGGAAGCCGGAGGTGTCCAGGGCGGTGTGCAGGCCGAGTTCGTGCCGGAAGCGGTGCAGGAGTTCACCCGTGAAGACCGGCTGGAGCAGCGCCTCGCCGCCGCTGATGGTGGCGCCGCCGCCCGCGGCCCGGATGAAGGTGCGGTACTTGGCGGCCTCGGCCACCACCTCGTCGGCGGAGGTGCGCTTGCCGTTGCGCATCTTCCAGGTGTCGGGGTTGTGGCAGTACAGGCAGGAGAGCGGGCAGCCGGCCAGGAAGGTCACGAAGCGCGTGCCGGGGCCGTCGACGCCGGTGGACAGGTCCCAGGAGTGCACGGAGCCGGAGATGGGGCGGTGCTGGACGGCGGCCGCGGGGGTGACCGGCTCGTTCGTCGGGTCCC
Source organism: Streptomyces sp. x-80 (assembly GCF_046549095.1). Classification (NCBI taxonomy): domain Bacteria; kingdom Bacillati; phylum Actinomycetota; class Actinomycetes; order Kitasatosporales; family Streptomycetaceae; genus Streptomyces; species Streptomyces sp. x-80. Next base: position 309,260 of record NZ_JAJPWM010000002.1, read on the forward strand.
AGGCGGCGGGTACGCCTACGGGTATGTCGGAGCCGAGCAAGACGGCCATGGCAGGACCTCCTGAGCTGGGTGGATACGGAGCTGTGGGATGCGGGGGGGCGGGGCCGGGACGGATACGGGGGTACGCGGCGCCGGTGCCGGGGTGAGGGCCCGGCACCGGCGCCGCGGGCTCGGTGGGCCGGCCGGAGGGGCCGGCCCGTGGGGTACGGGTCAGAGCGACCCGTGGAAGGTGCGGTTGATGACATCGAGCTGCTGCTCGCGGGTCAGCCGCACGAAGTTGACCGCGTATCCGGAGACCCGGATGGTCAGCTGCGGGTAGTTCTCCGGGTGCTCCATGGCGTCCTGGAGGGTCGCCTTGTCGAGCACGTTGACGTTCATGTGGAAGCCGTCGCTGGCCATGAAGCCGTCCAGCACTCCGGCGAGGTTGTCGACCCGCTCCTGGGGGGTGCGGCCGAGCGCGTCGGGGGTAATGGTGTTGGTCAGCGAGATGCCGTCCTCGGCGTCGTCGTACGGCAGCTTGGCGACCGACATCGCGGAGGCGATGTAGCCGTGCTCGTCGCGGCCGTTCATCGGGTTGGCGCCGGGCGCGAAGGGGGTGCCGGCGCGCCGCCCGTCGGGGGTGTTGCCGGTCTTCTTGCCGTAGACGACGTTCGAGGTGATGGTCAGCACGGACTGGGTGTGCAGCGCGTCACGGTACGTCGGGTGCTTGCGCACCTTCTGCATGAACTCGTGCACCAGCGAGCGGGCGATGTCGTCGGCCCGTTCGTCGTTGTTGCCGTACGCCGGGTACTCGCCCTCGATCTCGTAGTCGGTGGCCAGGCCGGTCTCGTCGCGGATCACCTTCACCCGGGCGTGCTTGATGGCCGACAGGGAGTCCGCGGCGACCGAGAGTCCGGCGATGCCGCAGGCCATGGTGCGCAGGATGGCGCGGTCGTGCAGCGCCATCTCGATGCGCTCGTAGGCGTACCTGTCGTGCATGTAGTGGATGACGTTGAGGGCGTGGACGTACGTCTTGGCCAGCCACTCCAGCATCGCGTCGTACTGCGGCGCGACGGTGTCGTAGTCGAGGTACTCGCCCTCGACGGGCGTGAAGCCCTGCACCACGGTCTTGCCGGTCTTCTCGTCCCGGCCGCCGTTGATCGCGTAGAGCAGCGCCTTGGCGACGTTGACCCGGGCCCCGAAGAACTGCATCTGCTTGCCGACGGCCATCGCGGAGACGCAGCAGGCGATGGCGGTGTCGTCGCCGTACTTGGGGCGCATCAGCTCGTCGGACTCGAACTGGATGGCCGAGGTGTCGATGGCGACCTTGGCCGCGAAGTCCTTGAAGCCCTGCGGGAGTTGCGGGGACCAGAAGACGGTGAGGTTGGGCTCGGGGGCCGGGCCGAGGTTGTAGAGGGTCTGGAGGGCGCGGAAGGTCGTACGGGAGACGAGCGGGCGGCCGTCCTCACCGATACCGGCCATCGACCAGGTGACCCAGGTGGGGTCGCCGGAGTAGAGCTCGTTGTACTCGGGGGTGCGCAGGAAGCGGACGATGCGGAGCTTGATGACGAAGTCGTCGATGTACTCCTGGGCCTGCGCCTCGGTGAGGCGGCCGGCGTCGATGTCGCGCTGGAGGTAGATGTCGAGGAAGTTGTCGATGCGGCCGATGGACATGGCCGCGCCGTTCTGCTCCTTGACGGCGGCGAGATAGCCGAAGTAGAGCCACTGGACGGCCTCCCGGCCGGTGGCGGCGGGGCGCGAGATGTCGAAGCCGTAGCGGGCGGCCATCGCCTTGAGCTCGCCGAGCGCCTTGATCTGCTCGGCGGTCTCCTCGCGTTCGCGGATGACCTCTTCGGTCGGCCACTGCGCGTCGGCGTCGGCCTTGTCGGCCTTCTTGTCCTCGATGAGGCGGTCCACACCGTAGAGGGCGACACGGCGGTAGTCGCCGATGATCCGGCCGCGGCCGTAGGCGTCCGGGAGGCCGGTGATGATGCCGGAGGAGCGGCAGGCGCGGATCTCGGGGGTGTAGGCGTCGAAGACCCCGTCGTTGTGGGTCTTGCGCAGGTGAGTGTAGATCTCCCGGACCTGCGGATCGGCCTCGTAGCCATAGGCGTTGAGGGCGCCTTCGACCATCCGCCAGCCGCCGTTGGGCATGATGGCGCGCTTGAGCGGGGCGTCGGTCTGGAGGCCGACGATGAGGTCGAGGTCCTTGTCGATGTAGCCCGGGGCGAACGCGTCGATGCGCGAGGGGGTGTGCACATCGACGTCGTGGACGCCTTCGGCCAACTCCTGCGGGAACATGCCCAGGAGCTTCTGCCACACCGCGGTGGTGCGCTCCGTCGGTCCCGCGAGGAAGGCGCTGTCGCCCTCGTAGGGGGTGTAGTTCTGCTGGACGAAGTCACGGACGTCGACGGCATCCCGCCAGAGGCCGCCCTTGAAACCGTCCCAGGCTTCGCCGCTCGTCGTCTTCTCCGCGGGTGTTGCGGTCATGATGCACACCTTCCGAATCGCTGTGCCCTCGTCTCTTCTATTGGACTCCTTTTGATCGATCGGACGGCTCGGCATTGGTCCCCGAAAAGAGTCCGAAAGTCCCGACCTTGACCGTCACCCCACCTTGACACCCACCTTGACCTGGACTTTCGTCAGGGACTTTCGACCCTGGTTTACTTGTGAACGCATTCACAAGAATTTTCCGAAAGGTCGCGTAAAGCCGCGAAGGAACCACGGAAACCCCACGAGGCCCCCGCACGCCGGACGGCGGGGCGACCGGACCGGGTCCGGTCGCCCCGCCGTCCGGCAATGCGCCGGCAGAGGGTGGGCGGGTGCGTCAGCCGAACGGACCCGCCGCCGTCAGCTGGGCGCCTCCGCGCCCTTGCGCGCGTAGAACCACCACGCCACCGCGATGCAGCTGAGGTAGAAGGCGACGAAGCCCCACATCGCACTGGTCACCGCGATCGAGGCGAACAGCGCCGGGATGAAGAAGAAGCCGTAGGCCGCGATGGCGGAGGTGAAGCCGGTGACCGCGCCCGCCTCCATCTCGGCCTGCTTGAGCGCCGCGGCGTAGGCGGGGGTGCCCTCCTCCAGGCCCTTCAGATGCTGGTCCCGGAAGATCACCGGGATCTGCCGGAACGTCGAGCCGTTGCCGATACCGGAGAAGAGGAAGGCGCTCAGGAAGCAGCCGAAGAAGCCCCAGAACGAACCGTTGTCGCCGCCGGACGGCAGGAAGTTGATGACGCCGACGATCGAGGCCGCCATGCCCACGAAGGACAGGATGGTGACCCGGGCCCCGCCGATCTTGTCCGCGAGCCAGCCGCCGGCCCAGCGGGCCAGCGCGCCGACCGCCGGGCCCATCCAGGCGTAGGTCGCCGCCGAGTACGACGCGTCGATCGGGGTGAACGTGGTCTTGATCAGCATCGGCAGCGCGGCCGCGAAGCCGATGAACGAGCCGAAGGTGCCGACGTAGAGCCAGGTCATCAGCCAGTTGTGCTTACGCCGGAAGATGACCTTCTGCTTGCTGAACGGGGTGGACGCGACCTTCAGGTCGTTCTGCCCGAACCAGGCGACCACCGCCAGCGCCACCAGGACCGGCACCCAGAGGAACGCCGCGTTCTGGAGCCAGACGGACGTGCCGTCGGCCTTGTGCTGGGCGGAGCCCAGCGCCAGCACCGAGCTGGTGATGACGATCGGGGTGACCAGCTGGACGACGGAGACGCCGAGGTTGCCCAGACCGCCGTTGATGCCGGTGGCGTTGCCCTTCTCCCGCTTCGGGAAGAAGAAGCCGATGTTGGCCAGCGAGGAGGCGAAGTTGGCGCCGCCGATACCGCACAGCGCGGCGATGGCCGCCATCACGACGTACGGGGTGTCGGGGTTCTGCACCGCAAAGCCGAGCCAGATCAGCGGCACGATCAGGACGACCGTGGACAGCGCGGTGAAGCGGCGCTGGCCGACGATGGGGCCGAGGAAGGTGTAGAAGATCCGGGCGGTGCCACCGGTGAGTCCGGGGATGGCGGTCAGCCAGAACAGCTGCGAGGTGCTGAAGCCGAAGCCGACGTCCTTGAGGTTGGTGGCGGTGACGCTCCACACCTGCCACACCACGAACGCCACCAGCAGCGCGGGAACGGCGATCCACAGGTTGCGGTTGGCGACCTTCTTGCCGACCGACTTCCAGAACAGCTCGTTCTCCGGCTGCCAGTCGGTGATCGTACGGCCCGGCCGGTACTGACCTGGATCGAACTCCTCCGGCGGGACCGGACCGGCCGCCTGTGACGGCGACCCCTTCACTGCGGGACTCATGGTGCTTCCCCTATTTCGGCTGAGAGACCTGTGCCTTTCCACGGTGCTCCGCCGAGAAGAAGCGCGTTAGAGCCGTTGGCCGCCCGCGGGAGCGACCGAGGTCACCGAAATACCCGGGACCTTCGGCACGTGATTAGCCCGATATCGCGCGAAAAAACACGAGAACCGGCCGACGTCGCCGGCCACCGCCGCCGTGCCGGCTCCTGGTGCCCGCCGCCCGCGCCGCCCGCCGCTCAGACCTCTTCGAGGACCTCGTGCCACCAGCGGTCGCGGCCCGGCGTCCAGGAGACCGGCCGCGCGCACCGGTTCACCACCAGCACCGTCCGCCGCGCCGCGGGATCCGGGCCCGCGCCCCGCGCCAGGGCGTGGTCGAGCAGCGCCTTCACCGGCCGTACCGCCCCGTCCCAGAACGCCGCGTCCGCGGTGATCAGCACCCGGGCCCCCGACTCCCGTACCCGCGCGGCCAGTTCGGGCACGGTCAGGGAGACCGGCAGCGAGCTGCGGATCGCGTCCAGCCGCCCGCAGGCGATCGTGGCGATCACCGACTCGGGCACCAGCGGCAGATGCACCGCGACCCGGTCACCGGCCCGTACCCCGTACCGGCTGAGCGCGGCGGCGGCCCGCTCCGCCTGCTCGATGAGCACACCGTGCGTCATCTCCTCCATCCGGCCGGGCTCTCCGGTCCAGGTGAGGGCGATCCGCGACGCCTGCTGCTCTTGCAGTTCACGGGCGTTTTCTGCATGCTCTGAAGTCACACGGTGCAACATGCGGTTCAGCTTGGTGATCGCCGATCAACGAACGCTGAACGTCCGCTGTACGGGCTCACGCCCCCTTCCGCACCCTTTCCCGCACCCGCTCGCGCCCCTTCGCGCCCCCGGGCGGTCACCCCGCCCTCGCGAGCCACCCGGGCCTGCCGGCCCCCTTCCGGTGCACTCCTTCCCCTCTCGCACCCCCCGTATCCCACCCACCCGTGAGAGGTGTCCCCGTGCCCGCATCCCCCTGCCGTCCGGCCGCAGTGCCGTATCCCCCGCCCGCCCGCTGGGCACTCGCCGCCGTCGCCACCGGCGCCTTCTGCGTCCAGCTGGACTCCTTCGCGCTGAACCTGGCGCTGCCCGTCGTCCGCGCCGCCCTGCCCGGGTCCGCGACGGCCCTCCCCTGGGTGATCAGCGGCTACCTGCTGGCCGCCGGTTCGCTGATGCCGGTCGCCGGGCGGCTGGGCGATCTGTACGGCAGGCGCCGGATGCTCCTCCTCGGCCTGGCGCTCTTCGGCACCGCCGCCGCCCTCTGCGCGCTCGCCCCGTCGCTGCCCCTCCTGGTGGCGGCACGGATACTCCAGGGCGCGGGCGGTGCGCTGATCATGCCCGCCGGGCTGGCCCTGCTCACCACCTCCTTCCCCCCGGGGCACGGCCGCCGGGCGACCGGCCGGGCGCTGGGACTGGCCGGTCTGGCCACCGTCTGCGGGCCGTTCCTCGGCGGCGCCCTCGCCCAGGCCGTCTCCTGGCGGGCCGTCTTCTGGCTGACGGTGCCGCTCACCGTGGCGGCCGCGCTGTGCGCCCGGCGGGCGGCCGAGTCCCGCGACCCGGCCCCGGGGCACCGCCTCGACCTCCCCGGCGCGGCCGCCGCGACCGGCGCGCTGGTCTGCCTGTCCCGGTGGGTGGAGCACGGCGCGGCCTGGGGCTGGGCGGCCGGTGCGGCGCTGCTGGCCGCGGTGTTCGTACGGGCCGAGCGGCGCTCCCGTGCCCCGCTGGTGGACCTCGCGCTCTTCCGCAACCGGCCGTACGTCCGGCTGACGGCGGCCGGTGCGGTCGCCAACTCCGCGACCGTGGCCCTGCTGTTCGCCGTCCCGTTGACGCTCCAGGAGGACCGGGGGCTGTCGGTGCTGGGGGCGGGGGCGGCCTTCCTCGTCCCGGCCGCCGCGCTGGCCGCCGGTGGCCCCCTCGCCGGCCGGGTGCGGCCCGCGGCCGCCGTACCGGTGATGGCGCTCTGTCTGGCCGCCGCCGCGGCCACGCTCTGGGCTGCCTGTCCCGGTGGGGGAGCCGGTGCGGCCACGCCCGCCCTGCTGACGGCCACGACCGGGGCCGCGGCCGCGCTGGGCGTGGCGGGCGGCCTGGCCCTCACCGGCACCCAGGCCGTCGTCCACCCGGCCCGCGCGGGCGAGGCGTCCGGGGTGACCAAGTCCGCCCTGACCGTCACGGCGGGCCTCGGCCTCGCCCTCACCGGCGCGGGCGCCCACCCCTCACTCCTCGGCCCGGCCGCGGTATGCCTGATCGCCTCGCTGGTGCTGGCGCTGCCCCTGGTACCGGGCGGGGCACGGGCGCTGCGCGGGGCCGCGCGCCGACGGCGGGGGACGGGGCCCGCCTCCGGCGGGTGAGCCGCCGCCCCGGTTCCGCCGCCCCGGTTCCGCCGCTCCGGTTCCGCCGCTCCGGTTCCGCCGCTCCGGTTCCGCCGCTCCGGGGCGGACCGGTGGCCGTCCCGGCCCGCCCACGAGGAGCGGGGGCGGGCCCGCCGTCCGGTGGCCACGGCTCCCGGCCCGCGCGCCGATACCGCCGCACGGCTTGGCCGGCGTACGGCCTTGCGGTTCGCGGCGTACGGCCTGACAGCTCACGGCGTACGGCCTTGCGGTTCGCGGCTCACGCGCACCCGGCCGGGGCCTCGGCCGAGATCGGCGACCGGGCCGGCGTCGTCGGCCGTACCAGCTCGGCGAACGCGGCGAGCATGGCTCGGTCCAGCGGTTCGGTGTCCAGTTCCGTACGGAGGACGGTGGCGTAGCCGGCGGCGACGGTGTCGTAGGCGGCCCGGGTGGCGCGCAGGTGAGCGGGTTCGGTCACGGCCGGGGACAGCAGCCTGCCGCTCTCGGACCGACATGGCGTCAACGGGCCACGGCAGCCCGGCGCCACGCACACCGGGGCCTCGGGGAGCGGGCGCCGCGTCAATGCCCTGCCGGCACCGCGTCGGCGCGCTCCCGGCGACCCCACGGCCCACCCCGTTCACCCCGCGCCGGCCGTCTCCCGTTCTCCGGCCTCGACCGCCGCGTAACCCCCCAGCACATCGCAGACCTCGCCGAACCCGCGCGCCTCCAGCAGCGCCGCGGCGATGGCCGAGCGGTTGCCACTGCGGCAGTAGAGGACGACGGGGCGGGCGGGGTCCAGGTGGGTGATGCGGTCGAGGAGACCGGCCAGCGGGATGTTGAGCGAGCCGGGCAGGGCGCCCGCGGCGTGTTCGGACGGGTTGCGGACGTCTATCAACTGGTCGGAAGCGGCGGGGAGTTGGTCGATCGAGATGCGGTTGCTGCGGGAGGTCAGCGCGGGTTCGCGGGCCAGTGCGGCGGCCGGGTCGGGGACGTGGCCGAGGACGTGGTCGTAGCCGATACGGGCGAGGCGCAGGCGGGCCTCCGTCTCGGTGCCGGGGTCGGCGAGCAGCACGATCGGCGTGCCCGGGGCGACCACGCTGCCGGCGTACTCGGCGAACCGGGTGTCCAGTCCGGCGTGCAGCGAACCGGTGAGATGGGCCTCGGTGTAGGCGGCCAGGGGGCGGCAGTCGAGGAGGGCGGCGCCCTGTTCGGCGCGGGCCGCACACGCCTCCGCCAGGGTGAGGGCGGCCGGCGGGCCGGGCTCCAGGAGGGGGTGGCCGTCGCGGTTGAGGGCCACGTCATGGGCGAAGTAGCCGGGGGCGGCGGGCTGGTCCGCGGTGACCAGGCGGACGAAGTCGGCCTCCGGCATGGGTTGCAGGGCGTAGTTGACGCGGCGCTGCTCGCCGATGGTGGAGGTGGTCTCGGTGGACAGGTTGCGGCCGCAGGCCGAGCCCGCGCCGTGTCCGGGAAAGACCCGGGTGGCGTCGGGGAGGGTCAGGAGTTTGCCGTGCAGCGAGCGGTGCAGACGGACGGCCATGTCGTGCGGGGTGTGCCCGGCGGCGGAGAGCAGATCGGGGCGGCCGACGTCGCCGACGAAGAGGGTGTCGCCGGTCAGTACGCCGTACGGCACGGCGTCGCCGGGGTGTTCGTGGACGACCAGGCAGATGGATTCGAGGGTGTGGCCGGGGGTGGCGAGGACGGTGAGCGTGACGCCGCCCGTCCTGTCGTCGCCGAGGGCGATGCGTTCACCGTCCCGTAGCCGCCGGATGGGGAAGCCGGTCCCGGCGGCCTCGCCGAAGGCGATGGCGGCGCCGGTCGCCCGCGCGAGTTCGAGGTGGCCGGAGAGGAAATCGGCGTGCAGGTGCGTCTCGATGACGAGTTCGATGCGCAGGCCCGCCTGTGCCGCGTCGCGCAGGTATTCGTCGATGTCACGGCGCGGATCGACGAGGACGGCGCGTCCGGTGGTCTCGTCGCCGATCAGGTACGACGCCTGGGAGAGGCAGTCGAGGTAGTACTGCGCGAAATGCACGGTCGGCCTCCAGGGGTGCGCGGAGCCCGTGTGCACTGCCTCGGGCCCGCTCGGGCGTACTGCATGATGCGTTGTGCGGATGCACGGATGTACGTACATTAGGCATCCGAGAACGTGACGACAACCCGGTGCACCCCGGAACCTCCCGTCTCGGCCACCGCCATCGCCTCACCCGCACCTCCGTGGAGGAACCCCGCCATGACGACCGAGCCGCCGGACGGCGAGCACGCGCCGCGCCCCCTGGACCGGCGCTCGCCGCTGCCCCTGTGGGCCCAGCTCTTCGCCGATCTGCGCCGCCGGATGGAGGCCGGCGCGTTCACCGAGGAGTTCCCGGCCGAGCACCGGCTCACCGGTGAGTACGAGGTCAGCCGGCACACCGTCCGCGAGGCGCTGCGCAAACTGCGCGCCGACGGCCTGGTCATCGCCGAGCGGGGCCGCGCCAGCCGGCTGGACACCCGCCGCATACAGCAGCCGCTCGGCTCGCTCTACAGCCTCTTCCGCGAACTGGAGGGCCAGGGCGTGGAGCAGCGCAGCGAGGTGCTGCGGCTGGAGCGGACAGTGGACGGCACGGTCGCCGGGCAGTTGGAGCTGGCCCCGGACGCACCGCTGGTCGTACTGGAGCGGCTGCGGCTGGCGGACGGCGAACCGCTCGCGCACGACACCGCGTATCTGCCCGCCGAGATCGCCGAACCGCTGCTGGACGCCGACTTCGGGCACACCGCGCTCTACAGCGAGCTGACGCGGCGCTGCGGGGTGAAGGTCACCGGCGGCCGGGAACGTATCCATCCGTTCCTGCCGGACGTCCGGCAGGCGTGGCTGCTGGGACTGGCCGACCGCGAGGCGGCGTTCGCCATCGAGCGGCTGGGCCGGGCCGGGGAGCGGCCGGTGGAGTGGCGCGAGACGGCGGTGCGCGGTGACCGGTTCGCGTTCGTCGCGCAGTGGTCCGACGACAGCCGGTCGGTCGATCTCGCGCCGCGGGCCTCGTGTCCGTCGGCATAGCCGTCACGGCGCTCCCGTGCGGGCTGCTGATCGGTCTGCTGCTGGGCGCGCTCGGCGGCGGCGGTTCGGTCCTGGCCGTACCGGTCCTGGTCTATCTGCTGGGCCAGTCGCCGCACGAGGCGACCGCGGGCGCCCTGGTCGTGGTCGCGGTCGGCTGTGTCACCGGCCTGGCCTGTCACGCGCGGGCGGGCCGGATCCGCTGGGCGGCCGGCGCGGTCTTCGGCGCGCTGGGCACGGCCGGCACCTACCTCGGCTCCCGCTGGAGCGCGGCCCTGGACCCGGCCCTGCTGATGTCGGGGTTCGCCCTCCTGATGCTCACGGTGGCGGTGCTGATGGTGGTGCGCACCGTGCGGGAGCGGCGGGCGAGGCCCGGCGGGCGGCCGGGGGACGTGCCGCTGTGCCGTGCGGAGCCGGACGGCACCCGGCCGGGCGGCGCGCAGCCGGCCGGGACACCATCGGGCGGCGCACAGCCGGACCGCGCCCGGCCCGATCACGTACAGCCCGATCGCGCACGGCCGGACGGCGCACGGACGAATGGCACACGGACGGACGGCACACAGACGGACGGCACGCGGCCACCCGCCGGACCTACGGACCTCGGCGAGCCGGACCGGCACCCGGACCACCGGCACCCGGATCGCCGGGAGCCGGACCACCGGGAGCCGGCCCCCGTCCCCGCGCTTCCGCCCCGCTCCCGCCCCGTCCGTATCGCCGCCACCGCGACCGCTGTCGGGCTGCTCACCGGATTCTTCGGCGTCGGCGGCGGCTTCGTCGTCGTCCCGGCGCTCACGCTGGTACTGGGTCTGGAGATGCCGGTCGCCATCGGCACCTCGCTCCTGGTCATCCTCGTCAACTCCGGTACCGCGCTGGCCACCCGGGCCGGTACCGGCGCGCTGGACTGGCCGCTGCTGGCCGGCTTCGCCGCCTGCGCGGCGCTGGGCAGCTACCTCGGCAACCGGCTCACCACCCGGCTGCCCCCGCAGCTCCTGACCACCGCCTTCGCCTCCCTCGTCACCCTCCTCGCCGTCACCATGGCGGCCGCCGCCCTCCCCCACCTGTGACGGCGCCGCCCCCAACACCCCCACGCGCCCAACTCATCCCCCGTACACCGCTCTTGTCCCTCAGGAGGATCCGTATGACGCCCGCCGCCGCACCGTCCCACCACCCCGTTCTGATCGTCGGGGGCGGGACCGCGGGTATCACCGTCGCCGCCCGACTGCGCCGCGCCGGCGTCCGGGGCATCGCACTGCTGGAACCGTCCGAAACGCACTGGTACCAGCCGCTGTGGACGCTGGTCGGCGGCGGTCAGGCCCCGCTGCGCGCCTCGCTGCGTACGGAGGCGGAGGTCATCCCGCCCGGTGTGCGCTGGCTGCGCGAGCGCGCCACCGCCGTCGATCCGGCCGCCCGCACGGTCACCACCGCGTCCGGCCGGGTGCTGTCCTACGGACGGCTGGTGCTCGCGCCCGGCCTGCGGCTCGACTGGGACGGCGTACCGGGCCTGGCCGCGGCCCTCGGCCACTCCGGCGTGACCAGCAACTACCGGCCCGATCTCGCCCCGCTCACCTGGGACCTGATCCGGCGGATGCGGCGCGGCACTGCCGTCTTCACCATGCCGTCCGGGCCGGTGAAGTGCGGCGGCGCCCCGCAGAAGATCGCGTATCTGGCCGCCGACCACTGGCGCAAGCGCGGTGTGCTGGGCGCGATCCGGATCATCCTGGTCATCCCGGAGCCCACCCTGTTCAAGGTGCCGGTCTTCGACCGGGCCCTGACGGAGACGGCCCGGCGCTACGGCATCGAGGTGCGGCTGCGCTCGGAGCTGACCGGTCTCGACGGCGCGGCGCGCGAGGCCGAGCTCACCGATCACGCCACCGGTACGACGGAGACCGTCCGCTACGACCTGCTGCACGCCGTACCGCCGCAGGCCGCCCCCGAGTGGCTGGCCGAGGGCCCGCTCGCCGACCCCGCCTCCCCCTACGGGTACGTCAAGACCGACCGGGAAACCCTGCGGCACCCCGACTTCCCGGACGTGTTCGTCCTGGGCGATGTCGCCAACCTGCCCACCTCCAAGACGGGCGCGGCCATCCGCAAGCAGGCGCCGGTCGTCGTCGCCAACCTGCTGGCCGGGCTCCGCGGCCGCCCCGCCGCCGCCCGCTACGACGGCTACACCTCCTGTCCCCTGGTCACCGCCCGGCACAAGATGCTGCTCGCCGAGTTCGACTACGACCTGAAGCCGACGCCGTCGTTCCCCTTCATCGACACCACCCGGGAGCGCACCGACATGTGGTACCTCAAGCGCTACGGGCTGCCGCAGCTCTACTTCAGGGGGATGCTCAAGGGGCTGGCGTAGCGCCGTCCGGGCTCCGCTGCGCGCGCCCGATCAGTGTTCCGCGGTGACCGGGCTCCCAGCGGCTTGAGCCGACCGGACCGACGAGGCCCCGGGACCCAACTGGCCGGCACGGCACCGCACAGCGTGACCGATCTGCGCGGCCCGACGGCATCAGCACCGCATCAGGCAGCTGACGGACACCACACCACGGCGCCCCGCGCATCATCCGCGCGGGGCGCCGTCGGCGTACCGGGGAGGGTGCCCCGCCCTGCCCGTTTCCGGACGGCAAACGTGTTGTGGCTCGGGGAGGTACGAGTCCAGGGAATCTCGCACCCGCACGAAGGGGGCCGGCTCTACAGGGGCCAGGCGTCTTGTGGATCGTCCAGCCAGGCCCGTTGGCCGTCCTTGTCCACGGTCAGTCCGAAGCGTGTGAAGCCAGGGTGCCCGTGCGCGTCCCACCATCGGTAGGCGGTCTCCGCCTCGTCCCAGAGCCGACGGGGTCCCGACTGCCAGACGCGCGCCGTGTCCCCGTCGCGGAACATCACACACGCCCACGAACGGTCGGCCGGTCCGTAGAACCACACAGGCCGTGCCCCGTCGCGTTTGCCGGCAACGGTGTGACGGCAGTCGCGGACCCGGAGCCCCACAGCGAACCGTCCGGGGCTGAACCTCTCCCCGACGAATTCGGCTTCCGTGACCGCCGTAGCGGACTCGTCCCCCTCGGCCACGCTGCCGGTGACGTATTCGGCGTGCACCACGGGCGGGCGCCGCTGCGCCCTCAGCTTCATGAACTCCACGGGCCCCGTGAAGGCGCCGGACGCACTCGCACCGTCCCGCGCCACGACCAGCCGGGCCACCGCGTCCCCGTTGCTGTAGTGCGTCCCCCATGGGGCCACGACGACCCCACCCGGCCGACACTGCCGCACCCAGGCAAACGGGACGGCCCGCAGGCCACACGTCGCAATGATCCGGTCGTACGGCGCGCCCTGCGGATATCCCAGGAACCCGTCCGCATGAACAACACGGACGGGCAACCCGAAACGCTCAAGAGCCGCCCGCGCGGCAGCCGCGATGCCGTCGTCCACTTCCACCGTGACGACGTTCCCGGCCCCCAACCGGTGAGCCAGCAGCGCGGCGTTCCAGCCCGTACCGGTACCGATCTCCAATGCCTTCGCGCCGGGCTGCACATCCAGGTCCCGGAGCATGCGGAACACGACACCGGGCATGGAAGCCGAGCTGGTCGATTCCTCACCCGGTTCCTTGCCGCGGTGCTTCCCGTCGTCCCATTGCGTGACGATGGGTACGTTCGCGTCCGCGTATCCCTGCCACGCAGCCGGATCTTCCGCCTTGGAAACAGCGCAGCTCTGCCCCGCGTCCATGTCGAACGGCCACATCAGGCCGGGCAGGAACGCGGAGCGGGGCACCGCCTCGAATGCCGGTTCCCAATCCGTGGAAAGCGCCTTTGATTCGCGCAGGGACCGGCCCAGCGCGGACCGGCCCCCTTCACGCTCAGTCGCGGTCAACGGTCAGGCGCCCACGCGCGGGCCGCCATCGGGGTGCGGCTTCTCGTCGGGGACCGGCCACGGCTCGCCCGGTACCTTGTCCCCGCCGCCTCCGCCGCCGCCTCCGGTGATGCGCCATCCGTGATTCATGCTGAACTCTCCCTCGCCGGCTTCGGTTTCACTGTGCCCCGCCTGGTGGGCGGGAGTCTGTCGATGGTGCGGCTGCGCCCTGCTCGGACGAGGTCGCCTTGGCCGCGTGCCGCTTCCCCGACGATCGCTTCTCAGCCTGCCCTTGACAGCTGCCTACATGCCCACCCACGCGGCCAGCGATGCCAGTCCTTCCGGCGCCCGTCGCTGCCTGCGGACCAGCACAGCGATGGTCTCTCGCATCAGCGGGTGATACCTGGCCTGCTGTGGGGCGATCTCCCTCGCGCGATGCAGCGAGCCAGTCGTCCAGCGACGGGGGCAGCAGCAGGACCTGGTGCGGGTCGAACGCCCTGAACCGCTTGTCCACCCCCGCCGGACGGCCCTGCGGCTGCTGCTTCTCCACCGGCTCGACCTCGAACAGCCCATCCCCACCACGCATGCCGCGAGCCTTCCGCACCTACGGTCATCAACCGGAGGCGGGGTGCTGTCCGGTCGGATAATCCAAGTGCGGTCCGGTCGTCCCGCGTGATACCCCTCCCGACTATGGGCGATCTTGTGACAGCGCGGCTCGTGCTTCATCCGATGACCGTCAGCGAGGCTGAGCGAGTGGTGGCGGGCGAGTCGGATGGCGGGGCCCGATGGGCGCCCGGATACCCCACCGATGGGGACGTGTCCGCCGCCAGGCGCTTCCTGGGCACCTGCGCGAACACCGGTGATCCCCGACCGTTCGGGAACTATGAGGTCCGTCGCCGCGAGGACGGTCAGGCGATCGGCGGCCTGGATTTCCACGGACCTGCGGACGAGAACGGCAGCGTCACGATCGGCTACGGCCTCATCCCGTCAGCGCGAGGCAAGGGATACGCCTCCGAAGCCCTCCGCAGGCTGCTGTTGTTCGCGCGGGCACGCGGCGTCACCTGCGTAAAAGGCGACGCCGACCACGACAACATCGCGTCCCAGCACGTCATGACGGCAGTCGGCATGCGGCCGGCCGGAGAAGACGAACGCGTCAGGTACTTCGAGATCGCCTGGACCGACACGGCGGCGGATACTGACCCGCGCTCCTAGGCCGCCATATCCGCCACCACACAGGCGACGTTGTCCGGCGCCCCCGCCGCGTGGGCGAGCGCGACCAGATCCCGTACGGCCTGGGCGGGGTCGGCGGCCGTGGTCAGCACGTCCTGGACGGCCTCGGGTGGCGCCACGGCGGAGAGGCCGTCGGTGCACAGCAGATAGCGCTCCCCCGGCCGTGCCTGGAGCAGTTGCAGATCGGGGGCGAATGCCGGGCCGCCGTCCAGCGACCGCAGCAGCAGGGCGCGCTGCGGGTGGCCCGGTGCCTCCTCGGGGGTGAGCCGGCCCTCGTCGACCAGCGACTGGACCAGGCTGTGGTCGTGGGTGATCCGGAAGAGCCCGGAGTCCCGCAGGACGTACGCGCGCGAGTCCCCGACGTGCACCAGCGCGAGCTGTGAACCGGCGCGGAGCAGCGCGGTGAGGGTGCTGCCGGTCGCCGTGTCCCCGGGCGGGACGGCGGCGCGGTTGGCGCGGTGGGCCGCCTCCTCCAGGGCGGTGAGCAGGTCCGTGGAGGTCAGGTCCGTCTCCTCCACCGCCTTGAGCTGCTCGATCGCCGCGGTGGCGGCCGGGCCGCCGCCCGCGCCGTAGCCGTCGGCGACCGCGAGCAGCCGCGGTCCCGCGTACGCCGCGTCCTGGTGGGCGGTGCGGACCAGTCCCCGGTCGGTCAGGGCGGCGCAGCGCATCGTCAGCGCGGTGTGCGGTTCGGTCATGTCCATGTGCTCCCTTGTCCTCGACAGCTGATCGACGAGGAAGGCGGCCAGGTCGCGGCGGGCCGCGGTGTCGGCCTCGACCCGCTCCCAGTACGCGGCGACCGCCCCGGCCGCCGCCGCGGGTGCCAGCTCGCACACCTCGCGGATGCGGGCCAGCGGCATGCCGAGCCGGCGCAGCCAGGCGACCAGCCGGGCCCGCGCCAACTGGGCGGGGGCGTAGTGGCGGTAGCCGCTGACCGGGTCGACGCGGGCGGGCGTCAGCAGTCCGAGCTCGTCGTAGAGCCGCAGCGCCTTCGGCGAGAGCCGGGACGCCCGTGCGAACGCCCCGATCGTCAGCAGTCCGGCGTCCGTGCGCCGCTCTCCGTCCACCTGTCGCCCGGCCTTTCCTGCCCACCCGCGCAGCCTTTTCCCGCACCCACGCAGCCTTTTCCCGCCCACCCGCGCAGTCTTCCTCCCGCCCACCCGCGCAGCTTTTTCCCGCCCACCCGCGCAGCTTTTTCCCGCCCACCCGCGCAGCCTTTTCCCTTGCACCCGCCCGGCCTTCTCTCGCACCGGGCGCGTCGCCCGGCACCGCCGATGCTGTGGCTTCCCCCAGGGGCAAGGTCAACCGTCCGTCCGGCCGCCCGCCGCCAGCCGGTCCAGTGCCGCGACCGTCAGCGCCTGGACTCCCGTGGTCAGCGTCGGCCGGACGACGGGGACGAAGCGGGGCGAGTGGTTGGAGGGGATGTCCGCCAGCCGCCCGGCCGCGAACGCGGTACGGAACTCCTCGGGGTCCCAGCCGCCCAGCCACCAGTAGTACAGCGGCGCACCGGCGGCGGTCGCCAGCAGCCCCACATCCTCACTGCCCGCGACCGGTTCGTAGGCGAACAGCTGCTGCGGGCCGAGGAGTTGGGCGAACGCCTCGTTGACCTCCCGCAGTGTCCCGGGCTCGTTGACGGTGACCGGGAAGGACTCCCGCGCCTCGATCTCCGGCTCGCGCGGCGCCCCGGACGCGGCGGCCTCGGCGCGTGCGATGCGGTCGATGGCGGCCAGGACCCCGGTCCGTACCGTCTCGTCGAAGCTGCGGACGCTGAGCCGTAGGACGGCCCGGTCCGGGATGACATTGGCGGTGTCCCCCGCGTGGAAGGAGCCGACGGTGACCACCGCCTGGTCCTTGGGCGCGACCTCGCGGGCCACCACCGACTGCACCCGCTGTACGAACGCCGCCGCCATCAGGATCGGGTCGACGGTGGTCTCGGGCCGCGAGCCGTGCCCGCCGGTGCCGTGGAAGGTGATCTCCAGGCTGTCGGACGCGGCCATGCAGGCGCCGGGGCAGTACGCGATGAGCCCGGCGCCGAACGGGGCGACGTGCTGGCCGAGCACGACATCGGGGGTGGGCACCAGACCCTTGCGGTAGAGGCCGTCGTCCAGCATGGCGCGGGCGCCGCTGCCGGTCTCCTCGGCGGGCTGGAAGAGCACGACCAGCGTGCCGGACCAGCGGTCCCGGCCCGTGGCCAGCAGGTCCGCCGCGCCCAGCAGGCAGGTGACGTGCACATCGTGCCCGCAGGCGTGCATCCGGCCGGGAACGGTGGAGGCGTACGCCAGGCCGGAGCGTTCGGTGACGGGCAGCGCGTCCATGTCGGCGCGCAGCAGGACCACCGGCCCCGGCCCGTTGCGCAGCACACCGGTGACACCGGTACCGCCGATACCGGTGGTGACGTCGTAGCCGAGGGCGGTCAGCCGGCGGGCGGCCTCAGCGGCCGTACGGGTCTCCTGGAAGCCGAGCTCCGGATGCCGGTGCAGGTCCTCGTACAGCGCCACGAGGTCCGCCAGGCGGCCGTCGAGCGGGGCCAGAACTGCGGCGTACGGAGACGCGGGAAGGGAAATACCACTAGCGCTCATACAAACATTCGACCATGGAAGAACCCGCCCCTCCGGCACCGCCGCGCCACCACGGCCACCGGCACGCCCCGGCTGACCCTGGCCGGACTTCGCGGGTGGGCGGCGGGGTTTCGTGACACCCGGGGCCACGGCTGCCACCGTGGATCAACCTGCCCAAGACGATGACCGGAGGCGGACGTTGGCCACTTCATCCACCCAACCGACCGGTGAGCCCGACGACATCGCGACCCATCTGTTGGACCAGGCCATGGGTCACTTCTTCTCCGCCGCGCTGCGCACCGCGGCCCACTACCGCATCGCCGACCGGCTCGCCGAGGGACCGCGCACCGCCGAACAGCTGGCCGACGCCACCGGCACGCACCCGCCGCACCTGCGGCGCGTACTGCGCTATCTCGCCACCCGCGGCATCTTCCGGGAGGACGCCGCCGGCGCGTACCAGCTGACACCCACCGCGAGACAGCTGTGCACCGACTCCCCGGACTCGCTGCACAGCGCGATACTGATGATCACCGACGGCATGTTCCTGCGGACCTCGGCCGCTATGCAGGAGGCGGTGCAGCACGGCGGAGCGGCGTTCGAGCGGCTCTTCGGAGCGCCGTTCTTCGACCATCTGCTGTCGGATCCGGCCCAGCGCGATCTCTTCGACCGCGGTATGTCCTCACTGTCCGCCCCGGTGGACGAGGCGGTGTCCGCCGCGTACCCGTTCCCCGAGACCGGCACCGTCGTCGACGTCGGCGGCGGCCGCGGCGGCCTGCTCCGTGCCGTACTGCGCCGGTACCCGCGGCTGGACGGCATCCTCTTCGACCAGGCCCCGCCGCTGGCCCAGCACCTGCTGGACGGCGACGAGCTGAAGGGCCGCTGGCGCACCGAGGAGGGCGACTTCTTCGCCGCGGTACCGGAGGGCGGGGACCTCTATGTCCTCAAGCACGTCCTGCACGACTGGCCGGACGACGCCTGCCGCCGCATCCTGCGCGCCTGCCACGCGGCGATGGGTACGGGCAGCCGGCTGCTGGTCGTCGACTGCGTACTGCCGCAGGGCAACGCCCCGCATTTCGGCAAGACGATGGACATCGCCATGATGGCCCTCGTCGACGGGCAGGAGCGCACCGCCGACGAGTTCGCCACCCTGCTCTCCGCGGGCGGCTTCCGCCTGACCCGCGTCCTGCCGACCGCCGCCTTCCCGTCGATCGTGGAGGCGGTGCCGGAGTAGCGCGCGGCCGCCCCGGGGGAACCCGTGGGCCTGGGGCCCGCGCAGCCGCCGGGGACGGCGGCGGACAGATGCCGGAGGGGAGGCACCGGGTGCCCCCTCCGGCCCACTCCGGACGGCGGACAGCGCTGCGCGGCGGGTACGGCACCACCGTCCCCGCGCGCGGGGACCAGCCCGCTTCTCAGCCGCCGGCCGCCACCGGCGTCACCCGCACCGCGTGCACCGGCAGCGCCCGCTCCGGATTGTCCGGCTCGTCCAGGCACCGTCCCGTCCGCAGATCGAAGAGGTGCTTGTACATCGGCGAGGCGACCGTCGGCGCACCGTCCACACTGCCCGTGATGCCGTTGGCGATGACCTGCGCCCGGGAGAACGGGTCGAGGTTGCCGACCGCGTACACCGCACCGTCCCGGTCCCGGAAGAGCGCCGCCTGCGAGCCGTCCGGCAGCTTGGCCGCGACGCCCCGCGCCGGCTCCAGGTCCCCGTAGGCGCAGATCGTGATCCACTCACCGGTGGTGGTCTTCAGCTGGACAGGTGCGGTGGCGTCCATGGCTCGTAACTCCTTTGTCTGCCGAGACGGATGGGGCCGCGGGTGCGGCGCGTGCTCGTACTGCCGGGGAACCGGGGCCGCGGGCCGTACGCCGCCCCGTCTACCCGGCATGCGCCGGCTCGTTCACGAACTCCGCGAACCGCCGCAGCTTCTCGGGGTCGTCCAGCACCGCCGCCCACTCATCGCGGTACGCCGCGATATGCCGCTCCATCTGCTCCTCCAGTTCGGCGCAGATACCGAGCGCGTCCTCGACCACGATCTCGCGCAGCCGCTCGATCCCGCCCTCCAGCCGCTCCAGCCAGGCCGAGGTGCGCTCCAGCCGGTCGCCGGTGCGCAGGTAGTACATGAGGTACCGGTCGGTGATCCGGAAGAGCTCGGCGGCGGACAGATCGGCGGCGAGCAGCTCGGCGTGGCGCGGGTTCGTCCCGCCGTTGCCGCCGACGTAGAGGTTCCAGCCGTTCGCGGTGGCGATGACGCCGACGTCCTTGCCGCGCGCCTCGGCGCATTCGCGCAGGCAGCCGGAGACACCGCCCTTGAACTTGTGCGGGGCGCGCAGCCCGCGGTAGCGCAGTTCCAGGTCGATGGCGAGCTGCACGGCGTCGCCCTGCCCGAAGCGGCAGAACTTGCTGCCGACACAGGACTTGACGGTCCGCAGCGACTTTCCGTAGGCGTGCCCGGACTCGAAGCCGGCGTCGACCAGCCGCCGCCAGATGGCGGGCAGCTGATCCTTGCGGGCGCCGAAGAGGTCGATCCGCTGGCCGCCGGTGATCTTCGTGTAGAGGCCGTGGTCGCGGGCGATCTCACCGATGACGATGAGGTTCTCGGCGCTGATCTCGCCGCCGGGGATGCGCGGTACGACGGAGTAGGTGCCGTCCTTCTGGAGGTTGCCCAGGTAGAGGTCGTTGCTGTCCTGGAGGGCGGCCTGTTCGCCGTCGAGGATGTGGGACAGGCCGAGTTCGGGGGCGAGCGAACCGAGGACGTTGCCGACCACCGGTTTGCAGACCGCGCAGCCCGCGCCGCCCGTCCCGTGCTTCTCCAGCAGTTCGGTGAACGAGCGGATGCGCTCGGTGCGGACGGTCTCGTACAGCTCGGCGCGGGTGAGGTCGAAGTGCGGGCAGAGGCCGCGGGCCTTCACCACGCCCAGCGCGTCGAGTTCGGCGTCCAGGATGTGCTGGAGGGTACCGGCGCAGCCCCCGCAGCCGGTGCCCGCCTTGGTACAGCGTTTGACGCCGCCGAGGTCGGTCAGCCCGTGCTCGGCGACGGCCGCGCGGACGGCGCCCTTGGTGACGTTGTGGCAGCTGCAGACGACCGCGTCGTCGGGCAGCGTGTCGGCGCCCGGCAGCGCGCCGACGCCATCGGCCGGGAGCAGGAACGCCTCGGCGGGTGCGGGCAGCGGCCGGTCGGCGCCGGCGTGCGGCCGCAGCGAGCCGTAGGCGTCCGCGTCGCCGACGAGGATGCCGCCCAGCAGCTGTCCCTCGGGGCCCAGCAGCAGTTTCTTGTAGACGCCGTCGCGGTTGTCGGAGAAGACGACGGACACCGCGCCGCCCTTGCCCTCGGCGGCGAACGGGTCGCCGAAGGAGGCGACATCGGCGCCGAGCAGCTTGAGTTTGGTGGAGGTGTCGGCGCCGGTGAAGACCGAACGGCCCTCGCCCGCGAGGCGGTCGGCGACCACCTCGGCCATCTGGTAGCCGGGCGCGACCAGTCCGTGGACCCGGCCGTCCGCGGTCTGCGCGCACTCGCCGATGGCGTACACATACGGGTCGGCGGTGCGGCAGTGCTCGTCGACCAGGACACCGCCGCGGTCGCCGACGGCCAGTCCGCTCATCCGGGCGAGCTTGTCGCGCGGCCGTACGCCGGCGGAGAAGACGACGAGGTCGGCGCTGATCCGGGTGCCGTCGGAGAGGACGAGGCCGCGGGTCAGACCGTCGGCGTCCACATCGACCTCGTGCGCGCCGACACCGGTGTGCACGGCCACGCCCATCGCCTCGATGGTGGTGCGCAGCGCGGCGGCCCCGCCGTCGTCCACCTGCATCGGCATCAGCCGCGGCGCGAACTCGACGACATGGGTGGTCAGTCCGAGGGTGCGCAGCGCACCGGCCGCTTCCAGGCCGAGCAGTCCGCCGCCGACGACGACGCCGGTCGTCGCGTGGCGGGCGTAGTCGGTGAGCGCGTCGACGTCGTCGAGGGTGCGGTAGGTGAAGCAGCCGGGGGCGTCGGCGCCCTCGATGGGCGGTACGAACGGGTAGGAGCCGGTGGCCAGTACCAGCGCGTCGTAGGAGAGGGTCAGGCCGGACGCGGAGGTGACGGTGCGGGCGGTGGTGTCGATGGCCGTGGCCGGGTCGCCGAGGGCCAGTTCGATACCGTGCCGGGCGAAGAAGTCGCTGTCGGCGAGGGTGAGTTCGTCGTGCGGGGTGCCCGTGAAGGTGGCGGTCAGGTGCACCCGGTCGTACGCGGGCCGGTCCTCCTCGGCCAGCACCACCACATGCCAGCCGGGGAGGTCCGGGTTCCCGATGTCGGCGAGCGCGCCGCGCTCGGCCAGCGCCTCCAGCAGACGCTGTCCCACCATGCCGTGTCCGACGAGCACCAGGGTCTGGGACCGGGACCGGTTCGCAGTCATGGGACTCTCCTCGCATACGGCGTGGCACCGGCGGCGGCGACATCGCAGCCGGACCGCCGCGGCTCTTCGACACCCCCGACCGTAGTGGCGGGCACCGGCCGGACCATTCCGAAAAAGACCTGCTTCCAAGGGACTTGAGTCCCCCCGCCGATGGCCCTATGGCCTGCCCCTACAGGGCTTTGGCCGCCTGTTTTCGGCCACTGCGGGCAGTAGCGTGGCGCCTACGGGCCGCGCCTCCCCGACCAGCGGCGACGGCCCGGCACTCCACCGGCCCCGCCCCGGGCCGACCGCGACGCCCCTCGGGAGGCCGCCATGCCGCAACTCGTCCTGGCCGTGCACGGCAGCGCCGATCCCGAGGCCGCGGACACCATCGCCCGGCTCGCCGCACTGATCACGGGCCTTGGCGGGATCCAGCCCCTGATCGGCCATCTCGATGTGCAGCGGCCGAGCCTGGCGGACGTCCTGGCACGGCTGTCCGAGGACGGCCGGGGCCGGGGTCCGGAGCAGGGCCGGGACCGGGGTCCGGACGAGGACCCGTACGCGAACCCGTACCCGGACCCGTACGCGGCCCCTTACCCGGACCCGGAGCGGGCCGCCCGCGGCGCGGTCGTCGTGCCGCTGCTGCTGGGCGACGGCTACCACCGCCACATCGACCTCCCCGCCACCGTCGCGGCCGCCCGCGCCCGCGGGCTGGACTGCGCGCTGACCGCCGGGCTGAGCGGCGAGGTGTCGGTGGCCTTCTCGCTGTACGAGCGGCTACGCGCGGCGGAGCGGCGGGCCGGCGGGAAGGCCGACGCGATCGTGCTGGCCTCGGCCGGCTCCGGCCGCCCCGGCGGCACCGACGGCGCGGTGCGGGCCGCGCGGCAGCTGCGGCAGCTGCTGGGCGGCGAGCGTGGCCCGGTCCCGGTCCGGGCCGCCTACTGCTCGTCGACCGGACCGGACGCCCCGGCCGTCCCCGAGATGATCGAGCGGCTGCGCGTCGCCGGTCACCGCCGTATCGCCCTCGCCACCCACCTCCTCGCCCCCGGCCGTTTCATCCGGGCCCTCGCCGGTACGGACGGCGTCTGGGCGGTCTCCGCACCGCTCGCCGACCATCCGCGCCTGGCCCACCTGGTCCTGCGCCGCTACACCGCCGGCCGGCTCGCCCTCACCCCCGGCCTCGCCGCCTGACCCACCCGGCCCGGCCGCCGCTCCCGCCCCGCGACCCGGCACCCCGCCCGACGGCCCACCCTTTCCCGGCGCCACCCCCGACGCCCGCGCCCCGCCCCGGCCCGCGGCGACACGACACGCGCACCCCGCTCCCTCGTTGGCGGCACCGCCCGCCCGCGCTGTACTGATCCCACCCGGCCCCCACCCGCGGCCGGAACCAGCGCAAGGAGCCCGTATGAGCAGCGCCGCCACCCCCGCCGCCGACCTCCCGGCCCCCGTCCGGCGCGCCCTGCGCTCCGCCAACGGCGGCGACACCGACGGGTTCCTCGACGCCTTCACCGACGACGGGGCGGTCGACGACTGGGGCCGCGAGTTCCGCGGCGCGGACGCGATCCGCGGCTGGAGCGACGCGGAGTTCATCGGCAAGCAGGTCACCCTGGACGTCACCGGCGTACGCACCGAAGGTGCCACCACCACCGTCAGCGCCCAGGTCGGCGGCAACGGCTTCACCGGGCCGTCCGACTTCGCCTTCACCGTCCAGGGCGACCGCATCGCCCTGCTGCGCATCACCGGCTGACGGGCGGCGCCGACATGCCGGTCCCGATGCGGGCGCGCCGCCCTGACGAGCCGCACCGCACGGCCACCCCCCTGGAGCTCTTCTTCGACCTGTGCTTCGTCGTGGCGATCGCGCAGGCCGGCCGGCAGCTGGTGCACGCCCTGGCCGAGGGACACCCCGGACACGGCATTGCCGGCTATCTCATGCTTTTCTTCGCCATCTGGTGGGCGTGGGTCAACTTCTCCTGGTTCTCCTCGGCGTACGACACCGACGACGCGTTCTACCGCGCGGTGACGCTCCTCCAGATGGCGGGCGTGCTCATCCTGGCCGCCGGTGTCCCGCGCGCCTTCGGCAGCGGCGACTTCACCGTCGGCTGGTTCGGCTATCTGGTGATGCGGCTGGCGCTGGTCATCCAGTGGCTGCGGGCGGCGCACGGCAGCCGGGGGGCCGAGCGGCGCACCGCGCTGCGCTACGCGCTGGGGGTGACCGTGTGCCAGATCGGGTGGCTGGGGCTGATCCTGCTGCCCAAGGGGGACATCCCGTGGGTGTTCCTGGTCATGGGCCTGCTGGAGCTGTCGGTACCGGCGGTCGCCGAGTGGGAGCGGCAGACGCCCTGGCATGCGCACCACATCGCCGAGCGCTACGGCCTGTTCACCATCATCGTGCTCGGCGAGACGGTCTCGGCCGCCACCGTCGCCGTGCAGTCCGCGCTGGACGAGCACGACGAGCTGGGCACCCTGCTGCCGCTCGCGGCCGGCGGTCTGCTGCTGGTCTTCGCCGCGTACTGGATCTATTTCGCGGTCCCCATCCATCTGCATCTGCGCACCAACCGCCAGGCGTTCGGATGGGGCTACGGCCACTATCTGGTGTTCGGTTCGGCGGCGGCGATCGGCGCGGGCATCGAGATCGCGGTGGAGGAGTCGGTCGGCCGGACGCAGCTGTCGACGTTCGCGGCGTCCGCCTGCGTGACGCTGCCCGCCGCCCTGTTCATGTGCACGGTCTGGCTGATCCACTCCCGGCACCAGAAGCGCGGTGCGGCCCAGCAGCTGGTGCTGCCGGTGTCCTCGCTCGCCGTACTGGCCTGCACGTTCGCCGGGCATGCCGCGGTCCTGCTGGCCGGGCTGGTCGCCTCGCTGACCGTGGCCGTCGGCGTCACGTTCTCGGCCCGCCAGGGCGGGGCCCTACAGGAGTAGCCTCGGCGCAAGCACGCCACGTCGCCCATAAGCGTGCCGAACGGCCGTCCGCAGCCCGCGCACCGGTCCCCCGCCCCGTCCGCCCACTCCACACCCTCCGTACACCACACCTCGCCCAGCGACATCGCACACCCCCGTCAACTCCACTCCCGATCACACGAGTTGAGAGAATTCCGGCCAACTTCCCACCGCCTCGTCCGACCCCCCACACCGGCACCACCCCGCCCGTGAACCCCATCAATTCACCGTCAATGAGCCCCACTTCCCGGGCCGCCGCCCGCGCGTTCCCCGCCGGTCGCCGGGCGTCGCGACAGCGGCCCCGCAGAGACGCGGTAGGGTGCAGATTGCCCTTTTTATGCCCGCAGAGAGCTCGCGCGGACATTCCGCAGGGGCCGCTCACCCGTCCGCATCTGAGGAGACGCAAGCCATGGCCCCCCGCCACGCCCAGTCCCCCGCGCGCAAGAGTCTGACCCGGCGCGGCAAAGCCGTGAGCGGTCTCGCCCTCACCACCTTGGTGGGTACCGCCCTGTGGGCCTGGCCCGCCTCGGGCGACGACCACAACAGCCACCAGGACGCCAAGCACGGCACCCCCACGACGACTTCCCGCCCGGAAGCCGCCGCCCCCGAGGCCGCCCTGGCCTCCCGGCCGATCCCGGGCCTGAGCGACGCCGCCCGGAAGCAGATCCCGGCCGGCACCCGCCAGGTGCTGGTCGTCACCGGCCAGAGCGCGAACTCCGCCGGCTCGGCCGTCGTGCTCTACACCCGCGCCAAGGGCTCCCAGAACTGGCGGCCGGGCCCCACCTGGGCCGCGCACAACGCCGCCCACGGCTGGACCAAGGACCACCGCTACGGCGACCTGCGCTCCCCGGAGGGCGTCTACGCGCTCACCGACGCGGGCGGCCGGCTGGCCGCGCCCCGGGGCACCAGGCTCCCCTACGACCACAACAACAGCTTCGTCGCCCATGGCACCGGCGTCGAGGGCGAGCCGCTGGCCGGCGCCTTCGACTACGTCATCGCCATCAACTACAACCGGGTGCCGGGCTCCTCGCCGCTGGACGCCCGGCGCCCGCTGGGCGCGTCCAAGGGCGGCGGCGTCTGGCTGCACGTCGACCACGACGGCCCCACCCAGGGCTGCGTCAGCCTCAAGCCCGCGGTGATGAAGGAACTGCTGCGGACCCTGGACCCGGCCCAGCACCCCGTCATCGTGATGGGCCCGCCCGGACACTGACGGCCATCGCACGGGCCACCGGCCGCGCACCGGGCACCCCGCGCCGCCGCCCGGCCGTACCGCCGCCCGGCCCGCCCGTGGTACCCATGACGCATGGCTGACACGGGTCGTCGGGGACAGGAAGCACAGCACCGGCCGGACGGGCCGGACGCGGCGGCCGGGGCACCCCACCCGCCGGGCCCGCAGGACGCGTTGACCGATATCGCCGGCCTCCGCGTCGGACACGCCCAGCGCGTCGGCGGCGGCCACCTCACCGGCACCACCGTCGTCCTCGCCCCCGAGGGCGGTGCGGTCGCGGCCGTCGACGTCCGCGGCGGCGGCCCCGGCACCCGGGAGACCGACGCGCTGGACCCGCGCAATCTCGTCCAGCGGATCGAGGCGATCGTGCTGACCGGCGGCAGCGCCTTCGGACTGGACGCCGCGTCCGGGGTGGCGCGCTGGCTGGAGGAACAGGGCCGCGGCTTCCGCGTCGGCCCCGACCCCGCGCAGGTGGTACCGGTCGTGCCGGCCGCGGCCCTCTTCGACCTGGGGCGCGGCGGCGACTGGCGGGCCCGCCCGGACGCCGCTCTGGGCCGGGCCGCGGCCGAGGCGGCGGCTCGTTCGGCCGCCGGCACACCGCCCGCACAGGGCACCACGGGTGCCGGTACGGGTGCGGTGGCCGGCGGGTTCAAGGGCGGTATCGGCACCGCGAGCGCGGTGCTGCCGTCGGACATCACGGTGGGGGCGCTGGCGGCGGTGAACGCGGCGGGCTCGTTCGCCGATCCGCGGACCGGCGCGCTGTACGGCCGGCTGCACGAGGGCCCGGAAGTCTTCCCGGCCGCCGCCGTGCACGCCGCCGCCCGGCGCCGGCTGGCCGCCGCCCAGGAGACCACCCGGGCCCGCTCGGCCGCCTCGGCGCGACCGCCGCTCAACACCACGCTCGCCGTCGTCGCCACCGACGCCGTCCTCACCCGCGCCCAGGCCCACAAGCTCGCGGGCACCGCACACGACGGTCTGGCCCGCGCCATCCGCCCGGTCCATCTGCTCTCCGACGGCGACACGGTCTTCGCCCTGTCCACCGCCGTCCGCCCGCTCGCCCCCGCCGAGGCGCTCGCCGACCCGGTGTTCGGGGTGCACGCGCAGGCCGGCGCGCTGAACGAGATCCTGGCCGCCGGTGCGGACGTCCTGACCCGCGCCGTGGTCAAGGCCGCCCTCGCCGCCGAGACGGTGGACGGTCCGGGCGGCGTCTTCCCCTCCTACCGCGATCTGTACGGAGCCTGAGGGGCGGGACGGCGGCCGGCCCAGGAACGAGGCCGGCACGTGGAGACCGCTTCGTACGGCCCGTACGGGCGCGGGGCCCGGGACTGACGCGGGGGGGGCGGCGAGGTCCGGTGCCCGGCGCATCCGCCGCGTACGGGGCGGGGCCCGGATCAGGTCCCGGCCGCGCCCAGCAGCGTCCCCGCCACGTACGTCACCGCCATCGCCAGCGCGCCGCCCACGACGTTGCGCAGCACCGCGCGGCCGGGCGGGGCGGCGCCCAGCCGGGCGCCGGACCAGCCGCACAGGGCGAGCGCCGCGAGCACCGCGACCACGGTGACCGGCAGCCGCACGGCGGACGGCGGCAGCACGATCGCCAGCAGCGGCAGCAGCGCGCCGACGGTGAAGGCGAGGAAGCTGGCACCGGCGGCGTGCCAGGGGTTGGTGAGCTCGTCGGGGTTGATGCCCAGCTCGACCTCGGCGTGGGCGCGCAGCGCGTCGTGCTCGGTGAGCTGCGCGGCGACATCGCGGGCCAGTTCGGCGCTCAGCCCCTTGCCCTCCAGCAGTTCCGTCAGCTCGACGAGTTCGGCCTGCGGTTCCTTCGCCAGCTCGCACTTCTCCAGGGCCAGCGCCGCCTTCTCGGAGTCGCGCTGGGTGGAGACCGAGACGTATTCGCCCGCGGCCATCGACATCGATCCGGCCAGCAGTCCGGCCAGCCCGGCGGTCAGCAGGACGCCGCTGTCACCGGTGGCTCCGGCGACGCCGACGACGAGTCCGGCCGTGGAGACCACACCGTCGTTGGCGCCGAGGACCGCGGCGCGCAGCCAGTTGAGGCGGCTGCCCAGTACGCCGCTGTGGGCCTCGTCATGACCGGGGCTCGGAACGCTCACCGGCCGAGCGTCTCATCCGTACCGGCCGCGCTCCGTCCGACGCCCCCGCGCCACGCCGGATTCGCCGGTGGTAGAAACGGCCGTATGTCCGCACCTCCGCCGCCTCCGCCGCCCACGCTGGTCCAGCCGGCGCCCCCCGAGCCCGCACGGCGCCGCCGTCTGTGGTGGCACCGGCTCCTCATCGGGCTGTGGCACCGGCCGGTGGAGATCCTGGACGAGGCGCGGGACCGCAGCGTGTGGGGCGCGGCGCTGCTGCTCTGTCTGGTCAGCGGCGCGATCGGGGTGCTGTCGATGGACGCGTTCCGGCAGCAGTGGGCGGTGAACCGCACGCATGCGCTGCAACTGGCCGGGCTGGCCGAGGCCGGGGTGCTGATCGCCAGCCTCGTCCTGGGCGCGGTGACCCATGCCATCGCCCGCACCCTCGGCGGCAGCGGCCGCTTCGCGCCGACCGCGAGCCTGTTCATCGTGGTGTTCTGGGTGACCGATCTGCCCCGGCTGGCGATGGCGTCCTGGCTGCCGCCCGGTTCCACCTTCGTACAGGCCGCGACCTGGGCGACCTGGGGCTTCGGCTACGTCCTGGCGGTGCTGCTGGTCCGCGGCCACCACCATCTCCCGACCCGCAAGGCCGCGACCGCGGTATCGGTGCAGCTGCTGGCGGCGCTGGCGCTGCTGAAGCTGGGGACCGTCCGTTAGCAGCGCGACGGTGCCGCCCGGTACCGCGGGCCCAGGGGCGGGTTTCAGAGTCTGCTGTCAGGGGGGGCAGGGGGCCTGTCCCCCGGTGAGCCGGGCCCCGCACGGTCGTCCCCGTCCGGTGGACCGGCGGCCCCTCACGTACGGCCCCTCGCGTACGGCCTTCGGGTACTGGCCCTCGCCGCGGCCCGGCGGTCTCAGTACCGGCTCGTCAGTTGCCGTACGAGGCCCTCGAACGCCTCGCGCTCGGCGGCGCTCAGCTCCACGCTCTCGGCGGGCGGGCCGAGCGGCCCCGTCTGCCGCGGCACTCCGTCGAGCAGCTGCCGGGGTCCCTGCCGGGGCGCCGCCTCGACCCCTTCGTGCCGGGTCAGCTTGAGCAGCCCGATGACCCAGACGACCGTCGCGGCGAACAGGACGGCGAGGCCGATCTGCTGGAGAATCGAGACGGCGGTGGGCATGCGGTCCTCCAGGACGGGCGAGGCGTGGGACGCGTCCCAGTAGACACCACGGCGCGGGACTTCCGACAGAGGATCTTGGGACCTAAGTCCCCAAGTTACCTAATTCCTAAGACATTTCGCCACTTTCCCGCCATGCCCCGGTGCCGCGGTCCGCACCCCCTCGCCGCCTCCCCCGCCCGCCCCGCGCACCCCTCCGCCGTGGCAGATTCCGGCCCGCCCCCTTGGACACCCCGGAGGCTTCCGGCGGCGGGGACGCCCCCCGACGATGACGGCACACCGTACGCGACGTGAGGAGTACGCACGTGCCGCAGCCTCAGCCGCTCCCGCCGGAGCCGTCCGCCGGCCCGGACCGGGCCCCGGCCCCCGCCCGCGCGCTGGACGGCGTCCTCGTCGCCGACTTCAGCCGAGTGCTGGCCGGGCCGCTGGCCGCCGCGACGCTCGCCGACCTCGGCGCCGACGTGATCAAGGTGGAGCGGCCCGGGACCGGCGACGACACCCGCGCCTGGGGCCCGCCGTTCGCGGCGGACGGCACCGCCGCCTACTTCGACGCCGCCAACCGCTCCAAGCGCGGCCTGGCCCTGGATCTGGGCGATCCGGACGATGCCGCGGCCGCCCGCGAACTGGCCCGCCGGGCGGACATCCTGATCGAGAACTTCCGCCCCGGGGCGCTCGCCAAGTACGGTCTGGACCCCGCCGCCACCCGCGCCGCCCACCCCGGTCTGATCCACTGCACGATCACCGGCTTCGGCTCCGGCGAGGGCGCCCCGCTACCGGGCTACGACTTCGTGGTGCAGGCCGTCGGCGGACTGATGAGCATCACCGGTGAACCCGGCGGTACGCCCCTGAAGGCGGGCGTCGCCCTGGTCGACGCACTGACCGCCAAGGACGCCGTCACCGGCATTCTCGCGGCCCTGCGCCACCGCGACCGGACCGGCGAGGGCCAGTCGGTGGAGGTCAACCTGCTCTCCTCCCTCCTCGGCTCGCTCGTCAATCAGGCGTCCGGCCACCTGGCCACCGGGCGCGATCCGGGGCCGATGGGCAACCGGCACCCGAGCATCGCCCCGTACGAGACGCTGACCTGCCGGGGCGGACTGCTCGCGGTGGCGGTCGGAAACGACCGTCAGTTCCGGGCGCTCGCACAGGTGCTGGGGGCGCCCGGACTCGCCGAGGACACCCGGTTCCGCCGCAACCAGGACCGCGTACAAAATCGAACAGATCTTGTCAAAGCACTCGAAGAGCGCCTGGCGGCCGATACGCCGCAAGGATGGACGGTTCGCCTCAGTGCCGCGTCCGTGCCGTGCGGGCCGGTCAACACCCTCTCCGAGGCACTGGAGTTGGCGGCGCGACTCGGGCTCGACCCGGTCGCTACCATCGGAGACGGCCGGATTCCCCAAGTCCGCAGTCCGCTGCGACTGTCCGGGACACCGGTCACCCAACCTTTCGCCCCACCCCGCCTGGACGAGCACGGCACGCCGCTGCGAACCTGGCTGTCCGGACCGTCCGACCAACCACTGCCACCGCTAATGTGACCTTGGCCACAAGGTAGTGCCATTCGCAACCAAACCCGTCAGTAGGTGCTGTTTACCAGCACGCCATCACCACACCCTTGTATATGGAGCAGCTCGTGACATCGCCGGACACCTCCGCGCCCGCTCGGTCCCGCACCCCGCACCAGCTCCTCCAGCCGCACGGGCAGCAGCAGGAGCCGGGCGCCCCCCGCCGCTCCCGCCGGCTGCGTCGCACCATGGCCGCGACGGCGCTGCTCGCGGCGGGCGCGCTGGCCCTGTCGGCGTGCGGCGGCAGCGCCGAGGCGGGCGGCCACGACGACGGGAAGAACGGCCAGGCGGGTGCGGACGCGGCGGCCGCCAAGGACGCCTCCGACGCCAAGATCAAGGTCTCGGCGAAGAACGGCGGCACCGACGCCAGCATCAACGACACCGGGGTGCAGGTCACCGGCGGCAAGCTGACGGACGTGAAGCTCACCGTGGCCGACTCGGGCGCCGACGTGGCCGGTGCCATATCGCCCGACGGTTCCTCCTGGAAGCCCAAGGCCCAGCTGGAGCGCGGCACCAAGTACAAGCTGGTGGCGAACGCCAAGGACGACAAGGGCCGTTCGGCGACCGAGAACTCCACGTTCACCACGGTCTCCAACGCCAACAGCTTCATCGGCAGCTACACCCCCGACGGCGGCAAGACCGTCGGCGTCGGCATGCCGGTGTCCTTCAACTTCGACAAGCGGATCACGAACAAGAAGGACGTCCAGTCCCACATCACGGTGTCGTCCAGCGGCGGCCAGGAGGTCGTCGGCCACTGGTTCGGCGACCAGCGTCTGGACTTCCGTCCGGAGAACTACTGGAAGGCCGGCTCCAAGGTCACCATGAAGATCGACCTGGACGGTGTGAAGGGCGGCAGCGGCATCACCGGTGTGCAGTCCAAGACGGTCTCCTTCACCATCGGGCGCTCCCAGGTCTCCACGGTCGACATGAACACCCAGACCATGACGATCCAGCGGGACGGCAAGACCTACAAGACCATCCCGATCTCCGGCGGCAGCGCCGATCACCCCACCTACAACGGCCAGATGGTGATCTCGGAGAAGTTCACGCAGACCCGGATGGACGGCTCGACGGTCGGCTTCGGCGGCGAGTACGACATCAAGGACGTCCCGCACGCCATGCGCCTGTCGTCCTCCGGCACGTTCATCCACGGCAACTACTGGGGCGACTCGTCGATCTTCGGCCGCGCCGGCACCAGCCACGGCTGCGTCGGCCTGCGGGACGCCAAGGGTGGCGGCGGTGACACCCCGGGCAAGTGGTTCTTCGACAACTCACTGGTCGGCGATGTCGTCATCGTGAAGAACTCGCCCGACAAGACGGTCAAGCCGGACAACGGCCTGAACGGCTGGAACCTGTCCTGGGCGGAGTGGAAGGCGGGCAGCGCGTCCTGACCGACGCCCCCTGACCACGGACATGATGGCCGGTCCCCGCTCGGGGGCCGGCCACCGTTTTTGTGCCGCCCACTTGTGCGGCGCGGGGGCCGGACCGGCCGGCCGGACGCACCGCCACCGACCTGGGTCCGCCCTTTGCCGTACCCGGCCCGAGCATCCGGAAAGGGCGGTTTCGGCACCGCGGCCACCATCCCCTACGGTGACAACACCTGGACGGCCACGCGGAGTTCACCTGATGCACCTGCCAGGGCGGTGGAACTCGTCCGGCCGGGCCCGATACCGATGTCGGGCCCGGTATACGCGAGCGGGGACCGGGAGCGGTGTGGACCGAAACGCCGGCTTCCGCTCGCGCTCCCGCCTGTGAGCATCACCACACACCATGGGCGAGCCGCTCACTTGCCCAAGAAAGTATGAATAACACACAACTTACTCACGGGTTTTGACACCTTGTGAGGCTCTTCCGACGTAAAGCGCCCCTGACCAGGGCGCCTGGGGGGATGCGTAATGACCGAGCGCCGCTCGGGGAACAGGCTTGCCGCACTCGACGGACTGCGGCTGCTCGCCGCACTGATGGTGGTCTTCTACCACTACGTCGCCCTCGCCCGGCCGTGGGGCCATGCGACGGACACGATTTTCCCCACCGCCCACAGAGCGGCCCAGTACGGGTGGCTCGGGGTGGAGGTTTTCTTCCTGATCAGCGGCTTCGTCATCTGTATGAGCGTGTGGGGCCGCACATTAGGCGAGTTCGCCGCCTCCCGCATATCCCGCCTGTTCCCCGCTTACTGGGCCGGCATCCTGCTCACCGTGGCGGTGGTGAAAACGTGGCCGGAGGTCACGTCCATCCGCGGCTGGAACACGGTGATCACCAACCTGACCATGTTGCAGGGCGGCAACAACACCCCCAACGTCGACCCGGTGCACTGGACGCTCTTCGTGGAGCTCAAGTTCTACCTGATCATTGCCGTGGTCGTACTGTTCGGCGTCACCTACCGCAACTGCCTGATCCTGTGCGGAGTGTGGACCGCGGCCGCCGCCCTCGCGCCGGTCCTGAGGACCCCGCTGCTCACCGCGTTCGCGATGCCGCAGTACGCACCGTTCTTCATCGCGGGCATCGCCTTCTACCTGATGCGCCGCCACCGGCCCAACGCGGTCCTGTGGGCGATCGTGATCCTGCAACTGCTGCTCGCCCAGCGCTACATCCCCTACCGCCTGGCCACCAGCGTCGGCAGGGCCGCCGCGGAGGCCCTGCCCACCTGGCCCGCCCGCGTCGTCATCATCGCCGCCTTCGCCCTCGTCGGCGCGATCGCGCTCGGCGCCTGCGACCGGATCCAGTGGAAGTGGCTCACCACCGCGGGAGCGCTCACCTACCCGCTCTACCTCATCCACCTGAACATCGGGATGACCCTCATCCACCACTTCCGGAACAGGATCCCCGGCCCGGTCCTGGTGGCCTCGGTGACCGCGCTCATGCTGGTCACCGCCTGGCTCATCCACCGCCTCATCGAACGGCCCCTCGGAAAGTGGCTCCGCACCACCATGCGGCGAGGCATCGACGATGTCCGCCGCCACGTCACACCGCGCCGCAGACACGCCCGGCGCACCGCACCGCCCACGCCCACCGTGCCCCACGCGGCGGCGGACGGCCACGCGCCACCGCCCGCCCGCACCTTCGAGTCGGCCTCGGCGGCGGACTCGCGCACCGGCTGACGGCGTACGGGCGGCGCACGGTATCCGGACGGCGTCAGCCGCTGTCCGGACGGTCGCGCAGCGGGACCTCCCGGATGAACCAGGCGACCACGAAGCCCACGGCGGCCAGCGCGGCGGCGCCGACGAGGACGCCGTGCAGGCCGCTGGTGACCGCCGCCCGGTAGGCGTCCCGCAGCGGCGCGGCCAGTGCGTGCAGCGCCTGCGGCGTCGGCTGCTCATCGCCCGCCGCCAGCCGCCGGGCGGCCCCCGCGCCGAGGCGGTCGGCCAGTTCGCCGTGCAGCCGGCCGGTGAAGACGGCGCCCAGCAGGGCGACGCCGAGCGAGCCGCCGAGGGTCCGCAGCAGGGTGACGGTGCCACTGGCGGCGCCCATATCGCGCGGCTCGGCACCGTTCATCGTGATGATCAGGGTGCTCTGGAGGACGAGGCCGATACCCGCCCCGGCCACCACGGTGAGTGCGGAGGCAACGGTCGTATCGGTGTCCGTCCCGAGCGGCAGCAGGAGGAGCGCCCCGGCAGTCAGCACCGCGCCGCCG
This sequence comes from Streptomyces sp. x-80, assembly GCF_046549095.1. Taxonomy (NCBI): domain Bacteria; kingdom Bacillati; phylum Actinomycetota; class Actinomycetes; order Kitasatosporales; family Streptomycetaceae; genus Streptomyces; species Streptomyces sp. x-80. The sequence continues at coordinate 343,502 of NZ_JAJPWM010000002.1, forward strand.
AGGATCGGATAGACGCGGTAGCGGCCGTTGCGGCTGATCAGCCGTCCGGTGGCGAGCTGCACCACGAGCATCCCGAACATCAGCGGCAACAGCAGCATTCCGCTCTCCGTCGACGACCGGCCGCGCACGAACTGGAGGTACTGCGGCAGGTAACTGGTCGCCCCCACCATCACCGCACCGACCAGGAAGCTCAGGATCTGCGCGACCGTGAAGTTGCGGCTGCGGAACAGCCGGGGCGGGATGACCGGTTCGGCGGCCCGCCGTTCGACCCGTACGAACCAGGCCAGCGCGACGGCGCCCACGGCCGCCAGGCCCAGGATCTGCGGCGAGGTCCAGCCGTACCGGCCGCCGCCCCAACTGGCCAGCAGGGTCAGCGCCAGGATGCCGGCGGAGAGCAGCAGCGCGCCGGGGTAGTCGATCCGTGCCGGGTTCCGCTCGGTGCGGTCCAACCGGATCCCCAGCGCGACGATCAGCAGCGCGACCACACCGACGGGCACGTTCACATAGAAGGTCCAGCGCCAGCTCAGCTGGTCCGTCAGAAAACCGCCCAGCAGCGGCCCGCCGACGAAGGCGACCGGCATCAGACCGCCGATCATCGACTGCATCCGGCCGCTCTCGCGCGGCGGCACCAGCACCCCGATGATCGACAGTGCGCCGACCATCAGCCCGCCCGCGCCCAGCCCCTGGAGAGCCCGGAAGCCGATCAGCTGCCCCATGTCCTGTGCGAGTCCGGACAGCATCGACCCGGCCAGGAAGATCGCGATCGCGGTCATGAAGACGCCCTTGCGGCCGTACAGATCTCCCAGCTTCCCCCAGATCGGGGTCGCCGCGGCGGTGGTGAGCAGATAGGCCGTCACCACCCACGACAGCTGGTCGAGCCCGCCGAGATCCCCCACGATCGTGGGGAGTGCGGTGCCCACGACCGTGCCGTCCAGCATCGCCAGGAACATGCCGAGCAGCAGCCCGAACACCCCGATGTACCGCGCCCGCCGCCCGGCCGGACTCCTCCCGACGGCCCCGCTGTCCGCCGCCCCGTCGGCCGTCGCCCTCGCCGCCGTACCGTCCCGCGCCGTCACCGCGCCCTCCCTCTCCCCGGTCCGGGCGTCACGTCATCGCATGTCATCGCGCGCCATCGGACGTCATCGGATGCCGCGGGGCCGCGTACGCCCGTCGCCTCGCGTGTACGCCGTATCGAATGGATACAACGTACACATCACCGTGTACGCCGTCTACCACTGATACGTTGTACGCACACCCTGCGGGAAGGAACCGAGACCCATGGCCAGGCAGAAAGCGCAGCCGTCCGCCCCCGGCCCGGACCCGGCGGAACCGGCGCCGGTCTCTCTCTGGGAGCGGCTGGCACGCCCCGCACCGGCCCCGCGTACGACCCTGACCCCGCAGAAGATCGCCGCGGCCGGTATCCGGATCGCCGACACCGAGGGCATCGACGCCGTGACCATGCGACGGCTGGCCACCGAGCTGGGCGTCGCGCCGATGGCCGCCTACCGCTACGTCTCCGGCAAGAGCGACCTCCTGGACCTGATGACCGACGCGGTCTACGCGGACCTGAAGCCCGCCGACGACATCGACAACTGGCGCGACGTCCTGCGCACCGGCGCCCTCCGAAACCGCGAGATCGTGCTGCGCCACCCCTGGCTCATCCAGATCTCCTCACCCCAGGTGCTGCGCGCGCTGACCCCCAACCGGATCGCCGCGGCCGAGCGTGCGCTGTCGTCCCTGGACGGCCTCGGACTGGACATCGACGCGATGATGGCCGTCGTGGGCACCGTCAACTGCTATGTCCACGGGGCGGTTTCGGCCGAGTGCGCCCATTACCTGCTGATGCGGGAAGAAGGCTGGACCACCGACGACGACCTGCGGACCGCCTTCGCCCCGCAGATGCGCTACCTGATGGGCACCGGCCGCTACCCGACCTACCACCGCTACCTCCACGACGGAATCCACAAGGACGACCCGCTGTGGCGCTTCGAAACCGGCCTGGACAGCGTGCTGGACGGTATCGCCGCCCGCATGGGCATCTGAGGCCCGCCGCCCGGCGACAGTGCACACCGGCCAACGGGTGCACGCCGGACCGGCGGGGTACGCGCAGCCGGCGGTGCATCGTCCCGGCCTCAGCGCCGGTGCAGCAGTTCCACCACGCTCGCCACGTCCTCGTCCCCGTGGCCGTCGGCCACCCGCCGCGTCATCAGGGAGTGCACCGGCTCCCACAGTTCCGGGCTGACGCCCTGGTCCCGGCTCACCTCGCCGATGGCGTCGTGCGAGACCTGCATGGCGAGGCTGGACCCGGTGGTGGCGTATTCGCCGGAGTCGGTCTGCGCCGCCATCGCGGGCAGGGCGCCGGACATCGCGTGCAGCCACGGCACCAGCAGCGTCGTGGTGAACTCCGCGACGGAACCGCCCGCCGACCGCACCAGCGCCGCCGCGTGCAGGAAGCCGCCGAACATGCCGTACATGCCACTGAGCAGGGCGAGGTCGTTCAGCGGCGCCAGGCCGGGGTCCTCCCCCAGGTAGTGGCTGCGGGCGAAGGCGTCCAGCGTGCCGCGGTGCGCCTCGAACGCCTTGGTGGAGCCGCTGTAGAGCACGAAAGCCTCGGGCCGCCCGATGAGCGCCGGGACCGCCATGATGCCGCCGTCGAGGTATTCGGCCCCGAGCGCCGCCACCCGCGCCGCCATGGCACGGCCGTCCTCGGGCGAACCATTGGTGACATTGACGACGACGCGCCCCGCCAGCGCCTCGCCCGCCTGCCGCTCCAGCAGCGTGCCGACATCGGCGTAGTCCAGGATGCAGACGATGACCAGTTCGGCGGCGGCCACCGCCTCGGACACGGAGTCCGCCCGGCGCGCACCCCGCTCGACGAGCCCGTCGGCCCTGGCGGCCGTACGGTTCCACACCGTCACCCGGTGCCCCGCCGCGAGCAGCGCCTCCGCAAGCGCCGCACCCATGCTGCCGAGCCCGAGGACCGCCACATCGTTCTTCATGAACAGACACTCCATACAGAGAGGGAAGGTTGAGAGGAAGCGGCCACCGCCCCACCGCACGTTCCACAGAGAACAGCTCACGGCCCTCGGTCAACGGCCCTTGTGCGGCGGCCACGTCACCAGTCTTGACGGGCGAGCGAATCCGGACAAGTACCCACTATTTTGTGCGTACTTACCTCAAGGTGAGTGGGTCGGCCGCACGCGCGCCGCAGAGCCCGCCACCGCCGCTCCCGACCCCGGCCGTGCGCCCCGGGCACCTCTCTGACCAGCCCTTGTTCTCCGCGGCCGGCTGCGCGTAGATTCCAGGCTCCGACGTCGGGACCGCTGGGGGCAGACCGTGGACTGGGGCACACTCATCGCGACGGTCAGCGGTGGCTCCATCGCCATTGCCGGCACGATGCTGGCCGACTTCCTGCGCCGCCGCCACGAGGACGACCGCAGTGTCGGGACCCGCAGACGCGCGGTGTACATCGAGTTCATCGCCGCCGCCGGAACGTGCCACACGCGGTTGCGCCATATCGCCCAGGACCCGGCCGCCGAACCCGACCTGGAGACGGTCACCCGCGCGGCACTGAGCGATGCCGAGATATACGAGGCCCGTGAAAGGCTGTTCATCGACGCGGCCGCCGGCGTCGCCAGCGCCGGGCAGGCGATGTTCGAGCAGCTCCGCGCCCTGCAACGCGCCGTCGCGGCAGGCGCCTCCCTGAGGTCACCGGCCTTCCACGACGCCTACCACCCCTACATCGGCGCGGTCTGGGCGTACCGGGTCGCCGTACGCGAAGAACTTGAGGGACGCTCCCTGTCACCTGCGGCCTTCGGGTGGGACGGATGGGACGGTACGGACCGGTGCCCGATGTGCCGACAGGCGGCAGTGCCCCCGGGAACCTGAGGGCTGTCCCGTCATACCTGGTGGATCGGCGCCCGCCAGGTATGACGGAACAGCCCTTGGCGAGAGCCGCGCCGGCCTCCCCTGTCTCGTCCCTGCCACGGTGGGACGCCAGGGGCGTGCCCTTCGCCCTGCGGTACGGTCGGCCGCACGACCGAGCCGACAAGAGGGGCACCGTGGCCGACGCCGAATTCCTCACCGTACTCACCACCGCCGGCAGCGAAGAAGCGGCGCAGCACCTCGCCACGACCGCCGTCGCGCAGCGGCTCGCGGCCTGCGCGCAGCTCGATGGGCCGGTCCGGAGCGTGTACCGGTGGCAGGGAAAGATCGAGGACGACACCGAGTGGCGCGTCCTCTACAAGACCACCGCCGCCCGGTACCCCGAACTCGCCCGCCACATCGAGGCGGTCCACCCCTACGACACCCCCGAGATCATCGCCACGCCGATCACGGCGGGCAGCGACGCGTACCTGTCGTGGCTGCGTACCGAGACCATGGGCTGACGGTGTGAGTACGGGCTGACGGCGGAAGCGCGGGCTGACGGCGTGAGCGCGGCCCGCGGAGGATGCGGGGGTGTCCGGCATCCGTCCGCTTCTGCCGCTTCCCGCGTCCGCACGGCGGCGGGGCCGCCACCCGTATCGGGTGGCGGCCCCGCCGCTTGCCGTTCCCGGCCCGGTGTTTCGGCGGCCGTCAGGCGGTGACGGTCACCTTCGTTTCGCCGGGCGGGGTCTCGGCCGGGCCCGTGGCCGGGGTGCCGGGGGACTTGCGGAGACCCTTGAGGAGGATCACCAGGGCCGCCGTGACGCACGTACCGGCGGCGATGGCCACCAGGTAGAGCAGCGGCTGGCCGATCAGCGGGACCACGAAGATGCCGCCGTGCGGGGCCCGCAGGGTGCAGCCGAAGGCCATCGAGAGGGCGCCGGTGACGGCGCCGCCCGCCATCGCGGACGGGATGACCCGCAGGGGGTCGGCGGCCGCGAAGGGGATCGCGCCCTCGGTGATGAAGGAGGCGCCGAGCACCCAGGCCGCCTTGCCGTTCTCCCGCTCGGTCTTGGTGAACAGCTTGCCGCGTACGGTCGTGGCCAGCGCCATCGCCAGCGGCGGGACCATACCGGCCGCCATCACCGCGGCCATCACCTTCAGGCTGCCCTCGTTGGGGTTGGCGAGGCCGCCGACCGCGAAGGCGTACGCGACCTTGTTGAGCGGGCCGCCGAGGTCGAAGCACATCATCAGCCCGAGGATCACGCCGAGGATGATCGCGTTGGCGCCGGAGAGGCCGGAGAGCCAGTCGGTCAGGGCCTTCTGGAGCGCGGCGACCGGCTTGCCGATCACCAGGAACATCAGGAAACCGACGATCGCCGAGGAGATCAGCGGGATCACGACCACCGGCATGATGCCGCGCAGCACCGGCGGGATGGTGACCCGTTGGATCGCCATCACCACCGCGCCCGCCAGGAGACCGGCGATCAGGCCGCCGAGGAAGCCCGCGTTGATGGTGAGCGCGATGGCGCCGCCGACGAAGCCCGGGACCAGGCCGGGCCGGTCGGCCATGCCGTACGCGATGAATCCGGCCAGGATCGGGACGAGGAAGCCGAAGGCGACACCGCCGACCTGGAAGAGCAGGGCCGCCCAGCTCGTCGAGTCGGTCCAGACGAAGTGTTCGGCGACGGACGGCGCCTTGTCGATCGTGTAGCCGCCGATCGCGAAGGCGAGGGCGATGAGCAGACCGCCGGCCGCGACGAACGGCACCATGTAACTGACGCCGGTCATCAGCCACTTGCGCAGCCGGGTGCCGAATCCGTCGGCCGCGTCGCTGCCCTTGTCCATCGGCGCGGTGGTGCGCGCCGGGGCGCTCGCGTCACCGCGCGCGGCCTTCGCACGTACCTCGGTGATCAGTTCGGCGGCGCGGTTGATGCCCGCCTTCACCCCGACGTCGACGGTCGGCTTGCCGGCGAACCGGTCCTTGTCCCGCACCTCGACGTCATGCGCGAAGATCACGCCGTCCGCGTCCGCGATGAGCTGCGGGTCCAGCCGCTTGAACCCGGCCGAGCCCTGCGTCTCGACGTGCAGTTCGACGCCCTCGGCCTTGCCCGCCTTCTCCAGCGACTCGGCGGCCATGTAGGTGTGCGCGATGCCGGTGGGGCAGGAGGTGACGGCGACGATACGGAAGGGGCGTGCGGCGGCCGTCGGCTCGGGGGACGGGGCGGACGACTCCGGGGACGGAGTCGCGGACCGGGTCGGGGTCGGGGTCGGGGTCTCGGGCTCCGCCTCGGCTCCGGCCTCGGCCGCCGGCTTCCCGTCCGCTTCCGGCTTCGCGCCCTCGTCCGCTGCCGCCGCCGCTTCCGCCGCCGGCTCGTCGCCGCGGATCAGGGCGGCGGCCTGTGCCGGCTCGGTCGCCGAACGCAGTGCGCCGGTGAACGTCTCGTCCATCAGGTGGCGGGCGAGCGACGCGAGGATCGTCAGATGGTCGGCGTCGCCGCCCGTGGGGGCCGCGATCAGGAAGATCAGGTCGGCCGGGCCGTCCGGCGCCCCGAAGTCGATGCCGGACGCGCTGCGCCCGAAGGCCAGCGTCGGCTCCGTGACATGCGCGCTGCGGCAGTGCGGGATGCCGATGCCCCCGTCCAGGCCGGTCGGCATCTGGGCCTCGCGCGCGGCCACATCCGCGAGGAAGCCCTCCAGGTCGGTGACGCGACCGGCCGCCACCATCCGCTCGGCCAACGACCGGGCGGCGGCTTCCTTCGTTTCTGCGGACAGGCCGAGGTCGACCAGTTCCGCGGTGATCAGCTCACTCATCGCGGGCTCCCTTGCGCGCGGTACCGCCGTGGGGGCGGTGAGGATGGGACAGGGGGTGGCAGGGGATCGGGTGGATCCGATGGGCCGGGTGGACCCGGTGGATCCGGTGGTGCGAGTCGATCCAGGGGTGCGGGACGGTGGGCCCGGCCGCGGGCGGGGTGACCGTCGGCCGGGTCGGGTTGGCGGGGATGGCGTGGGTAACCAACTGCCGTATGGCAGAAGTAAGTTGGCCGACTCCCAGGCCGTCGCCGCCGCGCCGCATCATGGGACCGGCTCCGTCAGCGGACGGCCGAGGGGGACGTTGTCCGTCGTGGTGACCGCCGCCGGAACCAGGTCCGACGGCGTCGGCATCAGACTGCCCGGCAACTGGACGGCGGCCGCGCCATGGGCGACCGCGGCGGCCAGCGCCCGTACACCCGTGCCGCCGGCCGCGAGGAAACCGGCCAGCGAGGCATCCCCCGCGCCGACGTTGCTGCGGACGACGGCGACGGGGGCGCCGCCGAAGTGTGCGCCGCCGTCGTCGACCAGCAGCTGCCCGTCGGCGCCCAGTGAGGCCAGTACGGCGCGGGCGCCCGCCGCGCGCAGTTCCTCCGCGGCCTTGACCGCGTCGCCGAGGGTGGCGAGCGGGCGGCCGACGGCCTGCGCCAGCTCCTCGGCGTTCGGCTTGACGACGTCCGGGCGCTCGCGCAGCGCCGCGGTCAGCGACGGGCCGGAGGTGTCCAGGGCGATCCGGGCGCCCGCCCGGTGGGCCCGCGCGACCAGCTCCGCGTACCACTCGGGCGGCAGTCCGCGCGGCAGGCTGCCGCAGCAGGCGACCCAGTCGGCACCGACCGAGCGCTCGCCGACCGTCGTCAGCAGCGCCTCCGACTCGGCGGCGGTCAGTTCGGGACCGGTCGCGTTGATCTTCGTGAGGGTGCCGTCGGGTTCGGCGACCGCGATGTTGGAGCGGGTCTGGCCGGCCACCGGCACGCCCGCCACCTCGATGTCCGCGGCGCCCAGCAGCTCGGCCAGCGCGGCGCCCGCGGGGCCGCCCAGCGGCAGCACCGCGAGAGTGCGGTGACCGGCCGCGGCGAGGGCCCGCGAGACGTTGACGCCCTTGCCGCCCGGGTCGATCCGGTCGGCGGTGGCCCGGAGCACGGCTCCGCGGTCCAGCGCCGGGATCTCGTACGTACGGTCCAGGCTGGGGTTGGGGGTGACGGTGAGGATCATGCGCGCACTACTTCCGTGCCCGCGCGCTCGATGGCGAGGGCGTCGTCGGGGCTCAGCCCGGTGTCGGTGATGAGCAGGTCCACGTCCGACAGCTCGCCGAAGCGGGCGAAGTGCTGCTGCCCGAACTTGGCGGAGTCGGCGAGGAGGACGACCCGGCGGGCGGCGGCGACCAGCGCCCGCTTGACCGCGGCCTCCGCGAGGTCGGGGGTGGTCAGGCCGCCTTCGAGGGAGAAGCCGTTGGTGGCGAGGAACAGCACATCGGCGTTGATCTCGCGGTAGGCGCGCAGCGCCCAGTCGTCGACGGCGGCGCGGGTACGGTGCCGGATCCGGCCGCCGACGAGGTGCAGGGTGAGCCCGGGGTGGTCGGCCAGCCGCGCGGCGACCGGCAGGGCGTGCGTGACGACGGTCAGCTCGGCTTCCAGCGGGATCTCGGCGGCGAGCCTGGCGGAGGTCGTACCGGCGTCCAGGATCACGCTGCCGGGGCCGCTGCCGCCGCCGGGCAGCTCGGCGAGGGCGGCGCGCGCGATGCGCTGCTTCTCGTCGGCGGCGACGGCGTCCCGCTCGGCGAGGTCCGGCTCGAAGTCGAGGCGGCCGGCCGGGATCGCGCCACCGTGCACCCGGCGCACCAGACCGGCGCGATCCAGGGCCTTCAGATCGCGCCGTACGGTCTCGGCGGTGACCTGGAACTCCTCCGCGAGGGACAGCACATCCACCCGCCCGCTCTCACGGGCGAGCCGCAGGATCTCCTGTTGGCGCTCCGGTGCGTACATCAGCGTTTGTGTCCGTTCCATGCCCGAACCTGTGGTTTCACGACCAAGCTACGCCCAGATTTCCGCAAAGTAAACACATATGGGCGTTGGACGGACTCAAACGGACATTGGAGGGGGGAGAGGGGCTGCGGGAGGAGACGGATGAGGGGAGGGATGAGGGGAGGGATGGAGAGCGCGGTGGTCGCGTGCGGCGGCACTGCGGAGGGGCATGTGCGGTGCGCGGGGCGGGCGCGGCGGACGGGGCGCTTACGTCGGACGGGGCGCGTGCGCGGACAGGGAGGGTACGGCGGCCATGGAGGGCGCGGCGGGCGCACCGGGTGGGCACCGGCGGACGCATAACGAGCCCCGACGCCGGGGGGCATCGGGGCTCGGTCTTCAGGGGGCGGCGGCCGGGGCCGGGCGCGAGGCGGCGCGAACGGCCGGTTACGGCGCGTGCGTCACAGCGCGTACGTCACGAACGGCCGGTACGGCGCCGTGCGTCACAGACGGACGGCCACTACGGCGCGTGCGCCACGGACAGCCGGTACGGCGCGTGCGTCATAGACCAACGGCCACTACGGCGCGTGCGCCACGGACAGCCGGAACGGCGCGTGCGCGGAGCGGTTACGCCGCCGCGTCGAAGCCCGTATCGCGCGCCATCCGCTTCAGCTCCAGCAGGGCGTGCTTCTCGATCTGCCGGATCCGCTCACGGGTGAGGCCGTGCTGCTTGCCGACCTCGGTCAGCGTGCGCTCGCGACCGTCCTCGATGCCGTAGCGGGCCTTGATGATCGAGGCCGTGCGGTGGTCGAGGCGGTCGATGAGATCCTCCAGCTCCTCGCTGCGCAGCAGCGTGAGCACGGACTGCTCGGGCGAGGCCGCGGAGGTGTCCTCCAGCAGATCGCCGAACTGGGTGTCGCCGTCGTCGTCCACCGACATGTTGAGGCTGACCGGGTCGCGCGCCCAGTCCAGGACGTCCGTGACACGGGCGGGCGTGGAGCCCAGCTCGTCGGCGACCTCCGCCGGCTCCGGGTCGCGGCCGTTCTCGCGGTTGAACTCCCGCTGTACCCGGCGGATACGGCCCAGCTCCTCGACGAGGTGCACGGGCAGCCGGATGGTGCGCGACTGGTCGGCGATGGAGCGGGTGATGGCCTGGCGTATCCACCACGTCGCGTACGTCGAGAACTTGAAGCCCTTGGCGTAGTCGAACTTCTCCACGGCGCGTACCAGGCCGGCGTTGCCCTCCTGGATCAGGTCGAGCAGCGGCAGGCCCGCGCGCGGATAGCGGCGGGCGACCGCCACGACCAGGCGCAGGTTGGAACGGATGAAGACGTCCTTGGCCTTCGCGCTCTCCGCGGCGAGTGCCTCAAGCTCCGCACGGTCGGCACCCGCGGCATTGCCGTCGGTGACCACGCCGTCCAGGATCTGCTGGGCGTACACACCCGCCTCGATGGTCTGGGACAGCTCGACCTCCTTGGCGGCGTCGAGCAGGGGCGTACGTGCGATCTCGTCGAGGTACATGCCGACCAGGTCGCGGTCGGCGATCTCGCCGCCTACGGCGCGAACACTGTGGGCCCCGCCAGAACCGCGGCTGCTGGTCTGACGACGGGCGACGGCACGGGTTGCCATGCGTGTGCTCCCTTTGCGATGAGTCGGTCGCGGGACAATGGAGCGGGAAACCCGGTGGGTGACCAAGTACCCGTCCGAAGGAAACAACGGCTGGAATCCGGACAGAATTCCCATCCCGCTCCCCTATTTTTCTGATCATGCAGTACCCTGCGGCCCCACCCCAGGAGGTCACATGCGCCCCAGGCGCGGGGAAGTGCAGGTCAGGGCGGGCACCGAGGCGGATCCCCCGGCCCTCACGGAGCTGTACAACCACTACGTCCGCGAGACGCCCGTCACATTCGACACGGAGCCCTTCTCCCCCGAACGGCGCCGCCCGTGGCTGCTCTCCCACCCCCAAGACGGCCCGCACCGCCTTCTGGTTGCCCGGGAGACGACAGAAGGGGCCAATACCTCCCACATCGGGGCGGCTACGGCGGAGGCGGCGGGCCCAGCGGAGACAGCGGAGACAGCGGAGACACCAGGCACTGCGGGGACGGCGGGGACGGCGGGGATACCGGGGACGGCCGGGACGGCGTTGCTCGGTTACGCGACCAGCAGCGTGCTCCGCCCGAAGGCGGCCTGCGCGACCTCCGTCGAAGTCACCGTCCACTGCGCCCCGCGCGCCGTCGGCCGCGGCATCGGCATCGGCATCGGCATCGGCACACTGCTCTACCAGGCGCTGTTCGACGCACTCGCCGACGAGGACGTGCACCGCGCGTACGCGGGGATCACCCAGCCGAATGAGGCGTCCGTCCGGCTGCACGCCCGGTTCGGCTTCCGGCACCTCGGTACGTACGAGGAGGTGGGCCACAAGTTCGGCCGCTACTGGGACGTCGCCTGGTACGAGAAGCGCCTGGGGTGACGGCAGGCCGCCTGGGCTGACAGCAGGAGCGGAGCCGGGTCCGGAACCGGCCTGCGACCGCCCGTCGATTCGCCCGTCCCGGCCGGCCTGGTGGGCTGATCCAGTTGACGGGGGCCGCGCCCGGGTGTCGCCTGGACAGGAGGGGCAGGCGAGAGGAGCCCGTCATGGATCTGCATGCTCACCGGCGTGGCCCGCGGGCCGCGCGCTCACACGGCGCCGTCGAGGTGGAACACGGTGCGACGGCCGTCGAGCCGCAGTCGCGCACGGCGGACGGGAAGGCCGGGCAGCCGCACCCCCAGGCCGGTCCCGGTACGGGAACCGGGGCGAGGACCGGGCATCGCGTCCCGCTCTCCTTGGCGCTGCCGGTCCTCGCGGCGATCGCCTTCGGCTGCTACACGATCTTCATCGACCACGCGAGCGGCGCCACGGGCGGCCAGGCCGTGCTGCTCGGGCTGATCGCGGCCGTCGTCTCCGGAACGCTCGGGGTGCTCCTGGTGCGCCAGCAGTCAACCCTGATCACCGAGGTGCGGGCGCTGGCGTACGGCGCGCTCTTCGGCTCCGCGATGGGCTGGCTCTACAGCCTCGGCGGGCAGACCGTGCTCAAGTCGAGTACCTGGGGCCTGATCATGGGCACCGCGATGTTCCTCGTCTCGCTGTACCTCTTCCGCTCCCACCGCACCCGCGAACCGCACGGCCTGCACCGGCCACATCGGCCGCACCAGCCGCGTCATCCGCACGGACCTCACCAGGCCGCTCACTGAACTCCCCGCGCTTTCAACGGCGTTCACCCACTTCACCCTTCTTCTCGCGTCTCCTCGCACCGACGGTCGGCTCGCGCCGGCGGTCGGCGCACACCGACGGTCGGCGCACACCAGCGGCCGGGCTCGTCAGCCGGGCCCATCGGATAGCACCTGGGCCGAGGCCCAGCGCCGCCGCGCCCCGGCCCGATCCCCGCCCGTTCGCCCCGTACCGCCCGTTCGCCGCGCCTCTTCCGTCCCACTTCGCTCCACCCCGCTCAGTCCACCCGCAGCCTCGCGTACGCCGACCTGCGTCGGACCGTGCGCAGCGGCCGGCCCGGCTGCCAGCTCTCCAGCAGCAGATACGGGGCCTCGACCGACGTCCGTACCACCTCCGTCAGCTCCGCCCGGAACAGATGGAACGGCTCCGGCGGCCGCACCTCCGCCGCATAGCGCGCGATCACCCCGGGGTCGGTCACCTCGACCGCCCGCCCGGACACCCGGACATCGCCGCCGGCCAGATCCGCACCGGCGCCGGGGTTGGCGTGCAGCGAGAAGCGGGGGTCGCGCCGCAGGTCCAGTGCCTTGCGCGAGCCCGACAGCATGCCCAGCCACAGTTCCCCGTACCGGAAGTCCGCCTCCAGGCCGGACAGCCGCGGTGCGCCGTCCTTGCGGAGGGTGCCCAGGATGTGGTGCTTGAACATGCCGAAGCGGTCCGCCACCCGCCGCGCGAAGACCGGCTCCGCCTCCAGGACCCCCGCCCAGCTGACCGACCGGCCCACGGCACCACTGCCCGCCCGACCGGCACTCACGTCCCCGGCGCCTCCGCTGCCCTCGTGCTCCCCGCCATGCCCGTACTCGCCTGCGCCCGTGCTGTCACTCGTCATACCGCCACCTTCGCGGCAATACCCGACACCTGCTGTCCGGTTTTCCGGCGAGGGCGGATCTCCCGCGTCCCTGTGCCGTCAGCGGGCGGGCGGCGGGCGGGCGGCCGAGATCGGTATCGGCGGGCGCCCGGCCCGGACGCCCGCCGATCCGGCCAGCGAGATCCATCCCGTCCACGACAGTTCGGGCCGCCCACCCGCCTTCACCGTCACGGACGGGAACAGGAACCCTGGAACAGGAACCCTGGAACGGGAACGCAAGAACGGAAGCCCGGGAACGGAAACGCGGAAACGGAAACGGCTGCACGCGACTGCGCGCACTTCACCGCCGACTGCACGCAGTTCACCGCCGTGACGCAAGAGGCGCCGTCCCCGGGCGGGCCGATCCGAGGACAGCTTCCGGTCCGCGCGGCACGGGTACCGTCCCGGCGACGAAGGGGTGCGCGCCGGGCGGTCGGCCGGTCCGGCGGGGTCCTGCGTTCTCGGCTCAGCGGGAGCCGGTCCACAGCGTCCAGCAGTCGCTCTCCCGGATGGGGGCGCCGTCCGGGTACCTCGACGTCAAGACATCTCGTCGTCCGAGCGGCCGGGCGCAACCGCTGGAAGGTGCCGTCGGGGGCGGACGAACTCCCGCCCGGCATCGGGCGGTTCATGACGGCGTGCCACTGGCCGCGGCCTGGCCCTTCGCGTTCCCCCTGGCGTCCCGCCACTCCGCACACCGGTGTTAGCCGGGTGTTAGGGGAGCGGCAGCCTCGCGATAGTGGTCCCGGGCAGAGTGGGTGTCGTACCGAGGAGAGAACGACACCGACTGCCCGGGGGGAACCCGAAATGAGCTCCAACGCCACTGCCCGCACCGCTCGTCGCCGCACCCTGCGCCTCGCCGTCGCGGCCCTGACCGCAGCCGCCGGACTCACCCTGACCGCCTGCTCCGGCGCGGACGCCACCGGCACGAAGGCCGCGGGCCAGACGGACAAGGGCACGGTCGCCGCCGAGTCCGGCGGCACGGTCGCCGCCGCCGGAGCGCAGGGCTCCGACGCCCAGGCGGGCCCCGGTGCCAAGGCCGACACCAAGCCCAACACCAAGGCCGACACCAAGGCGGGCACTGCGGGCAAGCAGTCGAGCGGCGCACACGCCGCCGACGGCGGCAGGGCGGCATCCCCGGTCCGCACCCAGCCCCTGGTGGACGGCAGCAAGGCCGAGATCTACCAGCTCGGCGACCAGCACTACCGCGCCAAGATCGTCAGCCACGGTTCGGTTCTGGCCACGCTGGAGACGAACCAGCACGACGACGGGCTCGACGCCAACGACATGTTCGTCGTGCTCACGCTGGGCGGCCAGGTCCACTCCTGGATGGGCGGCGGACAGACCGGACCGGGCACCTTCAAGCTCGCCGGCGGTTGGACGGCCAAGGTCACGAAGATCGGCGAGCTGCGGTTCCGCGCGCAGATCCTCGGCAACGAGGGCGCTGTGTACGCCACGCTGGAGACGAACCAGCACGACGTCGGGCTCGACGCCAACGGCGTGTACATCGTGCTCAGCAACGGCGGTGTGATCAGCGCCCACGGGTGAACGCCCGCCCGGCCGCGCGGTGGAGCCGCCTCCGGTGGGGCGGCTCCGGCCGAGCGCACTCGTCGCCCGGAAGATCACCCCGCCCCGTACCGACCGGGCCGCGCCGCCCGCACATGAGTCACGCGACCCCTCGGACAGGACCTACACCCCGAGGCGGACCCCCCACCCCAGCCCCCGGCCGTACGACCCGCGGTGTAGGGCCACAGCCCGTTACGCCCGGCCGGGGCGCCGACCTAGCCTCGGGGCATGGATACGACGAGCGGCACCCTCGACGAAGCTCTGGAGCGTCTGCACGCCACCGGCCCCGAATTCCACGGCTATCTCTCCAATCACGGCCCGATGGCCGTCGAGGCGCTGGTCCGGCGCGGTCAGGCGCGCACCGTCCACCGCTGGGTCGACCACTACAGCACCAAGCTGGAGGACGTACCGGACGCCCGGACCCGCATCACGGACGCCAACTGGCAGGAGGCGCTGGGCGATCCCGGCCGGGTCACCGACTGGACCACGTACATGGCGCGGCAGGTCGCCGAGCGTCCGTGGCGAGCGGTACTGGCCGAGTGGTGGCCGCGGCTGCTGCCCGGCATCGTGGGCGCCGCGACGCACCCCGTCATCCGCGTCGGGCACGCCGTCCGCATCCTGCTGGACGACGGTGAAGAGGCGCCGCGCATCGCGGAGTTCGCGCACGCCCTCGGCTACTGGGCGGCCCGCCACACCACCCTGCCGGTGGCCGTACGACCCACCGGCGCGGCCTCCCCCGCCGATGCGCTCGCCGCCCTCCCGCCGATCGCCGACCAGCAGGGCGGCGTGCGCCACGGCCTGGCCCAACTCCCCGGCACCGAGGGCTGGCTGGCGGCGGCCGAATCCGTGGCCGCCCCGCAGGAACCGGACGCCGCCCGCGCCCAGCTGACCGCGCTCGTCCAGGCCACCGTCCACCGCTATCTCGACTACGGCCACGGCGAGGGGGTGATGCTCGTCCACTCCGCCACCGCCCCGAACGCCGTCCTGCGCGCCCTGCCCGCGCTCCCCCGTGAGCTGTGGGCGCCCTCGCTCGGTGCGGCCTGGGCGGCCAGCGCCGCGATCACCTCCTTCTACTCCCCCGAGACGGCGCTGCCGCGGCTGCGGGCCGGGGCACTCACCCCGGAGGAGGTCTTCGAACGGGCCGCCGCGCACGGTGACGAACATGCGATCAAGCTGACCGATACGGCGCTGGACGTGGCCTCCTGGACACCGGCGGGCGACGACCGCGCCCTGTCCGCCGCCCTGCGTTCCCTGGAGCTGATCCCGCCCGTCGGCTGAGGCCCGCGAACGGGACCCCCCGGAGGCCGTAGGCCGGAATACGCAGCCGCAGGCCGGGATACGCAGCCGCAGCCCGGGATTCCCAGCCCGCCGGCCGGGACCCCGGAGGCCGCAGGCCGGGACCCCGGAGGCCGCAGGCCGGGATACACAGCCCGCCGGCCGGCTGCGGGCCGCCGCCGGCCCGGCGCGGCATTCCCCCGTCGCCCCATCGCGGGTACGGGCTCCGGACCCAGGTTCCGTACCCGGGCCCCGCACACCGGTTCCGCACCCCGACTCCGTACGGATCAGGCGGTGCGGAGGCGTCGTACCGCCTCCGCGAGCGCCCGGCTACAGGTGTCGCGCCACTGTGCGGCCTCGGGAAGCATGGCGGTCAGGGAGTGCGTGCCGTGCAGCATGCCGGGCCACCGCTTGAGGGTGGTCCGCACACCGGCCTCGACGAGGCGGCGCGCGTACGCCTCGCCCTCGTCGCGGAGCGGGTCGAACTCGGAGGTCACGATGAAGGCGGGCGGCAGTCCGGTCAGGTCCTCGGCGAGCAGCGGCGAGGCGTACGGATCGTCCCTGCGTCCCGGGTCCGTGCCCAGGTACCAGTTGCCCATCCGGTCCAGGTCGGCCTTGCCCATGCCGTATCCCGTGCCCAGTTCGGTCCGGGAGGGCAGTGTGCCGCGCGCCTCGGTCAGCGGGATCTCCAGGAGCTGGAACCGGACGGCCGGACCGCCGCGGTCCCGGCTGACCAGGCAGAGGACGGCGGCGAGGTTGCCGCCGGCGCTCGCTCCCCCGACCGTCAGCCGGTTGGCGTCGGCGCCGAGTTCGGCGGCGTGGTCCCGGCACCAGAGCAACGCGGCGTAGCTGTCCTCGACCGCCGTGGGGTACGGGAACTCCGGCGCCAGCCGGTAGGCCACCGACACGATCACGCAGCCGGAGTCCCGTGCCCGGAACCGCAGTTCGTCGTCCACCATGGACAGCGTGCCCAGGCAGAACCCGCCGCCGTGCAGATACAGATGCAGTGGCCTGGGCCCCTCGCCCTCGGGTATGTAGACGCGGACGGTGACCGTGCCGCCCGCGACGGGAATCTCCCGGTCGGCCACCGAGGAGAGCTCCGGACCGGGCTCGACGACGCCGTCGAAGCCCATGGCGGCGCCCCACGCCCGCAGTTGCTCGACCGTCAGGTCCGGGTCGTGGGGCGGCAGCTGGCTGAGGTAGCACTCCAGGGCGGGGAGCAGCGGCATCCGGGTCTCCTTGGGTCGGCGGGGCGGCGGCATCGGCGAGGCGGCGGGGTGGCGGTACCGGCGGGACGGCGGTACCGGCGGCGTGGCGGGACGGTCAGCCGGTGGGGCGCAGGGCCGCGCCCAGGGCCGCGAAGAGGTCGGCGGTGCGCGCCGCCTGGGTCTCCGGGAGCGCCACCGTGTGCGTCGCCGGGTAGCGCCGCACGGTCGCGGTCACCCCGGCCCGCGCCAGGCGCAGCCCGTACAGCTCGGCGGGGCCGCGGAGCGGATCGTGGCTTCCGGTGCCGATGAAGGCTTCGGGCAGGCCCGACAGATCCTCGGCGCGGACCGGCGAGACCAGCGGGTCGCGGCGGTCCTGCCAAAGCGGGAGGTACAGGTCGATGCAGCGGCGGAACTCGTCCCAGAACTCACCGGGTTCGGAATCCAGGTGCACGCTGAGGTCGAGGGCGGGTGCCAGCAGCGCCTGGAAGCGGATCGACGGGGCGGCCCGGTCGCGGGCCAGCAGGCAGACCGCCGCCGCGATGGTGCCGCCGGTGCTGACGCCGGACACCGCGATCCGGCCGGGGTCGACACCGAACTCGGCCGCGTGCTCGGCCAGCCAGCGCACGGCGGCGTAGCCGTCCTCCACCGGCTGCGGGAACTTGTGCTCGGGCGCGAGCCGGTAGTCCACGTTGACGACGACGGCGGTGAGCCGGGCCGAGAGCCGGGCGCACAGCGCGCCGTCGAGCCGGCGGAGCACCGCGCCGTCGCCCATCCAGAAGCCGCCGCCGTGGAAGTGCACCACCGCCGGGAACGGGCCGTTCCCGCGCGGGAGGTGGACCTGCGCGGAGAGGGTGCCGTCGGCCGCCTCGATGGTGACCTCCCTGACGTCCGCGACCCTGTCCGCCGTGCCGTCCGACGGGTCGGCGGCGGGCGGCGCGGCCTCCGCCAGGGCGGCGGCGCCGTCCAGGACGCGCCGGTTGTGCACCGCGCGCAGCTCCGCGACCCGGGCCGCCCAGCCGGTCCGGTCGGCGGCGGGCTCCAGCCACGGCTCCGGCCATCCGAGGTCGGCGTGGGGGACGAGCCGGGCGACCTGTTCGACGAGGGCTTCGAGTGCGGGATCCATGGCGGGGTCCTTCCGGAGCGGAGGCGATCGGCGGACGGTGGCGGGAGCGGTCAGGTCGTCCGGCGCCCGGCCGGTTCGGTCCGGAGCGCGGTCTCCCGCACGGTCGGGCCGTCGGCGAGTCCGGTGAACAGCAACTGTGCGGCCTGGCACCCGGATTCCTCCAGGGGCCGGCGTACGGTCGTCGGCTCCAGGGCCTCGGCGAAGGGCCCGTCGCCGTATCCGGTGACGGCGACGTCCTCCGGTACGCGCGGCCCGCCGGCCCGCGGTTCGGCGACGGTCCAGGCCCCGGCGGCCAGTTCGTCCGAGAGCCCGAAGACCGCGGCCGGCCGGTCACCGGAGTCGGGCAGGCGCCCCACGGTGCGCCGGGCTCCGGCGATACCGGGCGCGTCGGCCTCGGCCCGCACCCGGTCCGGCCGGTCGAGGACGTGGGAGACCGTGGCGACGCCGGCCCCGGCTCGCCCGGCCACGGCCTGGATGGTGGTCTGCTCGCCCATGGCCGTCTCTTCGCGGGGAGGGATGGGACCGGGACCTACGACAGGCGGGCGTCCCGGGCGCGGCGGCGCGCGCCGCCGTAGTTGCCGTGGACCGTCCCCGCACCGGCGCGGCGGAGCCGGAACGCCCGCGGCGCGTCCAGGAAACCTCCTGGGCACAGGGCGGTCAAGCACTTCTTGTGAAGCACTTCGATCGCTACTCATGAAGCACTTCGATCGCTTCTCGTGAAGCACTTCGACGGCGCGCCCCACGGCAGGCACGGCGGTGGTCACACGCGGTCGCGGTCACCCGGGACGGCGAAGGCCGGGGGCCGTTGACCCCCGGCCGTACGCGGTCTCCCGTCGTACGCGGCCCCCGCACCCCTCGGCCGGGCGGCCCCTCAGCCGAATTGCACCGACCGCTTGGCCAGCCCCATCCAGAACCCGTCGATCACGCTCCGCCCGCTGTCCAGCTGCCCCTGGGCGTCCGCGGCCCCCAGGGTCACGAACAGCGGCGCGAAGTGCTCGGTGCGCGGATGCGCCAGCAGGCCGGCCGGGGCCCGGTGTGCGAAGTCGAAGAGGGCGTCGAGGTCCTGCGCCTCCAGCGCCCGCCGCCCCCAGTCGTCGAACTCCGCCGACCAGGAGGGCGGACCGTCGGCGAGCTGCCGCAGCGCCGCCAGGTTGTGCGTGAAGAAGCCGCTGCCGATGATCAGCACGCCCTCCTCGCGCAGCGGGGCGAGCTTGCGGCCGATCTCGAAGAGCCGGCGCGGGTCGAGGGTCGGCAGCGAGACCTGGAGTACGGGGATGCCGGCGGCCGGGAACATCTCGACGAGCGGTACGTACGCACCGTGGTCGAGCCCACGGTCCGGGATGTCCTGTACGGGCGTACCGGCCGTACGCAGCGTCCTGCGGATCCGCTCGGCGAGCCACGGCGCGCCCGGGGCCGCGTAGCGCACCTGGTAGTAGCGCTCGGGGAAGCCCCAGAAGTCGTGGACGAGCGGCACCGTCCCGGTGGCGCCGAGTGCGAGCGGGGCCTCCTCCCAGTGGGCGGAGACGATCAGCACGGCCCGGGGGCGCGGCAGCCCGGCGGACCAGGCGGCCAGTTGGCCGGGCCATACCGGGTCGTCCGCGAGCGGCGGCGCGCCGTGGCTGAGATAGAGGGCCGGCATCACGGACATCGCAACTCCACAGCCTCATGCGTGACATGGTCGATGAACTTTAAAGTTCAAGCTCTTGCCATTTCACAATAACCCTGCATTGTTAAAACTTCAAGAAACGCGGGAACGGTGAGAGACTGGATGGTATGAGCAACGAAGCCGCAGCCGAGCCGCGCTGGCTCAGCGACGAGGAGCAGAACGCCTGGCAGTCGTACCTGCACGCCACCACGCTCCTGGAGGACCACCTCGACCGCCAGCTCCAGCGCGACGCCGGGATGCCGCACGTCTACTACGGCCTCCTCGTCGAGCTCTCCCGCGCCCCCCGGCGCCGGATGCGGATGACGGACCTGGCCCAGAACGCCAAGATCACCCGCTCCCGGCTCTCGCACGCCGTCGCCCGCCTGGAGAAGAACGGCTGGGTGCGCCGCGAGAACTGCCCCTCCGACAAGCGGGGCCAGAACGCCGTTCTCACGGACGAGGGGATGCGCATGCTGGAGAAGTCCGCCCCCGGCCATGTCGCCGCCGTCCGGGCCGCCATATTCGACCGGCTCACCCCCGAACAGGTCGGCCAGCTCGCCGAGATCTGCCAGGTGATGGCCGAGGGACTCCAGCCGAAAGGCGCCGACCTCCCCTGGCTCCGCTGACGGCGGGAGGGGAGGCCGACGCCCTCGGCACACCTCGTTCGGTACGGGCGCTTCGCCCGTACCGGTCAGTGCACCATGACCGGGATCTGCGCGTCGGCGTTCTCGTCCGCGCTCGCGCCCTTGCCGTCGCCGGACGAGGCCGCCGGTGCACCGCCGCCCTGGTGACCGGTGTTGATGAGGGTGAAGGCGATCGCCGCCGCGAGGACGAGGATGCCGACCGCCCACCAGATGGCGCTGGTGTAGCCGTGCACCATCGACTGGAGCTTGAGCAGGTCGAGCGAGCGGGCGCCGGCCGCGTGCGAGGCGGCGTACGCGGTGGTGGCGCTGGCCGCGATGGTGTTCAGCAGAGCCGTGCCGATCGCGCCGCCCACCTGCTGTGAGGTGTTGACCATCGCGGAGGCGACCCCCGCGTCCCGCGGCTGGACACCGTGCGTGGCCAGCGACATGGCCGGCATGAACGCGGTACCCATACCGAGCCCCAGCAGCAGGAAGCCGGGCAGGATCAGCGCCGGGTAGGACGTGTCCAGGTCGATCCCGGTGAGCAGCAGCATGCCGAGCGCGGCGACCAGGAAACCGGGCGCCATCAGCAGCCGCGGCCGGACGCGGGTCATCAGCCGGGCGCCGATCTGCGTGGAGCCGGTGATCATGCCCACGATCATCGGGAGGAAGGCGAGCCCGGTCACGACCGGGGTGTAGCCCTTCACGATCTGGAGGTAGTAGGTCAGGAACAGGAAGAGACCGAACATGCCGATCACGGCCAGCCCCAGCGAGGCGTAGACACCCGCGCGGTTGCGCTCGGCGACCACCCGCAGCGGCAGCAGCGGGGCCTTCACCTTGGACTCGACCAGCACGAAGGCCAGCAGCAGCACGGCCGCCGCGGCGAACAGGCCGAGCGTCGGGCCGGCCACCCAGCCGTCGGACTCGGCGCGGGTGAACCCGTAGACGAGCGAGACCAGGCCGAGCGTGGCCAGGATGACACCGGGGACGTCCAGCTTGGCGGGGTTACGGCTGCCCGCGGGCTCGCGGATGACCAGGACGGCGCCGGTCGCGGCGACCACGGCGAACGGGATGTTGACGAAGAACGTCCAGCGCCAGTTCAGGTACTCGGTCAGCACCCCGCCGAGGATCAGCCCCACGGCACCGCCGCCACCGGCGATCGCGCCGAAGATGCCGAACGCCTTGGCGCGCTCCCTGGCCTCGGTGAAGGTCACCGCCAGCAGCGACAGCGCGGCCGGGGCCAGCAGCGCGCCGAAGACGCCCTGCAACGCCCGCGCGCCGAGCAGCATCCCCTGGTTGGCCGCGGCCCCGCCCAGCGCGGAGGCGATCGCGAAGCCGACGAGGCCGATGGTGAAGGTGCGCTTACGGCCCCACAGGTCGGCGAGCCGGCCACCGAAGAGCAGCAGCCCGCCGAAGGCCAGCGCGTAGGCGGTGATGACCCACTGGCGGTTGGCGTCGGTGATGCCGAGATCGGCCTGGGCGGAGGGCAGCGCGATGTTCACGATCGTGGCGTCGAGGACGACCATCAGCTGCGCGAGGGCGATGAATATCAGCGCTTTCCAGCGCCGGGGATCGACGGTCGTGGCTGTTTCAGGCATGGCGAGGTCCACCTAGTGGTGCGTGTGAGGAGCGATGAGCGGATTACGGGACGGGTGAGGTACGTGCGTGTGGAGGTGTGTAAGACGTGCGAGAGGCAGGACGGGAAGTACGGGACGGGTGACAGGAGGCGGGCGGCCGGGCGATGCGGCAGCCGCGCACGGGAACGGGTTCCCGGGTTACCGGCGGCGCCTCAGGTCGCCCAGGGTGGCGGCGGTGCCGGGGAGTTCGGAGCGCGCGGGCGCCAGCAGTCCGTCCAGGAACAGCTGAAGGTGCCGGTGCACGAACTTGTCGAAGTCCAGACAGCCCCCGCCCGGCAGCGGCCGGGTGAGCTGGGTGAGCGCGACCATCAGGTCACCGACGGCGATGTCGGTGCGCAATTGGCCGCTGTCGCGCGCGGCGGCCATGACGGCCTCGACGGCCGCCTCCAGGCGTTCGCGCGCCGCGAGCAGATCGGGATGGGCCGGGTCGATGCTCTCCGAGAGCAGCGGGCACAGGGCGCCGATCCGCTCTTCCACCGCGGCGTGGACGAAGCGCGTCAGCGCTCGGAAGGCATCGGACTCCTCGGCGAGGGCACTCTCCGCGCAGACCGCAGTACGGGACATGACGGAGAGCGTGACGTGGTGGATCAACTCCAGGCGATCCGCGAAGTGACGGTAGAGCGTCGCATTGCCGACACCCGCGCGTCGAGCGATTTCGTCGAGCGGGACCTCGGCCCCGAACTCGACCATCGTCTCGCGGGCGGCCGCGATGATCCGCTCCCGGTTACGCAGGGCATCGGCCCGCAGCCTGGGCTGCTCGGTCTTCGCACGGCGGTCGGTGGCGGTCACGGCGGCACACTCTCCTCTCATCGCTTCGGGGACACCTGTCGGGGACACCTGTCGGTCTTGGGCCCGCGCCAAGGGGGGAGACATTCCCCGTTTCGCGCGAACCACTGGTTAAACGGGGAGGCGGTCCCCGGATATTTCACACCCTGACGTGACCTGCGCCACTCCCGCCACTCCCGCACCACGCCCGGCCGCCGCCTGCCCCGCCCGGCCGGCGTCCGTCGCGCCCGGCCCCCTCCGGCACGCCCACCGCACCCATCCCGCCCCCACCACCACCTTGATACTTTGTCGCGCATGCCCCGAAGGTCCTGGTTCACCGCTCTCCACACCGCCGGGACCGCCACCTGGACCCACACCTGGGCATACGTCCGCCGCGCCCCCGGCACATACATCTGGCTCGCGCTGCTGCTCCTGACGTCGATGGTCGTGCGCCATCTGCCGCCCGATGTCGTCGACCGCCTTCTGCAACGCCGCTCGACCAACATCCACAACCTGGTGCGGTCCCCCGGCCGGGTGCTGCTGACCAGCGCCCTGTGGCTCGACGGCGGCGGCTGGCCCTCCTACGTCCTGCTCTACAACGTCGTCCACGTCCCCGCGGAACGCTGGCTGGGCACCAAGCGCTGGCTGGCCGTCCTGGTCACCGCGCACATCGGCGCGACCTACCTCAGCGAGGGCGTCCTGGCGCTCGCCATCCACGTCGGCGCCGCACCCCGCTCCGCCGTCAACACCCTTGACGTGGGCGTCAGTTACGCCCTCGCCGGGATCATCGCCGTCCTCACCTACCGCATCGCCCGCCCCTGGCGTTACCTCTACCTGCCGGGCGTCCTGGCCTTCTACGCCGCCCCGCTGCTCAGCGACCGCACCTTCACCGACGTCGGCCACTTCGCCTCCGTACTGATCGGGCTCGCCTGCTACCCGTTCGTCCACGACCGCCCGGACGAGTGGAGCCCGATATCCCCGCTGCACACCCGGCCACCGGTCCGGCACGCCTGACGGCCGGGGCGCCTGCCAGGGGGTCATGCCTCCAGATGACCTAATTCCGCGCGCGGGCGATCACCCGCCGACACAGGGTGATCGATATGAAGCACAAGATATCCGCGGCGCTGGCCGCCGGTGCGGCCTCCGCCGCGGCCGCCGCGATAGCGCTGGGCGCGCCGCCCAGCGCCGAGGCGATACCCCCGGCGGACGCCGCCCCGCCGAGCGGACCGTGTGCCCTGCGCGGCATCCAGGACAACGTCGCCGAGTCCGCGGCCACCCCCGCCGGCTACGCCCCCTCGCACGGCACGGTACGGGCGCTCACCCTCTTCATAGACTTCCCGGACGCCCCCGCGAAGCTCACCCCGAGCGCCCGCTTCGCCGAGTTCTTCCCGGCCGCCGCGGACTTCTTCCACGCCAGCTCGTACCACCGGCTCGTCTACCGCGCCACGCCCCTCCTGAAGTGGATCCGCATGTCCCGGCCGTTCGCGGCGTACGGCATAGGGCGCGGCGCCGACTTCGACCCGGCGTCGGACACCGGCTACCACGCCCTCTCCCGGGAGATCGTGCGCGCCGTCGAGGGCAAGGTGGACCTGCGCGCGTACGACGTCGTCAACATCCTGGCCACGCCCAACGCGGGCCCGCCCGCGGACCGTACGGTCCTGTCGGTCACCTTCAGCGGCGGCGACATGGGCCTGCGGACGGCCGACGGCACGCCCTTCCGGAACGCGACGTTCATCTGGAGCCGGCAGGCCGGGAAGAACGCCTTCCGGGTCCTCAACCACGAGAACGCCCACTCCTTCGGCCTCCCCGACCTCTACCACACGGACGGCCGCGGGGCCGCGTCCCTGGTCGGCCATTGGGACCCGATGGACGAGGACTGGGGGCCGAGCAACGACTTCCTCGGCTGGCACAAGTGGAAGCTCGGCTGGCTGGCCGCCGGCCAGGTGCACTGCGCGCCGCCGCGCGGGACGCCCGCGGAACACACCCTCACCCCGATCGCCACCCCCGGCGGCACCAAGATCGTCGTGATCCCGACCGGCGCCCACACCGCCCTCGTCGCGGAGGCCCGGGTCCGCGGCCCGCTCGACCCGACGGTCTGCCGTCCCGGCATCCTGCTCTACCGCGTCAACACCGACGTCCCCTCGGGTCACGGCCCGCTCCGCATCGTGGACGCCACCCCGCACAGCGGCGGCTGCTACACCGGGGACAAATACGTCGACCGCGAGCTGACCGACGCCACCTTCCGGCCCGGCGCCACCTACGCCGACCGCCGCAGCGGCGCCGCCGTCACCGTCCTCGCCGAGAACCGCGACGGCACCTACCGGATACGGGTGACCCCGGCGCGCGCCTAAGGGCCGGCCCTAGGGCGGACCGGGGTCCGGCTGCGTACCAACGGGCCGCGGGCTACGGGCCACGGGCTACGGGCGCGGGATGTTCCGCAGGTTGCTGCGCGCGAGATCGAGCATCCGGCCCACCCCGCCGCCCAGGGCGATCCTGCCGGTGGCCAGGGCGAAGCCCTTGAGCTGCGCGGCGGTGATCTTCGGGGGCACGGAGAGCGCGTTCGGATCGGTGACCACCTCGACCAGCGCCGGGCCCGGCGCGCCCAGGCTCCGCGTCAGCGCGCCCCGCAGCTCCGCCGGATCGGTGACGCGTACCGACGCGATCCCCAGCGCCGCGGCGACCGCCGAGAAGTCCACCGGCAGGTGATCGGTCTCGAAGTCGGGGATGCCGTCGACCAGCATCTCCAGCTTCACCATGCCCAGCGAGGCGTTGTTGAACAGCACGATCTTCACCGGGAGTTGATGCAGCCGCACGGTCAGCAGCTCGCCCATCAGCATGGCGAGGCCGCCGTCGCCCGACATCGAGACCACCTGCCGTCCGGGCTGCGAGCGGGCCGCCCCGATCGCCTGCGGCAGCGCGTTGGCCATGGTGCCGTGGCGCCACGAACCGAGCACCCGGCGCCGCCCGTTGGGGGTGAGATAGCGCGCCGCCCAGACGTTGCACATCCCGGTGTCCACGGTGAACACCGCGTCGTCGGCGGCGAGTTCGTCGAGCAGCGAGGCGGCGTACTCGGGGTGGACGGGGGTGTGGCGCTCGATGTCGTGGGTGTAGGCGGCGACCGCGTGTTCCAGGGCCTTGGTGTGACGGTGCAGCATCTTGTCGAGGAACCGGCGGTCGGTCCGGCGCTCCAGGAGGGGCAGCAGCGCGCGGATCGTCTCGCGTACGTCACCGTGCACGGCGACATCGACGGGCGTACGGTGCCCGAACTTCACCGGGTCGTGGTCGACCTGCGCGGTCCTCCCGCCGGGCAGGAAGTCGTCGTACGGGAAGTCGGTCCCCAGGAGGATCAGCAGATCCGCTTCCCGCGTCGCCTCGTAGCACGCGCCGTAGCCGAGCAGCCCGCTCATGCCCACGTCGTACGGGTTGTCGTACTGGATCCACTCCTTGCCGCCCAGCGCATGGCCGACCGGGGCCTGGAGATGCCCGGCGAGCCGCATCACCTCGTCGTGCGCGCCCCGCACCCCGCTGCCCGCGAAGAGCGTGACGGTACGGGCCTGGTCGACGGCCTCGGCCAGCGCGGTGAGCTGCGCCTGCGGGGGCACCAGCGCCGCCCGCTCGTAGCCGGGCCGGCCGTACGAGCGCGGGCCGGCCGCGGCGGCGCCCGCGATGTCACCGGGCAGGATCAGCACCGCGACGCCGGACCTGCCGATCGCGTGCTGCATCGCGATGTGCAGCAGCCGCCCGGCGTGCTCCGGGCTGTTGGCCAGCTCGCAGTAGTGGCTGCACTCCGCGAACAGCCGCTCCGGGTGGGTCTCCTGGAAGTAGTCGGTGCCTATCTGGCGCGAGGGGATGTGCGAGGCGATGGCCAGCACCTTCGCACCGTTGCGGTGGGCGTCGTACAGGCCCTGGACGAGGTGGGTGTTGCCGGGGCCGCAGCTGGCGGCGCAGACCGCCAGCCGCCCGGTCAGCTGGGATTCGGCGCCCGCCGCGAAGGCCGCGGCCTCCTCGTTGTGGACGTGCACCCACTCGATGCCCTCGGTGCGGCGTACGGCGTCGACGACGGGGTTGAGGCTGTCCCCGACGAGTCCGTAGATATGGCGGACGCCCGCCTCGCGCAGGGTGGTCACCAGGTGTTCGGCGACGGTCCGGTTCATTTCTTCCTGTCCTTCCGCGGTGGCCCGGACCGGCTCGGTGGAGCCGGTCCGGTGCAGCGGGGCTCGGTGGAGCGGCGCTGGGGGGAACGGGGCTGGGGGGAGCTGGGCCGCGTGCGGCGGGGCCGGTTGCGGCGGCGCTGCGGCGGCGCTCAGTGCGGCGGCGCTCAGTGCAGCAGGCCGGCCTTGCGCGCGTCGTGGCGCAGCCGGTCGCGGTGGTCCGGGTGGGCGATGGCGATCAGCGCCCGTGCGCGCTCGCTGAGGCTCTTACCGCGCAGTGCGGCGACGCCGTACTCGGTGACGATGTTGTCGACGGTGTTCTTGAGGGTGGTGACCACGCTGCCCGGGGTGAGCGAGACATTGATCCGGCTCACCCCCTTGCCGGTGGCCGAGTGCAGCACCAGGAAGCCCTGGCCGCCGGGCGAGTACATCGCACCCCTGGCGAAGTCGGCCTGGCCGCCGGAGGAGGACCAGTACCGCCCGGCGATGGTCTCGCTGGCGGCCTGCCCCAGGAGATCGACCTCGCTCGTCGCGTTGATCGACACGAAGCGGGGCTCGCGGGCCACGCGGCGCGGATCGTTGACCCGGTCCACCGGCAGCAGGCAGACCGCGCTGTTGTTGTCCAGCCAGCGCAGCAGCCGCCGGGAGCCGACGCAGAACGTGGCCACATGCTGATTGCGGTGCTGCACCTTGCGCGCCCCGGTGATCACACCCCGGTCGACCAGGTTCATGATCCCGTCGGAGAGCGCCTCGGTGTGCACGCCCAGATCGCGGTGCCCGGTCAGCGACGCCAGCAGTGCGTCGGGGATGCGGCCGACCCCGACCTGGAGGCAGGAGCCGTCGCCGATGCGCTCGGCGATGAGGCCCGCGATGGTGCGGTCGCGCCCGTCCGGCTCCGGCGGCGCGGTCTCGGGCAGTTCGCGGTCGGCGCGGCACCAGCCCAGCACCTGGCTGATGTGCACCTGGTTCTGCCCGAAGGTACGCGGCATGCGCGCGTTGGCCTCCAGGAAGAACGGGGCCTCACCGATGAACGCCGCGGTGTAGTCGGCGTTCGTACCGAGGCTGAAGTAGCCGTGCTCGTCGGGCAGGCTCGCACTCGCCAGGGCGATGGGCCGCTCGGTGGTCAGCCGCAGCACCCGCGGCATCTCGCTGAAGTGGTTGGGCACCAGCTCGCAGGTGCCCCGCCAGTACGCCGCGCGGGAGCCGGGGCCGAGGAAGTAGTCCACATGCCGCAGGTGGTCGCCGTACTCGCCCCGTATGTAGGCGCGTTCGGCCACCGGGTCCATCCGGTGCACCCGTACGCCGGAGAGCTCGCCGGCATGGGCCTCCAGGGTGTCCAGGAGGGTCACCGGCTCACCGAGCTGGATGGGGACGATCAGGTCGGCCCCGGGCCGCAGATGGGCGAGGAGGTCTTCCGGGCGCCCCGGTTCGTCTGTGGTGGTCATGCCTGCCGTTGTGGTGGTCATGTCTGCCGTCCGCTCGCCGATGTCCGCCGTGCCGAGGTCCGCCGTGCCGAGGTCCGCCATGGGGGTGCCCGCCGTGGCGGTGCCCGCCGTGCCGATGTCCGCCGTGGCGGTGTCCATGCCCGCCGGTCCGCTCATGCCCCGCTCCCGAGCAGCCGCCGGGCGAGTTCGACGCGCGGCCGGTCGATCATCTGGCCGTCCACGCGGATCGCGGAGCCGCCCGCTTCGCGCACCGCGGCCAGCACGCGTTCGGCCCACTCCCGTTCCCGCGGCGTGGGCCCGAACGCCGCGTTGATGCCGTCGATCTGCGCCGGATGGATGGCGAGCTTGCCGCCGAAGCCGAGCCCGCGCGCGGCCCGCGCATCGGCGGCGAGCACCTCGGGGGCGTCCAGCCGCGTGGTCACGCCGTCCAGGGGCGCCGCGATACCGGCCACCCGCGAGGCCAGCACCAGCCGGGAGCGCGCGTACCGCAGGGGCTCCGGTTCGTCCCGCGCGCCCACGTCCAGCGCGAAGTCCACCGAACCGAACGCCAGCCGGTGCACGCCCGGCACCCTGGCCAGGGCGGTGGCCTGGTGCACCCCGAGCGCGGTCTCGACCAGGGCGATCACCCGGACGTGCCGGGGCAGGGCCGCGATCAGCGCATGGAGCTGGTCGACCTGCTCGCTCTTGGGCAGCACCACCCCGCGCAGTCCGGGCGCCCCGGCGAGCGCCGCCACATCGGCGGCGTACTGCGCGGTGTCCGCCCCATTGATCCGCACGAAGGCGGAACCGCCGCCCTGGCCCGGTCCTTGCCCCTGCCCTTGCGTTCGCCCTTGCCGCTGCCCCGGGGCGAGCCGGCGGGCGACCGCGCGGCGCGCGGCATCCTTGTGCTCCGGGGCCACGGCGTCCTCCAGATCGCAGATCACCTCGTCGGCGCCGCTGCCGGCCGCCTTGGCGAACCGCTCGGGCCGGTCACCGGGCACGAAGAGCCAGGAGCGCTCCCGCCCCGCGGCGCTCACGACAGCGCCTTACGGGAGCGCTCGTCCCACACCGGGCGGACATCGGCGAAGCGGGGGCCGTGGCCGCGCCGGTAGACGAGCAGGGTGCGCTCGAAGACGATCACGACCGCACCGCGCTGGTTGAACCCCACGGTCCGTACCGTCACGACGCCCACCTCGGGACGGGACGCCGAACGGCGCGCCAGCAGCACCTCGGACTGCGAGTAGAGCGTGTCCCCCTCGAAGACCGGATTCGGCAGCCGCACCTTGTCCCAGCCGAGGTTGGCCATCACATGCTGGGAGATATCGGTGACGCTCTGCCCCGTCACCAGCGCGAGGGTGAAGGTGGAGTCGACGAGCGGCTTCCCGAATTCGGTCTGCGCCGCGTAATGCGCGTCGAAATGCAGCGGTGCGGTGTTCTGGGTGAGGAGCGTCAGCCAAATGTTGTCGGTCGTGGTGACCGTACGGCCGAGCGGATGCCGATAGACATCCCCGACGGTGAAATCCTCGAAATAACGCCCCTGCCAGGAGAGCGTCGGCTCGGTATCCGCCGATTCGGCACGCGTCCCGGCCCGCTCCCGCTCAACACCGCCGGGAACTCCCCCGTCACGCACTCCCCCCTCCTGTACGTCACTGACCGCACTCTCATGAACTTCATGTTCTTGCTGGTCGGACACTGTGGTCAGCCTCCTGAACCGGCCCCGGGTGGCTCCCGGGCGCCTGTGCCATAAAGACTCTTACGCACCTGCCCGTTTGAAAAATGACTACCGCGTACCGAGTTCATTCACCTGACGCATAATTGGCCGATGAACGTCGCTGAGCTGCGCTGGTTTCTCGTCCTGGCC
The DNA here is from genome assembly GCF_046549095.1 of Streptomyces sp. x-80. Lineage (NCBI taxonomy): Bacteria > Bacillati > Actinomycetota > Actinomycetes > Kitasatosporales > Streptomycetaceae > Streptomyces > Streptomyces sp. x-80. The sequence goes on from NZ_JAJPWM010000002.1 coordinate 373,522, forward strand.
GATACCGAGCACGTCACCGATGCGGCGGCAATGCTGCACATCACACAGCCCACGCTGTCCCGTGCTCTGCACCGCCTGGAAAAAGAACTGGGTACGCCGCTCTTCGACCGCGACCGCCACCGGCTCCACCTCAACCCGCGCGGCGAGGTCTTCCAGGAGCACGTCCGGCGCGCCCTCCAGGAGATCTCCACCGCCGAGGACCGGATCGCGACCATGCTCGATCCCCATCAGGGCACCATCTCGCTGGCCTTCCCGCACTCCTTCGGCCGCTGGCTGATCCCCGAACTCATCAGCGCGTACCGGCAGCAGGCGCCGGCCGCGCAGTTCCTGCTGCACTCCGACGCGGCCGACGCGGTGGTCCAGAGTCTGCGCGACGGCGGGTCGGACCTGATCATCACCAGCCCGGAGCCGGCCGATCCGGACCTCTCCTGGCACCCGCTGTGCGAGGAACGCCTCTGGCTCGCGGTCCCGGCGGCGCACCCCCTGGCCGACCGCAAGGAGGTGTCCATAGCCGACGCCGCGGCCGAGCAATTCATCACGCTCAGAGCGGAGTTCGGCCTCCGCCAGATCACCGACCTGCTGTTCTCCCGGGCCGGCCACACCCCCGCCATCACCATGGAGGCCACCGAGATCGCCACCATCAGGGGCCTGGTCGCCTCCGGTCTGGGCGTCTCCGTCCTCCCCCGCGACCCGGGCACCGCCGAACCCGAGGGCCTCACCCTCATCCCCCTGACGGACGCCGACGCCCACCGCACCATCGGCACCGCCTGGCATCGCACCCGCCCCACCACCCCCGCCGTCCGCAACTTCCGGGCCTTCGTCGCCGAACGGGCGGTGCGGCAGCGGTAGTTGACGTGACGGCGGCGGCGCGGGCGGCGAGATGGACAGGGGCGGGACGCCGAAGCGGTGAACCGTCCGGCTCCACTCGGCGCGGTGAACCGTCCGGTTCCACTCGGCGCGGTGAACCGTCCGGTTCCACTCGGCGCGGCGTCTCTACCTGGAGCCGCGCCGGCCCAGATACCAGCCGAACGCCACCGCCACCACCGCGGTGATCGCGAGCACCAGCCACAGCGGCGCCCACACCGTCGGAACCCACAGCCGGATCCGCACCGACTGGGTATTGCCCGCGATGAACCACACCGCGGCCACCGCCAGCACCACCAAGCCGACGGCCCTGCTGGTGATCGCCACACCCTTCACGCTGACCCACGGATGCGCCGACCGGTCACTCCTGGCCGACCGGCCACTCTTGCCTGCCATACCTCCATCGTGCCCCCGGCGCCCGCGGCCCGCACGCCGGTCTGCCTCCGACGGCGGACATCCGGCCTGCCTCCGATGGCGGACATACCGACGGCGAGCGTTCGCCGACGCACCGCACACCTGATAGGTCTGGCTTGTCCGCTTCTGTCGAGTGATTCCCTGCACGGGAGGCGACGGTGCACGACTACCCCTTGCTCAGCCTGACCTGGACCCTGCTGGAGTTCTTCCTGCTGATCCTCTGGTTCTTCCTCCTCTTCAAGGTCCTCAGCGATCTCTTCCGCAGCCACGACATGAACGGGTGGGCCAAAGCCGGGTGGATCATCGTGGTCATCGTGCTGCCCCTCCTGCGGCGTCCTGCTCTACGTGATCTTCCGCGGGAAGTCCATGGCCGCACGCGAGCGGGAACAGGCACAGCAGGCCGACGCGGCCGTCAAGCAGTACATCCGCGAGGCCGTCGCACCGTCCGCGGGTGGCCCGGTCTCGCACGCCGACGAACTGGCCAAGCTCGCCGACCTCAAGGCCGGCGGCGCGATCAGTGCGGAGGAGTACCAGAAGGCCAAGGACAAGCTCCTGTCCTGAACGGGAGCGGGAACACCCGATCCCCTCACCCCCACCCCCTCACCCCTCAGCTCACCCCCTCACCCCTCAGCGACGAAGTGGAGACCCGATGAGGCTTGTCGTCGATCTCAACCGGTGCCAGGGGTATGCGCAATGCGCCTTTCTGGCGCCCGACGTGTTCGCCATGCACGGAGAAGAAGCGCTGATGTACGACCCCCAGCCCGACGACGAACTGCGGGAGAACGTGCTGCGGGCGGCGCAGGCGTGCCCGGTCAAGGCCATCCTCGTGGAAGGTGCGGACGCGACGGCCGCGGCGACGGCAGGAGACTCCCGTGTCGGTTGAGGCAGGTGTCTCCCATGTCGGTTGACGGCTCCCTGGAAAAGCTCAGGCGCGAGGGCCACATCGTCATCGTGGGCGCGTCCCTGGCCGGTCTGCGGGCCGCCGGGACGCTGCGGGAGGAGGGCTTCACCGGCACCCTCACCCTCATCGGCGACGAGCCGCACGAGCCGTACGACCGGCCGCCGCTGTCCAAGCAGGTCCTGCTCGGCAGGGTGCCCGCCGACCACACGACGCTCCCCCGGCACCCGGCGCTGGACGCGAACTGGCGGCTCGGGGTGGCGGCCACCGGTCTGGACCCGGCGGCCCGGCGGGTGCACCTCGCCGACGGGAGCGCGGTGGACTACGACCGGCTGCTGATCACGACCGGCGTCCGCGCCCGCCCCTGGCCGAACGAGCTGGAGGCCGGCCTGGACGGGGTGTTCGTGCTGCGCACCAGCGACGACGCGGCCCAGCTGCACCGCCGGCTGAGCGCGGGCCCGCACCGGGTGCTGGTCATCGGAGCGGGGTTCACCGGCTCCGAGATCGCTTCGGCCTGCCGGGAGCGAGGGCTGGCGGTCACCGTCGTCGAACGGGGCTCGACCCCGCTGGTCGGCGCGCTGGGCTCCGTCGTCGGTGAGGTGGCCGCGAAGATGCAGCGCGCGAAGGGTGTCGATCTGCGGTGCGGAATCATGGTGACCGGGCTGGAGGGGGACCCCGCCGGACGCCTGCGGTGCGCGCACCTGTCGGACGGCAGCACGGTCGAGGCGGAGATGGCGGTCGTCTGCCTGGGAGCGACCCGGAACACCGAGTGGCTGGCGTCGTCCGGCCTCGGGGCCGGCCCGCGCGGCATCGCCTGCGACGCGGGCTGCCGGGCCTTCGACGTACGCGGCATCGTCACCGACGACATCTTCGTCGCGGGCGACGTCGCCCGCTCCCCGCATCCGCTGTTCGGCTACCAGTTCCTCTCCCTGGAGCACTGGGGCAACGCGGTCGAGCAGGCCCAGGTCGCGGCCCACAACATGATCAGCGCCGGCACGGACCGCCGCCCGCACGTGTGGACACCGTCCTTCTGGTCCGCCCAGTTCGGCGTCAACATCAAGTCGGTCGGCGTACCGCCCATGGCCGACAAGATCACCGTCGCCCAGGGATCGCTCGCCGAGGGCCGCTTCACGGTCGTCTACGGCTACCAGGGCCGCATCATCGCCGCGGCCGCCTTCGACCAGGCCAAATGGCTGGTGTTCTACCAGCAGCAGATCGAACGCGCCGCTCCGTTCCCACTCGGGTTCACCACCGTCGACCGGCGGCCCGAGGAGGCACAGCCGGTACCGGCCGGGTTCCCGGACCCCTCCCTTCCCAGCCACGGCCCCACGGTCACCCTCAGCGGCCATTCGCCCGGCGACCGGCGTATCTCGTTCACCCCGCTGCGCGCCTGACGCGGGCCCACCAGCACGGACGGCCCCGGCCGAAGACCCGGAAGGAATCCGCCATGACGTCGGTCGCGCTCCTGCGCCAGATCACCGACTACGCCCACCGCGCCGACCCGTACCCGCTGTACGCCGAGCTCCGCAAGACCCCGGTGGTACGGGACGAGGACGGTCCCTACCTGGTCAGCACGTACTGGGAGGTCCACAGCCTGCTCCACGACCCGCGCGTCAGCTCCGACATCCGCAATCTGGACCCCAAGGCGGCCAGGACCGCCGCTCCGGACGAGGACCCGAACCTGCCGCCGGCCTTCCTCAAGCTCGATCCCCCCGAGCACGACCGGCTCCGCCGACAGGCGATGCGGCCGTTCGGACCGCCGCACACCCCACGGCGGGTGGACGGCATGCGCGGCGAGCTCGCCGAGATCGTCAACGGCCTCGTCGACGGCTTCGTGGACGGGGGCGGGGCCGGGGGCGGGGCCCGGGGCGGGGCCGAGGCTGGGGCCGGAGGCGGAGGCGGAGGCGCGGCCGGGGCCGGAGGTGCGGCCGGGACCGAGGCCGGAGCCGGGACCGAGGCCGGGAGCGGGAGCGGGACCGAGGCCGGAGCCGGGACCGAGGCCGGGGCCGGAGGACAGATCGATCTGATCGATCTGGTGGACAGCTTCGCCTACCCCTTCCCCGTGACGGTGATCTGCCGGCTGCTCGGCATCCCGCACGAGGACGAACCGCGCTTCCACGGCTGGGCCGACACGCTCGCCGCCAGCCTCGATCCCGTGGGCGGCTCCGCCCAGGACCGCGAGGCGCAGCGGGAAGCCGTCCGCCAGGCACGGTTCGAGCTCGCCGCCTACCTGTCCGGCCTGATCGAGGAACGCCGCCGCTCCCCGCGCGACGACATGCTCTCCGCCATGGCCACCGACCAGGGACCGGACGGCCGGATGACTCCGCTGGAGATGGTGAGCACCTCGGCCCTGCTGCTGATCGCCGGCCACGAGACCACCGTCAACCTCATCACCAACGGCATGCTCACCCTGCTGCGCAACCCCACTGCCCTCCAGCGGCTGCGGGACGACCCCGGCCTGGCCGCCCCACTCGTGGAGGAACTGCTCCGCTTCGAACCGCCGGTACAGATGCTGCCCCAGCGCACCGCGCTGGCCGATATCGACATCGCCGGGACCACCATCCCCAAGGGCGCGTCGCTGTACCTCATGGTCGCCGCCGGCAACCGGGACCCCCAGCGCTTCCCCGACCCCGACCGTTTCCTCCCCGACCGCCCCCACAACGAGCACCTGGGCTTCGGCCACGGCATCCACAACTGCTTCGGCGCCCCCCTCGCCCGGCTGGAGGCCCAACTGGCCCTGACCGCCCTGGCCCGCCGGCTCGACAACCCCCGCCTGACCGAGGACCCACCGCCCTACCGCCGCAACGCGGTCCTGCGCGGCCCCCGGCACCTGAACATCACCTTCGACGGCCTCACGCCCTAGCCATCAACCGGGCGACGCGGCTCGCACCACATCGCCCACCGCACCGATCCCCCGCCCGACAGCCACACCTCCGCACGCAGGGGGCCGCCCGGTGTGCTCTCAGAAGGGGAGGCCGGACGGTTCGGAGAACTCCGGAGCCCCGGGCAGCCCCACCGTGCCGACCTTGACCGGCTCCGAGCACAGCCGGCCGTCCCCGTGCCCCTGCCTCTGGGTGGCCGGGCGGGCATTGCCGGGTGGAGATCGCGGCGAAGAGAGCTCGACGGTCTCCGGCCTCCGACCTCCTGGTCCGCCCGGCGCGGGTCATCCCGAAGCAGGGCGAGCGGGCGATACGCAGCGATGGTCTCCAGCCACACCAGCAGGACATGACCCAAACGGAAAGGCTGGGCGGAGCTGCCGCCAGGGGCGATGGCCGCGTCGCCGCCGGCACGGGCAGTGGACCAAGGCCGACGGCGTACGGCCCCGGCACCGCCGCGGCCCCGGCACCGCCGCAGCCTCGGCCAGGGCGTGGCCGCGGCCCACGGCGTGGCCTGGACGCGGTACGGGGTGGTCGCGGTACGGATTGGTGGCAGTACTGGCTCGTCGCGGTACGGGCTGATAGCGATACGAGCACACCGGCGACACCGAACGGCACCGACCCCGATCACGGCCTGCCCTAAACATCACCGCCCCCACCACCGGCCCTCCCCGACGACACCTCAGCATCAGGCCGGTCCCCGCAAGCTGAGCCGAGAACCGAGACAACAACCACCTCCCCACCACCCCACCCCCATCCGCTACCCTGTCCTGGGCTGCCCTCAGCGGCAGCCCAGGCCCTTGCCCAGACCGGATGCGATCTCCCCCGGAGCTTTCCTCCACGTCATCCGCAAGGCCGTTTCCCCGCCTCCGTAGCTCAGGGGATAGAGCACCGCTCTCCTAAAGCGGGTGTCGCAGGTTCGAATCCTGCCGGGGGCACCAGCGCTACCAGCGCAAAAACCGATAGAGGCCCAGGTCAGAGAGATCATCTGGCTTGGGCCTCTGCCGTGTCTCCCGTTCCGCGCACGGTCTCCCACGCTCCGCCCACGGGCTCGACTCACCATCGCGTCTCCCAAATATCTCCCAAATGATCATGCAACGCCGCAGGTCGTAGACCATACGCCGCGTGGGCCCCCTCCCACACAAGAAGGGAGCCCGACGGACTCCCTGTGCCGAGCGCTAGCGAAGGTGCCGCCTGCACTGGAGCACGGCATCTGGATCGTCCGCGCGGCCTGGCGCCCAAAGCTCTGGGCAAGATGCGCCGTCAGCCCCGAAGCGGACTCCCGGCACGCTGGTAACCCTGATGCCTGTGGGGAGGGATTTGCCAGTGTTTACCTGTTGAGCAACACGGTAAACACTGTTGTCCGTTTCGTACTTGGAGCAGACTCGCGGGTCTACAGCAGCCCCGAGGAGGCCCCATGACGTCCGCACCCGGCATACCGGCTACCGAAGACCGCCCGAGACTGTCCATCGTCCTCGACACGGACCCCGGAGTGGACGACGCCTGGGCGATCTTCTACCTGGCCGCACAGCCCGATGTGGAGATCGTCGCGGTGGGAGCGATACACGGGAACGTGCCGACGGCCCAAGCGGCCGCGAATGCGCTGCGCATCCTCGATGTGGCCGGCCTGACGGACGTGCCGGTCGCAGCCGGGCACCCCACGCCGCTCCAGCAGCCGTTGATGACAGCCGAGACCGTGCACGGCGCGGATGGGCTGGGTGGGCAGGCCGGCCCACCTTCGTCTCGGAGACCGGTGGCGGAGTCCGCGGCTGAGCAGTTGGTGCGGCTGGCGCGCCAGCGGCCCGGAGAGCTGACGGTTCTTTCGCTCGCGCCGCTGACGAATATCGCGCTCGCACTGCGGCTGGAACCTAAGCTGCCGCAGCTGCTGCACGGCATTGTCTACATGGGCGGGGCCTTCAGCGTCCCCGGCAACACCTCGGGCTGGGCCGACGCCAATACCTGGCACGATCCCGAAGCGGGCGAAGAGGTCATGCGGGCCGGCTTCAACTTGACGATGGTGCCGATGGATGTCACGCAACTGGCGTGGGCGGACGGGGAATGGCTGGATGAGATAGCCGCGATGGACACCCCCGCAGCGCGGTACGCCTCTCAGGTACTGGACACCTACGTGGGGATCTACAGCCAGCTCGGTGGCCGGCGCGGATGTGTGATGCACGATCCGCTGGCCGCGGCCATCATGGTCGACCCCAGTCTGGCCACCTACGAGGAGCGCCAGGTCGTGGTCGAGTTGGTAGGCCATTGCCGGGGTGCGACGCTGGTGGATGCCCGTGTCGGATTCCCGCCGGAGATGTCCAGCATCACGGATGGGCGGCAGTCAGTGCGGATCGCTGTGACAGCGGATGCGGCGACCGCCATGGAACGCGTCCGCAGGGCGCTCGTCAGCCCGTAAGCCGCTCGCGGACGACCGTAGCCCGGGGGTCCGCAAGCCGGTCGAACAGTTCCAGTGCCTCTTCCCACGACTGCTGCGCCTCGTCGGGTCTGCCGAGCAGAACGAGTGCCTCGGCGCGGCGGTCCAGGGCGTCGGCCACGCCCCAGTCGTCGCCGGCCGTGCGCCGGCTGCTGATGCTGCTATCGAGGCAGCCGATGGCGTCCGCGTACTCGCCGAGCTGGTGGTGGGCGCCGGCGCGGCGTGCCCAGAGGGCGCCCTCGGCGTAGTCGTCGCGGAGTGCGCGGGTGAGGTGGAGGCCGGCGTCGAAGGACTGCTGCGCGAGGTCGCGGTGCCCGAGGAGGGCGTGTGCTTCGGCCAGGCAGGCCAGGACGACTGCTTGGCCGTGCCGGTCGCCGGTCTCCTCGAAGAGGCGTAGCGCTCGTTCGAACTCCGGGAGTGCGTGGTCGGGGTCGTCCTCGTCTGCTGCGGTGAATCCGAGGCAGGTACCGGCCCATGCTTGCCCGTGGAGGTCGCCGAGGCGGCGGCGGAGGTCGACAGACTGCTGGAGGAGGTCTCGGGCGCGATCGGTGTCTCCGGGGCCCTGACGGTATGCCTCACCCAGGTTCATGGACAGCCATGCCTGGCCCGCGGTGTCGCCGGCTGCTGTGGCGGCGGTCAGCCCGGCCTCGTGGCTGTCGATCCAGATGCCCCACGGCTTGCGGAGCAGGAGCCAGTTCCACAGGCGCGCGGGTATCTCCCATGCTGCGGGCAGCTCGTGCCGGGCGGCGAGCCGGATGACGGGTACGAAGGAATCGGCCTCGGCATCGCACCACTCGCCGGCCGCGTCAGCTGTTGAGAAGTCGAGCGGGTGCACGTCCGCGGGCGGTTCGGCGAGGCGGTCGATGGGGCGGTTGGGGGCGAGCGTCCAGCAGGCGTGGTCGATGGTGTGGGCGTACCAGGAGGTGAGTCGGCGCGCCGCGGCCGAGCGGTCCGCGTCGCTGTCGATTTCGGCGGACCGTTCGGCGGCGTAGTCGCGCAGCAGGTCGTGACGGCGGTAGAGGTCGGGGCCGGTCTCTTCCAGCAGGTGGAGGGCTACGAGGTCGTCCAGGCAGTGGCGGGCCTGTATCGCGGTGCGGGCGAGCAGTGCGCCGGCTGCGGCTGCGCTGATCGTGGTGCCAGGGTAGAGGCCCAGGAGCCGGAATTCGCTGGCCGTCGCCGGTGGCAGTTCGCGGTAGGAGCAGGCGAGTACCGCGCGCATGGCCAGGTGTGGGTCGTCGGCGTCCGTGAGTGCGTCCAGGCGGGCGGACGCGTGGGCAAGGTCAGCGGCGGCTTCGCTGATGCGTCGGTAGGAGTGGGTGGCGAGCCGCTCGGCGACGATGCGCAGGGCGAGCGGCAGATGTCCGCACCGGTCGGCCAGTGCGCGGGCAGCGGTCAACTCGGCGGCGACGCGATCGGTGCCGAGGACCGTGCGCAGCAGGGTGGCTGATTCGTCGGGCGAGAGGGGGCCGACGGTGATCCGGTGGGCACCGGCGGTGGCGGCCAGTCCGGTGAGGCGGCGCCGGCTGGTGATGACGGTGACACTGCCCGGAGCGCTGACGAGCAGGGGTTTGACGTGCTGGGAGTCGGCGGCGTTGTCCAGAATGATGAGGGTGGGGCGTCCGCTGGCGAGGGTGCGGAAGCGGGCGGCCCGTTCACTAACGTCGGGGGGAATCGTTTCTGCCGCCAGTCCGGCGGAGAGGAGAAAACGCTCCAGCGCGCGGGCAGCACCGACCGGGTGCCCGTCCGGTGTGTATCCCTGAAGATCTACGAAGAGGACACCGCCCGGGAACTGGTCTGCGATCGTGTGTGCCCAGTGCACGGCGAGGGCGCTCTTGCCCGCTCCGGCCGGACCGTCGATCGCCAGCGTGAGGGCAGTGCCGGCCTGTTCGGCGGCTGCCAGCAGGGCGTTGAGGTTGTCAAGGACCTGGTGCCGTCCCACGAATTTTCCCGTGTCGGGCGGGAGTTGCGCGGGGCGGAGGAGACCGTGGGCGTCGGGCTGGGCAGCCTGCGCCAGCGCCACCAGTTCGCCCGCCGCCCCCAGAAGGGCGTCACACCTGGAGGCGAAGTCCAGCGTCGGCGCTACTTTGCCGGTCTCGATCCGGCTGATCCAGCCCGGACTGTAAGCGAGGGCCTTCGCGAGCCCCCGCAAGGACAGCCCCGCCGCGCCACGGCGCGCCCTCAGTACAGTGCCGAAACTCTGCGGTCCCATGATGCGCCCCCGTCGCCGACACGCGGGGAAGCAGCGCTCCCCCTGCGGCCACCCATTGTCATATGCCGATCCCATACCCACCAGATGGGCACGCAAGTTCTATTCACGTGAGGCGTGGGACCGAAACCACCTGACCGCGATTGGGGGGGCGCGGGGCGCGGAGGAGGGCGTGCGGTTGCGCGGGGCCGTCGCAATGGGGTGGAAGGGGTAGTTCCTCGGAAGGACGAGTTTTCTTCCCTCCAGGGCAGGGGCTGGCCGGTGTGGTCGTAGTGGACGGTCGGGCCCGGCGTCTGGCGGGCCAAGGGTTCAGGCGTTTCTCAGCGTGTTCGGCCGCACGACCGGAGCGGCCCCGTCGAAGGAGAAGACCTGTGAAGACACCATGGACATCCAGTGGCCGGAGAGAGCTACGGCGGCTGCCCGCCGTGTCCGCGGCCTTCGTGATCCTCGCAGCGACGGCGGGAGCACTCGCCGCGCCGTCCCCCGCAGGGGCGGCCGACCGCACAGGTCGGCAGACATCCCGTCAAGCGGCGCAGCCCCACGGGCAGCAGGAGTACATCGGGCCGTTCTTCGGCAGCTTCACCGTACCCGCCGGGGTCACCCAGCTGACGTTCGTCCTCGTCGGGGCTGGCGCCCCCGGCGGTCCTGGCGGCGGTGGGGGCGGGGGCGCTGGAGGCGGCGGCGGAGGCAGCTGGACCATCCTCGGCGCCGGCAAAGGCGGCGGAGGAGGCGGCGGTGCCGGCGGCGGAGGAGGCGGCGGCGGGGGCGGGGGCGGCAGCGGGGCCTTCCTCACCTGCACCGTGACGGTCCCTCCAGGCGACACCCTGACCGTCAACGTCGGAGGCGCCCCAGGCATCGACAGCACTGGCTCCGGCGGCGGTGCCGGGCTCGGCGGCCGTGAGGCCGCCACCCTCAAGCCGTCACACCCGGGCACGAACGGCACCGCCGGGACAGCAGGCCCCGACTACCGCATCCCAGTATTCGGCGTCGAGGTCTTCGACAACAGCGCCGACGTCGCCGCCTTCGTCAACGGTGGTATGTACGGCGGGCTCGCCGGCGTCGGGTCCGGTGGTGGCGGCGGCGGACGCGGGCTGACCGCCGACGGCTCCCACGGCGGCGCGGGCGGGGCCGGCGGCACCGCTGCCGCCGGCGGCAGAGCGGGCTCCGGCGGAGCCGGCGGAGCCGATCCCACGGAGGACGGGTGCGGATCCGACACCGGCAACCTCAGCGGTGCTCCCGGCAGCGCCGGCGGACAGGGCCAAGCCGGGACAGCCAGCCAGGCCGCGCTGCCGGGCGGTGCCGGTGCTGACGCGATCCCCGGCGGACCGGTGGGCGGCAGCGGCGCCGCCAGCCGCGGAGGCGCCGGCGGCGCGGGCGCTACGGGCGGAGTCCCGCAGGTGCCCTCCACGGTCACCCTGCCCGCCGGTGTGGGCCAAGGCGGCAACGGAGCCACCGGCGGCAGCGGCAGCAGCGGCGGAAACGGCGGCCACGGCGGTGGCGCCAACCCCAACCCCCAGGCCACCCCCGGAGCGAACGGCACCAACGGCAATGCCCCCGGCACCCCCACCTCGGGAGGCCCCGCCTACGTCCTCATCACCTGGTAACACCAGTGGGCTCCTGGCGAGCGTTTCTCGCCAGGGCCCCTTTGCGTCATGGCACAGCTAGGTGGTTGCCCCGACCAGTTCACCGCCCCGGCTTCGCAGCACATCGCGGGCTTGCTCCATGAGGTTGGGGATATCGAGACTCATCCGCCCCACGTGCAACTTCTGGTGCCCGTAGATCGGCTTGGCAGGCTCTGTGGACGCGTCGACCTCCAGCGACCACTTCGTGTCAGGAAGCTCCAGCGTCCCTGGCTTCGGCACGACCCGACTGCTCCAGCCGGTGCACAGCACCCAGTCCGTAGCCTGCGGCGAGTGACGGGCCCCGACGTCCATCAGATGGACGTCCGGCACCTCCGGGACGGGGACGTATCCCACGATGGCCGTATCGCCGAAGTGCCCGGCCGTCGTGTAGGCCACCACGCCGAAGGTGTCTGGCCAGAGATGCAGCAGGGGGAATACGGTCACGCGACCTACGCCGTCCATCGTCCTTGCCATGGCTCTCCTCACATCGAAACGGCCCCACGCTAGTCTCCCAGCGTGGGGCCGTCCGACCTAGCTGATCATGGTCGAACTACGGTCAGGTGTCACCTAGTTGTCGCCGCAGCCCTGGTTGGGGTTGCCTTCCTGGCCGTCGCTGCCAGAACCGGTCTCACCCTGCGAATTCTCTTCGTCGCCGCCGTACTCGTACATCGTGCTCAGCCCTTCAGGGTCCATCACAGGTTCCCTTCTCTGCTGTGCCGCGCCGGGGACATTCCCCTTCACGTGGTGCACGTACCGACCAGCCGCCACGCTTGCGGCGGCCAGTCGCCCCGCGGCGCCTCAGCGGTGCTCGGCGGCGCGGAAATCATGGGCGCGGAGCCAGGGACCGTCGGGCGGAGCCCATAGTGTGGGATCGGGCTCGGCCGTGGCACGGGGCCTTTTCGGACAAGTGGGCAGGGCCACCACCGCGGCCGGAACGACGTGGTCAGTCGGCGGGTGCTTCGGAGACCTTGCTGCCGGACGGGGCTCTTCCGTCTCGGTCGTTCAGGACCCTTCCGACAGGTTCAGCCCCTCCGCGGTCTTGGTGAGGAAGTCGGAGTTGGCTTTTGCGTCGTGTCCGAGGATCACGGTTCGTGTGGGGAGCGCTGTCAGCAGTTCGCGGACGGCTGTGGTCTGTGAGCGGGTGTGTGTGGTGAGTCCGAAGATGTCGGGGTAGCGGTCCTCGGTCTTTCCGGTGAAGAAGTCGTCGTCGGTCAGTGCGGACTCCGGGCCCGTCTCCGGGGCTGTTGCGCTGGGGGTGACCTGTGGGAAGAGCAGGGCGGCTGCGGTGCCTTCGGTGGCGAGGGTCAGGCCGAGCCAGGTGTGCAGTTGGTCGGGGAAGAACTGGGGCTTGAGTTCCTTTCCGGTGTTGTTCCACAGCGGTTCGCGCTGGCCGGCTTTGAGTGCGTCGGTGACGCGCTGGTGCTGGGTGGGGTGCAGTTCGTCGCCGTCGAGCACGCGTTGGCGCACCGGGGTGTAGAGGTCGAGGGCGTCGAGGAGGCCGAAGCCGATGGCGGCGGCGGACGGCCAGGGCAGTACGCGCACGCCGCCGTTGTTGTCGGGGCGGGCGAAGACGCGGTCGTTGGCGAGGAGTGCCCATCCGGCGCGGGCGAGGAGGAGGGCGGTGGTGGTCTTGCCGGCGCCCTTGGGGCCGAACGTCAGGAGTGTCTTGCCGTTCTGGACGACGGCGGAGGCGTGCAGGATGCTCCAGCCGTCCCGTAGTAGTTGGCCGCGGATCATTTCACGGGCCAGGCGGGCGGCGGCCAGTGCCAGGGGCAGGTCGTGATGCCCGGAGATGGTCAGGCGGCTGCGGTCGGGTGCGGCGTCGTAGGAGAGTTGGTCGGCGGGCTGTGCTGCGTAGAGGTGGCCGTCGTGGTCCTGGCCGACGAGGGTGCGGGTGTTCGCGTAGGTGGTCTCGTCGTGCTGGACGTTCTTGACGATGTCGGCGATGTGGGCTGCGTGTCCGGGGTCCACGTTCGCAACGACAGTCGGGGCCGCTTCCTCGGTGGTGGGGGCGGCGTTCCACCAGGGGCCGAAGTAGCGGCGGGACCATTCGGTGACGGCCGGGCGGTTGCTGGATACCGTCACCTGTGCTTTACCGGTGGCGATTCGGGTAGTGGTCGTTGTCATGAGGGGCCTCCTGTGAGGTGGCGGTAGGCGGTGTGGAGCTTGCGGGCTGCGGCGGCCAGTTGTCGGGCCTCGCCGGTGCTGAGCTGGGGAAGGCAGACCGTCGGGGTTGCGGCGGTGAAGTGCAACGGGATTCCGTACCAGTTCCCGTCGTGGTTGACGGACAGTTCCTCGATGCCGTCTTGCAGGCCGAGGGTTTTGCGCAGGGTGGCAAGGACGGCTCCGGCCGGGCCGGAGCGGGTGCGGCCGATGCCGGCGTTGATCCGCTGGGGACGGTCGGTGAGTTCCTTGCGTACCTGTTCGACGGGGATGGCGGCGGGTTTGCCGTTGATGGTGGTGGCCGACGCGCAGATGACGGCGTCGTCCCCGTGCTCGCCGATCACATGCCCGTCCACGGCGGTGGGCGGGACGCCCAGGAGGCGGGCGAGGGTGAGGCGGTAGCGGGCGGTGTCGGTGTTGGAGCCGACTCCGTAGACCCTTCGGCAGCCGGAGGTCTCGGCGAAGAGGCGGGTGAGGATGTCGACCGGATTGGTGACCATCACGACCACCCCCGCGTAGCCGGCGAGGCATTCGGCGAGGGCGGCGATGACGGGGGCGTTGGCGCTGATGCCGGCCATGCGCACATCGGTGGCGGCGGTGTTGGTGAAGGTCTCGCGGGGGCAGATCACGATCGCCTGGCACTCCGCGAGATCCTTGGTCGCTGCCGCGGTGGCTCGTACGGGCGATGCGGTGACGGTCCCCATGTCCTCCAGGTCGGTGATCAGAGCGGAGACTCGGGCGGGGCTGCGCGAGGTGATGAGGACGCGGTCGCACCAGCCTGCGGCGACCAGTGCGGTGGCCACGGTCTGGCCGACCGCGCCTGCCCCCACTACGCCGATGGCGCCGGCTCGCGGCGGCCACAGGGCGGTCACCGGGCTGCCTTTGCGATGTCGGAGAGCGCCAGGCGCAGTACGGCCCGCGCAGGGGTGCCGGCCGCAAGGGCGGCGGAGGTGCGGTCCAGGAGCACGCAGACGGTGGCCGCGCGGTTGATGACGGCGGTGGCGTGTTCGGGCAGGGGCAGGGGTGCCGGGGCGCTGAGGTAGGTGGTGAGGATGTTGACCGTGTCCATCAGCCAGGTCACGAGCAGCTGTCGTAACCACGCGGTGTGCATTCCGCGTTCGACCGAGCGCAGCTGGTCGTGGACGAAGGTGTGGAGTCCGGCGGCGACTGCCACGGCGGTGGCGTGCTGTGGAGCGGTGGTCAGGAGGTTGAGCGCGGTACGGGAGATGAGCTTGGCGGTGTCGGAGCACCCATGGCCGCGGGCGAGCCCAGGGTCGATGTACGTGGGTGTTTCTTCGGGGCCCTCGGGGAACAGGACGTGTTCGGGCTTGAGGTCGCCGTAGCTCACCACCGGGCAGCGGGCTTGTGGGAAGGCCCGGAGCCGCACGAGCCGCTGGACCACCGTGATCAGGACCTTGCGGATCTGATCGCGGGCCTCGGCGCTCTCCATCCGGTCCTCGCCCAGCCGGCTCAGATAGGTGTGGCCGCTGATTCCGTTGAACTTCCGTCCGAACGTGCCCGCGATGCTCCGCTCCGGTATCCGCATGCCTTCCACCCGGTCGGCCATCACCGGGCCCTGGATGCGCCCGAGTTCCGCCATCGAGCGCGCGAGCAGATCCGCGGTCCGGTCAGGGCTCTTCACCAGCATCTCGGCCAGCGTGGGACCGGCGACGGGTTCCGTGAAGAGCACGCCGGTGCGGTAGCCGGCGACGGCGCACACGCTCAGCCGCTGGCGGCGCAGCAGACGCAGTTGGGCGCTCTCGCGCTCCAGCAGCGAGCCGGGAGTCGCGATATAGGCGGCCTGCGCCGCGCGTACGGCCGGCCAGTCCCCGCATCCGCCGCGCAGGACGGACACCAGCGAGACGCCGAGGAACGAGTACTTGGCGTACAGGGTGCGGTCGCCGACCGAGACCGATCGGACGTACCCGGTGACCGAGGGGACATGTACGCCGAGCCGGACCGGCGTGCCCGGCCAGCTCTCCTGCGCGACGCGCTGGATCTTCTCGGCTGCGTAGTTGAACAGATCACCGACGGTTGGCGTCAGCATGCGATCTCCACGTTGTGGGGCCGGTTGTGTGTCCGGGAGGAACTGTTCTTGGGCTCGGCGCGACATCCGCGACGGGAGCCGTGTCTGCTCCGGGGAGTCGTCCGCCGCCATGGCCCGGAGTGCGGTGGCCGGGAGGCGTCGGGCTTTTGGTGCGGTGTTCAGGCCGTGTCGAGGACGACGGCCCGGTGATCGCTGACTCGGTCCACCTCTGCGGTGGCGAGGGTGGTGTACGACCGGGGCCGGATCTGTTTCCCTGCGATGAGGATGTGGTCGAAGTGCTGCGGGGTGGGCTCGTTGGCGTACTTGAAGCCGACGGTTGCCGCCCGCGAGGTGCCCAGCTGGTCCTGAGGGTCCTTCCACCCCGCTTTGAGCAGGACCCCCATGGCCCGGCGGTCGCTGCCATCGAACGTGCCCTCGGGCAGGACCAGGCGGTAGCGGGCGTGCATGTTCGCCGGGACGTCTGTGTCCCAGTTGGGCTCCGGGCCGTCGAGCCGGTCCACGTTCCCGTCCATGAGGAGGACGGCGTTGTCCGGACGGCCCGGGAACGTACCGGCGTTGTCCGTCAGCCACCGCACCTCGCGCAGCCGCTCGTCGCCGTCGACGTAGGACAGATGCGTGGCACAGACCATTGTGTCGACGCCCTCAACGTCCATGTGGGCGGCGAGCAGACCGT
Source organism: Streptomyces sp. x-80 (assembly GCF_046549095.1). Classification (NCBI taxonomy): domain Bacteria; kingdom Bacillati; phylum Actinomycetota; class Actinomycetes; order Kitasatosporales; family Streptomycetaceae; genus Streptomyces; species Streptomyces sp. x-80. Next base: position 389,713 of record NZ_JAJPWM010000002.1, read on the forward strand.
GGTGGAAGACACCGGCGCCGAAGCTGGGGTCAGCACCGAGGACCGTGGCCGGACCCGGGCGGTACAGCAGCGCCGTGTAGTTCTCGCCGTCACCGAGACGGGACTTCACCGGGTCCATTGCCAGCGCCATGCCCAGGGCATTGGCAAGCTCGTACAGCCGCCGGAACCTGTTGTGGCGCCAGCCCCGCGCCTCCTGGATGGCCAGGATCGTGGGCTGTGGATCGAGCTGCGCCAGGACCTCGATCTGGTCGTGCCGGCGCTTCTCGGACCCGTCGGGGTCGATGCCGCCGTTCCACACATTCCATGTGACGAACCGTGCCATTACGTGTCCTCCTTGGTCGCGAAGCGTGGGTTACGGGGTCCGCTCCGGCCGGGATCCCTGGTTCGGTTCCATCCGGCAGGAGCGGAGATTTTGGAGGATCTCCGGGGGCACCGATCTCTTATCCGGGTGCCGTCCCGACCGGTCGCCGGTACGAGGCGACGGCGACCGGTCGGGAGAGTGCTCACTGGTTCTTGAGGCGGTCCGCGAAGCCCTCTGCGAGGTCTCGCGCGACTTCTCGCTCGCTGTCCGAAAGGCTTGGGTCGTTCGATGCGTTCGTGGCGGCGCCCAGTCCCGCGATCAAAGAGAGGTCACTGTCGTCATCGTCTTTCTGAGCTGGCATGGCACCTGTCCTTTTTCTGTGTCGGTCCCGGCCCGGTTGGGCTCGGGGCGGCCTTTCCGTCGCGACGGTGTTGTGATCCGGGTCGGTCTCGGGCCGGGCGGCGGGCGGCAGCGGTGTTCGACGATTCGGCTGCTGTGACGTGTCACGTTGCTGCTCCGGGCGGAGCGTTCGGGGGCTTCACGGCGATGCCGGCGTAGGCGCCGGAGACATGTGGTGCGCGCTGGGCATGCAGGTGATCGGTGTGCCAGCGCCCCGTGGCCACGACTCCGGGCCCGAGCTGCGGCCACCCGGCGAACAGGGTGCTGATGTGGTCCCGGCTGCGCGGCCGGTAGGCGATCCGGGCCTGGCGGTACAGGGCCGTCACGGTGTCCATCGCGGCTGGGCTCAGGTCGGCTGTGGCGTGGGTGATGGACAGTGCGCTGCCGGGTGGCAGCCATGCCCGCAGCGTGGCGAGGGCCTGGTCGACGGCGTCGTCATCGGCGATGTAGGGCAGTACATCGTGGCTCAGGACGGCGATGGGCCTGTCGAGGTCGAATTCCTGGATCGCCGGCGCGGCCAGGAGGCGCACCATGTCCGTGATATCTCCCTGGAAGCACGTCCAGGTGCCCAGTGAGCGGAACAGGGCTTTCCCGTGGGTCACGACGCCCTTGTTGCTGTCCACGTAGACGACGCGGGCACCGGGATGAATCGCTGTGGCCACCTCGTGCACATCCGGCATGTCTGGTTCCCACGAGGGATATCCGCAGCCGAGGTCGAGGAACTGGCTGAAGCCGAGCCGGGACAGGCAGGCGGTGGTCAGGGCCCCGTGGACGCGGTTGATCCTGACAGCGGCCGGCAGCCACGGCACCTCGTCGAGCAGCTGGCGGACGAGTTCCCTGTCCTGGGCGTAGTTGTCACGTCCGCCGAGCAGGGCGTTGTAGACGCGGCACCCGTCCGGGGCGATCTCATACCACTCCATGAATGCTCCGCAGCTGTTGGGCGAGTTGCATCGCCGTCGGGCGCCGCGTCGCCTCGGCGGTGAGCACCGTGCGCAGCACCGTCGTGAACGCCGGCCAGACGTCGGTGGTGGCGATCTTGAACCGGCGGTCGGCGATCATCTGGCGCAGCACTCTCGCCGCGAAGGCGTGGGGATCTATGGCGGCTGCCTGGTAGTCCAGCGGAAACTGGCCGGTTGCCGCCCACCAGAGCCCCGCGGCCAGGGCGTAGACCTCGTCTCGTTGTGAGGTGATCGCCGGGCGGGCCGCGGCGATCGATGCGGCGGCGAGTTCCGGCGACAGCAGATGTGCCAGTCCGCCGACGTGGACATCGGACGGGGGAAGGTCGCGGGCCCACGACCAGGAGCAGCCGATCAGCTGCACGGGGCCGCCGTCGGTGTGCAGGCTGTGGTGCGGCTGGAGATCGCCGTGTACCCAGCCGTACCAGTGCATCGAGCCGACGGACATGCACAGGTCCACTGCTGCGTTCAGCGCCCGCTCGTGGCTGTCGGGCTGCCCGTCCCGTATGGGCTGGAAGACCTCCCAGGTCGTCGGGCCGGCCAGCCACGGCCGTATCAGCCAGGCCATGCCCTGGGTGCACCCGTGATGGGTGGTCTTGCCGTATGCCGTCGCCGGGACGCCGGCGGACCGCATGGCCTCCAGCGCTGCGGTCTCGCGCGCCACCACAGCGGCGGCGGGGCCCGGCCCGGTCTTCAGCGCGACGTCCATGCCCGGTCCGGTCACCTGCCACACGGCCTCGCCGCCGCGCCGGCCGACTACGAGCCGCCAGCTCGCCGGCGACCCCGACAAGCGCTCGGCTGCCAGTCGTGCCTCGTCCGGGCACCCCGTCAGATCGTTCATGTCCATCCTTCGCGGTCCTGTGTCGCTTCCGTGCTCGAACTGGCGGCTGGTCTGGGTCAGAGCTGGTGGCTGCGGAGCACCCCGACGCCGACGACGACCGTGGTGGTCAGCAGGGCCATTGCGGCTTTGAGCGCGACCTTGAGTCGCTCCTTGCGGCGTTTCACGTCGGGCGGCTTCACGGGCTGCGGCATGCGCTTCCCCATCAGAGAAGGAGGGAGGGAGGAAGGAAGGAAGACGATTCGGGAGTGGTGGCTGGCCGCCCTCCCGCCTGGCGGGAGGGCGGCCGGGGCGCGCTGCTCGCGTCGTCTGACAGGGACGGCACGGTGGCGCCGCTCCTCCGCCCGCGGCATCCGCGGGCCAGCCCGTGCGACACCTCACGATGGCCTCGGCGGAGACGAAGGAACCCGTCTGAGCCACCTCCCTACGCGGCAGGGTCGGCGCGCCGGGAAGTGACCGGTCTGGGGAAGGCGAGGTCAGATGCGGGCGGGTGTCGATGCCAGGGTCAAGGCGACGACGCCGACCGCGATGAGGACGACCAGGGCGATCACGGCCAGGCGTTCGCTCACGGGAGGCCCCTCCACAGTGGGCGGACCCAGTCGAGGGCCTGCCCGATGGTCTCGGGCACCACGCCGGTCTCGGGAGTGGTGGTGTGGTGTTGGCGGGGCGGCAGGCCCGGCGGGGCACCCCACACCCACACCCGCCCCCGCTCCCCGCGGCGCGGGCGCAGCCTCGGGCAGCGGCGAGAGCGCGCCCGGCTCGCGCCGAGGCGCCGGCAGCTCCGCGTGATTCATACCGGCACGTCCATCTGATGCAGGAGGTGGACGGTGCAGACGACGAGGTGGTGAAGGTGCGCAGCCGGCCTCGTCCAGGTCTGGTCCTCCAGGCAGTGACGGGCGCTGCTGATCGCCGTCGCGAAGAGGGACCACTCGCGGCTGCCGCGGTTGAGGCGGTCGGCGCGCTGCTCGGAGGCAGGAAGCACCTCGGCACGCAGCGTCTCCTCGACCTTGAGGATCAGCGTCTGCGCCTCGTCGTCCCACACCTGACCGCTCTTGCTGCGCACCCGGGCGAGGTGCACGGTTCGGGCGGCCACGGAGAGGTCGACGCTCACGTCGGCGCTCATTGCACACCCGCCTGTGGGTCATCCGCGGTCGAGGTGCCGGCCTTGCCTTCCTCGGTGAGGTACTCGGTGCTCGCCCCTACCGATACGGCCCACGCGGCGAACTCCCCCTGCTCGCCGGGCGTCGAGGCGATGTGCGCGACGGACGGAGCCACCACCCCGTCGGCACCGTCCTTGCGCAGTATCTCGGAGACCTGGCACCACCCGGGCCGCGCCCGACGGTGGACGTCGGGCTCACCGACGTCGTGGATGGACCGGACGACGGTCCACAACCGCGCCGTGGCGTATTCGCGCAACTCGCCCATTACCGGGGGCGCCTGGTCGACGTCGGCGACGTTCGCGTAGAGGACGACCCGCTTGCGGCGCGACTCCGCGGCGTTCACCGCAGATCCGCCTGCGGCGAGTGCAGAGGGTGCCTCCGTCGCGGCGTTCACGAGCACACCGTCCGGGATGACATGAGTGGGGGGTCTCGTCATCGGGTGTTCCCCTGGTTCGAACTGGTGGAGGGCATGGCGCATCTCCTGCTTCTGTGGGCCAGCGACGGGGACCGCCAGCGAGAAGTGAGCTAAGCCCTTGGCCGCTGGCGGGCTACCAAGTGAACGGCTGTTGAGGACCCGTGAACAGGAAAAGCTGGTAGGCATCTGCCCGCGAGCAACCGGAAATCCTATCTCTTGACATTTCCTGCACTCTGGTGCAGTGAGCGAGGGTGTGGCTACTCTCGGTTGTATGGGAGTTAATGCCGCCCTCGCGAGCAAGATGGCAGAACACGGTTTGACCCAAGCCGAGTTGGCACGTCAACTGAATGCTGCTATCGAGAAGCTCACCGGGATATCGGGGGACGTCTCCGACCGAACCGTTCGCAATCTGCTTACCGGCGCGACTCGACGCCCGATCAAGCGGACCCGCGATGCGCTGGAGACGGTCTTCGGTTGTTCCGTCGAGACTCTAGGGTTCACCGCGCCCAGCAACGCCGCCCCACCGGAGGATCCCGTGGACCGACGAACCTTCATCAGCTCGGCCACGGGGGTCGCTGCTGTGGCAGCGACCCCGCTCCTCGCTCCGAATCAACAACGGGTAGGACTGAGTGACGTCGAGCGCCTCGCCAAAGGACTCGATCGCCTTACCACACTGGATGACCAGCGCGGTGGCCACGCGGCGCTGGAAAAGGCAGCACTGGCCGGCGCACGGCGCGCTCTAGACCTCCAGCAGGGCAGCGCCACCGAACGCGTCCGGCAACGTCTCTACGGAATGGCCGCCGACTACATCGCCTGGGCAGCGTGGTCGTGCGTCGATGCACACCAACTCGACCGCGCCCAGAGCCACCTGGACCAGGCGATGACGCTCGCCGGTATGGCCCGAGACAGCACGGCGCAGTTCCGGGTGTGGAACGCCATCGCTATGCTCGCCCGTCAGCGGACACGCCACGCAGATGCGGTGGCGGCTGGGAAAGCAGCCCAGGCCCTCGCCGTGTCGCGCCGCGACCCGCTATTTGCATCCCTCGCTCAAGCGCGGACTGCGGTCGGCCTCTCCTACCAACACGACAGGAATGCTGCCCTCCGCAGCATCGGCCGCGCACAAGAGTCCCTTGCCAAAGCCAGGCCAGGTGAGCAGCACCGGCCGAACTGGACCGACTTCTACGACCCGTCGGAGCTGCTGGCCATCACGGCAGTAGTCCAAGAACACCTCGGGATGCCGGAAGAAGCCGAAGCGTCCTCTCACCGAGCGCTCTCTGCCATACCCGACCGCTTCCGCCGAAACCGCGGACTAGCCACCACCCACATGGCTATGGCACAACTCCAGCAAGGTGATCTCGAACTCGCGTGCGCCACAGCGGCCACAGTCTTCGACATCATGAAAGACGACGAGATGCCCGGCCGGATGCGCACCGGACTCGGCGACTTCCATCGCCACCTGCTAGACCGCGCACCGAACTCGGTACAGGCTCGGGAGTGGACAGACCGGATGCGCACGAAATGGAGCACCCAGTGATAACACTTCGCCACTATGCCCACGAGAACCTGGCGCAGATCCGCCAACTCCTACTCGACGTGCACACAGACATCCCCGAATATTCGCCGGACGATCCCTTCGTGCGGCGCTTCCCGTGGTTCGTCGACCATTGGGGAGGCCGGCCAGACTTCACCTGCGTGATCGCCTATGACGCTGACGAACCTGTCGGCTTCGCGTACGGCTCGCCGCTCAGTGAGGGAACCGAGTGGTGGCGGGACCACATCACACCGGCCCCAGAATACTGGCAGACCTACGCAGTATCAGAACTGATGGTGCGGCCCAAGTGGCGGAAGACCGGTGTCTCCAGCCAACTGCACGAGGCTCTGGTGGCCGAACGTTCCGAAGACCTGGCCGTGCTGCTCGTCGACTCCAGTCATCCCAAGGTGCAGTCACTGTACGAGAGCTGGGGATACGAGAAGGTCGGGAACCGGCAGCCCTTCGCCGACTCCCCGGTGTACGCCACCATGGTGCGCTGTCTCCGCCGACCAGCGGTAATGTCTTGAGGCATAACGAAACGCCCCGCCGCCTGCCGAAGCAGGAGGCGGGGCGCAGTCGTACTGGCCGGATAGTCATCAGGCCAGGGAACAACCCCGCGTGCGCGGGGACCACTGCCTGCTCGGGCCGCGCCCACCGACCTCGTTGGGACCATCCCCGCGGGCGCGGGGACCACTCGCCGCGGCGTTTGGTGAGCGAGCTCATGACGGGACCATCCCCGCGGGCGCGGGGACCACATGGACGACTGGTAAACGCTCTTGCTCGCCGAGGGACCATCCCCGCGTGCGCGGGGACCACTTGGTGCCCGCCCCCGCCGGGATCCCTGTGTGGGGACCATCCCCGCGTGCGCGGGGACCACCCGCTTTGGTGGACCACGTGTACAGGCAGATGGGGACCATCCCCGCGTGCGCGGGGACCACTGGCCCTCCTGGAAGATGTTTTCTCGGGTGAAGGGACCATCCCCGCGTGCGCGGGGACCACGATATGACACAGCAGCGCATCGAGATCGAGTCGGGACCATCCCCGCGTGCGCGGGGACCACTCAGCCTTGCGGGCTTCCCGGTTCTGGCCTGGGGGACCATCCCCGCGTGCGCGGGGACCACCCCATCTGTCCGCTCGCGCTCTGGATCGCGTCGGGACCATCCCCGCGTGCGCGGGGACCACAAGGCGCGACCTGCGGCTTCACCGTGGGCCGACGCGATTTTTGAGCACTTCCACGGAATCCGGCCAACAGGACATAGGGGATACGCGCGTGCGCTCCTCCGCTCGCCCTGACCAGCAGAGTGGGCGCGGCCGAGCCAACCGAATATCCATGTACCGACCCTATCCTCATCCCTTCCGGAGCGACGTCTGTAGGAAGGCACCTGCCAGCTACGTGTGCCATCGGCTGCCCAGGGGCGGCGGGGGTTCCAAACTCGGCTCTGCCGGCGGATCCATCCACCCGCCGTCGACGAGAGCACCGACGTCCCCAGCTGTCTCGTCCACCCGCGGTGTCACCGGCCGAGCGTCAGGTAGTTCCCGCATCGTCACCATCCCTATCAGGGCTCACCAGCCTCTACTTGGCGACCACGGCCCACACGGAGATCGCCGACGCGAGAAGCCCCATCAGCACCGGCACGACCATCTGGTAGAGGCGGGCCTGCCGCTCACGCTCGCGCCGGTCCCGATCCGCCAACTGGTGCGCCTCGAACTCCCGCTCCAGGACACCGCGGGCATCCCGCTCCTTCTGCACCTCCTGACTCAGATCGCTGATGCGCTGATCGGTGTACGCAGACTGGAGCGAATAGACCTCGGTCGACACCATCTTGTCCAACCGGGCGTTGATGCCCTGCCCCATCGCCTGGACCTCTTGGCGCAGCGCGACGACGGTGCGCCCGATCTCACCCACCGAGAGCTCATCGGACACAACCGCCTCCGTTCACAACGCCGTTCGGTTCAACCCGGGGTCAGACGCCCTTGGCGAGGGATGCGCTGTTGCGGACGTCGGCGAGCCGGGCCACGAGGCCCTTGGCGAGGGACAGCGCCGCGGCGACGCCGCCGGCCAGCGCGGCGTACCACATGGAACCGTCGAGGGGCTGGGTGACTGCGATGCTGCCGATGAATGCCTGGAGGAATGTGGAGAGGATGCGTTCGACGAGGTCGCGGCCGAACGTGCCGGCCGTCTTGAGGACGGTGTCAGCGGACGGCAGGGAAAGGGGATCGCTCATGAGGTGTGCCCTTCTCAAGAGGTGGTGGTGAAGCCGTGCGTCGTGCCCAGACGGGTCAGTGACGTCATGCCGGGGATGCCGTCGGCGTCGCGACCGCTGTAGCCGTACCAGCGCTGGAGCGCCGCGAAGGCGGCCACGCTCTTCGTGCCGAACGAACCGTCCACGTACGTGGATGCCAGCAGCCCCTCCGCCGCCAGCGCCTGCTCCACGAGCAGCACTTCGGCGCGGTACGTGGTGTGGCCTTCCGCCGCCGGCGGGTCCGTGCGGGCCGCGGCGACGACATGGGCCAAGGACACCGTCGGCCGGCCGGTGCCGCCACCAGGCGGCGTGCCCGCACCGCCGGATGCCCACTTCCGCAGCGCAGCCCGGTCCGCGAACTGACCGACATTGGTGTCGAGGGGCCGATCGGTGTGCTGATGGAACAGCCACTGCGCCGTGATCCGGGGGCGGCCGGCGGTGACATAGTCGGCGATCCACAGGGCTTCGCCAGCGTTGCTGGTGTGGTCGCGGTTCTTCCAGTAGTCGAGGTTGCAGTAGAGGCCGACGCGGTGCGTCGAGCCGCGGAGCCGCTTCACCTCGGCGAGGAACACGTCCTTCTGCGCGCAACTCACTCCGGAGTCTTCCCAGTCGGCCCAGAGCGGGTCCCCCTCGACGGACGCGCAGCGCTCGACGAAGTACGCGGCCTGCGCCGCCGTGTCGCCCGGCCGCAGGAAGTGGTAGAAGCCGACGACCAGCCCGTTGCGGCGCGCGTGGGCGGCCTGGGCGGTCATCCGCGGGTTGATGTACGAGGTGCCCTCGGTCGCCTTCACGAAGACAAAGTCCAGCCCCTTCGTGCTGTAGGCGGCCGGCTGGTACGACGATACGTCGATCCCCTTGACGGTCATGGTGGTTGCCTCCTGGCATGAGAAAACGCCCGGTGCGGTGGCACGCGGGCGTTGGGTGGGCGGTGGTAGGTCAGGCATCGTCGTCCGGGGCGACGCCGTACATGAGGGGGCGGCTGTGTGTGCCGGTCAGGGGGCAGCGCCGTACCGGCGGCGGCCGGCACGGTTGTGGGTACGCCAGTTGCCGATGTCGAAGCCGAGCGGGGCGTAGTTCAGGTGAGCATGTCGATGCTGAGTACGGAGATCGTCTTCTGGCTGTAGCTGACGAAGAGGAGCGCGCGGACGCGGCTGGTTTCGATCATGCGGTTGCGGTCGTCGGCTTCGCCCCAGGGGAGTGTGGCTTCGAGGGGGGCGTAGCAGGCGTCGGCAAGGGCGAGTATGAGGGGCTCGCTCGCGTCAAAGGGGAGCGAGTCGTGCAGTGCTTCGACCCCGGGATCGTATGTGAGCCGGTACAACGCGCTGGTCTCCTGCCGGTGAGGACTGCCAGCGGTAACGTAGCGGATCGGCGACTGACTGTAACGAGAATCGGAAGATCAGGCTGCGCCGCGGCGGGCCCGGATCCGCTCGGCCGCGGCGAGGACTTCATCGGTGCGGTCGACCCAGTCGCCGGGGAGTTCTTCACCGCGGTCATCGGCCGCTGCCAGTGTCTCGGCTCGCTCGGCAGCTGCGAGCGCGCGCTCTGCGACGCCCTGCCACCGGGCGAAGACAGTGAGGACTTCGTGTGCCGGCGCCCTGTTGATCTCGCCGATGAAGCGGCTGGCCAGGGTAGGGCTACCGAGTGCGTCGCGGATGGTTTCGATGGTCCACGGCTCGGATTTCATGCCGCCCTCCCGGTGCGGGGTCGCGATTCGTGACGCACGATAGCGTACTGGTCAGTGCGTTACAGGGGGTGATAATGCCTTTGGCATGTGCCGTTTTCCTCTGTCGCGCAAGTCCTCTCAGAGGCTGTACATGACGTTGTTGAAGGACAGCCAGGGCGGGGTGACGCCGGATCCGGTGCCGACGATGCGGACGCCGCCGCCGGTCTCGGCGTCGATCTTCAGCGCGAGGGCTGTGGAGTCGGCGGCCGAGCAGGCGCCCGAGACGGTTCGCAGGGTCGTGGGGCGGGCCTCGGGCGGCAGGGCGCTGGTCAGGATGTAGCCGCCGTTGGCGATGGCGTTGCCGGAGTAGGTGAGGTTGAGACCGCCGCGCCACATCACCGTGCGCTCGCCGAAGAGGTTGACCACGCGGTACTGGACGGTGCCGTTGCTGTTCCCGTTGTGGGAGAAGCCCGAGGCGAGGGCCGGCGTTGTCCAGGCGGAAGTGCCGGCCGCGACGACCACCCACGCGGAACCGTCGTAGAGCGTCAGAAGCTTTTCCGACGCGAGCGCCGCGAGCATTCCGAAGGCCGGCGCTGTCAGGACCGCATTGCGGTGGGAAGCGGACGTGAACCGCATCGCGGACCGTTGCACGATCGCGTTGGCGAGGGACTTTGCCAGCGTCTCCGCGTTGGGGGCATCGGTGAGGGCGGCGATGTCCACGCCCTGATCGTAGTCGTCGTGGGTGGGCACGCGCCCTCCTATGGTGTGCGGGTAACTTTGGGACGTAAATCGGCACCGCTGGCAGTAACTCCGCAAGTCGAGAAGTCCCGGGTGGTGGCCAGTTGCTGCGGCAACACTTCGGCGTGGTCACCGCCCGGCCTACGCTGATCAACCCCCTGACCGGACAGACGCTATTCGGTGTAGTACGAGCAGCCGTCGAGGCTGATCCAGGTGGGGGCGGTGCCGGTCTCGTAGATGCGCAGCTGTCCGGTGCTCGGGTTGATCGCGAGCCGCACGAGCGCCGGTGTGATGGTCGAGTCCCGGACACCTGCCCACCCGAACTCACCCCCACCTCCTGGGCGGATCGCCGCGGGCAACGTCGCAACGGTCGTGTTGTTGGGGACGGTCGCGCCAGCTTTGTCGATACGGCCCCTGAGCGTGATGCGCCTGTCCTCACGCAGGTACGCCGGACTGGTGCCGTGTCCCGGCCAGCCGAAGCCCGGCGCGAGCGGGAGAGGAACCCACCCGCCGCTGTCCGCGGTCGACGTCGGCCGGCCGCAGCACAGCCAGTTGCCCGTGCTCGACTGGGTGATGACGACTTGGTCCCCGACGACGGGCAGGTGGTAGGTGGGCATGCGGCGTGCGGTGATGCCGTCCCTCGTGATGATCGTGCCGTCCGCCCCGACGGTGGCCACGATCGCCTGGCGCCAGTCCGCGCCCCGTACCTGCGGCGTGGCAGCACCGGTCTGCTTCACCTGCTGGAGGACTGCGTCGGCGAACTCGGAGGCCACCGCGTGCGCGTGATGATCCGCGGCCGTCATGTCAGCCGTCCTCCTTCGCGGAGATGGTCTCCAGGTCCATCGCGCCGGCGGTATCCAGCGATATCGAGAAGGACGCGACCTGGTGGATCTCCTTGGTGCCGTCCGGATAGACCACCCGGACCGTGTCGCCCGGTTCGATCGCCGGGTTGGTGAGGCTGGTGATCGATGCGGTCGCGTTCGGCGCGATGGCCTGGCGAAGAAGCAGGTTCGCCGCCTGCGTGCATGCATTGACGCTGGTCAGGGTGGGCGAGCTGTAGAACATGGGGCGTCGTCCGAAGGGCCCGCCGTAGTACGTCGGGCTGGTGGGGTCGGTGTCCGTGACCACCGCAGATACGGGCGGCGTATTCATCTCGGTGTTCTCACCGCTTACGCGCACCGCGTTGTGGACGCCGACGGCGCTCATACCGCGGGTCGCGCCGATGTATACGCCGCCTTCGCCCGCTGCGATCGTCCACACGGGAGTGGTGGTGAGGATGTCCGGCAGCGGTGAGATCACGAAGTTGCCATCTGCGTCCGCGTATACCTCGGCGCCGATGGCGGCGGCGCACTCGACGACGGCAGCCCACCGGTCTGCACCGATGTCCCAGGTGCGCGGCCCGATCGCCGCGTCGGTCGCCCGGGAGATGACGGTGGCGGCTGGCAAGGTGGCCTGGATGAGCGTGGTGACGGCGCCGACAGCAGTACCCGAAACCCGAATCGACTCGGTGAACTTGTCGTCGGCCACCGCCACCTCCAGGCTCTTGCCCGACAGCGTCACCGGGCCCGTGTCCGGGTCTCCGGCGACCTCGTCGAGGCGAAACAGCCCGAGCGGCACAGTCTCGACGGTGCCGTCGCTGTACCGCACGCCGCGGGAGATCCGCAGCCGCGAGCCGTACACGGATAGTGCCGCCCGCGGCGTGCGCGGGATGAGCGACGGGTCGGCGATCTCCACCGAGCAAGTGCGCCGGCAGGAGGCACTGCGGTCCACGGTGACCGATCCACCGGTGTGCGGCAGGTCGGTCACCGTGCCGTCCGCGCGGAACAGGGTGATCGTCGTGGCGAGCCGGTGCGACTCGGCGATGGCCTGGAGGAACCGGGAGCTGACGGGGTACATCATCAGCCCCCCATTTTCCGGTTGAGCAGCACGTCCTCCCACGTGGCGTAGGCGTCAACGATGCCCTGCCAGGTGGCGACCTCCGCCAGGACGTCCTGCCACGTCCGGCCCGAGGTGCCATCGACTCCGACGGCGGTGGGCATGTCCACCTGCGTCAGCGGCAGCGTCCACCCCCGCCACTCGTCTACCGCGTTGGTGGCGGCCCGCGCCTCCTGGACCTCGCCGACCGAGACGTACATGTCGTCCAGCCCGTTGCCGGGGGCTACCTGAAGCAGCAGGACGGACCCAGAATCGAGGATGCGGTGCAGGGCCGCACGCTCGTTGTCATTGCGCGTCCACACAGCGAGATCACCCTCCAGACCGCCGCGTACGTCCGAGACGACCACGGCATTGCGGCGCCCCTTGACCCGGTGCGCGCTCTGGTCGACCGGCCGTGTCCACGCCGGCGCGGTCCGCACGGTGAGCCGGAGATTGCGTTGCGGGCGGCCGGGATCCTTCAGCCACGCCAGGTCCGGATCGCCGGAGGCCAGCATCACCGTGTCCGTCGTCCGCTCGACCTGCGGCGTGCCGTCGGCCGCGTACACGTCCGCGCGGTAGGAGACGGGGGCGTTCAGGGGAGCCTCGTAGTCCTCCACGCGGAGCGTGTCCCCGGTTACAGGTGTCTGGACGTAGAGGCCGGACGGACCTCGTACGGGAGTCCGCAGGCCGTCGGCCCCTATCCGGGAGATGGTGATCAGGGTGCCCGCGGTCAGCTCCCGGAAGGTCAGCACAGCCGCGGCCCGCGCATCGTCCGCAGCGACAGCGTTCAGGGGGAGGGCCTGCCACAGGGAGACCTCATCCAGGCGCAGCGCACTGCCGCCGGCCAGCGCGGTCAGCGTGATCTCGATGGCGGCCTGCGCCGCGCCAGGCGGGGCAACGGCATCGACGCGGTACTGCCACCAGCCACTGGTGCCGAGTCCCACCTCGGTGGACACATCAGCGCCCAGATCGGCGCCCGCCGCGTCGTACCAGCGTGTCGCCCGGGTCATGGTCCACGCGCCCGCAGTGACCAGCGTGTCGAACTCCTGGCGCCACGACAGACCCGCCGCGGCACCGGCTGGGAATCGCGGCGACCGCAGCACGCTGACGCCGGCCGCGGCGCTGGACACGGCCAGGGAGTAGGAGCCCGAAAAGCCTGTCCCCCACGGCGTGGAGCGGTCCAGAGACGCACCCCCCGACATCACAGTCCAGCCGGCCGGGCCCTGCTCGAAGGACGCCGCGTCGTATGGGATGACCGTGCCTGTGTGCAGGCCGGGGAACGCCAGCGCCACGGCCGCCTCGGTACGTACAACCTGGCCGGCGCTCGCGCTGGTGATGCCCACCGCGAGGCCGCAGGTGGCAGCCCCCGCAGGCGCGATGGCGGAGACGATCTGCCGGTACCAACCGGTGCCCGGGGCAGCCAGCGGCGACCTGATGGCCTGCAACTGCCCACCGCTGGGGTCGTAGAACCTCAGCTCCACCCAGCAGTTCGCGCTGGCTGCGGGCGGGTTGACCAGGGCCTGCGCCAGGTACTCCTGTCCCTGGGCCACAGCAGCCCGCTCTGCGGTGACGGCGCTGGCGGTTCCGCTGGCGATCGCCGTCAGCGTCAGGACGTGGCCACCGGCGCCGTAGTAGGTGGCCGCCCACTGCACCGGCGGCACTGTGCGGCTGATGGTGGTGTTGGTCTCAGCCTGCCAGCCGGATGTGTCCACCTCCGCACCCGACTCGACGTTGAAGGAGAACAGGTTGCTTGGCGTCCGAATCGGCAGGCCGAAGTAGACGTTCTCCCAGAAGTGCGTCACGCCTACGGCCGTGGCCGCGGACGAGAGGACCACTCGCGCGCGGTCGGCACCGACCGGCGCCACACCGGCGACGCCGACGCGGTGCCAGGCCGCCGACGCCGCCGATGTGGTCAGGGACCATGTGACCGGGCCGACCGGCGTGTAGGTGGCGTCCAACCACTCGATACCGATCCGCTCGGGCTGTGTGGAGGCGGAGGCGTCCGCGAATACCTGGTACGTCCCGCCCGCGACCACTGGGTACCCGGCGACCGTCTCGGCCTGCATTTCGCCTGCCGCGCCGGGTTTCATGACCATGCAGTTCGGGCCGTTGCGTCCGCCCGTACCGATGGACAGGGCTGCGTTCGAGCGAGGCCGCCAGCCTGCGTACGACGGGTCCATGGACTCTGCGGTCGGGCTCAGGAAATTTCCTGGGATTGCCACGCTGCATCACCCCCTTCGTGCACGCATGGCGCTGATCGTGCGGCGCTGCTCAGCGCGGACCTGACCCGACACCACGCCGAGGAACTCCCCCGAATCGAGAACCAACTGGCCGACGAACTGCTGCTCGGCACCGCTGTGCCCGGCGACGAACACGTCCCGGCTCAGTCCGCCCACACCGGAGATCGGCAGTACGGCCGCGGGCAGGTCTGCGGTGATCGCCCGCAGCGTCGCCCGCAACTTCGGCGTGGAATCGTCAATGCCCCTGATGAATCCGTCGATCAGCAGACGGCCGGCCGGGGTGAGGATCCGCGCGTCGCGGGCCGGCGGCCCCTTCCACGAGGTCAGGCTGCCGGTGATGCCGCCGAGGGTGGATTTCACAGACCCGATCATGGACCGGATGCCGCTGATGAACCCCCGGAGCAGAGACGCGCCTGCCTCCCACAGGAGCCCGCCCAGGTTGCCCAGGGCGTTGACCGCTTGGCTGGGCAGCCCCCGGAGCCAGTCGATCGCGTTGCTGAGCCCCGAGCGGACCATGCCGGTGAAGCGCGCCGCGGCGTCCCCGGCGAGCGAGGAGAGCTTGCCCGGCAGCGAGGAGATCGCCGCCCACGCTTTGGAAGGTAGACCAGCGAGCCAGGAGACGATGCCGCGGACCATATCCGGGATGACGCTATGACCCACCAGGTGGTCGTAGAGCCACTCGAACCCAGCGGAGATCTTCGTGACCAGCCAGCTCACGGCGGCGATGCCCGGGGCCAGGAAGCGCTGGAGGCCGCTGATGAACGTGATCAGTTTCTGGAGCGCGGGCACGGCGTACTGGGTGATCCCGTTGACGCCGATCGAGATGAACGCCGCCGTCAGCTGCGCAAGGGGCGGAATGAGCGGCACGATCGCAGACAGCAGCTGACTGAGCAACTGCGTCCCCAGCTGCGTGAGTTGGGGAAGCAAGGGGGCCACAGCAGTGAGCAACTGACCGAAGGCCAGCCCCACCTGCCCCAATGCCGTCGCGAGCGTCGGCATGATCGGCGCCAGCGAACTGAAGATCGCGACCAACTGATTGGCGTACCCGGTGACCAACTGCCCGATGATCGCCGCGAGCCCCGACAAGACCGGAGCCAAGTACGAACTGATCCCTGTCGCGAGCTGCGTGATGACAGGCGTCATGGAAGCGAAGACCTTGCCGAGCGCGCCGAAGACCGGCCCGAGCGCGGGGAGCAGAGCAGCGATGATCTTCCCCACAGCAAGGAGCAGCGGTGACAACGCCACCACCAGCTGCCCCACCGCGCCCGCGGCAGCCACGAGCACTGGCCCGAGTGCCCGGATGACCGGCTGAAGGGCCGAGCCGAGGGCCTTGATCAGCGTCTGCGCGGGCGGCCCGAGCTGCACGAGCACCCGCCCGATCACCCCAAGAGCCTGTGCCAGCAGCGGGCCCGCGGTGCTGGCGAGTTGCCCCATCGTGGTGAACAGTGCCCGCATTCCGGCTTGGACGTCCGCGCTGGAAAACGCGGTTTTGAGGCTGCCGGTGATCTTCTGAAGAGTCCCGAGGAATCCGCCGCCGGTCACCTGCGCGGCGCTGAAGATGCTGCTGAACATGTCCGAGACGTTGCTCACGACACTCATCAGCTGCCCGAAGAGGCTGAGCGCCGTCTCAATGGCACGCTCCATAGCACCGGACTTGAACGCGCTGGTCATCTTCGCTGACAGACGATCCAGAGCCTGACCACCGAACTTCGACAGGCGCTGGAACGCCGGCGCCCCCGCCGCGCCGACCTGCACGAGACCCTGCACCACCACTGCGGGCAGACGCGAGAGCGACCGGAAACCCGCCGTCGCGCCGGCCAGAGCCGTGCCCAACGTGCCGTTCTTGCCGAGAGTCCGGGCCATCGACAGCACCCCGGAGATCATCGCGTTGAGGGTGCCGGCACTGGAGCTGAGGGCCTGCCGGAAGGCAGGCAGCGTGGCCGTTGCCGCGGCCTTGAGCTGCATATTGAGGCCAGCGAACGTCTGCTGCTGCACGCTGCGCTTCAGGGCCTCCAAGGCAGGCTGCATCGCGTGGATCTGGCCCACGAACGCCCGCGCATTCGGCGGCAGCTCCTTGAGCGCCTCCGCGTACTCCTTCGCTTTCGCCGGGTCGAGCGCAGCAGAGAGGGCATCACCTACACCAGAGAACGCCATCTTCGTCGTAGCGGCGACTGCCACGAGACCCAGCAGCGCCGTGGCACCCACACCCGCGGCCGGCGCCATCCCCCGTAGCGCAGCCGTCAGCCCCGCTGCGACCGGCACCGCAGCACCGGCCGCAGCCGAGATCTTGCCGAACGTGGCAGCGATGCCCCCGAGTCCTGCGGCCACACCCCGCAGCCGGGACAGCGCGCCGGTGGCACCCTCCACAGAACGCCGATCCACCTGAGCATGGACAGGGACAGTGACCGGCGGAGTGATATGCGCCAGCTCGGCGCGCAGACGGGCGATGGCCACCGCATTGGCCGTGGGCTGTACCAGTACGGGCACCGAGCCGGCCGCAGCCAGCTCCGTCCGCAGCCGGGACGAGAACCCCGACAACGACGGCACCACATGGACGGTCGCCCGCACATCGCCCAGCGAGCGCAGCTCGGCCCGCACTCGATCCCTGAACGTGCCCATGTCCGGGACGACGGGGACTTGTACGCGGGTACGCACGCGGTCGAGAGCTGCGTGCAGCCGCTCGACGAAGGCCGCGGTGTCCGGCAGGACCAGCACCGACACCCTGCTGCGCACCATCGCCAGCTCGGCCTGAAGCTCCCGCCGAAACCTGGCGGTATCCGGGACGACGGACACCTGTATACGGGCACGCACGCGGTCGAGAGCTGCATGCAGTCGCGCTTCGAGCCCCGCGGTGTCCGGAACGACGGACACGGCGGCCCGCGCGTGGGTCGCCATGCGAAGCTCGGCCTGAAGCTCCCGCCGGAAACCGGCGGTATCTGGCAGGACCGGCACCGCGAAGCGGACCGCGAGTGTACCCAGCCGCTCTTCCACGTCCCGCCGGAAACGGGTGGTATCCGGGGCAACCGGCACCCTCACCCGAGGCGTACCCACAGACAGCTGGCTGCGGAGTTCCTGCTGGAAGAAGGCGGTGTCCGGAGACACCGGTACCTGCACCTGTGCCGTCGCGCCGGCCAGAGCCAGGCGCAGTTGCTGGCCGAAGCCCCGCGTATCCGGAGCGACCGCCACGCGCACGGACGCGCTGGCGCCCTCCAGGCCCGCGCGCAGCCGCTCACCGAACGCCGCAGTGTCCGGCGACACCGGCACCTGCACACGCGCGGTCGAATCGGCCAAGGCCACGCGCAGCCGCTCACCGAACGCGGCAGTGTCCGGCACAATACCGACCGCGACTTTCGCGTGGATACGTTTCAGGCGCGCCGACAGGTCCTGCGCGAAGCCGTCGGTGTCCGGGTTGATGCGTACCCGGACCTCGGCGCGCTGCTCAATCCTGTCCAGGTAGCGCTGAAGGGACCCCGCAAACCGGCTGGTGTCGGGCAGGACTCGGACGCTGATACGTCCGACCTCACGGCCGCCAGGACCCGCCACGAGATCACCGCCTCTCGTGGTCACCGCCTCGTGCGGTACTTCTCCGGCAGCGGCTGCGCCAGCGGATGACGCGAAAGATCCAGCTTGCGGCCGGGGCTCGCTCTACTGGCCACGGCCGTCTGCGGGCGTGGGATGGCCTCCGGCCGCGCCACTGCGCCCTTGCTATTGACCTGCGCGATCAGCCAGGCCGTGGTGTTTACCGCATCGACCAAGGCGGCCTGCAAGTGCCGCTCCAGCGGCCACGCACGATGCGCCAGGCCACCACGGTGGCTTGCCACGACCGCGGAATCGTCTGGGCCATGCTCGACCAGGTCCAGGACACGGCGCGGTGCCAGGGTGCCCCGCCACACGTCGGCCAGGTCCAGGCCGAGGCGTTGCAGGTCGTACCGGATCGCCGCACCGTGCCCGTCGTCAATCAGCTGGCCGAGCTGGAGGCTTCCCCCGCCTGCGTGCCCTCCATCCACCGCTCCATCACCAGCAACCGCATCGCCAGGTCCCAGCCCTCTACTTCCCGCCGCATCTCGTCGCGGTTGTCCGCGACGAGCAGGAACAGGTCCCGCAGCGTGGCCTCCTGCCTGACGAGTTGGTCGAACGCCGCACCCTCACCCTCAGTGCCGGCCTCGGGCTTCTTGTCCAGCGCTTCGATCAGCACCTGTGCGCTACGGCGCGCCGAGTCGTCCAGGCGCAGCAGGTTGCGCAGGCTGACGACGGCGCCGCCCGCCGTTTCGAGTTGCAGGTCTGCGTACTTCAGTTCTGCTTCGGTGCGCAGGTCAGCGACTTTCAGAACACCCATGATCGGTCCCTTCGGCAGGTGATGGTGGTCCCGGATGGTGGGCCTCCCGCCCGGGGGACCGGCCGGGCGGGAGGAGTGGTCAGGAGCCGTGGCCGGGCGCCAGGACCGCGGCCCACTCTCCGATGTTGTTGCCGATCAGCGACGAACCGAGCAAGGTGGCGGTGATCGGGAAAGCCATGAACTTGTCCGTGCTCATGGCCACCGCGTCCTTGCCGAGCAGGGACGCCCTCGGGTGCCACAGCGGAACGAAATTCGTGCCGTCCACCAGGATCATCAGGAGCGCTTTGACCTGTGGCGTCGGTCGCGCTGGGATCCGGAAAGAGTGGTCGGGCTGCACCGCCTCCGCGCCCGCACCGAAATAGAGCTGATACGTCTCGACCGACGCCTGGACGGACTTGAAGGTGATCGAGTAGTTGATCTTCGGGCTGGTCTGGCGCAGATTGCTGTTCTGCCAGGTGCCGAGCGTCTCGGGATCGTCGCCGTCCCGGCCGAACTCGGGCAGATCATCAAGGGACGTGTGTCCGATGCTGATCCAGCCGGCCCCGGGGTCCTTCGGGTCCGTGATGGTGGGCTTCGCGGTGTCGGGGTCGGCCAGGTAGATATACCCGGTGCCCGCGACGATCGGCGCGTTGTCGTTCTGAGGCATGGTGTGTCGTGTCTCCAATCGCCGTGCAAGCGCGCGGATATGAGCCGCTGGTACGAGCGGCGAAGATCTGTCAAGACGCGGGATGCGGCCTGGTGATGACGCGGTACGTCGCAGTGAAACGGAACACGTCGGCATGGAGCACCGGGCCTGGCGCCCGGTCCTCGGCCGGCGCCGCGTACTCGGCAAAGGCGTGGAGATAGCCGCCTGCCCCGGCGTCAGCGAATTGATGGGTGCACTGCTCGTAGAGCACGGTGCGTACCTGGCGCGCCAGCAGTGATGCTGCCCGCCTGTCGGAGGCGCACGCGGTCAGCGTGATGATCGCCGCGTCTACGCCCCGCGGGTCCGGGGCCGCGCCGCCCGGCACACGCCGCGCGACGACCAGCGGCATCTGCCCGTACCAGTCGTCCGGCCACAGCGTCCACAGGCTCGCCGGCACGCCTCGTTCAGCCAGCCCCGCGGCGAGCGCGTGCCGCACCAACTCGTCCGCGTCCGGCAGGAGCGCGGTCACAGCCCCGCCTCGAAGGCGTGAATACCCGCCACCATGTGACCATTCGGCGTCTGGTGGCCGTAGTTCTTCGACAGGGCGGCGGGATCGTCGGAGTAGATGACCGTGTCCGTCCCGCCCGTATGGGTCTTGATGGAACGCAGGAACTCGCCGGTGTCCTGCTGGCCGACGGCCACCGCGCGGATGCGGGCGGCGCGCACCTCGGCCACGCGCTTCACCTCGGCGCGCGCTCCAGGCAGGTGGGCGATGTAGGCATCGAGGTCGTGGATCAGTTCCGCCACAGTTTCACCTCCGGCGCAGGACGAGCACGTCGTGAGTCGTGCGGGGCGAGCCCCGCCATCTCTGCGGTGGCGCGTCCACCGTCCAGTCCTGGCCGGCCCACACCGCCCGGTCCCACGGCCCCGCGGGCAGCGACCGGCCGATCACTCGGTACGTGGAAACGTCCGCGTAGCCGTCTCTGCTACCGGTACCAGGAAGGTGCGATACAGCGGGCTGCACCCGGCACCGCACCGCCACCGGAGCACCGGCTGGCCCGCGGTTCCCGTCCGGCCGGACCGGCCCGGCCGGATAGAAGACGACCTCCTCCGATCCACGATCGAGGAGACTCATCCCGCCACCTCCTCTACCGCACGGCACCAGGCGTCCAGCTCGGCGGCGGGATCCAGCTCCGCCGACCGCGCGAGCGCGCGCTTCGACGCCGCAGCCCACGCCCGGGGCCGCAGCAGCCTGCGGATGTGGGCCTCGATCGCTTCCAAGTCGTCGCGATCCGCGAACGTGCCGGCCGGGCCGAGACATTCGGTCAGGCCCGGGGTGGGGTGGGCAATCGTCGGTATGCCGGAGGCCGCGGCTTCTGCCGCGACGCGGCCCCACGACTCGTAATCGCTGAGCGCCAGCAGGATCCGCGTCCGCCCGTACACCGCGGCCCGCATCCCCGACCCAGGGATATGCGGCACCACCTCGACATTCGGAGCCTGACGCACCACCTGATCCCCATAGGAACCGCGCACACCCAGAAAATCAACGTCCGGCATCCGCTCGGCCAACTCCCAGAAGATCTCGCCGCCTTTGTTCGCGTTGAGGTTGACCAGGGTCACGCGGTCGCCGGGCGTCGTGCGGTATTCAGCCGCGAAGACAGGCGGCCGAACCACCAGAGCACGTTCCGGCGCGGGCGCATCAGAGTCCGCGTACCACTTCTCCGCCGTCTCCAGCATCCACCGGCTGTTGTAGACCGCCAAGCCGACGCCCGACGCCTCCTCGAACGTCTGCGAGTAGGTGTTGTGGCAGATACTCACAACCGGGATCCGACCGCAGGCCGCTGCCTCCTTCACATATGGCACACCCTCCAGATGGCTCACCAGCACGTCAGCTCCAGCAGCCAGAGCGGCAGGTGTCCGGGACGCCAGCGGCGCCGGCCACACCTGGACACCCTGGAGGGCATACCGGTCGGCGAGCGCCGCGCGGCGGAACAGATGCACCCGCACGTCATGCCCTCGCTCTGCGAGCGCCCGCAGCATGCTGTGCGTCATCCACTCCGCGCCCGCGTTGTGATCCGGCGGGTATCCGTGCAGCCGGGCCACAATCCGCAATCGCCTCACCGCGGCGCCCCCGGATCGCCGGGAGCGCCCCACGGGATGCGCTCACTGTCGCCGGCCACCTGCGCGTACCAGGTGTCATCCACCCGCACCGGCCGATGAATCGCGACCGAGGCGATGCCGCTGCGGCCCGACAGCTGCGCCAGCAGCGCGATCTCCTCCTTCGTGAGTGCCATACCGGTCGGAGCGGATGCAGGCAGCTGGTACTGGTAGTTGCCCTCCATCTCCATCCTGTAGCCCTCGGGGTTTCGGACCCGGCGCTCGGCAGCGGCCAGTGTGATGCTGATCGCCACATCCGGTGCCGTCGCAGGGTTCGACCACGGCAGGCCATACGTGCGTACGAGAGCGGAGGCGTCCGCAAGGGCCGCCGCGGCGAACGGCAGCTCGTCGGCCGCCAGGGGCCGCCCAAGGCGCGCCTCCAGATCGGCAATCGTCGCCAGAGGCGGGGGTGCCATCCTGATCACCTCCGTTCCGACCATGTCAGCTACCCGGCTTGGCGAGTGTGAGCTTCACCGCGCGGACCAGCTCCAAGTGCTCCGGGTCGCCGGCCGCCGCGGTGTTGTCCTTGACCACCGCGGTACCGACGTAGGTGTTGAGCACGCTGCGGTCGCGGAGCTTCGTCGGGTCATAGTCGCGGATCCAGCGCATCGCCAGGCCCGCGTGAGACTGCGACTGACCGAAGGACACGCCCGCCGGAATCGCCGGTGCGCGCATCGCGAAGATGAACGCGCTGCGCACGAAGGCGTAGGCCGCGGAGGGGTCGATGGCGTTGGAGCCGATGACGTTGAACCCGGCATAGCGGCCGATCATCGCCTCGCGCAGCGCACCCTCCGAGCCGGACTCGTCGACCCGCTTGAGCAGCTCGGACTTGAGCATGGCGGCCTCGACGTCCGCACCGACGAGCAGGACCCTCCCGTCCCTGGGCACCTCGGCCTTGTTGAGCGCGGTACGGGCATCGACGGCCGCGGCGAACGGATCGCTGGGGTTGATGGTCACCGTCGTGGCATAAGTGGCACCCGAGATGGTGGTGGCGAGCAGGTCCTCGACCGCCCGCGCCACCGCGGAGGACTGCGGCGCCAGCACCTGTGCGCCGAAGTCCTTGATGTCGAGGGTCAGCTCCTCGTCGGTGACCGCCACGGCGCTGTAAATGTCGTGGTTCAGTGACACGTCGATCTTTGACTCGTCCAGCTCATCGAGAACAATCTCGCTGCTCCGGTTGTTGCGCCAGCCGTACTCACGAGCCCGAAGCCGGGACGGCACCCGGATCGACACGGTGTCGTTCTTGGCGCCCGCGAAATCGCTGATCGCGTCATTCCACACGAGCGACGGAAGAACCACTTCGCGCTCCAGCAGACCGAGTGCCGTTGCCGCAATCACTTCCGGCTTCAGAAAGACATTTGCCATGGTCAGCCCCTCCTAAAGGGGGTCACGCCCCGGAGGGGCAGAGATCAGTGGAATCGGGGGATGCCGGCCGCGAGCTTGCGTGGGTCGGTCTCCGCCGGTGTGTCCGTGGGGTCCAGGCCACCGCGTCCCAGGCCGGCTGACGGAGCGAAGTGCACGGACAGTGCCTTCGCGTCAGCCTCGATGTCCTCAGTGGTATCGCCGCGCAGCCGGTCGATGAACTCCTCCGGCAGCCCGTACTGGTGGCCGTAGCGGATGCGCGCCACCTGGCGTGCCGACTCGGCCTCCACCAGCGCGATGGCGGCCTTCGACTCCTCCGGGTCGACGCGCAGCTCCAGCTGCTTCTTCAAGGCGTCGACCTCCGCGCGGAGCTTCCGGGCCTCTTGGTTGGCCTTGCGCTTCGCCTCACGGCCGCGCTCCGGGTCCGACCAGTCGTCGTCCGCCTCCGGGGCGGGCTCGGCAGGGGCCGGCGCGGGTTCAGGGGCAGCGGCCTCTGTGGGCTCTGCCGGTGCCGGGGTATCAGCCGGTGCAGGGGCAGACGTCGGGGTGGACATGTCGGTGCCTCCAGGGCAGGACTCATACGCCGAGCGCCTCCAGGGCGCACAACGTCAGGGAAGGGGTGCTACACGGTCACATTGCGGGAGCGGACCCGACGGCGCCGGGCCTCCATCGCCGCGCGGAATGCGGCACGGGCTTCCGGCGCGTTCAGGCCCTCAGTGACCGAGTCGTACAGCTCGCGGTACGCGCGCGATGCCTCCGGCACCCAGTCGGTACGGGAGTACACCGGCACGAGCGTGCAGTGGCAGTTGTTGTGGAAGCGGTTCAAGCCCTTGCTGGTCTCCCACTGGGCCAGGTGCTGGGGTGACCAGTCCTCCCAGCCCTGCGGCGGGCCAGGCGCGGCAGCCTTGCGGCGCGATGCCGTCCCGCGGTACCGGGCCGTCCAGAAGGAGCGATACACCGCGCCCCGGCCGGCCAGCATCCCGCAGAGCCAGCAGGGATCGGCATCGGTGACCCGGGCCCAGCCGATCACGGCCCGGTCCGAGCGCGACGACTCCTCCATCAGGTCCCGGCCGCCCATCTGGGCGTCCCGGTCCGCCGCGCCAGCAGCGCCGGCACCGACGTCCCGCATGATGCCGTCCAGCTCAGCGAGGAAATCCGCGTCGTCAAGCCGTCCACGCTGCTGCTGGTCTGCCCGCAGTCGTGAGATGCGCCGCTCGGCCGCGACAGGGCCGGTCACCACCAATGAGACCGTGGCGCGCCGGTCTTCGGCATCGGCGTCCGCCTGTGGCCACGCGAAATTGGTGTCCACGCTCACGCGCACCGCGTCGTCCCGGTGCGGTCGGCGCGACGCGCCGGCGGACGCGGCGAAATGGTCGCGCAGTTCGCCGAGCGACGCCTCGTCCCGCACCGGTCCGCCCTCCAGCGGCGGTAGCGTCTCCCCGGTACGCAGGGCGCGCAGCAGCCGCACGTAGTCCGCCGTCAGCCGCCTCGACCGGCGCCGGTAGGTGCGTGTGAGGGCCACCGAGTCCGCCAGCCAGGGCCCGGCCGTGCCTCCCAGAGCGATGGGGGACACCTGGCGCCACCGGTCCAGGACAGCGCGGGAGGCACCTGCGGAGATCTGCACCTGGCCCAGCCGGTGCATCTCAGTGATCTCCGCGCCCTGGTCAGCCACCAGCCGGCCCGGCCGGGGCCGCGGCCCGTGTCAGCGACTCCGCCAGACGTACCGATGAATCCTCCTCGGCGGCCATCTCCGGCCAACTGGCACGGTCGGTGTCGGTGAACCCGGGGATCTTCGACCACAGAGCGCGGGCCGGCACATCCAGCATCTGTCTGGCCTTGCCGAGCGCGTCGACCGTCTGGCTCAGGCTCCGCGATTCGGCGTCCGTCCATATGACCTGCGAGGCCAGGTCCTCCGCGCCTTCGCGCTCACCCATGATCCTGGCTGACAGGCGCATGTCCGATTCCCACGACTCCCCGAAACTGCGCTTGTACTCGGCGACCATGCGCATCATCACTGCCTCCGTCGCCGCCAGGGCCTCGGCACTCAGGTTGATCATGTCGCCGACGCCGAGGTTGTGCGGCGGCACCTGGCTGACGACAGCGAGATGCCGCAGCGACATGCCCACGCTCTCGATGAACCCTGTCAGCGGAGTCTCATCCAGAGTGCCGAACCTCGTGTCCGCGTCAGGAGCCATCAGCAACCGCGACGCGTCCGCCGTCACGGGCCTCGCGATCGGGTTGCCGTCCGCGTCGAGCAGCGGCTCGCCCGTCTCCGGGTCACGCTTCAGCGGCGGCGTCATGCCACTGACCGTGCGCACCTTGAAACTGCCGTAAGTCTGCGAAATCAGAAGATCAAATACCGTCTGATTGATGCGATCTTGCAGTGGAATCAGCGGCTCAACGGCGCCGGTCGTGCGGCCCTCCAGATCCACCTGTGCCGCGAACCGCCGGACCGGGCACACACCGAGTCCGTGCAGCCGCTTCTGGGAGAGCGTCACCTTCTCCTCGTCAGCCTCCGCTCGATACACGGCCGTCTCGTCGTAGAACCAGCCTTCGACCGAGCCTTCGACGCCGGGAAGGCGCCGCAACTCCAGTGCATACAGGGGCCACTCGTCCGCCGCCGGATCGTCGTACGCGGCCCACATACACCGGGGCGACACCGCCCGGATCACAGGCCGCGTCGGATCCGACTTATGGGGAAGTACGACTGTGAAGCTGTGCCCGTAGGTGATTGCTGACCTGTACACGGCGGCCTGGCGCTCATCCAGCCGATTCGGCTGCCAGCCCGAGCGCCACTCCGGCGCATCCTCCGACGAACCCGACCGGTGATACCCCTCCACCGACAGCGCCTGCGAAGGAGCAGCGACCACCATCGGAAGGAAGTTCGAGATCGACCGCTCTGCAAGCAGGCGGTACTCCTTCGAGGCATTCCGCGGCGTGTACGGGCCTGCATGTCGGCCCCGCATATACGCATCGATCCGGTCCAACCGCGGCCGGTCGTGCCTCAGACCCTCCAGAGCCCGGGTCGCGCGGGTCGTAGCGTCCGCGAGGGATACGGCAGAGACTGTCACCTCGCCCCCTCACATGAAGTACACGGTGCCGGAACGCACCTTCGTCGTCGCGCCCTTCGCGAGCGCGTCCAGCCGGCACTGCCACGCGAGAATCGACGCCACCGCGGCGTCGATTTTCCGAGGACTGTCCGGATGCTCTTTGCGGATCTGGATGCCCGCTCGGGACTCGGCCCGCCGCGCATTGAGCATGTGCCGTGTCAGTGCCGACGAGCCGTCATGCGTCACCTCACGGTCCGTCACTGCGTCATGCAGTGACCGCGTCGCCCGCACGATCTGGAGCGCCCGGCCGCCCGTCATCCACCATTCGATGGGATGGTTGCTCGACGACTTCACCCGCAACTGCGGCCCGTACTTCGCCTCCCAAGCGGCTACGTGGCTCTCCCACTTCGCCGGGTCCGCGTACATCCCGATCACGGTCCGGCGCCGAAAGGTGGTCTCGACTTCGGCCAGCACCTCGGCGACCGGCACCTCCCAGTCATCACCGGCCGGGCCGTCCGGCTGCTCCCACACCCGGATCTCGAAGAGATGCCCATCACTCACACGGCACCCGACGAGCGCGGTGGCATCCGTCACTCCGCGGTTGCGCTTCCGACTGCCGTCGAAACCCAGCACGATCGGGTCGCCATCCGCCACCACCTCACCCAAGGCCGTACAGCCGGACCACTCCGGCTGTGTCAGCCACGAGTCAGTCGCGTGGGTCACCTGGTTCAGGTAATAGCGCCTCGCGTCCTGCGGCTCCGTGTCCGGATCCCAGTACTCGTTCAGCAGGCGCCGCAGGTTGACCCAGCCGCCTGCGCGGTCCGCTGACCCGCCGTAGGCGATAGCCAGGCCCTCCAGGAGGGACTGCTCGTCGGCCGGGTCGGTCTCCGGAGGCGCCTCCCTGTGGTCGAACAGCAGGCCGTCAACGGCCTTTGTCTTGCCTTCGAGTTGCTTCTTCCACGCCTCGAACGACCGCTCCGCCACGCTCCCAGCGCCGGGGACGAATGCATTCGGCGTCTCGACGGAACAGCCGTTGACCTTGCCGAGGTTGCGTCGAATGACGCCCGCCAACCGGCGCCCGCCATTCGACGGCGTCCACGACTCGGTCTGGTCCATCGCCGAGAACACCGGCCTGAACCCCTCACGCGACGTGCCCGAACTGGTCACCGGCTCGATACGTCCCCGCGGCACGTTCACGAACGTATCCAGCGGCTCGATGTCGTAGTGGTCACCAATCGGACCGTTCCGCGCCATCTCCAACAGCGGATCCCAGGTATTCGCCGTCTGATCCTCACTGACAGCGACGATCTGCACCTTCGCCTTGAACCCCAGCGAGGTCCACGGCCGGCCGACCGGCTCACCGGCCGCGTCCCAACCATCTGGCACGACGTCCGCCAGGGCCTCGGCCAAGCACAGAGCAGCCACCAGTGGCGACTTGCCCCAACCCTTCGGCCGAGAGAGCACCGCGCGCCGGATGCGCCGCCCATTGTTCAGCGCCCGCCCGCCGATCGCCGGACCCTCGAACCGCGGGTCGATGGCGTACAACTGGAGCACAAACATTGCCTGCTCGTCGGTGAACTCCAGCGGTTCACCGGCCGCTGGCCCGTCCGGCACGATCAGGTTGTCGGCGATCCAGCCCAGCACCTGGTATCCGAGCGTCGGCAACTCGCCTCGGTAAAACGGCCCGCGCCAAGGCATTGTCCCCCGTCCCGTAGCACAACAGCCTGAGCCACGCGACCCCTTCGGGCGGATCTGACTGGCGTACCCAAAAACAGACTGCCCTACCCAGATCTGTTCGGCGATGCCGTTTACAGCTGGCGCGTCTCGTATGCTGTCGCTGACATTGGTCGTCTTCCGCCAACCCGCCGGACCTACAAGCCGGTTCGGCATTGGCCCGCCTCGGGCCACGACCGAAGGAGATGCAATGTCGGATATGAGCAAGCCGCGCAGGAAGTGGTCCGGGCCCGAGAAGTGGCAGGTCTGGATCGGACTTGGCGGGTTGCTCGTGGCGGTCATCGCCACAGTGGGTCAGTACATGAGCTGACCCACACAACCGAGACGGTCGGACGGGATCGCATGCAAGCAGCGAGCCCGGTCCTCATCTGGACGACCGGGCTCGGTAAAGGGCTCGATCTGGTGCCAGCCAGGTCGAGCCCTACATCATTTCTGATATAGCCACTTCTCTGCCTTACCCAATCTTTCGGATAAGGAAGGTTGCGGCCACAGCATAGGCGATTCAGTCCGCTACCAACACCCAGAACAATACGAGCTTTAGACCGACTGGAGTGGGGACCCACAGGTCAGTGACCTGTATCCGGGCTATCGGGTCCTACGACTCGCAACTTCGCGTACCGTTCCCGAGCCGCGACTGCTCCCGACGACCCCTTGCCGCCGTCCGCCTCATCCGCCTCTGCGAACGCCATCCTCAGACGGGCCCGGTCCTCCATCGTCGCGCCGTGCTTCGCTACCCGCAGCCGCAGTTCAGCGGCGAGCGAGAGGTCACCGCGCCAGTACTTCGCGTGGATCAGCGCGGTGTCGAGGAGGAAATCCCAGTCCGTGCTGCCGAAGTGCTCAGCCTGCGGGCTGGCCCGCCACATGTCCCACCACTCGACCGTCCGGGCCGGCCAGGCGAACTCGACCAGATCCCCGTCCACCTCGATCTCAAAGGTCGGAAGGGCAGGCGCCTCGGCCCGCTCGAACCGCAGGATCGTCTGCGGAGTCGGCCCCTTGTTACGGCGCGCCCGCCGGCTCGGATCCTTGGGCGCCGGCCCTATCCCGGCCATGCCGACCATCCCCTCTCGGATGCATGGTCATACGAGCGATATGCGCTTCCCGGTGATCCAGAATCCCCAGACCCGTACAGACCCGGAGCACCTATACGCTTGCGGTCGGGATTCCATGATCATCGGGGTCCCTCCCCAGGTCATCCCGAGATCGATATGCATCGAACGCATGGGTATGCAGTGATCAGCGCAGTCCCGGATGCGCCTCGGTCGGTCTGGTGCGCCGTGGCCGAGCGCTGCGCCGCCGGGCAGCTGCCGACTCCCGCGCAGTCTTGTGCTTGTGGTGCCATGAGCAGAGCGTCTGAAGGTTGGCGTCGCGGTGATCGTGCCGATCGCCGATGTGATCGACTTCAAGACCAGCGGTCGCGGGACATCGGCCGCCATCGCGCATGGTGGCGACGCACTGCTGGCTGTCCCGGGCAAGGATGCGCGGCCGTACGGAGGAGTCCCAGTCGGTGGGGAGTTCGGCGCGGCGGTTGCTGCTGCTCCAGGCCATCAGGCACCGCCTTTCTCCGCCTTGGCATGGGTGGCGGGGTAGATCCCCGTGGCGCGGTGGTGGAGCAAGTTGCAGTAACCCTCCGCGCGGCCCGGCATGTACTTCTCCAGGTGGCTTACGCATCGGTCGAAGTCGCCGGGGGTGCCCCATCTGATCTCGGCCGCGCCTTTGCCGACGGTCCAGTATTCGCGCAGCTGCTCTGCGCGGCCGGGGTGTGTGTCTGCCATGACTCCCCCTGTCTCCGTCTGGGCACGACGAAGGCCCCGATCGTGTTGACCGGGGCCTTCGGTATGCCGAGATCAGCTGTGTGCGGGCACGCTGAACACGGGACGAGTGTTACACCCGTATGGGTGTGCGGTCAAGCGGCCTTCTGCGGTTGCCGGTTCTGGAGTTCGGCGAGGTCCACGAGGACCCGGCCGGAGCGATCGTGGCCGTGGTCGGTGATGCGGCCACGGTGGCGCCATACGCGGATGGTGCCGGGGCGGATGCCGGTTGCGGCATGGGCGGCGTAGATGTCAACGAGCATGGGGCGCATGGGCTCATGATGCCGCGCGTCTCGCTGTTCGATCTACCAGGCGCTCAGGTCGGGGCGTCGCGCGCGGTAGGTACGAGTGTGGCGCCATCGATGCAGTGGAGGGAGCACGCTTCGCGCTGGGTCCTACTCTCGCCGGTACCCGCGGCGATTCGCGAGTGCTGCTGTTGCGGTGCTGCCGTACCACCGGTTAACGCCGCCTTCGGTGTCGTCTGGCTCCGGCCAGCGGCCTCGGGTGCGGTCGGCGCGGATGGTGCCGGCGGCGATGCCGGCGGCCTTGCCGATCTCGGCGGCGGTGTAGAGCTGCCTGGGCTGGAGGTTCAGGGTGGGGCGGTCGACATGGATGCGTACCCATTCGTCCACGGCGGTGGGGTCGTAGAGCTTGTAGCGCCCGCGCTTGTCGGTGGACTCGGGCCAGTCGGGGTGTCGCGACCACTGGTTGCGTACGGTGTC
Source organism: Streptomyces sp. x-80 (assembly GCF_046549095.1). Lineage (NCBI taxonomy): Bacteria > Bacillati > Actinomycetota > Actinomycetes > Kitasatosporales > Streptomycetaceae > Streptomyces > Streptomyces sp. x-80. Next base: position 419,905 of record NZ_JAJPWM010000002.1, read on the forward strand.
GTAGGCGCGGCCGTGGCGAGCCGCGATCTCGTGCATGGTTTCGCCGTGGGGGGCGCGGTTTACCATGGTGGGGTCCATTCCTTTCGGGAGTGGTGGTGACCGGCGAGGGTTTTGCGGCAGGCATTTCGGTGTCTGTGAGCCTGCGGGCTCGATCCTCGCCGGTCTTTTGCGCGTGGGGATGCCCCCGGCTGGCTGCCGGGGGCATCGGGATGGTTACTCCTGGTGTCGCAGTTCCTGGGAGATGAGGACCAGCGCTTCACCTGCTACGACGACGTTGATCTGGATTTGCAGGTCGAGCGTGGGGTCCGCCGGGGTTGCGAGTAGCTGGGTGAAGAGGTTCGCTCCGGCGAGCCAGTGGAGGCAGGCTCCCCAGATCCCGGCTTGCTGGATCTCGGTGATCGGCTGGTCTTCGATGATCTCGACGACTCGGGCGACTGCCGGGATGATTTCTCGGCTCTCGATTACCTCCGAGTTGGGGAGGGTGATCGGTACGGGGAGCAGTTCGCAGACCTGGATGATCAGCTGGTAGGTCACGAGCAGGTGGTGGGCTGTCTCGCGTACCCGGTGCTCGAATTCGTCGGACATTGTCCGTCCTCTCTTGAGTTGTTGTGGTGGTGAGTTCGGGGTTTGCGGCCCCTCCCTCATGTGCACTACTTTACAGCGCTCACGCACTGGATTGCAACACCTCGTGGAGAGCTTTTCCGCTTTCGACGAAGGCGGGCGCCGCCCACCCGCACCAGGTGGGCGGCGCCTGCGATCACTCCTGGTCGAGCCAGGCCAGGACGCTGTTCAGAGCGACCTGCATGGAGGCCATGGCGAGTTCGGCCGCCTCATCCCGCAGCTTGGACCCGTTCATGCCGGTGGCGTAGAGACCGATCAGGTCTGCCGCGGTATTCCAGTGGAGGCAGGCCATCTGGAGATCGGCGCGCACGTCATCGGGGAGCGGTAGGTCGTCGCTGATCCGGAAGCACCGGTCGACGCCTTCCATCAGTTCGGAGATCGGCCCCGTTGCGCGCGGGAGGGTGATCGATACGGGCAGGCCCTGGCAGGTGACGCGCAGGCCGTAGTAGAGGGTGGTGAGCTTGGCGAGCAGGTATTCGACCTGTTCGTCTCTCGAGTCGGACATGAAGTTCCCTTCCTTGCGGGTGATGGGGAGTTGGGGTTTGCGGCCCCTTCTCCATGTGCACTAATTTACAGCCCTCGGGCACTGAATTACAACACCCCTGTGCGGGAAAAGGCCCCGGATCACCGGAATCCGGGGCCTGCTCTCAGATCAGCTGCCAGCCAGACAGACGACCATCCCTGCCGACGACTGCCGACAGGCGCAGCCCCGGCAACTCGGCCAGCGACACGCCTACCGCTACCGCGATATCCGCCGCCCGATACCGGGCCGGCTTCAGTGCGTCCGCAGCGTCGGCGACAATTTCCGCCTGGTCGCCTACCAGCAACAACACCCGGACTCGAACACGATCGCTCGTCGCTTCATCCCCCCTTGATTCAATCGTCCGATTCTTTGCGAGAGCCCGCTGCCCAGGGGTGAGTTCATTCACCACGACGAACGTGTAGATCTGCGTGCGCCCTGTGTCTGTCCTGGTGTAGGTCGTCTGCACCTCTGCGACGGTGACTTCCGAGTCGTGCAGGGCGATCACCTCCCCCACTCCAGGGACCGGCATCATGCCGACAGTCGCCAGTTCTACAAGATCAGTGAGGTCGGGCCTGTTCGAGGTGACGAAGGTGATGCAGTGCAGCGGCGGCTGTGGCGGCTCTTTCCCCCACACTCCGAGGCCGCGGGCCTGATCCTGCTCGTCCCGCGCAAGGATCGCATCGAACGAAGCGCTGCCAGTGGACATAGGTGCCTCCCATGAGGTTTCTCGGTACGGGATTCTTGCGCTACGGCGCAGTGGTCATGCGTAGCCGCCTCCGCCTTTACCGACGTCAACGTTCGTGGCCTGTCCGGCGCGGTCGATTTCGCGGGCGAGGGTGCGCCGGATCGTGTCCGGGTTGATGTCCGTGCCGAGGAGGTCGCGGGTGATGGAGACGACGGGGTCCCGGTCAGTGATGCCGCGGCGGACAAGGTCGCGGACAGCAGCGGTGATGTTGTCCGGACGCGGTCCGGACAACATGTCCGCCTTGGTCAGCTCGATGCGGGGGTCAGCTGATGGCGCGCTGGTAGGCGTATCGCCTGGTGCTGTCCGTTTAGTGTCCGGTCGGTCAACAGCGATCTCGGCGGGTGCGCCGAGGAGCACCAGGGCCACTTGGACTGCGTCGACGTTGACGCCATAGGTGCGCAGGAGTGCCGCGAGGTCTCCAGGGGCGAGGTCGGGCTGCGCTTCATGGCCGATGCGGATGGAATCGGTGGGATCGAGGGTGGCGAAGTGCTCGCGAAGGCGGGCCATAGCTGTCGCGGGCCTCTCCGGCGCGGTCCGGACAGGTTGTCCGGCCTGTTCGATGTAGTCGATGGCACGGGCCTTGACTGACTTGCCCGCGCGGCGGGGTGCGATGATCCAGGCCCAGCCCCCCAGGAGCGGGAAGCGGAAGGGCTGTTCGCCGCGCTGCTGGGCACGGGGCCCGGCCCAAGACAGTTCGGATACGACCAGCAGGGCGATGGTGGGTGAACTGAACAGGATGGCGGCGCCCCCACCTCCATGGATGAGGTCGGCGTGGATGCCGTTCAGGTAGACCGATCCAGCGGCTTGGCAGAGGGAGGCCAGGCGGGCGCCAGCGGCGGATCGGCCCGCAGCGCTGGCTTCGTTGGCGAAGTACAGGCATGCGTAGGCGGCGCCGTCGAAGACTACGACGGCGGCGGCTCCCACGGGCCACGGCGCCTCGTAGTGGGCGGCGACCTCGGCCAGCGACCAACCGGTAGAGCCGAGGGCGGAGAGGCAGACGAGGGTCAGCGCGACGCGCCAGACGTTGCGGTTCATGGGGACCTCCCGGAGAGGTGGCCGGCCTGCGGTGCTGGGGGCGTTGCAGGCCGACCGTCTGGGGCGTCAGGGCGCGACGCGGCAGGTGGTGATCGCGGGGGCGTGGCCGGTCAGCTTGACGTCGACACCGGCGAACGCGCCGCGGCCTTGGAGTCGCATGCGGCTGGCCCCGATGTCTCGGTAGTCGATGTCCGTGGAGGGGATGTCGAGGGCTTCGCGCCACTGCTCAAAGCGGGCGAGGCCGTCATGCACGCTGACCTCGATGTGGTCGGGGTAGATGTTGCTGACCTCGATGAGGGCGCCGGGCAGGTGGCCGAGTGCGCGGCCGAGCCGAGCGGCGGCGTCGAGGGTCGCGTTCACCGGGGCGCCTCCGTCTTCGTCGGTGTCGTCGCAGACGAGGAGGTCGGCGTCGTCGCGGTGGTCTTGAGCCTGGCGGCGGGCCTGTGCGTCGGTGTAGTCGGCCGTGGCCTCGGCGAGCAGCGCGCGGACTGCTTCGGTCTGCGCGGACGGCTGGGTGGCGGTCATCGCGCACCGCCGCGGGTGATGGTGCCGGTGACGCCGACCGCGGTGGCGCGCACGGTGATGGTGCGGCCTGCGTGGTGGCGGGTGGTGCCTGCTGCGATCAGGCGGCGCGGGGCCAAAGTGCTGGGCGGTGGCGTCTGGGTACGATCCATGCGGATCTGCTCCTCGGGACTGTGAGTGGGTCTGGCCCCGGCCCATACGGCGTTGCAGCGCCGGGCCGGGGCCGTTGTGCATCAGCAGCGCGGGCTGCTTGCTGGCGACTGTAGGGGCCCCCTACGCTTAAGGCAAGCGGCCCTCCGAGGGAAAGGGCCGGGATGAGCGACGAGGAGGTGCGCCGCGTGTCGGACGCCCTTGATGCGGTCGAGCAGATTGCGGACCGAGAGGAGCGGGTCAAGGCTCAGAGCCGGATCATGGCCGATCAGGTCCGGCGCAACAAGGCGTGGTCTGCCGACCGCACCGCCTTGATCCGCGACATGTGGGACGGCGGCAACGGGCTGTCGTACCGGCAGATCGCGGACCGGCTTCAGATCAAGCTGAGCACGGTGCAGGACGTGTTCCGCAGCTACAAGGGGTCGGGGACCGCGCGGCCGAAGAAGGGATCGCCGGATGTGTGACATGGTGCGGTGGCTGGGCAGCCAACTCGACGCGGATGCGGCGCCCAGCATGCGCAGTGCGCCGCTCGCCTCCACTGTGGAGGTATGACCGCGCATCCCCCCGTGGTGGTACATCCGCCGTCACCGTCCGGCGGCCGGCGGGTGTCGGCCGGCGGCGAGATCCTCGGCCTCGCGTATGGTCCGCGGGACCTGGTCGAGTTCCTGCGCCGCGCCGGCCTCGATGAGGACGCCATCGAGGATCCGCAGTTGATCGAGTGGCGCGGCGGCGGGCCGGACGTCTGGGAGTGACGGTGGCACTTGTTGGTCACAGATCAGACACTCCGCCTCCACAACTCCCGTTCCCGCTCGTATGGTTACCCCACTTCTGATATCTCGTGGGGGGATCATGCGCATACGGATCATCGCGGCTGGTTTGACGGTGGGCGCGGTCGCGCTCACCGGGTGCATGCCGGGTACGAGCAGCGGCGGCTCCGACCGATCGGCCAAGGCGGTTGAGGGCAGCGGTCACGGTGAGACTCCCGCCAAGGGCTTACCCGCGGCCGAGGATGATGGCGGCAAGAGCGACGTGAAGATCGACGATTGTTCGGTGGGCGGGGTTACAGGCTGGCCGGCCGCCAAGCTGACGGTGACGAACCACTCCAGCACGAAAGCGAACTACATCATCAGCATCGAGTTCGTCGACTCCAGCGGCACGCGGCTCGGGACGGGCGCGGCGGCCGAGAATGGCCTCGCTCCTAAGCAGCAGGCCAAGGTGACAGCTCAAGGTGTTGAGAAGGTCAGCGGGAAGGTCACGTGCAAGGTGGTGACGGTCGGCCGGTATCCGTCACCGTGACCGAGCAGTCGTGATGACGCCCCGCCAAGTCGGATCGGCGGGGCGTCTGCGTTGCGTCGGGCGCTTCAACGTCAGGTGTACCGCTGCATGTCTTCTTCGAACTCCCCCTGCGGCCGACCCCATCAGCGCAGGTAGGCCAGTCCCCGCGGACGCCCCTTGGGGCGTTTCGGCTCAGTGCCCGTTGTCGATTACCTGCACGTCGGGGGACCATCCGCCGTCGGTGCGTACCGGGATCACGGCCAGGCCCCGGACTTCGCCCTCGACCGTGGCGGACTCGGCGGGGGCTCGGACGGTGCCGAGGTAGATACCCTTGGTGGCGTTGTTCCGGCGGCGCACCTCGGGGCTCTTCGCCCTGGACTCGTTGAACCAGCCGCGCCGCCCCCCCTTGGCATCCAGCAGCTCCCAGATCCAGCCGTACTGCTTCTGGACGCGCCGGGCCGGGACCAGGGTGCCGTCGAGGTCGAACAGGGCAGGGAACTCGGCGGTCCCGCCGTTCTCGGCGATGTGGGCGGCCAGGCGGTCTTCACGGGCGCACACGCCGTGTGCCCACTGGCTGAGGAATCCCTCAGTGTCGGACGCCTCGATGCTCTCGCGCGCCGCCTCCTCGTGGGCGGCGGCGCTCTCGCGCAGCGCCGTCGGCTGCATGTCGGCGTCCTGGATGCTGGTGACGTAGGCCGCCTTCGTCCTCCAAGCGGCCCCGCACTCCAGGCAGCGCAGCAGGGAGTAGGGGGAAGGGGCGCGGCGGTAGCCGTTGAAGGCACTGTAGTTGGCGTTCCGGACCACCACTCGCCAGGCGGGGCGGTGGGACTTGTCGAGGCAGGCATGCAAGGGCAGGGCTCCTCTGGAGGATTGGCCGGCGGCCGTGCGGGCCGCCGGGGGTGATCAGGCGGCGGCGTGGCGGGCGGCGCGGCGTCGCTCGTACTCGACGCAGTAGGAGCAGCTCAGCGGCTCGTTCGTGCGGCGGAACTTGCTGAGCATCTGGTTCATCCCGCCGCGGCACAGCGGCCAGGGGTAACCGTCCAGGCCGGGCGCCTGGGTGTGCACCTTGCCACCGAGGTAGGACACGACGCGCTGATCCAGTTCCGCGGGCTCCTCGTCGACCTCGGTCGGCTCCTCAGCGGCCGGGGCCGGCCACGCCTTGGCAACGGCGTCAGCGGCCTCGCCCTTGGTGGCGTACCACCCGATGATCCCGCCCTTGTTCTCGCACGTGGGGGACCAGGCGGCCCACCCGCCGCGGGCGAGGCCGGCCGGGGTCTCGTCGAACACGACCCCGATGCCCTCGCGGTCGCGCCACACCTGGTGGGTCATGCCGTGATCGTGGGTGACAACCACGGCGCCGGGGGCTGCGTCGAGAACCTCGGCGGGGATCGGCTCGTCGGCGGCGTGACTCCTGACGGCCCCCTGGGCGGACCGCAGTTCCTTGTGGGCGGCGACGGCGCGCGCCTCGACGGTGTGGGCGGCGCGCGCCTCGGCCGCGTCGGGCTCATCGACGTTGCTGTCCACGCAGTAACCGGCGTACTCGGCGAGGACGCGGAGGACGGTGTCATCGGCTGTTGTGATCTTGACGTAGTAGCTCCTGCCGTTGCGGCGGAGGGGGGCGCCCTCGTAGGCGAGCCGGAGTGCCTTGCACTCGGGGTCGCTGTCGTCCTGCCCGCGGGCGAGGTTGGTCCCGTTGAGCCAGTCGCAGAACTTGCCGGGCAGGGTGACAGTCACGGTGGGGGTGGTGGCGATGACCTCGGCGGGGAGCGTCTCGTCTGTGCGTGCGTTCATGGTGGGCCTCGCTTTCTCGGTTAACTGTGTAGCTACACGCTAACGGCAACCGTGTGGCTACACAAGGGGTGTTGTGGAAGAAACCGTGTGGCAACATCAGGGCATGACCGACTCCGCCGAGGGCCACACGTTCACCGCCCGGTTTCGCCTGCCTCGCCGCATGTGGGACGCGTACGGCAACGTCCTCGGCGACCGTGACCGCGGCGCCGACCTCCTCGACCACGTCCGTGCGACGATCAAGCAGCACGGCGACGAGCAGGCACTCGCCGACCTCGCCGCAGCCGAGGAAGAACTCACCGCCCGGCGGGCCCGGAAGGGCGGCCGACCCCGCCGCGGCGCCCCGCCAGCGCAGGACTGACAGGGCGTCCACCTGCGCCTACTCGCCGGGGGCGGCCGGGCCGATCATTGGCCTCATCCCTCGGGCAAGTGCTGGGCAACGAGTGCAGTGAGCCACTGAGGTCGATCGCGGTCGGTCCGGCCACCGTAGAACGAGACTGGTTCCAGGCCGAGTCCGACTCCGCCGGACTTTAGATTTAGACGGCGTGGGCCGGTGACTTTAATGGTCGTGGCGCCGGGCTCGTACCAGGAATCGCGGTGGTCAGCGTGCTGCCAGCGATAGGTGATGGTGACGGTGGCCGGGACGATGCTGTGGCTTCTGGAGTAGGTGGCGATGTCCGGGGCCCCGGCTATGGCAATGGTGATGGCGCGCTCCTCCGTCAGACGGATGGCTGCGGGCTTGGTCATTGCTCTGGCTTTGTACGCGAGAACGGGAGTCGTTTGTTGACGCCTTCGGGAGTCGCACGCCCGCGCGAATGTCCAATGTTCGCGACTTTGGGAGGCGCCCAAGATGAAACGTCAGGTGTGGCGGATCACGATGGCGGTGGCGTCGTCCCTGACGCCGTCGCCAGACTCGGCGGCGGCCACCAGGGCGTCCGCGAGGGCCTGCGGTTCGCTCTCGTACTTGAGGGCTAGGGCCTCCATCACGCCGTGCGGCACCTGGTCGTGGACGCCGTCTGTCGTGAGCACCACCAGGGATGCCTGGGTCGTCCACGCTTCCGCGACGGTGGCGACGGCGGCGGTGGCCACCGTCGTACGCACCCACTGCGCCGACCGGCGGACGACGTTGCCTTCGTAGCCGCACATCACCAGCTGCTCGGCCAAGTTGTGGTCGGCAGTGAGAGGCCGAAGCCGTCCGTGCTCCAGGGCGTAGGCACGGCAGTCCCCCACCCAGGCGACCCGGATCCGGTCGTCGCCTGCCTCGGCGGTCGCCACCACGGCGACAGCATCCGGCTCAGGCTCGTCGCTGGCGCCCGGGTCTGCCACCAGTTCCGTGGCGGTGAGAAGGCCGGCGAGGCCGCCACGGCGGGCGGCGACGCGGGCGGCGACGTCGGCGAGCAACTGCGCGACAGCGGCCACGCGGGGGCTGTGTCCGATCCCATCGACCACGGCGGCGGCCGTGGTGCCGTCGGCCTGGACATGGACAGCGGCGGCGTCCCCACTAGGTGCGGCGGTCCCGTCACGAGTGGCCGCTCCGGTGATGACATGAGTGCGCTCGGTGGTCATGCCATAACGCTACGGGGGACGCCAAGGACCCCTCTAACGTTCGGCTAACGGACTACCCCGGGAGGGCAGAGCAGAGGTGACTCGACTCCCAAACTCGTAGACATTGATCACGAGCCCGACCCGCGAAGCGACTCCCGAAGCCGTCGACAAACGACTCCCGTTCTCGCGTACAAAGCCACACGTTCGGGGGGCGTTTCCGCTCGGAGGGCTTTTCCAGGTGTTCGCGTGTTTCCGAAACAGGAAACACCTGGTCCAACCGGTTTTCGGTGGTTCAGTATGGGGCGCCATGAAGACCATCCAGATCGTCCCGGGCCTCGTCGTGGGCGAGGCGATGCACGCGGTCGCGACCGCCGGATTAGCCCTTCACGCCCCGGAGTTGGGACCGCTCAGCTGGCGGCGGTTCACTGCGCCGACCGGCTGGTGGCTCGTTCCGGACGGGAGCGGCCGGCTCAGCAAAGCCGAACTCACTCTGGTCGAGGACCAGGACAGAACCGTCAGGATCAACGTCTGGTACGCGCCCGACATCCGGGGGACGGACGGCGCTCCCTGCCCGCACTCGCATCCGTGGCCGTTCGAGTCGAAGATCCTGCTCGGCGGCTACACCGAGGACCGGTACGTCCTTGACGGTGATCAGGTCCACGCGGAGACGGGCAGGGAACACGTGCAGGGCACCGACAACACCGTAGGCCGAGACCTCTACCACGAGGTGGCCGAGCTGCACACGGCCCCGGGCGCGACCATGACCCTCATGCTGTGCGGGCGGGGCGAGCGCGGGGCATGGGGACACCTCGACCCAGCGACCGGAAGCGTCACCCCGCCGCAGCGCGACCCACGCTTCCCGGCACACCTGCGAGCGCTCAACCCTCACCGCTGATCAGCGCCTGCTATCACCAGGCACCGCGGACGGAACCTATGTAGCGGTAGCCGGTGCTGGTGGGCCGGAGCCGGTCGAGGCGGATGCGTGTGGTCCGGACTCCGGGAAGGACAGTGGCAACCTGCCGCTCGGCGTCCCACGCAACTTGGCGGACGGCGGCGCGGCTTGCGTCGATGTCGACAATGCGTAGGTACCGTTCGCCTGCGCGGGGGTCGTTGTCGGCCCAGATCTGGTTGGGTGCGGGTGTGGGAGTGGTGTTCACAGTGACGTCCTGAGGGAGTTGAGGTCGGGTGTGTGGGGTCACGCCGCGGCTCCGGTGGGCGGGGCCCACGCGCCGGTGGCGAGGGTCATCCAGGTGTGTGGCGGGTAGTCGGTGCCGCACAGGCGGCACCGGATGCTGGCGGCCCCGGCGGGGACGCGGAGGGGCGCGCCGCAGATGTCGCCGCCGCCCAGGTCCGCTGCGCAGTCGCCGACGCGAAGTACGCCGGGGGCGGGGTCGAGGAGCGCGTTCGCCTGCCGGGCGAGGTGGCGTATCTCGCGGGCCATATCCGCGGCGCCGGGGAACTCGGCGGCGATCCAGTCAAGATTGATGCGGAGGCCCCGGGCAGCGGCTTGGACACGGCGCTCGATCGTGCCGACGCGGGCAGGCCGGCCCCAGCCGCGGGCGTCCTGCATCGCCTCGCGCCAGGACTCCAGCACGGAGACCATGCCGCCCTCGGCCCGCATCGTGAGCACGTCCACACGGACCGGCAGCGGCGCCTCACGGACGAGAGCCACGGGACCGTCGCCGCGGGCGGCGCCAGGCTGAAGGCGGTCAGCCAACAGCAGGTAGTAGACGGGGAGTTCGTCGAGCCTTACGTCCAGGCCGTGGGCGCAGGCATCACAGAGCTGCGCGGACGTGGTGAGTGGGGCGGTGCAGGCGGTGCAGTTCATGCGGCGCTCCTCGTGCGGATGTCAGGGACGATCAGCCAGCCGGCGGCGGTCATCTCGCGGGCGATGTACTCGGTCTGGTCGGCTGGAGTGGCGAGGTCGGGCGGGGTGATCACGCGGTAGACCTGGAGCGCCATGCCCAGCGCCGCGAGGGCGGCGGGGTCGATGTCGCCGGGGCACTCGGTCGCGTGACCGTCGGTCTGGCGGATGGTGTAGCCGTTGGACATGAGGTATTCGGCGATGCGCCGGACCTGGGCAATGGGTGTCCCGGCGGTGGGTGGGACGGTCAGCCGGTAGTCGTCCAGCGCGGCCCGGATGACAGCGAGGGCAGCCGCGGAGATCTGGTTCATGCGGTCCTCCGGCGGTCGGTTCCGGTCATGGCGATCACGCGGGTGTCTTCGGAGAGGCGGGAGACGATGCGTTCGCCGAGAGCGGCAGTGAGGTCACGGCCGTCGGCGGTGCGGGCGGGGAGGTTGCTGGTGTAGATCGTTGGGCGGCAGGCGTTGTACCGCTCGTTGACCAGTCGGTAGGTGATCTCCTCTGTCCACTCGGTTGCTTTGGCGGAGCCGAGGTCGTCGAGGAGGAGGAGCGGGACGCGGGCTAGACGGGCGAGTTCTCCTTCTGTGCCGCGGGCGCTGCCGTTGGGGCGGAGGAGGCCGTACATGTCGGCGGCGGTGGTGGCTCGGATTTCGTAGGTGTGGGGGCCGGCGGCGGCGATGCGGCGTAGCGCGCCGTACGCCTCGTGCGTCTTGCCGGTGCCGGTGGTGCCGGTGAGGAGCAGCGACCCCGCGGCTTCGGGGTCGGTAGCAACCTGGTCGGCCCACTGCTGGACGGCGGGGTGGGTGGCGTCGGCGTGGCTGTACCGGGGCGGGGTGGCGGTCTTCCAGCGGCTGAGGGCCCATTCGGCGCGGCGCCGGCGGTGGTACTCGGGGTGGCCAGGCTCTTCCGGGCTCGGGCCGTCGGCGACGGGTCCGGCGGCGAGGTGTGGGTGGCGCTCGTGAAGGCCGGCGAGGATGCGGCCGAGGGCGGCGTTGGGGTTGCCAGTGAGAACCGCGGCGGGTTCGTGCATGGTCAGAATCCGTTCTCGTACACGGACAAGTCGGTGGGGTTGCGGTAGGGCTGCCAGGTGCCGCCGGACAGCGCGCGCAGGCGGGGGCGTTGGGATCGCTCGCTGGCCCACTTTGCGCTGCGGCGCATCCATTTCTGCCATTCGGCGGGCCAGTTGCTGCGGCGACTGCCTTCGGCTCGGTGATGGTCGATGAACTGGGCGGTCTCGTAGTCGACGTCCAATGCGTTGCCGAAGGTGTCGACGGCCCAGCGGCGCATCGAGTCGGTGAGCGCGAATCCGTCTTCGTCGATGGGGGCGGTGTAGGCGCGGCCCGTGGGGTCGGCACTGTTGCCCCCCACCCCAGCCATAGGGGTAGGGGTTGTTGGTGGTTCTTCTGGTGGTTGGTTGGTGGTTACGGCGGCACTGAGTGCGTGACGTGCGGAGTTAAAGTGCGTGACGTCACGCTGTTGGAGTGCGTGACGTGCGGAGTCTGAGTGCGTGACATCCCCGTCTGTCACGCCGTTGGAGTGCGTGACGGTCACGCCTTCTGGCTGCGTGACGCGCTTTGCCCGGGACCGCCGCTGGCGCTCCGCCGCCGCGGTCCGCGATGCTTCCTCGGCGCGCTCGATCTCGTCCCAGTCGGATGCCGGCCGCACGAGATGCAGCGCCAGCTTCCACCGGGTCCGATCCTTCACCGCGCCGTCGGCGCTGATCAGCTTGGCGTCCTCCAGGCGGCGCAGCGCGCGCTGTACGGTGCGTCGGTCGTACCCGGTGCGGTACTGGAGCCGGGACACGGAGGGGTGAGCGTTGCGGCCCGCCTTGTCGGCGTGCTCGGCCAGGGCCTGGAGGACGTGCCGGGCGGTCGCGTCCGGCTTCCCGGCAGGGGTCCGCAGCATGGGCGCATCGTCCATGGCCCACTTCACGGCCTCAGTGCTCACAGGCCCTCTTCCTTTTCCTTCTGCTGGCGAGGTGGTTGTGCGCCCGGAGCGGAGACGTGGTCGCCCCGCCCCGGGGCCGTGCGCGGTGTAGGTCAGGTGTTGGGGTGGCGGCCACCGGAGACGCGGAGCAGCGCCATCAGGTAGCCCATGCCGCCCGTACCAAGCGCGTTGGCGACCGTGATCGCGTTGCGGGTCCAGTCGGCGAGCGGGGCAGCCTTCTCGGCCGCCAGCGTCGCGTCCGCCTTGGTCTCGAACGTGGCCAGGGCGGGGCCGTCGTGGTGCGCGAGGATCCAGCGGTACGACGAGAGCGGGCTGATGCCGGCGGGGACCTCGTAGATGTGAAGGCCCGGGGTGGGCTCGGTGGCCTCGACGGAGAAGGGGCCGGCAGAGGTGGAGATCACGAGATTCACGTGATTTGTTCCCTTCGGGTGCGTCAGCTGCTCTTGGGCCGCTTGCGGACGGTGGCGGTGGTGTCGCCGGCACGGACGATGTCGGCGAGGCGGGGCGCAACGCGGAACCGCAGCCCGCGGGCCGCGGGCAGGTGAATCGGCTCGCCGGTCTGGAGATTGCGCGCGGCACGCGGCGCGCGCTCGGTGACGGTCCACGTGCCGAAGTTGCTGATGGTCACGCTGTGCCCGGCCGCGGTGGTGCGGGCGATGATGTCGAGGAGCGCGGATACGGTCGCGCTGGCCTGAGTGGTGCTGACGCCGGTCTCGGCGGCCACTGCCTCGGCGAGCGCGGTGCGGTTCAGCGGTCCGGACGGAATGATCATGGTGCTCATGTCGTCCTGCTTTCGTGATCAGAAGGGTGGGGTGTCGGAGCAACAGGGTTCGATCCAGCTGCGAGCGAGCCAGCGCAGCACTGGTGCGGGGCGGCGGTCATGCCGCGGGCTTCTTCCGGCAGCGGTAGGCACGATCCGCGGCGGTGTGGGCTGCGCGGCACGCGTCGTCGATGGGCTCGCGGTTCTTGACGTGCCGGTGGTAGGCGGAGCTGGTGCCGCAGGCAGCGAGGGGCCGCCCGCCGCGGCTGCCCGACTTTCGCGCCGGGGCAGGCGGTGCACCATCGGCTGCGGACCGCTGCTCGGCCTCGCGCCGAGATCGCCGGTATGCGGCGCGTCGCTTGAGGCTGCGTCGCTCTTGCTCGCTCAGACCGCCCCAGATGCCGTAGTCCTGGCCGGACTCCAGGGCCCACTGGAGGCACTGGTAGATGACTGGGCAGGCGCGGCAGATGTCCTTCGCTTCCTCGATCTGCAACAGCGCGGGGCCCGTGTCGCCGGTCGGGAAGAACAGATCGGGCTCCTGATCACGGCACGCGGCCCCGTGCCGCCAGTCCCTCATCACGCCGCCTCGCCCGGGTCGTCGTCCACGAACTCGGCGTCGTACGCCCCGTCCTCGTCCGGCCCCGGCCTCGGCTCCGCCTCGGGCTCCGCGGCGGGCTCGGCCTTGAGGCGGTCCGCGATGGCCTTGAGCCAGCCGATCAGCTCGTCGTCGAGGTGCCCGGCGGCGTGTGCCTTGCGGTACACGTCGCCCACGTCGTCCGGGGTGAGCGCGCTCTCGGCTTCGGCGAGGTAGTCGGGCCGCGGCGCCTCGATCGCGCCGTGCGGCTGGCCGCCGCCGGCCGGGTCGAGGGCGAGCGCGGTGGGGAGGGGGCCGGTGAGGGCCTGCCTCGGGGTAATGCCACGGATCTCGACCACCACCACGGGGAACCTCTTGGTTTTGCCGTCCGCGACGCGCTGCCGGGGCTCGATCCGGAGCGCCACCGGCACGAGTCCGTTGCCGCCTGTGCCGGACAGGACCATGTCGACGGTGCCGCCCCACTCGTTCGCGGCGTAGAAGCTGTGCGTCTCGGCCCGCCAGACACCCACGTCCGGCATGTCCGGGAGGATCACGGTCAGGCGCGAGGTAGCGGAGCAGACGCGCCCCTTGGGCTGGTGGTGCCAGTCCTCGCCGAACTGGCGTAGGCAGATGCACGGCTGCCCGGAGAGACGCTCGCGCTGCCCGTCGCAACGGCGCTGGCAACCGCCGCCCGACCACAGCTCGTTGTACTGCGACAGGGGGTCGCCTGGCGGCATGAGGGCGTCGATGCTCTCGGCCTCGGTGATGACGCGGTACTGCGGGGCGCCGTTGCCGAGCGGCTGCCACTGTTCGACGGTGCCGCCCCACGCGTCGGCTGCGGCCTGGACGTAGTGCTCGGCGTGCGAGGAGATGATCCACGTCCGGGAGCGCACGGGCCGCTTGCCGTCGGTGAACCCGGTCCGCAGGCGGCCGAGTTCACGGGCCTGCCGCTGGAGGGTGAGGATGCGCGATCCCATCGCGGTCACGCTGCCTTTCGGGTGGTCGTCCGCAGCGGCGCGGCGGACGGCGTCATCGCGGGATAGGTGCTGGCGGTGGCGTGCAGCCACCGCGTGGTTTCGAGGGCGCCGCGGAACGCGCGGTGCGCGGCCCGGCCGGCGGGCATGTCCACCAGGGCGTGCGTCTTGGCTCGGAGGTTGAGGACGCCGGTGCGGTCGATGCGGGGCATCGGCGCGTCGGTGTCGTCGGGAAGCAGGACCGTCTCCGCGTACCGGAGCGCGGCGAGTTGCAGGGTGTTCTCCGGGTAGACCGACTGGGCCGAGCGGGTCGCGCTGGTCTTGTAGTCGACGAGCCACAACTCGCGGCGCCCGCGAGGGCCGGTCGGGAGCCACACCATGAGGTCGGCGGTCCCGGCGTAGCCCAACCGCCGGTGGAACACGGTGATCTCGGTGGCCTCGATGTGCTGGTCGAGGTCGACACCCCACGCAGTGAGCCACACGTCGAGCTGCGCGATGTACGGCGCTACCTCGGCGTCGGCGGGGAGCGGGGCGCCGAGCACGCGTGCCTCGGCGGCGGAGTGGACGCGGTCGCCGAGGTCGGCGGCCTGCTCCTTGGCTTCGCGGTGGAGTGCCTTGAGGTCACGGGTGAGCGCGGCACGCTCGTCGGCGGCACGCGGGGTGAGGGCCTGCCAGTGGTCAAGGGCGTACTCGACGGTGACCTTGACGCCCCACGGCACCAGTGCGTGGGACTTGTTCACCGCGGTGTCGATGACGTTGGTGACGGATACGAGGTCCGGGCCCCCGGCGGGGTCGGTGTAGTACCGACCCCGCGAGGTGTCCCGCGCGTGGCGGGGCTGCGTCATGGGCACTCGCCGCCCTTGGCCGACGCTCGGACCGCACCCCGCTGGATCTTGGACGCCATCCGCTCGATGGCATCCGCCTGCACCTGGTGCTGCTGGCTGCCGGTCGACCGGTACTCCCTGGCCTTTTTGAGCAGCCACGCGATGATCTGGGCATCTCGCTCGGCGACGATTGCGGCGCAGGTGGACTCGTCCTTGCGGGTGTCCTTCCCGGCCTCGTTGGCCATGCTGCGCAGCAGGTCTGCTGCATCACCACGGCCGGGGTCGCACTCGTAGTCCTGTGGCAAGGCGTTGATGGCGTCGGCGGCCTCGCGCAGCACCTCGGCGCGGAAGGCATTGAGTTCGAGACTCACCCGCTCCGGATCGACCAGCGCGCCGACCAGGTTGCGGTAGAGCCAGTCACGGGCGCTCATCGTCACCGCCCTCGGCGAGGTAGTCCGCCAACTCGGTGGCGTCCCCCCGTGTGCCCCACGTACGGGCCCGCAGTCGGTCGTCCTCACGCCAGCGGACACGCCAGCCCGTCGCGGCCTGCTCCACGCGGATCGCGGTGCGCCTCGCGGCACGCCACGCATCCGCCGCCCGGTCGCAGCAAAGCGGGCTACCCATCTCGTACTCGGCCGCCATCTCCGGGTAGGCCAGGGCCGTCTCAGCGGTCAGTACTTCGTGCGGCAGGTCGCAGAACCCGCACACCGGAGACCATCCGGTGAGGCCCTCGGCCTGGCGGTAGTGCTCAGGTCCGGTCATCGGGCGTTGTCCTTGCGGGTGTAGTAGCGGCGGCCGGGCGTCTCGTGGATGTCGAGGAGGCCGTGCCGGTGCGCGTGGGCGAGATCCCGGCGGGCGGTGCGGGTCAGCGGTACCGGGTGGCCGGCCTGCTGGTAGAGCCGCATGACGCGCCGCTTCGTCCACTCACCGGGCTGCCGCACTATGGCAGCGGCGAGGATCTGTCTGCGGCTGGTGTCGGTGTCAGGCATCGGGGTCCTCCTCAGTCAGTCCCAGGGCGGCGAGTAGCAGTCGCAGGTCGGCGCCGTCGGTGGCGTGGGTGGCCGTGTAACGGCGAGCCCGTTCGCGCTCCTCGGCGGGGGTGCGGGGAAGCGGGGCGGTGGCGGCCACGTGGTCGATGGGGAGGCGACCGAACATGCCGATGCTCATGTGCCCGCCTCTCGCTTCTGGCAGGCCGGGCACAGGTCCCGGCCACGGGTCGACCAGAGGTGGTCGCGGTAGGCGACAGTCCGCATTGCACGGACTGTGCGGACGTCGGCAGGCGGGCGGAACTCGGCGCTGCACGCGGTGCCGTCGCAACGCAGGGACAAGGCGACAACAGCGGTCACGAGAGGTCACCCCCCGCGGCCCGCATGCGGGCCCGGAAGTCGCGGCGGCGGGCCTCGGCCTGCTCGGCGGTGAGCAGGGGCTCGTCGTCGTGGACGAGTCGCCAGCGGCCGGCCGCTCGGTCCCACTCGATGTGCATCGGGATGCCGGCGGACACACAGGCGTTGAGGGCGTCGGCGAGGTGCTGCCACAGGGGTGCCGGGAGGGCATCTCCGAGCGCACACAGGGTTAGGCAGGGCCACTGCTCGTCGTCCTGCTTGCAGTGCTCGCTGTCCGTGTACCGGATGTGCAGCGCACGGACGACGGCGGTCTGCTGTTCCAGCTCGGCGACCCGAGCCCGCAGCCGCTCGTTCTCCGTGGCCGTTTCCGGCGACTGGAGCACCCCGACGGCGCCCAGCGCCATCGCGATACCGGCCGCCGTCTGCCGCGTCGCCATCATCTGGCAGATCAAATTCGCTGCCGCGTTGATCAGTTGGGCATGCATTCCGACACCGCCAGCGACGCCACAGCCTGCGTCGCCCACACGAGGAACTCGCCCCCGCTTCGCGACACGGTGAACTCCAGCGACACGTCATAGCCACGCTGGTCGATGCAGACCTGATCGGCGGCCACGTCGAGGGCGGTCCGCCAGGCTTCAACCTCGGCAAGGGCATGCAACTGCACCATCACCCGGTCCGGGTAGACGTACGAGACGTAGAGAACACCGCTCGGCAGGTCGGGGAACGCCGCCGCGACGTCGACCAGACCCTCCAGCCCGGTCAACTGGTCACCCAGCGTCTGCGCCGCGTAGTGCGGCTTCGAGAACATAGGATGCGTGCTCATGGTGAGCCTCATTTCTGTGATTGGTGAGGTGAGCCGGAGGGGTCGCGCCGGGTACCAGCCGGTTGCGGCCCCGACTCACGCCGGGGTCAGGAGCTGCGCTCGCTGAGGGGGCGGACCTCGTACATCGCGGCGATCTCACGGATGTGGGCGAGCCGGAAGCTGATCCGACCGCCGGCCTGGCTGTGCGGAATCAGCCGAGCATTCGCCTTGTCGCGGAGCGTGCGCGCGGTGAACGGGAGCCACGTCTTCGCCACCTGCTCGGGCGAGTAGTGAACAAGCTCCGCCGGATCCAGCCGCGGGTCCGTGGACTGATCGGAATCGCCGCTCTTGGTGGTTCGCGCCTTTCTTGTTGCTGTCGTCACGTCGTCTCCTGATGCGTGATGGCTGCGGTCGGCACGCGCAGGGCATCGGCGATGGTCTGCACCGTCGTGGCGGCTGTCTCCCGGATCTGATCCCTCTCCAGTCGGGAGAGGTAGCCCCGGTTGAGGCCGGTGCGGTTAGAAAGTGCACGAAGGCTCAGAGACTGAGCCTCCCTGATCGCTCTGATGGCGCCGCCGTTCGGTCTAACCCTCAGAGACTAGGCATCAACGAACCCGTTCTGCAAGCACTTTGCGCCGCTGAATGTTCAGTAAATAAGCATCGAGGGCGAGTGCATGGCTCGTCTCGCGCGCCACACGCGCCTCAGATGCAACCCGTTTGCGGCCTGCACGCTCAGTAACTGCTGATGGGACGGTCGCGGGTGGGCTACTGGGTTGCACAGTGATAGGGCATGATGACCACCATGGAGCGAGACTGGAAACGGCTCGGTGCGGCCCTGAAGGCCGGCAGGGAGGCCCGCGGCCTCGGTCAGGCCGCCGTCGGCGACATGATCGGCGTGAAGCGCGGCACCATGCGCAACATCGAGAACGGGGAGATCGCCCGCGTCACCCCGACGGTCCGCGCCTACGCCCGTGCTGTCGGTTGGCCAGATGAGGGCATCGATACGGTTCTCGCCGGCGGGCAGCCACCGAAGCTCACCCCCACCGCGTCTCGCGCCGAGCGCGATGTCGCCGCGGCTGCGAGCCCTGCCGCCGCGACTCCCGAGGAGTTGCCGCTACGCATCCAGGCGGCTCTGGCCGAGGGACCGCTCATCGACACCGCGGTGATCAATCTGCCTGGCGATGACGACGGCGCCGAGGGGCAGATGGTGATCATCGTGAAGGGGCGAAGCAATGCCACCCCCGAACAGTTGCGCCGCGCCCTGCTCGCCTGGGATGCGACGGAGGCCCGGCTGAGGCACGCAGAAGACAGCAAAACATTCCTGGATGAATAGTTCACTTCCCCTCCACATGTGAACATTTTGTGTGGTTGCATGTTCACCGCTAACGAAGGTGCCGCCGTACTGGGTTGAAGGTGGGGACCAGTGCGGGTCGAAGTAAAGTGCGTGAAATCAATGCCCGTTGACGTCTGCGTATGGCTGGTCCAGCGCGACGATATGTGGGTGTTGTACATCACCGAGCAGGTTCTCGAATCGCTCGGTGGCAAACTTCCCGGGGTGGGGCCCCAACAGATTGTTCCGCGGCGTGTAACGCCGGGACAGTAAAGGGGCCAGCCGTGGCATACGCGGAAAAGCGCGTCAGCACCGCAAAGGGCAGCAAAGGCAAGGTCAGTTGGCGTGCCCGATTCAGGCTGCCAGACGGGACTTGGGGATCTGAGCCCGGGTTCCCAACAAAGAAAACGGCGGTGGCGTGGGGGGAGGAACAAGAGCGCCTGATCAAACAGGGCATCTGGATCGACCCGGAGAAGCGAAACACGACATTCGGGGACTTCGCCAGGACTTTCATGGCGTCCCGGCGGAAGCGGGGCCGAACTGTCGGCACCAGGTGGGACAACCTGGAACTGCACATCCTGCCGCGGTGGGAGCACATTCCGCTCGGGAAGATCACTTGGTTCGATGTTGACGCCTGGCAGCAGACCATGGACGTCGAAGATGTCAGGCGAGGACAGTGCGTCTCTCTGATGTCCACGATCACGACGGCCGCCGTTGACGCCGGGTGCATCACAGTGAACCCGCTGTACGGCCGGCGCCGCACACGGGACACGGCGGGTGGGACGACGACCTACCGGCCCCCGAAGATCCGCCGCGACGGAGGCGCCCGCCCCGAAGACGCGCTCCTCGTCGCTGAACGACTCGGCCCGGCCGTCGGCATCCACGTGCTGACGACTGCGTTCGCGGGGCTGCGATGGGGCGAAGGGCTCGGACTGCACCGCGATAACACGCTGCTGGCGCGCCAGCAGCCGTGGGGCGCTGGCGAGTTCGCATGCCCGATCATCCGTATCGTCGAGGAGTACGCCGAGTACCAGGAGCGCGACGAGCACGGCGACAGGAAGGGCTACATCGTCCGCCTGGAGCCGACCAAGAACGATGGGAGCACTCGCGACGTGGACATCCCGCCGTTCCTGGCTCGCCTGCTCCGCCACCATCTCGACGACTGGCCGCACGAGCGGCCGTTCTGTACGCCGTCCGGACAGCCGTGGCGCCGCGGGAACTGGGCGCGAACCTTCCGGCCGGCGTGCGACGGCCGGCCGAAGCGGGAACGGCGCCGGGGTGTGTCATACAGAGGGGCGTGGGAGCCGATCCTGCCGGGCCTCGACATGCGAGCCCTACGGGCGTTGCACGACACGATGCAGGCGGAGATAGGCGTGAAGGAACCACTGGCGTTCGAGGCAGCGGGGCACCAACGGCCGGGCATCAAACGGCACTACCAGAAGCCGACGCCAGCGATGCGAGCCGAGCGCCTGGAGGGGCTGGAGGCCATATTCTGGAAGGCGATGGCGAACGTGAATCTGCGGACGCTGTGGGGCCGGGTAAGCCTCGCGAAAACCAGCGACGAGATGATCTCCCAAATATCTCCCAAATGATCACCGCGCGGAGATCCGTCCCCGCCCCGCCGCAGCTAGGGGGCCCGCCGGAAAGAGCGAAGAGCCATTCTCCTAAAGCGGGTGTCGCAGGTTCGAATCCTGCCGGGGGCACAGAGAAACACCAGGTCAGAGGTCCTTCCGTCCAGCGGACGGGAGGGCCTCTGCGCTTGTAGCCGCCCTGAGGATGTCACCGCGGCCGTCTCGTTCCTCGCCACCGACGACGCCGACTTCATCACCGGCCAGACCCTGCGCGTCGACGGAGGCTGGATCCTTGGCTGACATCTGGCTCATGCGCCACGGCGCCTACGAAGGCCACCGACCCGGCCACCACGCCCCGTACGAAGCCGTCCTCACCCTCGAAGGCCGCGACCAGGTACACCGCTCCCTGCCCCTCCCCGAGGGCATCACCGTCCTCGTCACCAGCCCGATCCCCCGCGCCCGCCAGACCGCTACCCTCATCTCGCACCTCACGGGCCTGCCCATCGTCGCCACGACCGGCTTCCTCGCGGAATGGCGAGCCCCCAGCATCGTCCTCGGCCGCACCGCCGACACCTACCCGCCGGCCTACCGCGCCTGGCGAATTCGCCGACTCGTCAACCCCACCCTCCGCTGCGAAGACGGCGAAAGCCTCACAGACCTCCACACCCGCGCCCGCCACTGCGCCACCTTCCTCCACCACACCGCCCAATGCCACGGCCCCCTCCTGGCCATCTCCCACACCCCCGCCTCGGCGTCCTCACTCGCCTTCCAAGAGGGCCCGGCGCCTTCGTCACTGCGGCGAGAAGCCCCTGGCAGTTCGCCGAGCTTCGTCCGTTCACACTCCGGCGGCCATCCCACTCAGCAACAACAACCAGACTGCGGCACTGACCGCATGCACCGTGCAGTGCGCGGTCTCAGCGACATCGCTTCTGCACAAGGGTCATTGCTGCCCACCAATGCCGAACGGAACAGGGAGGATCTCAAGCATCCTCAGAGCGCGTCGCCGGTAGACCAGTGCCACGGAGCACAGTGCCACCGCCGCGAGGGCTGGCCCCATTGCCCCATCCGGCAATCCGGTCATTGACAGGAGAGCAGCGCCCACAGCAGTGAGTCCCGCGACAGCCACGAGCCGCAGTACTTCACGGTCACGGGCCGGGGTGACATCGGCAAGCTCGGCCTCATCAAGCAGCGCTCCGACGCGCCCCTCGCTGTAGCGCTCAGCCACAGTGAGCAGCAGGCCGCCAAGTTCGCACAATGCTTAAGCAGAATCTACGTCGAGACTCTCCTCCGCCACGCGAAGACGCGCGACGACCTGCCCTGCATGCCGATGTAACGCCATACGGCGGTGCCATCGACGGCCGGGCGTAACACCTCTGGTCCGGCGGGCTGCCCATATGGCAGCCTCGGCGTCGCGCAACGCCGCGCCTACGTTGGGCTCCACGGCCCCCGTTCCCTGCCCCATGGGCCTCACCACAGGCCACGACCGCCTCTGCAGCAACGACGGTGAGGTTGTAGCGGTACGCAAGAGCACCCGTAGCCACGTCAGCCAGCGGTCCTGGTTATCGGCCGCGAAATGCGAGGAAGCCCGCTACGAGAGGGCCGAAGTGCATCATCACCACATAAGCCAGGCCGAAGGGTACCGACGCGATGAGCCATAGCACGACGGGGCCAACAACATAGCCGGGGCTCCCTTAGGTCGTGGCCTACATCGTCAGTTGGTCGTTGGGTTGGCTATGGGGAGTGGCGGTGGAGGTGGATCGTGCCGGATGGGCTGTGGGAGATTGCCAGGCCCTTGTTGCCGTCGGCGAGGGTTCGCCCGCAGGGCGGCGGAGTCGCGAACATCGACGATGAGGCGGTGTTCGCCGCGGTCATCTATGTACTGGTGAGCGGCTGCGCCTGGCGGGCCTTGCCGCCCTGCTTCGGGGCCTCGAAGTCGACTGTGCACCGCCGGTTCCTTATCTGGTCCCGGGCTGGTGTGTGGGGACGACTGCACCAGAAGGTGCTCCAGCTCCTGGACGGCCAGAACCTGGTCGATCTGTCGCGCGCGGTTCTCGACTCCGCCCATGTCCGCGCTAAAAAGGGGGCGAACACACAGGTCCGAGCCCCGTGGACCGAGGCAAGCCGGGTTCCACGATGCACGTCCTGTCCGACGCGAACGGACTGCCCCTACGCGTCGGACTCTCCGCGGCGAACACTCACGACAGCCTCGCCCTGAAGCCGATGCTGTCCCACTTCCCCATGGGACACGAATCCCACGCGACCGATTCCAAGCCCGTGCGACTTCACGCGGACAAGGCATACGACGTACCTCACCTGCGGCGATGGCTCTGGGGTAAGCACATCGGTGTCCGCATCGCCCGCAAAGGCATCGACTCCAGCGAACGACTCGGCCGCCGGCGGTGGGTCGTCGAACGCACCATGTCGTGGCTGACCGGATATCGGCGCCTCAACCACCGCTACGAACGGAAACCACCGGCCAAGCCCGGCTCTGGGAGCCTCGCAGCCTACGGCTCCGGCTTCACCGCGGCCAGTCAGCTCGTCACCACCGGCCGGCGGTCCGCCACTGGCCTTGTCCCCACGACATCACGCCCACCCTCGACCGGCTCGCTCGGCTGCCGAGCCCAGGCTGATCAGCACATCTCCCTGCCCCGTCAACAGCAGTACTTGACCCGCAGCAGTGGACTCGGCGCTACCGTGCGACAACCGGGCCGCCGTCAGCCGCAGACCGTCACGAAGGACCGAGGTTAGGAGGCTTCGCGCCTCTTCCTGTCGCGCCGACGAAGTTCGTCTCGCACGAAGTCGGAGACCGGCACGGAACCGTCGATCACGCCGGCGTACCGCTGCCCGACCTCCTTTTGGTAGCGACGTTCGCACAGCTTGCGTAGCAACTGCCAGGGCTTGGGGTTGTAAGCGAGATCATGTCGTTCGGCATACAGGAAGTGCACCTGGGCCTCAGTGCGATCTGCGAATACATTGATGTAGTCGTCCGGGCGGTCCTCGAAGCGGGGCACTGCATCCATCACCTTCTGAGCTGCTTCTCGTACCGGAGTCGGTGCGCACAAGTGGATTCCCATGAAGGCAGCGTGGAGCTCGATTTGGGCCTGTATCTCCGCGTACGGGCGCCCTCAGCGCACCAGCGGCGGTACAGGCTCATAGAGGCTGCCGCAATGGAGGCGCACGTGTGGCTTCTCTCCGGCGCGTGAAGTACTCGAACATGGTGAACGTGCACCGTTGTGCGGCTTCTATGAAGCGGTGGTATGCCTGAGTGCGGTCTTCGGAATTGCCGATGCGGGCTATGCCTACAGAGCGATTGCGTCCGAGGCGAGCGCTGGTGACGCTGCCGGAGGCTCGGACCGAAGCGGGGGTGATGGGACCCATGGGGGTTTTCTACACGCTTCGATGATCACCGCGTTTGGAATCCCGGACATTAAAGACTTCCGCCGGAGACACAGTCTCGCCTCGATGTTGTTGGTCCGGCTCGGTGGGCGAACGGAGCGGCGTGTACAGCCATGCGGTCCCACCTGCCCACTCCTTCCAACCGTTGGCGTGAATGCCCCGGAACGTCTCAGGGTGGGTAACTAGGTTTCCCAGCAGCCGGGCGCGGTCCGAAAAGATGACAGCGAGATCGCAGGCAGCATCGCCACGCAGTTGGTCCCGGAGAATGGGAGCATCGGCGAACCTGAAGACCTCGTTTACGTTCGATCCGAATACTCCGTCGAACGTTTCTCGGGCCTCAGTGACGTGGAGCGCCCCACGCACACGCAGCAACCCGGACGATTCCATGTCGTGGTTGTCGTGGTTGAGGAGCACCGATGTGTAGGGCAGCAACCGGGAGAAAGCGTCCGAAACCAGCTTTATGCCTGGCTCCCAGAACAACCACGAGTCTCCATGGTCGGCTGACTTGATCTCTCGATCGACCCCCGCACGGTGCTGCGCGCCAGACCATACTGCGTCGAATCGTCGGCGGAGATGAACTTGATGGTGATTGTCACGCGCTGCAAGCTGGTCGATGCCAAGGACCATCACCGTGTAGAGCGCAGAGGGCTCTTCCGTCGCCTTGGACCGTTGTGAGGGCGACTGAGCGAGGGCCAGCTCCGTCTGCCTACGCCGCTCAAGCCACGCCGCAACATCGCAGCCCCATGCCTTCACCACGCGTTCGAGGCTCTCCCGACTCGGGAGGTTCTCGCCATTCAGGTATGAGTAGTACGTCGACCGGCCGATCTCAGCTCGCTCACACGTCTCCTTCTCGGAGCCCGCCGCCCCTGCGCGTTCCCGTAGAAGCCGGAGCTCGATGGCAAAGGCGTGAAGCGGCTGGTTCGGATCGAGTGGCTTCGGTCGCCGCCCCACGGTTGTCCCCCCAAAAAATCCCGAGTAGTCCAGAGATGTCCGAGCTAGTCCAAAATCGTAGACCAGCGAAGGCACTCTGAATGACGCTGTGGTCGTATCCAAGTCCCAGTGCATTCAGGGAGTTCGTCGTGAGGTTCTCGTTCAGTGTGAGGGTCCTGGTCGTTGTCGTGATGCTTCTCGCGGCTGTCATTGTTGGTTTGGTGGCCGGGCTGTTGGCCCACCTCGACGGCGCCAGAGTGCCCGCCTGCATCATGCGCGGTGGTGCCTCTGCGGGGACGATGATGACCGTACTCGTGGTGGTCATGGTGGCGTTGGGTGTTCTCGCATGAGCCGGTCCTCACGGGCTGAACTCGCCAACGACGCTGATACCAGGGAAGCGCCCCGATAGAGGATGGAGCACTCTGCTTCAGCTAACGGCGGCAGACTCCTGGTAGCCATCCACGTGCTCAAGGCCGTTCAGATGACCGGAAGCTTAGGCGCGGTCGTTGCCGGCCTGGCCGGTAACGTGAGCTGTACCTTCGTGCGCTCGCAGGAGGCTGCGGCAGGACACCTTCGCTTCTTCTTCGACCAGCCTCTGGAATTCTCGGCACCTGGCGGCAGAACGTCCCACTCCCCAAGTCCTCGTCGCGCCACAGCCCGTCCAGCCGGTCTCTCACCCACATTGCCGTCGTACCGCCCAAGTTGCTCGCCCATGCGATCTGCGGGATCAGAGACGGGACTTGCTCACCGGAACGGGGGCGGAGCGACAACGGACATCTCGACAACTGCATCGGTCTTCGAAACAGCCCCGAGCATGCCCGCTGATCACGCTGGCGTACCGGGAAACTCCAAGATCCCCGACAGGAGTCAAGCTGAGCTTGTTCTTTATCTACCAGGATCTTCCAGGCTTGCCGATGGCCTTGAGGGTCTCGGGGCGTTTGACGGTCTTGCCAACGTCGTAGCGCGGTGCCCTGCGTTTGTTCTTGGCGCCGGGTGGACGTCCGGGGCCGGTGCCTGTGGGTTTGGGAACACGGGTCGGGCAGGCGAGGTGAGCGCGGATGTTCCTGAACCCCCGGCGGACCCGGGCCGGGGTGAGCCGGTCGGAGGCGGTGGGTTTCTCCCACGGCCGACGGAGGTCTTCGACGAGCGGCCGGGCAAGTCGGAGCTGGGTGTGAGCGACGATCAGAATCCAGGTCCAGCGGTCCGCGGCCTCGGGCGTACGGAGTTTCGGGGTGGTCCAGCCCAGGGTCTGTTTCGCGAAGCGGAAGGTGTGCTCCAGATCGAAGCGGCGTAGAAATGCCTGCCAGCAACGGTCCACATCACTGGGGGCGGCGCCGATCTGCGAGGACCACAGCCACACTGGCGGAGCATCCTGTTCCTTCGGCAGATGCTCGACCTTCAACCGGATCAACGTGCCTTCTACCAAGGGACGTTCGCCCTCGTGGTCGAGCTAGGGGGAGCGGTGGGTGAGCCGGGGGTGGACCCGGTCCCATGCCTGGGTTTCGGCCTTGCCGTAATTGCTGGTGTCGGTGGCCGTGGCGATCGCGGGCTCGGGCCAGGTCTCCGGCTTGGCGAAGCGGAATTCCGGGCCGTGCTTGGGCGGTCGGCCGTTGACGCCGTGCATCCGCGGTGGCTTCGACAGGCGCATGACGCGGTCGGAGCGGACGCGGCCGACCATCTCAACGGGGAGGTCGCGCAGGACCCAAGCCAGGCGGGTGACGTCGTAGCCGGCATCGCTGACGATCCCGATGTCCGGGTCCCCAGCCTGCCACTGGCCCGCGGTGATGAGACGCTCGACGACTCCTCGGAGCTGGCCGGCGGTGATCGCGGTCGCGTCGTCCGCCGGGCCCAGCCGGACCGCGTCCAGGATCGCGGTCCATGACGTGGCGCCCGGCTCCAGCACGGCCACGAAGGAGTAGGGCCACCCCGGAATGAACTGCGACGCCGTCTTCGCACGGCCGTAGACGTGGCAGAACAGCCGCTCCGCCGAGCATGGCGCGTCTGAACGAAGCCACGGCGACACATCGACCGCCAGGACCAGGCGCCCGCCGTCGAAACGCGGCAGCGACAGCCCGGCCAGCACCGTCCGCAGCCGGTCGACGTCGATCCGGCCGCAGTTCAGGCCGCCGTACATCGCTCCGTGCCCACGACGATGCTCGGGCAACAGCGTCAAATCCACCGGGGTCTTCACCGCGCCGTCCGCACACAGCACCGAGTCCACCAGCTCGAACAACTCGCCCCGGAAGCGTGACGCCTCCGCGAACGCTTCCCTCCGGACAGCATCAGGCAGCAGATTCACCCTCACGGACTTCGTCTTGGTCAAGTGCACCTTGGTCGGAGCACAGGATCAGACGAAGGCCGCCCCCACGTCCGGCGAATCCCCAGGTGAGCGACTCAGTTCGAAACGCCATTCGAGGCCGCTAGATAAAGAACAAGCTAAGGGTTGTCCCGGAACTGCTGGTCACGGGTGAGATGATCTTGGTGTGGCTGGTGTGATCACGGCGTCGGAGCCGTCTTGGACAGCCCCGTTCACCGGGTTGAGCCCGCGTTCCTTCGGGAAGCTGGTGACGGTGCTGCGGCGGGAGGGTGCGGGCGCGGTCCGCAAGGGCCGGCCGTGGAGCCTTCCGCTGGAGGACCGGGCGCTGTTGGTCGCGGCGTACTGGCGCACGAACCTGACCATGCGCCAGCTCGCCCCGCTGTTCGGGGTGTCCAAGTCGGCGGCGGACCGGATCATCGACCACCTGGGGCCGATGCTCGCCCTCCAGCCCCGCAAGCGGTTCGCCAAGGACACCGTGCTCATCGTGGACGGCACCTTGGTCCCCACCCGCGACCACACCGTCGCCGAGCGGTCGAAGAACTACCGGTACTCCACCAACCATCAGGTCGTCATCGACGCCGACACCCGCCTGGTCGTCGTGGCCGGCCGGCCGCTCGCCGGCAACCGCAACGACTGCAAGGCGTGGGAGGAGTCCGGCGCCAAGGCCGCCGTCGGCAAGACCCTCACGATCGCCGACGGCGGCTACCCGGGCACCGGACTCGTCATCCCGCACCGCCGCGAGCGCGGCCAGAGCGAACTCCCGGACTGGAAAGAGGAACACAACACGTCCCACAAGCAGGTCCGCGCCCGCGTCGCGCATGCCTTCGCCCGGATGAAGACCTGGAAGATCCTCTGCGACTGCCGACTCAAAGGCGACGGCATCCACCACGCCATGCTCGGCATCGCACGGATGCACAATCTCGCCCTTGCCGGATAGACCAGCGGGCCGTACGACGTCCCGCCGCACCCGAGGCAGCTCGAAGAGCATTTACGGGACAACCCTTAGTAGCAATGTCGTGAC
The DNA here is from genome assembly GCF_046549095.1 of Streptomyces sp. x-80. Classification (NCBI taxonomy): domain Bacteria; kingdom Bacillati; phylum Actinomycetota; class Actinomycetes; order Kitasatosporales; family Streptomycetaceae; genus Streptomyces; species Streptomyces sp. x-80. The sequence goes on from NZ_JAJPWM010000002.1 coordinate 447,762, forward strand.
TCTGGTCGGCCTCGGACTTCATCCGGGGCCGTTTACGTGAGCGGTGTGTGAGCGGACGGGACGCCAAGCCCCGATATTCCTCCGGGTTGCTCGGCACCGTCCGACACGGACTCCGAGCCGAGTTTCTCCGCTTTGTCGCGTTCGGGCACCGCTCCGGTGCGTGCGGTACGATCCGGGCGGCAGCCTCCGCGATGGCCAGGTCTCCCCGCAGATCCCCGGCACACCCAAGACCAGCACGCACGAGGCAACTCGATCGCGGCCCCGTCGGCACGCCTCACGCAAACGGGCACCAGCCCCGCGAACGGCACTCTGCGACGCCCCTGAACCACGGAAGCGAGGCCGCCGCATGAGAATCGAAGGCCTCCACTGTCCTCACCACGTCATGCCAACGTGTATGTCAGCCCCTGACAAGCAGTGCCCTGGCCGCGTAGTACGCATGCAGCACCCGGACTCCGCCGAGAGCATCCCGCCAAGGACGGCACACCCTTCTGCGGTTCGACAAGTCGCGCGGAGGCATCACCGTGCTCTCCATTCGACTGCGCCCGTGGGGGCGTGAACGACGGGATGGGCGAGGAGAGCACAGAGCCCTTTCGGCCGAAGGTACCGAACTGGGCGTCGGCGCGTGCACCGCTGTGGCGCCGAGGAGTCGGCAGCGTAGAAGTTGATCGCGAGCACCGGAAGGTCGCGGGACGAGACTCATTCAGCATGCATAGCCCCCCCCGCGCCCCCTCCGTTTGGCATGGACGTCACGGACCAAGCGCGGTGCTTGAACTGATCACCTTTGAACAAAAGGGGCGAAGTTGATGACCTTGACGCTTTCGGGCTCCGCCTGACCGAACGCGCCTGGTACGGAGCGGGACGACGGATAGGTCCTACCTCAGGGTTCATGCAGGGTAGAAGAGATTACCCAATGCAAACATACAGACGCGACAGCCGATGCCACAAAGAAAGAAATTTGCCACATTCAGGCAAATCCTGTCATATTTCGATCAGCCAACCTCGGGGCCGGCCCACATCTGCAATGCTGCACGAAAGGAAACAGCGGGCTTAGGTCAGCTGCACTCTTTGTGGAATCGGGAGAATTCTGCCCATGCGCACCGAGACGATGACGGTCACGCCTGACATCTGCACCAACTGGATGAAGAACAGGATCTGCAACCGCGTACCATTGCGTGGTTATAACGTCGAGAAGTTCCGGGAAATCCTGCAGGCGAAACAATTCCGAACAACCCACCAAGGCTTCGCGCTAGACTTGCACGGTTGCCTTATCGATGGACAGCATCGAGCACAGGCCATCATCGACACGGGAATCTCCGTGACCGCACAGGTCACATACGACCTGGACCCGGATATCTTCGCCGCCATCGATGGGGGCCGTGTGCGGACCGCGGGCGACCACGTGGCCCAGGCATCCGGAATGGCGCAGAACAGTGCCAACTATTACGGCGCAGCGTTGAAGATCCTGCGCAACCGAGCTGAGGGCCTGCACTGGACCCGTTGGTCTACGGGAAAAATCACTGCTGACGAGATTCCCGACCTCATGGCGTCCTGGCCCATCCCGGAATCCCGGATCAACTACATGCTTGCGAAGGGGCGACAGTGCCACGCCAGCGGCACAGGACTGCTCATCAGCCACCAGATCATCCTGGAGAAGTGGACCGAGCACGTCGCTGAGTTCTTCTTCAGGGGCATCGGTGACGCAAGTCGCGAGTACGTTGGCAAGGACCCCAGGGCCGTTTACACGAACACCATGCTGAACGTGAACAAGGGCGCCATCAGCAGGGACAGCGTCCAACAGTCAGGGCAAGCAATCAAGGCCTTCAACGCACTCGTCGCAGGTGAGACCATCGGCACCCTGAAGAAGATGAAGATGGGCGGCGTCAAGGTCGTACGTAACCGTAAGACGGGCGAGGAGATGGAGCAGCACTACCTCGCAGATCGCTTCCCCAGTGTCATCGACATGCAGACCATCAGCCAGAGCTGGCTGCACATCGCGGACCAGTAACAGCCCTGTCGGATTGGTCGATCCTGGGTGTTGAGTTCGGCATGGCGGCATGGCGAATCTAATACTCCAGCAGCATCTCGCCAGCTGACCTATGAGTTTCGATGGCCACTGAAAGCAGTAGGGCAGAACAAGCAACTTCGGCACAAGCTGATGGCATTCGTGGGCGCACGCGTCCGCGTTGGTACTGCGACGGGAAAAGTAGGCGGACAATGGCCACATAACCAGAGGAACATTTGGAATGTCCTAGTGCCGTGGGTCCGCATGATCGCCTGCTTGAGTGGCCGACTTGCTCGCGTGGCATTGGCTCAGGATGCGAGTCGCGTGCGTGCGTGGACTGCCCGACACTGGGCACCAAGCACGGGATCGGGTGCGCAACCGCTCAGCAGCTTCCCCAGGAAAAACAGCACCGCGCAGCAGCGTCGCGCAGCCCCCGGCAAGGATTCGATCCCACTCCTAAAGTGGGTGTCGCAGGTTCGAATCCTGCCGGGGGCACAGACCGAAGGGCCAGTTCGGAGGGTTGATCCTCTCGAACTGGCCCTTGCTCGTGATGCACGACCGTGCCGCAGAGTCCACTACGGGTCCACATTCCGGATTCCAAGAACTCCTGACGAAAAGCTCTGCGCGCTGATGGGGTCACTCCGGGACTGAATATCCGGAGCGCGGGGAGGCACGGCCGTGCCGTGGGATGTCTGGGATGTCGACGATGACGAGTTGTGGGCGGGCAGTGATCGAGCCGCCGGCGCCCAGAGTCAAGCGTCGGGGCCGGCGTCCGGGCGCAGGTAGCACGTTTAGCGGCTGCAACCGGAGTCCATGAACGTTCCCCGTGGGCCGACGGTGCCGCCGTGCGCGACGCGGTACGGCACAACGCGGCACGACGCGGTACGGCACACCGCGAGCGCTCCCCCGCTTCGCGCGGAGGTGGTCCGTCCACAGGGCGCGATAAAAGGCAGCGGTCGACAAAAGACAAAGGCAAGGAGTTTTCCCACTCCTTGCCGCTCTCAACATATAGCGGATGGGGTCCCTTGTGGCAAGGCCCCGGTTGCGGCGCAGAATCTCCGGCCGAGGACAGAATCTGCGGAAACGAGAGTCGCGAAATGCGTGTGTTGTTGTCGACGTACGGGTCGCGCGGGGACGTCGAACCATTGGTGGGGCTCGCGGTGCGGTTACGGGTGCTCGGTGCGGAGGTGCGGGTGTGGGCGCCGCCAGATGAAGGCTTCGCGCAGCGGCTGGCCGGTGTGGGGGTGGCGCTGGTGCCGGTCGGCCGGTCGGCGCGCGCTGACGGCAGCGGCGCCGGAGCCGTCGGCGCTGCCCCGGCGCGCGGCCGAGTTGATCGCCAACCAGTTCGATGCGGTCAGCGCGGCGGCCGAGGGGTGTGATGCGTTGGTGGCAACCGGCGTGATGCCGGCCGCGGCCGGCGCGCTTTCGGTGGCCGAGAAGCTGGGCATCCGCTCCGTGTCCGTGACCTTCCAGCAGCTAACCCTGCCGCCGCCGCTGGCGTACCCGGGCCGGCCGTTCCCGCCGGAGGTGACCGACAACCGGTTGCTGTGGGACCTGGACGCGCAGAGCATCAACGCGCTGTTCGGTGCAGCGCTCAACACCAGCCGGGCGTCGGTCGCTCTGCCTCCGGTGGACAGCGTCCGCGACTACGTCATCGGCGACCGGCCGTGGCTGGCGACGGACCCGGTCCTGGACCCGTGGCAGGAGATGCCGGGCCTCGACATCGTCCAGACCGGCGCGTGGTTCGTGCCCGATGTCCGCCCGCTCCCGGCCGAGTTGGTGGCGTTCCTGGATGCCGGTACACCGCCGGTGTACGTGGGCTTCGGCAGCATGCCCATGCGCACCTCGACGGACACCGGCCGGATGGCCATCGAGGCGATCCGCGCGCAGGGCCGCCGCGCGCTCCTCGCCGGTGGCTGGGCCGATCTGGCCCTGATCGACGACCAGGACGACTGCTTCGCCGTCGGCGAGGTCAACCAGCAGGCACTGTTCGGCCGGGTCGCCATCGTCGTGCACCACGGCGGCGCGGGCACCACGACGGCGGCCACCCGGGCCGGCGCGCCTCAGGTGGTGGTACCGCAGGCGACGGACCAGCCGTACGGGGCCGGCCGCGTCGCCGGTCTGAGTATCGGCGCGGCACACGACGGTCCGACCCCGACCACCGAGTCCCTGTCGGCCGCACTCAGGACGGCCTTGGCCCCGGGGACCCGCGCACGGACGAAGGCCGTGGCCGGCACGGTCCGTACCGACGGGGCGGCGGTGGCCGCGAAGCTGCTGCTCGACGCCGTCAGCCGGGGAAAGCCGCCCATGTCCGCGTGAACCACGCGGAATCTCCGGGCCAGAACCCAGAACCCAGAACGCGAGAACGCAGGGCGCGAGAACCCAGGACACGAGAACCCGCAGACCCGCGAACCCCGAATCCGCGAATCCGCGAACCCGGCGACCTGAACCGACAACAGCCATCGGGTCCGCGTCGGGCGGAGCGTTGTTCGCCAGGGCCACCGGGCTCGTCGCGCCGGCCCGCACGCCTTGCCGCGCACCCGACGGTCGGCCGCCCGCACGCCTTGCCGCGCACCCGACGGTCGGCCGCGAGCCACCCCAGATCGGAGCGTATGCCGTGAACCCCCTGACCACCAGCGCGTTTGACCTTCCCGACCACCTCTTCCCCAAGGCCGACCCGACGCTGATCGACGGCGACGAGCGGCACTTCGCGGCCATCGCGGAGAGCCTTGAGCAGACGATCGCCGAACTGTCCGGCCGCCTCGATGCCGAGCGCAGGGCGCCCGGCGGCGTGGGCCGGCAGGCGATGGACCGGGACGCGGAGATCCACCGGCTGACCGCCCGCCTGCGCGCGCTGCGTCGCTTCGGTCTGGACCTGTGCCTCGGACGCATGGTCGGCTCGGACGGCCCCGAGCCCGTGTACGTAGGACGGCTGGGCCTCACCGACAGCGCGGGGCGTCGGCTGCTGCTCGACTGGCGCTCCCCTGCGGCTGAGCCGTTCTTCGGAGCCACCCTCGCCAGCCCGATGGGGCTGGCGAGCCGCCGCCGGTATCGCTGGGCCCGCGGCCGGATCAGCGACTACTGGGACGAGGTGTTCACCTCCGACGGGCTTGAGGGGCACGTCGCGCTCGACGACCAGTCCGCCTTCATCGCCGGCCTGGGCGGCAACCGGTCGTCCCGCATGCGGGACGTACTCGCCACCATCCAGGCCGACCAGGACGCCAATTCATCCGGGCGGGCTCCCGCGGCGCTCTCGTCGTCGACGGCGGTCCGGGTACGGGCAAGACCGTCGTCGCGCTGCACCGCGCCGCCCACCTCCTCTACTCCGACCCTCGCCTCGGTCACCGCCGGGGCGGCGTGCTGTTCGTCGGTCCGCACCAGCCGTACCTGGCCTACGTCGCCGATGTCCTCCCGAGCCTCGGTGAGGAGGGTGTGCAGACCTGCACGCTGCGGGATCTCGTCGCCGAGGGAGCCGGAGCGGCGATCGAGCCCGACCCGTACGTGGCTCTGCTGAAGTCGTCCGCGGCTCTGGTGCGGGCGATCGAGCCGGCCGTCGGTATCTACGAGGAGCCGCCCACCGAGGGGGTGACGGTGTCGAGCCACTGGTCCTACATCTGGCTGAGCGCCGACGACTGGACGGCGGCGTTCGAAGCGGTGGAACCCGGTACTCCGCACAACGAGGCGCGCGACCGGATACGGGAGAAGCTGCTCACGATCCTGATGGACAAGGACGACAGCGACGCTGCTCCGGAGGTCGCTGCTGCGGGACAGGGAGCTGATCAGGACCCTCAACCGCGCCTGGCCGATGCTCGAAGCGACCGACCTCGTCGGCGATCTGTGGTCGGTGCCCGCCTGTCTGCGCAAGTGTGCGCCCTGGCTCGGCCCTGATGACGTTCGCCGGCTCCAGCGCGCGGACGCCCATGCCTGGACGGTGTCCGACCTGCCACTCCTGGACGCGGCACGGCAGCGGCTCGGCGACCCGGAGGCGTCATTCCGCAAGCGCCGGAACGACGCTTCCGTCGCCGCCGACCGCGCGCGCAGGGCCGTCGTCATCGACGGTCTGCTGGCGGCCGATGACGACGGTGAGGGTGCGGTGACGATGCTGCGTGGACAGGACCTTCAGGGCAGCCTGATCGACGAGAGCGCACTGCCCGGCGCCGACCCGGATCTCCTCGCCGGACCGTTCGCGCACATCGTCGTGGACGAGGCGCAGGAACTGACCGACGCGGGGTGGCAGATGCTGCTGCGCTGCCCGTTCCGGAGCTTCACCATTGCCGGGGACCGCGCCCAGGCCAGGCACGGGTTCGCGGAGTCGTGGCAGGAGCGGCTGGCGCGGGCCGGGCTCGACCGGATCGACGTCGTCTCCCTGAGCATCAACTACCGGACGCCGGAGGAGGTCATGGCGGAGGAGGTCATGGCGGAGGCCGAGCCGGTCATACGGGCCGAACTCCCGGACGCCAATGTGCCGGCCTCCATCCGCAGCAGCGGCATCCCCGTCGTCCACGGCTCCGATTCGGATCTGGACTCGGTCCTCGGCACCTGGCTCGCCGCGCGCACCGACGGGATCGCCTGCGTCATCGGCGATCCCGCGTTCCGGGCGACGTCCCGCGTACGGTCGCTGACCCCGGAGCTGTCGAAGGGGCTCGAATTCGACCTGATCGTCCTCATCGACCCGGAGGTGTTCGGCAAGGGTGTGGAGGGAGCGGTCGACCGCTATGTCGCGATGACCCGGGCGACGCGGCAACTCGTCATCCTCACGAGCTCCTGACGTCGGCCGGACGAACGCCCGCCGGCGGGCGAGGGGGTGGCGTTCCCGGACGTCGGCACACCACCGGTGTACGGGGCTTCGGCAGCATGCGCGGTACGCCGTACCAACAGCGGACCGCCAACGGCTTGCGTCGGTAACGGAGTTGGAAACGGGCCGGGGGACATGCGATGGCGACCACCCGGCATCTCGCCCTCGGACTTGCCGTCACTGGCGGCGCGTGGCGCCGGAGCACTCACGAACGTGCGCTGCCGGAGCAGCAGCCTGCTCACAGCGCCCGGTCTCACCGGTCCGCCTGTGCCGTCTCGACGATGCGGCGGAGTTCGGCGATGTGCCCGGCCAGGGCCCGTCGCCCTTCCGATGTGAGCGCGAGCCAGGTGCGCGGATGAGAGCTGCCGCGCACCTTGGTGACGGTGACGTAGCTCGCCGCTTGGAGGACCTTGACGTGTTTGCTCAGCACCGAGTCGCTCACCTTGAGCGCATCGCGGACCACGGAGAACTCCATGGCGTCCACCGCGGCGAGCGTGGTGCAGATCCGCAACCGGTTCGGTGCGTGGATCACCTCGTCGAAGGCCGCGTCGGTCATCGGCCGGCCTGGATGTCGTGCCGCGCGACCGCGTCGACGCGGTACCCCACGGCGATGGTGAACACCCCGACCACCAGCCCGGCGCCGGCGATGGCCCAACGCATCCCCGCACCCCACTCCAGGTACATCCCGGCCACGACGACGAGCACGGAGGCCAGCGCGTAGATGCCGAAGAGCCTGGTGGCGCCGGGAGTTGCCGTGTAGCGGTCGAAGGAGACGCCCGTCGCCCGCCGGACCGTCAGGCCGAGGACGGCCACCACTGCGACGAGCAGCGGAACGGCCCACGAGGCCATCCGCAGGCTCATCGAGAGGAAGAGCAGCGCGAGCGTGACCCCCATCCCCACGTGGTACCACCAGGGGCTGGCGACGTGCGCCGCCACCTGGGTGCGGGAAGCGGCGACGGCGTCGAGGGCCTCGCGTGCGGAACTGGCGTCCATACCGTGAGAGTTGTGTGTACTGTTTTCCATGTTGGAAAACAGTACAAGCCACTTTCCAACACGGCAAGTGGTGACATCGGTGCGGTGCGGAGCCGGCTGACCACCCGCGGCGGGCGGCTCGGCACACGCTCGGCACCCGAGGGGTGCGGGGCGTGACGAGGGGACCTACCTCAGGGCTACCCTCCCCGAGGCGGACGCGGCACCCGGTATCGCGGCCGTCCGGGAGGCCCTGCGGGCATCCCGTGCCGCTCCCGTCACCGAGTCCGAACTCGAACCGGTCCGTACCTTCTGCGCCGCCCAACTGCTCGGCGCGTTCGACTCTCCGGCGGCCAAGGCCGATCTGCTGCGCGATGGCGTCTCCGCCGGCAGACCGGTCGACTGGGCGGAGCACCTCCCGGACCGCCTCCGGCGGACGACGGCAGCGGAAGTCGACGCGGCGTGCGCCGAACTGTTCCCCGTCGACGCCATGACCCTGGTCGTCCTCGGCAAGCCCGGTCCGGTCTCCGAGGTGACGTCCCGGTGGACCGCGGGGCTCGACGGTCAGGGCGGCGGCTGCCGGAGCTCGTCGGTCAGTCGCCGGCAGGCCGGGCGCGTGCCGTACCGGGGCGGCGGGGTTCAGGCGGCGGTGATCCCGGATGCCGCGAAACGGGCTTCCGGCCGCCTCTTCCGGGCGGGCGGCGGGCGGCGACGGTCACCGTGCCCGGTCCCCGACGCGGGCTTCCGGCCCAGGTCAGCGAGGTGGCGGGCCGGCGCCGCCGCCGGGCCGGGTGGGGCGGCGGTCGTGAGTTGTCCACAGGCTCAGCGGGCGCACCCGCGAACTCGTACGCTTCAGGGATGGCTCTGGCGGACGTGGAAGTGGTCGTGGACATGGATGTGGACAGCGCGTCGGATGACGTGAGCGAGGCGGTGCAGGTGCTGCGCCGGGTGTTCGGGTACGACGCCTTCCGCGGCAGTCAGCAGGAGATCATCGAGCACGTCATAGGGGGCGGGGACGCGGTCGTCCTGATGCCGACCGGCGGCGGGAAGTCGCTCTGCTACCAGATTCCCTCGTTGGTGCGCAGCGGGGTGGGCGTGGTGATCTCGCCGCTGATCGCGTTGATGCAGGACCAGGTCGACGCGTTGCGGGCGCTGGGAGTGCGGGCCGGGTTCCTCAACTCGACGCAGGACCTGGAGGAGCGGCGGCTGGTGGAGGCCGAGTTCCTGTCCGGGGAGCTGGATCTGCTGTATCTCGCCCCGGAGCGGCTGCGGGTCGAGCAGACGCTGAATCTGCTGGACCGGGGGAAGATCTCGCTCTTCGCGATCGACGAGGCGCACTGCGTCGCCCAGTGGGGGCACGACTTCCGGCCGGACTACCTGGCCCTGTCGATGCTGCACGACCGCTGGCCCGAGGTGCCGCGGATCGCCCTGACCGCCACCGCGACCGACGCCACGCACACCGAGATCACCTCCCGGCTGCGGATGCCGGACGCCCGGCACTTCGTCGCGAGCTTCGACCGGCCCAACATCCAGTACCGGATCGCGGCGAAGAACGAGCCGAAGCGGCAGCTGCTGGAGCTGCTGCGGAGCGAGCACGCCGGGGACGCGGGGATCGTGTACTGCCTCTCGCGCGCGTCGGTGGAGAAGACCGCGCAGTTCCTGGTGCAGAACGGGATCGACGCGCTCCCCTACCACGCGGGGCTGGACGCCCGGACCCGCGCCGAGAACCAGTCACGGTTCCTGCGCGAGGACGGCATGGTCGTGGTCGCCACGATCGCGTTCGGCATGGGCATCGACAAGCCGGATGTCCGGTTCGTGGCACACCTGGATCTGCCGAAGTCGGTCGAGGGGTACTACCAGGAGACGGGCCGTGCGGGGCGTGACGGGCAGCCGTCGACGGCCTGGCTCGCGTACGGGCTCCAGGATGTGGTGCAGCAGCGGAAGATGATCGACGGGTCGGAGGGGGACGACGCGCACCGGCGGCGGCTGTCCTCGCATCTCGACGCGATGCTCGCGCTCTGCGAGACGGTGCAGTGCCGGCGGGTGCGGCTGCTGGCGTACTTCGGACAGCAGAGCGGCCCATGCGGCAACTGCGACACCTGCCTCGCCCCGCCGCAGACGTGGGACGGCACGGTGCCCGCGCAGAAGCTGCTCTCGACGATCGTGCGGTTGCAGCGCGAGCGGGGGCAGAAGTTCGGGGCGGGCCAGATCATCGACATCCTGATGGGGAAGAAGACCGCCAAGGTCATCCAGTTCGACCACGACGCGTTGAGCGTCTTCGGCATCGGCGAAGATCTGCGGGAGGCCGAATGGCGGGGCGTGGTACGGCAGTTGCTCGCCCAGGGGCTGCTCGCGGTCGAGGGTGACTACGGCACCCTGGTGCTCACCGAGGCGAGTTCCGAGGTGCTGCGCGGCGGGCGCGAGGTGCCGATGCGGCGCGAGCCGGAGAAGGCCCCGCGCGCGGCGAAGGCGAAGTCCCGGCGGGCGGCACCGGTGGATCTGCCCGAGGAGGCGCTGCCGGTCTTCGAGTCCCTCCGGGCCTGGCGGGGCCGCACGGCCAAGGAGCAGGGCGTCCCGGCGTACGTGATCTTCCACGACGCGACGCTGCGCGAGATCGCCACCGCCCGGCCGTCGAGCACGGCCGAACTGGGCACGGTCAACGGCGTCGGCGAGAACAAGCTCGCGAAGTACGGGCAGCAGATCCTGGATGTGCTGGCGGGGCGGGAACCGGACGGCGGAGCGTCGGACGGCACCACCTCGGATCCGGCGTCCCCGGCGTCGGGGTCGGGGTCAGCCCCGGCGGCATCAGCATCGGCCTCAGAATCGGCATCGGCATCGGCTTCGACATCGGCTTCGGGCAGGTCGTCGGCGGGGGCGGGCAGGCCGGGGGCCGGTGCGTTCGGGGCCGGTGCGCTGGAGGAACCGCCGGAGGAGGGCATCCCGCCGGAGCCGGAGGACGACATCGACTGGTGAGCCGAGGAAGTCGAAGGTCCGGGAGAGCCGGGGGTGCGGGAGCGGGGGAGGGTCAGGGCTGAGCCGGAGGTGCCGGCCGGTCCGGCGGCCGGGTCCCGTGGCCGGCGGCGGGGCCGGGTGCCGGCTCGGACGGGGGCAGGCGGAGGACCGCGCGGGCACCGCCGTCGGGGGCGTTGGTGAAGCGGAGGCCGATGCCGAGGACGCCGGCCTGGCCGACCGCGATGGTCAGGCCGAGGCCGTGGCCCTTGCCGCGGCCGGGGGCGTCGGTCCGGAAGCGCTGCGGGCCGTGGTGCAGCAGTTCGCCGGGATAGCCGGGCCCGTGGTCGCGCACCTCGACGGTCGGGGTGCCGCCGGGCGGCACGTCCACGGTGACCACGACCGGCGGCCCGCCGTGCCGGTGCGCGTTGATGACGAGGTTGGCGACGATGCGGTCGAGGCGCCGCCGGTCGGTCTCGACGACCGGGTCGGCGGCGATCCGCACCTCGGTGTCGAGCCCGGTGGCGCGTACCGAGCGTTCGACCAGCGTGCCGAGTCCGTACGGGGCGAGGTCGGCGTGCTCGGTGCCCGAGTCCAGCCGGGAGATCTCCAGCAGGTCCTCGGTGAGCCGGTGCAGCGCCCGTAGCCGGTCGTTGATCATCTCCTTGGGACGGCCCTCGGGGAGCAGCTCGGCCGAGGCGAGGATGCCGGTGAGCGGGGTGCGCAGTTCGTGCGCGACATCGGCGGTGAAGCGCTGTTCGGCCTGAAGGCGGCTCTGGAGCGAGCCGGCCATCGAGTCCAGGGCCGCGGCGACCGCCGCCACCTCGTCATGGCCCGCCGGACCACGGGACGGCTGGTCACGTGAACGGCCGCGGGGATCACCCGCCGGCCCGCCGCCCGGCACCGGACCCGGTCCAGGGCCGGAGCCAGGGCCCGCGGCATCGCCGACCCGTGCGTCGAGGTCGCCCGCGGTGATCCGGCGGGCGACGGCCGCGGTGGCGACCAGCCTGCGGCTGATGCGCTGGGCGAGGAAGAGCCCGGCGAGCGCGACGGCGGTGGCGGCGAGTACGGCCGAGCCGAGGATGGCCGTATCGAACTTCTCCAGGGAGCGCTGCGTGGTGCCGTACCGCGTCCACACCGCCATGACGTGATCGCCCGCGGGTGCCGCCGCCCACATGACGGACTGCCCCCGGTACGTCCCGACCATGCTGCCGCGATCGCCTTCGCGCACCAGCTGTCGCAGCGGTTCCGGGATGTCGGGCGGATCGAGGACGGAGTTGATGCCCTCGCGCGAGGTGCCGTACTCGAAGAGGTCCAGCGCGGTGTCGAGGTCCGCGCGGGCCTCCTTGCGGACCTGGCCGACGGTCTGCCGCGCCACCGCGTTGTGGACGAGGACGCCGAGGACCGCGGCCACCGCGCAGCACACCGCCGTCACGGTCAGCGCGATCTTCCAGCGGAGGGAGAGCGCCCGGCGTCTCACGGACCGCCTCCCGGGGGCGACGGCCGCACTGCGACGGAGGGCGCGCCGGTGCGCCGGAGGCCGGCGGTCCGCTTGCCCGCGCCCGGAGCGGCCGTCGGCTTACGGGCCTCGTCGAGGGTGAGGTCCCACAGGCCCATCGAGTCGCCGTTCCAGACATAGTCGGTGACGCTGACGTAGCGCGGGTCCTCGGTGGGCTGGCGGACGGCGAGATGCCCGGCGGCCAGTTCGACTCCGGCCAGCACACCGCGCACGAACAGTACGCGGGTGACGACCTGGTCCCGGACGCTGTAGACGCGCAGTTCGCTGGTGCGGCGGTCGAGGTCGACGACGGTGATCAGGTCGGGTCTGCCGTCGTCGGTCAGGTCGTACAGGAGGGGACGGCGCACGGTTTTCGGGTCGGGTGGCGGGCGTCCTTCGGCGGCCAGGTCCGCGTCGAGGACGGCGAGCGGGTCGGCGGCCGTCATATCGCCGCCGGGGATGCGCGGCACGCCCGGTACGGGTTTGAGGGCGGCCGGGTTGTCCTCGCGGTTCGGCGGAGCGGGCGAATACTCCGGCCACAGTGCGAGCGGCGCCTTCACCTCCCTGGCCCGCCCGTCGCTCTTGAGCCCCTCCAAGCTCGCGCATCCCGACCCGAGAGCGAACGGAACCAGCACGGCAAAGGAGGCCAGCGCCACCCGCGCCCGCCGTCGCCGCATGCTGCCACCGCCTTCCCCGGGCGCACCGGCCGGCCATCCGGTCCGGGTCGCGCGCCTCTCGTCTGCGTCATGCCTGCCACGTTCGGTGCGCACGATCGTCACGCCCGCCACACCCGTCAGATCTGTCGCGCCTTCCTTGCCTTCCTTGCCTTGTGCCGCATCCAGCAGTGCATAGCGGAACAGAACATCACCAAATTACCCAAGGTGGCGGAGGAGGGAATCTCCAGAGGGCCATTCCGACGGCTGCCCGGCCGGCTGCCGGAATGGCTCTCCCAGCGGCCGGTCTGGCTGTCGGCCTGGCTGTCGGCCCGACCGGCGTCCTGACGGACGCGCGTGCCGGATGCGTGCCGGATGTGCCGATGGCGGTTCCGGCCGCTGTTCCAATGACGGTCCCGTTAGCGGTCCCGTTGGCGGTCCCGTCGCCGGTTCCGGTGGCCGTCCCGGTAGTCGTTCCGGCGCCCGTTCCGGCGCCCGTTCCGGAGCGTTCCGGCAGCCGCGCCGGCGGTGTTCTGTGACACGACTGACCGTAGAGATCTTGGTGACTGTTACACAACGGACGGATCGCCGTTAAGGACGCTCCATAGCGTTCACCCTGTCAGCAAGCCGCCGCCCACCGCCCGTACCGGGTTCCGGGCCGCGCGGCCCTCAGCACCCGGGGCGGTACCGGCCGCCGACAATGAGGAGTACCCATGCGGGCCCAGCGCCGCTCCGTGATCCGTTCCGCCACCGTCGCGACCGGCGCACTGGCCGCGCTGCTCCTGCCGATGGGCGCCGCCTCCGCCGCCGACTCCACCCTGCCCACGGACGGCCGGACCTCGATCATGCTGCCCGACGACGGGCTGGCCGGGGTGGCCGAGCGGGTCGGTCACCTGCCCAAGGCCGCGCTGATCGGCGGCGCGAGCGCCCTGGCCGTCGCGGGTGTAGGCATCGCATGGCGCCGCCGACGGCACGGGCACCCCGCCGTCCGCACGCACCAGGCGCACCAGGGAAGCCACGCGTAACACGCCTGAACGGGATCCCGGTCCCGCCGGATCCCCGCGCCGTACGGCACCACCGGCCGTCCCGCACCCTCTCCGCCCACACCCCCTCGGCCGCAGGCCCCGGCCCGGCTCCGGCCCCGGGCCTGCCCGCACCTGTCGCCGGCCACCTATCGCCGGTCACCGCTCCCCGCCGTCCCCTCCCCCGCCAGCCGCTGCACCTCCGCGTACCCCGGCACGCCGTACCCCGCTTCGGCCGCCCCGCCCGGTTCCCGCCCCGTACGGACGGACTCCGCCGCCGCCAAGGTGGCCCGCAGGGCCGTACGGAAGAGGAGCGAACCGGTGCTGATGCGGCGCACACCGAGTTCCGCCAGCCGGCCGACGGTGTGCCGTCCGGGGGCGAAGAGGATGTTCAGCGGGGCCGGTACCGCGGCGACCAGGGCCGATACGTCCTCGTCCGCGACGACGCCCGGTACGAAGATGCCGTCCGCACCCGCGGCCAGATAGGTCTCGGCGCGCGCGAGGGTCACCGACAGGGGCGGCGGGGTGTCCACCAGCCAGTGGGTGTCGATGCGCGCGTTGAGGAAGAGCCCCGGCACCCGTTCCTTGACCGCGCGGATCAACTCGGCCTGGCAGGACGGGACTTGCAGCCCGCCGCCGCCCGGCAGCCCGTCCTCCAGATTGATGCCCGCCGCGCCCGCCGCCGCCACCTCGGCCGCCAGGCCGGCGACGCGCTCGGCGCCGCCGCCGAATCCGCCCTCGATGTCCACCGTGTACGGGCACGGCAGCCGCTCCCCGAGCCGCCGCGCCAGGGCCAGCGTCGCGTCCCTGACCTCGGCGAGGCCCTGCCCGTCGGGCCGGCCGTGCGCCGCCGCGACACCCAGGCTCGTCGTACCGATCGCCGCGTACCCGGCACCGGCGAGCGCGACGGCCGAGGCGACATCCCAGGCGTTGGGCAACAGGAGCGGTCCGTCGGCGCGATGCAACGCGTGGAAGACGGACGCGTAGGGGGCGGGCTCCCGGGAGGCGGGCTCGCGGGAGGCGGCGGAAGCGGGGCCGGAGGTGCTCATACGGGCACCGTAGGGGCGGCACGTTTCGGTGGCCGCCGAAGCGTCACGGCGGACAATGGACCCATGACGAACAGGGCATACAGTTCCGAGCTCGCCCAGCTGGCCGGGCTGCTCGCGGACCGTACCCGGGCCGCGTTCTGCCTTGCGCTGCTCGACGGCCGGGCCTGGACGGCCGGTGAGCTGGCGGCGTACGCGCAGGTGGCGCCGTCGACCGCGAGCGAGCATCTGAACCAGCTGACCGAGGGCGGACTGCTCGTCGAGCGGCGCCAGGGCCGGCACCGTTACGTCCAGCTCGCGAGCCCGCTCGTCGCCGAGCTGCTGGAAACCCTGACCGCCCATCTCGATCCGCCGGCCACGAAGCCGCGCGGGCTGCGCGCCGCCAACGCGTCCGCGGCGCTCGCCCGTGGCCGCACCTGTTACGACCACCTGGCGGGGCGGCTCGGGGTGGCCGTCACCGACGCGATGACCGGGCGCGGGCTGCTCGACCAGGAGGGCGGGTTCGCGCTCACCGACGCGGGCCGCGCGTGGCTCACCGGCGAGCTGGGGATCGAGCCGGCCGCGCTGCGCGCCGGACGCCGGCCGTCGGCCCGTGGCTGCCTCGACTGGACCGAGCGGCGGCAGCATCTCGCGGGCGCGGCCGGCGCCCGGCTCTGCGACCGGCTGCTGGACCTGCACTGGATCCGGCGGATCGGCACCGGCCGCGCCGTACGCCTCACCCCGGACGGCGCGACCGCGCTGCACGACCTCCTGGGCCTCGACGGCCACGCGGCGGACCTCATATGAACCGGCGGATCTGACGCGTACGAGCAGATCCGACGTGCACCCGTCCGTCCGCTGCGACCCGGCAGACCTGACTCGACCCGGCGGATCCGGCGTGCACCAGCGGACCTGACGCGGACCGGCACCCGCAGCCCGCCACCCCGCCGGCACCTCAGCAGGCACACCGGCCCCGCCCGCCGCCGCCCGTCAGGACCCCCCGCACTCCCCCGGCCGCGCGTACACCGTGATGCGGGCGCCGTGGACCTCGGTGCTGCCGCACACCTCGAACGCGCCCCGCAGCGTGGTGCGTTTGGCGATTTCCTGGTCGTTGCCGTCGAGGGGCTGGTCGTCCGGGTCGCCGGCGACGACGATCCGGCGGGCGGTCAGCATCCGGTCGCGGATCGTGTCGCCGGACCGCTCGGTGCCGTAGAGGGTGTGCGAGGCCACCGGTCCCTTGGCCAGTGCGAGGTCGGTCAGGCCACGGAACTGATGCGGCTCCACCGCCGCCCAGACCCGGCGGCGGGACGGCATGAACAGCAGCCCGTCGCCCGGCCGGGCCACCTCGCGGACGGCCTGGGCGACCGCGGTCACGTCATCGACCCGGCTGTCCGGGCTGCGCAGATGGACGTCGACGGGCAGCAGCGCCGCCAGGACCAGCACCACCGCCATCGTCCACCGCAGCCGCCGGCCGCGGGTCTGGCCCCGCTCGCCGACCGGCCGCAGCAACCGGGCCAGCGCGGCGCCGGCGAGCAGCGCGAAGCCGGTCACGTAGTAGAGGACGTAGCGGTCGACGTAGGCGGGCTCGACGTGTGAGAGGAGGAGCAGGAGGAGGGTGGGGAGCAGGAGGAGGGCGATGCCCATCGCGCGCAGGCCGATCGGGCCGCGGGAGCGCACCGGAACCCGGGCGCAGGCGATACCGGCGACCGCGAGCACCGCGAAGGTCAGCAGTTGGACGGGGTCCGGCCACATGAGCCAGCTGACCTGCGCCGACTGCCGGATGCTGAAGATCGCGAGCGGGGCCAGACCGGCGAGTACGGCGGCGGCCGACAGGAGCCAGGAGCGCCGGACGCGGCGCGGCAGCCGCGCCAGGATCAGCGCGGCGCCGTGCGCCGGCAGTGCCAGCGCGGCGAACTCGTGCAGCAGGCAGGCGACCAGCATCAGGGCCGTATAGCCGAGCCAGAGCGCTCGGCGGGGCCGGGCGGCGGCCGTCACCAGCAGATACGTGGCCCAGACGACCAGCGCGCAGACCATCGCGTAGGAGCGGCCCTCCTGCGCGTACTGCTGCACGACGGGGATCAGCGCGAAGGTGACGCCCGCGAGCAGCCCCGCCCGCCGCCCGACCAGGCGTTGGCCCAGCAGCGCGACACCCGCCGTGGCGGCCGTCATCGCGGCCACGGACGGCAGCCGCAGGCCGATCACCGGACCGAGGAAGCCGTCGAGGGTGCCGTCGTAGACGATGAACCAGACGTGCATCAGCACGTAGTACAGACCGTGCACGACATCGACGTGTTGCAGCGTCGGCCACAGGTCGGCCAGGCTGCGGTGCGCCATGTCGTAGGTGACGGCCTCGTCCCGCCAGATGGCGCCCTGCCGTCGGATACCCCACGCGCCCAGGAGCAGCATCAGCCCCGAGGGTGTCAGCACCACCGCGCACCGAGCCGCCCACGCACTCAAGGCGGGCACGGCGGACGCGTACGTCTTCTGTGCTTGCGCTACATCGATGACGGACTCCGAGGACGAACTCCGGTGGCGTACCGGCGTACTTCGATGGCCTGGGTGGACGCCCCGGTCCGGCGGCCTGCGGCGGTGGACCGGGACGGGGCCCGGCTCCCCGGGGCCGGGCCGGACGGTGGCTCCGGACCGGTGGCCCGGCCCGGAGCGACCCCGGTCAGCTGATGCGCGTCAGCTTCGCGCCGAACGTCGGCTCGACCAGATCCTTCTGCAACGCCACCGGCACCTTCTGCACGCTCTCGCCGTTGCCGACCGTCAGGACACCGATCTCGGTACCGGCCTTCGCCGTGTGCGGCACGGCCTTGCCGCCGTTGCCCATGGAGAAGGTCGCCTTCATCCCGGGCCAGCCGACCGCCTTCAGGTCCTTGGTCGCGACGACCGGCGTCCGGCCGCCGAGCCCGTCGTCCACGTAGCCGACGACCTGGCCCTTCTTCACCACGGTGTCCGAGACCAGCGCGTCCCGCACCGCCTTGATCACCTTCTCGCTGTTCTTCAGGGCGAGCGCCAGGTGGGCGTTGGAGTCCTTGCTGGTGGTGTGCTGGCCCATGGTCACGCCGAGCAGCGTCTGCGTCTCACCGCCGACGGTGCGGTAGGCGACCCACATGAACGCGCCGCCGGCCGCCGAGCTCGAACCGGTCTTGATGCCGCGCACCACGCCCGGCATCGTCGTGAGCAGGCTGTTGTTGGCGTACAGCGTCTCCGGCAGGCCCTCGATCTTGACGTTCTCCATGGCGACGATCTCGCGGAAGACGTCGTTCTTGATCACCTGTTCGGCGAGCTTGAGCTGGTCGGCGGGGGTGCTGACGGTCTTCTCGTCCAGGCCGCTGGGGTCGGTGTACGTCGTCTTGGTCATCCCCATCTGCTTGGCGGCGTCGTTCATCTTCTTCACGAACGCCTCCTCGGACTGGGCGTCCCAACGCGCCAGCTGGCGGGCGGCGTTGTTGCCGGACGGGATCATCAGCATCTGGAGCATCTGGTACTCGCTGAACTTCTGTCCCTCCTTGACCGGCACCCTCGACTCGTCCCCCTTCTTCGAGTCCGCCTCCGCCTTGGCGTCTATCGTGATCGGCTCGCCCTGCTCCTTCTTCTTCAGCGGGTGGTCGCGCAGGATCACATACGCGGTCATCACCTTGGCGACGCTCGCGGTCGGTACCGGCTTCTCCTGGCCCGACGTGCCCAGGCTGCCCACGCCGACGACCTCCGCCGTGGCCTGCCCCTGATCGGGCCAGGGCAGATTGAGCTCACCGCCCTTGAAGGTGAACGCGGCCTCCGCACCGACGGCCAGCTTCGGGGCCGGCACCGGGCGCACCGCCTGGACGACCACGAAGATGATCGCCAGCAGGACGGCCAGCGGGGTCCAGATCTTGAACCGGCGGACGGTCGTACGCAGCTTGGTCTCGGGCGGCGGCGGGGTGTTGGTGAGCTTCGCCAGCAGGTCGAGCGGCGGCAGCGGCTCCTGCCGGGTCCGCTCGGAGTCGGGCAGCGCGCCGGATCCGGCCTTCGGCTGGGCGGCCGCGGAGGCTCCGGTCTCGGTGGGGGCGGCGTCGCCGACGGCAGCCGCGGTGGCTCCGGTGACCGCCGCGGACGGCTTGGCGCCGGAGGTGGCGTCCTTGTCCTTCGCGGCGGGAGACGACTGCTCGCCGCTGTCCTTGTCCGACGCCTTGTCCGACGCCTTGCCGAGGGCCGCGGCCCCGGCCCAGCCGGGCGCCCGGTCCGCCGTCTTGCCGAGCGACCGCTCCGCCGCACCGGTGTCCGCCGACTTCAGCGCCACGAACTGGCTGGTCCGCTCGGCATCCCGCTCGGCCGCGCGCGCCCCGTCCGCGTCCTCGGCGCCGTCGCCCTCGCTGCCGCCGTCCTTGCCCTGACGGCTTTCCTTGCCCCGGTCCTTGGCCTCGCTGTCCTCGGCCTTGCTGTCCTTGGCCTCACTGTCCGCGCCTTCGCCGTTCCCGGCTTCGCCGGATCCGGACTTGGACGTCGTCTTGGACGCTTTCCCGCCGGATGCGGACTTGCCGGATGCGGCCTTACCGCCGTCCACGGGCTCCGCGCTGCCTGCGGACTCGGCGTCGTCGGCCCCGGGCTTGAGACCGTCGGACTTGTCCCCGGACTTGCCCCCGACGGGCTTGTCCCCGACGGACGGCGCGATCTTGAAGATGGCGGTCGGCTGGTCGACGGGCTGCTCCGCCTGGTCCTCGGTGGCACCGCCCCCCTTCGCCGCCCCGTTCGCCTTGCTCTTCGCGATAGTGAACGTACGGGTTACGGTATCGACGGACGCCTCATCGTCGGCACCCTCGGCCAGAGCCGCGCCGGCACCCTCGCCGCGCCCCTGGCCCGCGCTCCGGCCCTCGTCCTCGGCCTTGCCCTTGCCCTTGCCCTGGCTCTGACCCGCGCTCCGGCCCTTGCCACCGCTCTTCTGCGCGCCGAGCGTCGCGAACACGGCCGTCGCCTTGTCCACCGCCTCCGGTGCGGGCTCGTCACCCCGGACGCCGTCCTCGGCCCCGCCCGCCGACCTGGCGCCGGCACCCGGCTCGACCTCCGTCCCGGACTTGGCCTCCGCCCCTGCCTCGGACTTGGCGCCACCCGCAACCACGGCCGCTGCCGCGTCCGCAGCCCCGTCCACGTCGGCATCGCCGTCCGCGCTCCCGGCGACGGCCTCCGCCACCGCCGCCTTCGCGCCGGTCTCCGCGCCCAGCTCCGCACCGGCGGTCACCGCTGCCGGCTCGCCCTTCGGCCCAGCCTCCGGTCCGTTCTCCGGAGTGGCCTCCGCCTTCGCTTCCACCTTCTTCTCAGCCTTCTTCTCAGCCGTCATCGCGGGCTTTGCTCCCGGCTTTGCGACGGCATCATCGTCGCCATCACCGGCCATCCGAGCAGCGCCCACCGGGCCACCGGCCCCGCCGTCGCCGTCCCCGCCGTCGCCGTCCCCGCCGTCGCCGTTCCCGCCGTTCCCGTCCCCGTCGTCCGTGGGAGCCGTACGCGCGGCCGTGGCGCCCCGCGGGCGATCACCGCCGCCCGGGGTCCCCACAGTGCCCACAGCGCCCACAGTGGCCCCCTGAGCCGCCTCGGACCTCTGCGCGGACCCGTCAGCGGGTTCCCCGGCCGACACCTCGTCCGGCTCCCGACGGAAGACCGCCAAGCGCGGATCACGTTCGCTCCGCGCCGTCTCCCCCGACGGCTGCTTCCTGCCCGACTTGTCCGGGGACTCGCCCGCCACCGATGTCTCCTTCGTACGTCGTACTGCTGCCTGGCCCAGTGTTCCCAAGTGTCCTGTGTTCGCGCGGCAGCACCCCGCCGCCACGCGAACCACGGCCCGCCGCACCCCACGGAAGGCGTCGCCGACGTGCTAGACGAGCACGACATACCTACAGGTTCCCTACCGAACCCACCACGCACTCTCGACAGATGAATGTGAGAGGGGTCACCCTGTCATTCATCCACGCGGGGAGGCATGGATGGGCAGGAGCCGCAGAACAATTCCGGAGGAGCTTCTGCTGCTCGCTTTGGACCCGACCACGGGCACCACAGCGCAGCCGCAGTCGCTCGACCTCGGCCTGGCCGGGGCCCAGCTAGTAGAGCTGGCTCTGGCAGGACGGATAGCCCCGGACGGGGATCGTATCGCCGTGGTGATGCCACGGCCGACAGGAGATCCGACTCTGGACTCCGCGCTGGAACTGCTGCGCCGACGCGGCAGTCCGGTGCGGGCGGTCCACTGGATCGGCGGGCCCCGGCTGGGGCTCCGCCAGACGTATCTCTCGCATCTGGAGCGGTGCGGCATGGTGCATGCCGTGGCGGGACAGATGTGCGGGGTACTGCCGACGACGCGCTACCAGGCGACGGAGACGGCCATCAGCCGGGAGATCAGGGCCCGGCTGGACAACGCGATCCGCACCGGCGTACCGCCGGACCCGCGGACCGCGGCGCTCGCCGCGCTGGCCCATGCGGTCGGGCTCGGCAAGCATCTCTACCCGGGGAACGAAGGGCGCTCCTCGCGCTCCCGTCTCCGTGACCTGATCCGGCACGACCCGATGGGCGGGCTGGTCGCGCACGCCGTCATGGATGTGCAGAACGGCGCCGCCGCACAGCCCCGGCGGGCCCAGGCCGCGGGTGCGGCCCCGGGACCGGGACCAGGGCCTGTCCGGCAGCCGGCGGCCCGTGCCACGGCGGACGCGGCCGGTGTGCCGCTCCAGTCGCGGCACGGCCACGGCAGCATGGCCCGAGTCGGCGCCCGCTGACGTACGGCACCGTGGCGCCGGGCATCACTCGCACCCTCCGCAGCACGGACGCCCCGGCACCGCGTCCGCCCTGACCGCACCGACCGCACCACCGTCCCCACCATCCCGTTCGGGAGCCGCGGCAAGAAGCGCGGGGTGGCGGGCCGGCCGTTCCGGACGACGGCCGTTCCGCCACCCCGCGTGCGCATGCTCGATTGCCTTCTGTGTGCATTTCACTGCGCAGCGTCGACCTGGAGTGGCACTCTGCTGAGCAAGAACAGAGAGCAGTACGGAGCCGGAGGTGCACGTCCCGTGGCGTCCAACGTCAATCCCACCGTCAGACGACGCCGGTTGGGCCAGGAGCTGCGCAGGCTCCGGGAGCTCAAGGGCATGACGGCGGAAGAGGTGGCCGAGCGTCTGCTCGTTTCCCAATCGAAGATCAGCAGGCTGGAGAACGGCCGCCGCAGCATCAGCCAGCGCGATGTCCGTGATCTGTGCGGTGTCTACGAGGTGGACGATCACCGCATAGTGGATTCACTGATGCAGATGGCCAAGGATTCGCGGCAGCAAGGCTGGTGGCACGCGTTCGGCGACATCCCGTACAGCGTCTACATCGGTCTGGAGACCGAGGCGGCCTCGCTGCGGGTCTACGAATCGCTGCTGGTGCCCGGCCTGTTGCAGACCCCGGGCTACGCCGAGGCGGTGATCCCCGGCACGGTCCCGGAGCTGGCGCCCGACCAGTTGGAGAAGCGCATCCAGGTGCGGATGCGGCGCCAGGAGCGGGTCAATGACCCCGATCGCCAGCTGCGGCTGTGGGTGGTGCTGGACGAGAGCGCGCTGCGGCGGGTGGTCGGCAGCCATCTGATCATGCGCGAGCAGCTGGACTATCTCGTCGAGGTGAGCCTGCTGCCGCATGTGACGGTCCAGGTACTGCCCTATGACACCGGTGCGCACGCCGGGATGTCGGGGACGTTCTCCATTCTGGAATTCGACGATGCCGCCGATTCGAGCGTGGTCTACATCGAGGGTGTCACCAGCGATCTCTATCTGGAGAAAACCAACGATGTGCACAAGTACACGATCATGTACGAGCATTTGCGCGCACAGGCGCTGAACGCCGACAAGAGCCGGCAGTTCATTGCCGATACGGCACAGATGCACGCGGACGCCTCGGGGTAAGGCGAGACCGCGTCGAGGACGAGGCGGGGACGGGCCGGGGACGGGTTGAGGACGGGCCAAGGACGGGTTGAGGACGAGGTGAGAGGGCCGGACATCGCCGCGGATTAAGACATCCCGACGAAAAGGGCCGCACGGTACACCGGGGTCACCCTCCTTGAAAAGAGATCAGGGAATACGCCATTCGGACGGGTGAATGCCCCCTGTCGCCAGTGATGTCGGCGCGTAGCGTCAGCACTACCGAATCCGCAGCAACTCAGAATGAGTCGGAGTGAACATGGTTATTCAGCCCAATTCCGCATTCTCTTGGACGAAGTCCTCGTACTCCGGTGGCAACGGCGCCTGCGTGGAAATCGCCGTCCCGACCACCGAAGCCATTGCGGTACGTGACTCCAAGGACCCTGACGGTCCGCGTCTCACCTTCGACAACTCCGCGTGGAGCAGCTTCGTCTCGGGTGTCGCCGGTGGCGCGTACCCCCTCGCGTGATCTGACCGCTCGCCTATCGCAGTTCGCGTAACCGCACCACAGACACGGGCCCTCTCGACTGGATCGCCGTCCCGGCCGAGGGGGCTCGGCCATGTCCGCCGACGGCCGGGCACCGGGTTCGAGCCCGTCACACCCGTACGGCCGTCACACCGAGCGGCCGCCGCGCCGAGCGGCCTCCCGTATCCGTCGGCGCCCCGTACCCGTCAGCCTTCCCGCTCAGCGCAGTTCGGCGACGTACCGGTCCGTCCCCGGGACGGTCGGGATGAACGGCGCCACCAGTTCCACCCGGCCCAGCCCGGACCGCGCGACATCGGCCCCCAGATCCGCGAAGTGCGTGGCCCAGCCGTCGCGCGGGTCCTCCTGGAGGAACCACAGCAGCGTCAGCCGGGTGCCGACCCCCTCGACCTGCTTCACATACGCCATCCGGTCCGCCGGCAGCGGTGTCGGCCGGAAGACGGTGACCATCGCGGCCGGTGAGCCCGCCAGGCGCCGCGGCAGCCGCCGGGCGCAGAGCCACTCCAGCAGTTCGGCTCGGCGCTCGGGCCGGTCCGCGTCGATGACCTCCAGGACGAGCCCCGCGTACGGGTGGTCCAGCGCGTGGAAGTCCCGGGGGCCCGCCGCGCCGTCCCGGTAGACCGTCGCCGCATGGTCCTGGAAGGCCGTGAAGACATGCGTACGGCCCTGGTAGACGCGGCCGTCCCGGTGGAGGCGCTTGTTGATGCCGACGGTCCACTTCATGTGCGCGTCGTAGCGGCCCTCGGTGACCCAGTACGTGGAGAGGTAGCAGCCCGCCGTGACGGGCCGGGCGACCGCGGACCGCTCCGGGTAGCGCAGCAGTTGCAGTTCGCGGGTGGCAACCCAGCGGCGGCCGGCAAATATCCACGGCATCGCCATGGCACCCGCGATGTAGTGATCGTCCTCGTACCAGCGGTTGTAGGCGTATTCATGGCCCGGATGCGGTTCGACCATGGTGATCAGCGCATGCCCGGGGTGCACGCCGTACGGACCGACGGCCGCCAGGTCGGCGTAGACCGCGTTCATCTCACCGGGCTCACGCGTCTCATCACGAGGCTCACGCACCTCATCACGCGGCTTGCGCGGCTCACTTGCCTCGCTCGCCCCGCCCGCTCCGTTCGCCTCACCCGCTCCGTTCGCCTTGTCCGTCTCGGTTGCCCTGTCCGTCTTGGCTGCCTCGTTCGTCCCGACTGCCTCGTTCCTGATGTCTTCCGTCATGACAGACAGGTGTAGCTGACGCATCGTCAGAATGGGAGGGGGCGCGAACTCGGCCGGCCCTGGCCCGAACGCCGAGCA
This sequence comes from Streptomyces sp. x-80, assembly GCF_046549095.1. Classification (NCBI taxonomy): domain Bacteria; kingdom Bacillati; phylum Actinomycetota; class Actinomycetes; order Kitasatosporales; family Streptomycetaceae; genus Streptomyces; species Streptomyces sp. x-80. The sequence goes on from NZ_JAJPWM010000002.1 coordinate 472,368, forward strand.
GGGCGGAATGGCTCAAAGTTGAACAAAGCAGACAAAAAAGCCAACCGGCTCACCATGTGGGCACCCCTGCACAGACGCAGAGCGACCGCCTAAACTCGCTGCATCCCACAACTATCGCCGGTCAACGCAGCATCTGGCGCGTAGTACGAGCGATTGGAGTCGCCATGCCGGACGCGATCCCTGCCGACGCATCCGCCCCCGTCCCCCCGCTCGCCGCCCGCGCGGCGCGTACCGGCAGCTCGCCCGTACGGGACATCCTGGCGCTCACCGCCCGTCCCGAGGTCATCTCGTTCGCCGGTGGCCTGCCCGCGCCGGAGCTGTTCGACGCGCCGGGTATCGCGGCGGCCTTCCAGCATGTGCTAACGGAGCACCCGCGGCAGGCGCTCCAGTACTCCACCACCGAGGGCGATCCGGCGCTGCGCGCGGCCGTCGCGGCGCGTACCACCGCGCGCGGGCTGGCCACCGCTCCGGACGACCTGCTCGTCACCACCGGTTCGCAGCAGGGCCTCTCGCTGCTGTCCACCGCGCTGCTCGAACCGGGCGATGTGGTGCTGGTCGAGGACCCCTGCTATCTCGCGGCGCTCCAGATATTCTCCTTCACCGGCGCCCGGGTGGTGCCGGTGCCGACCGACGACGAGGGCCTGGACCCGGCCGCGCTGGACGAGATCGCCGCCCGCGAGCGCCCCAAGCTGCTCTACATCGTGCCGACCTTCCAGAACCCGACCGGCCGGACGCTGTCCGCGGAGCGGCGGGCCGCGGTCGCGGCGGTGGCCGCCCGGCGCGGACTGTGGATCGCCGAGGACGATCCGTACGGCGAGCTGCGCTTCGAGGGCGAGCCGGTGCCGTGGGTCGCCTCCTTCCCCGGCGCCGAGGACCGTACGGCGCTGCTCAGTTCGTTCTCCAAGGTGGTGGCGCCCGGTCTGCGGCTGGGCTGGCTGCGCGCCCCGGCCGCCCTGCGGCGCGCCTGCACCATCGCCAAGCAGGCCGCCGATCTGCACACCTCGACCGTCGACCAGGCAGCTGCGGCCCGGTACCTGGCGGTCGAGGACCTGGACGCACATCTAGTGCGGGTCCGCGACGCGTACCGCGAGCGGCGCAACGCCCTGGTGGACGGGCTGGCCGCCGCGCTGCCCGAGGGCTCGCGGTGGAACCGTCCGGCCGGCGGGATGTTCGTGTGGGCGACGCTGCCCCAGGGGTACGACGCGACGGCGCTGCTGCCCGAGGTGGTCCGGCACGATGTCGCCTACGTCCCCGGCGCACCGTTCTTCGCCGGGCCGCCGGACGCCGCCGCCGTCCGGCTGTCGTTCGTGACGCATGCGCCGACGGAGATCGTCGAGGGGCTGGGCCGGCTGGCGGAGGCGCTGCGGAACGCCCGCCGGGCGGGGTGAGGCGTCCGGGTCGGGGGTGAACCGGCAACCGGCCCCAACTCCTGGGCCAGGTACTGCGGTTGGGCGACGTCCGGTGACTCCTGGCGCGCACCCGGCACACCCTCGTCCGTCCTGCGGTGCCGCGTGGGGCCGGATTGCGCGAGGCGCGCGAGGCGGCAGATCTTCGATCCGGCCCCGGGACGGGCGGGCCGGGAGACGGACGGCCGGACTGGCAGGCCGGGAGACGGACGGCCGGACCGGCAGGCCGGGAGACGGGCGGCCGGACCGGCGGACGAGCGGCCCTGGCCTTCCCGACACCCCCGGGCTTACGCTGACGACCCGTCAGACGGCCTCCGGAGCCCGGGAGATACTCATGCTGCTGCGCGACAAGACCGTCATCGTCTCCGGCGTCGGGGCCGGACTCGGCCATCAGGTCGCGGCGGCCTGCGTGCGGGACGGCGCGACGGTGGTCCTGGGAGCCCGTACGGAGGCGAATCTCGCCGCGTCGGCCGCGCGGATCGACCCCTCGGGTACCCGCACGGCCTGGCGGGTGACCGATATCGGCGACGAGGCGCAGTGCGAGGCGCTGGCGGCGCTGGCCGTGGAGCGGTTCGGGGGCATCGACGCGGTGATCCATGTCGCGGCGCTCGACTCGCTCTTCGGCGGCCTGCGGGACGCCGACTTCGAGTCCTGGCGCGCGGTCGTGGACGTCAACCTCTTCGGCACGCTGCGGATGACCCGCGCCTGCCTGCCGTCGCTCACCGCGCGCGGCGGCGGGTCGGTGGTGCTGATCGGCACCCAGTCGTCGGTGGCCGCGCCCTCGCAGGTGCAGCAGGCGGCGTACGCGGCGTCCAAGGGCGCGCTGGTCTCCGCGATGTACTCACTGGCGCGCGAGCTGGGCCCGGACCGGATACGGGTCAACACCGTGCAGCCCGGCTGGATGTGGGGCCCGCCGGTGGCGGCGTATGTACGGTTCACGGCGGATGCCGAGGGCGTACCGGAATCCGAGGTACTGGGCCGGCTGACCGAGCGGATGGCGCTGCCCGAGCTGGCGACGGACGCGGACGTGGCCGAGACCGCGGTCTTCCTGGCCTCCGACCGGGCGCGCGCCATCACGGGCCAGTCACTGCTGGTCAACGCGGGTGAGCTGATGCGTTAGCGCCGTGACCGGCCGCGCTGGTCACGAGCGGACCGCCGCGTTCGGTGCCGTCGTGAGCTGATGCGTTAGTGCCGTGACCGGCACTGTTCGCCCCGTGCGGAGCATCGTCCGGTGCGTGTGATCGTAAGGCGGCCGGAAGTCCTGGTAGCTCCGCTACCAGGACTTTTGGGCAACGCGGCGAGCGTACGTGTGGGCGGCGCGACGGGGCAAAGCTTGCCGGGAGGGGCACTGGCCGCCCCCGCCCCCTCCCCCTCCCCTCCACCCCCTCCTTCAAGGAAGCACATATCCATCGGTGCGCGGCAGCGCATACGGGCGAGTCGGCGCATCCGGGCAACCCGGCGCGGACAGGCAAGTCGGTGCGTATGGGCAAGTCGGTGTAGCCGGACAACTCGTTACGTACGGGCAAGTGGGTGCGTACGGGCAGACGGCGCCCGGCGAAGTGTCCGCTCATCGTGTGTTCGGCGTCACGTTCGGGACAACGCCCAAGCGGGTCAAGAGACGGCAAAATCGTTCGGTTAGCTGATCCCCGTTCATATCCATGACTCTTCATGCTCTTGACCGGTCCGCTCGTTGAGCGGTTCAATCCCCCAAGTCCCCGCTCCTGTGCGGGGATACCGCCCCACAGGACGTCACGGCGAAGTGATCCACGTTCACAAGGCGGACCCCTGGAGGGGGCATGAACAGTCTCGACTGGGCCGTGCTCATCGGCTACTTCGGCGTGATGATCGCGATCGGTGTGTGGTCGCACCGGCGGGTGGACGACGTCGGCGACTTCTTCACCGCGGGCGGCAAGATGCCGTGGTGGCTGTCCGGTATCTCCCACCACATGTCCGGCTACAGCGCGGTGATGTTCACCGGCTACGCGGGCATCGCCTACCAATACGGCATCACCTCCTACGTGACCTGGTCCTTCCCCATCGCCATCGGCATCGCCATCGGCGCCAGACTCTTCGCGGGGCGGCTGAACCGGCTGCGCTCGCGGCTCGGTGTCGCCTCGCCGCTGGAGTACCTCAAGGACCGCTACAACATGCCGACGCAGCAGGCGCTCGCCTGGTCCGGCGTACTGCTGAAGATCGTGGACGTGGGCGCCAAGTGGGCCGCCATCGCCACCCTGTTGTCCGTCTTCACCGGGATGTCGCTGAACCAGGGCATTCTCATCACCGGCGTGATCACCGGCATCTACTGCACGGTCGGCGGGCTGTGGGCGGACGCGCTCACCGAGCTGGGCCAGTTCGTCATCCAGTTGCTGGCGGGCGTGGCGATGCTGGTCACCGTCCTGGGTGAACTGGGCGGCTTCAGCGCGCTGTGGACCGTATGGGACAAGCTGCCGGACACCCACACCCAGCCGACCGTCGGCCCGTACACCCTCACCTTCCTGCTCGCGTATCTCTTCATCAAGACCTTCGAGTACAGCGGCGGTATGTGGAACCAGGCCCAGCGCTATATGGCCACCCGCGACGCCAGGCAGGCCAAGCGCTCGGCGCGGCTGTCGGCGGCGCTGTGGTTCGTCTGGCCGCTGGTCCTCTTCTTCCCGATGTGGGCCGCGCCCCTCCTGGTCAAGGCGACGAAGCCGGACGCCTCGGACTCGTACGCGCTGCTGACCGAACGCCTGCTGCCGCACGGTCTGCTGGGCCTGGTGGTCGTCGGCTTCTTCTCGCACACGATGGCCATGTGCTCCTCGGACGCCAACGCCATCTCCGCGGTCTTCACCCGCGATATCGCGCCCGCGCTGCCGAAGCTCGGCGCGAAGGCCCGCAGCTGGTCGCACAAGGCGGGGCTGCTGGCCGCGCGGCTGTCGACGGTGTCCTTCCTCGCGCTGTCGATGGCCATCGCGACGCAGGTCAACTCCCCCACCTTCAAGGACATCATCACGGTCGTCATCAAGTGGGTGGCCGGACTCGTCGGGCCGATCTCCATCCCGTTCCTGCTCGGCATGCTGCCGGTGTTCCGCAGGTCCGGTCCGACGGCGGCCCTGGTGTCCTGGGCGGCCGGCCTGTTCGCCTTCTGGCTGACGAACTACGGGCTGGACGGCGTCCAGCTGCAAATCCAGATCGTGTCGCCGGTCGCGACCTCGCTGGTGCTGTTCGTCCTGATCGGGTTCCTCAGGCCGGAGGACACCCCGGAGCGGGATGCGCTGCTGGCGCGTATCAACTCCGGTGGTGACGGCGACGGGGACGGGGAGCGGGGTGACGGTGCGGCCGCGGGGGCGGCAGCTGTCGCGGGGGATGTGCCCAAGAACGGGTGGGACGGGCTTACGGGACCGCCGACGGGCGGGCGTACGGGCTGACAGCGGGCTGACGGCCCGGCGGACGTGCGACAGGCAGGCGGCAGGCGGAGGTGGCAGTCGGGCAGTCGGGCGGGCGGGCGGCCCAGGCGGAACCCGGCCCGAGCTGTCCGGCCGCTCAGGAGGCCCCGGCCCGTCGGGCCCCGGCCGGTCGAGCGGCGGCTCGGGCCGGAAGACGGCGTGGCCCGGTCAGGCGCGCGGGTAACGGGCGAGCCAGCCCGGTGCCGAACCGGCCGGGCTGTGCAGCGCGGCCCCCTGTGTCATCTCCATCGCGAAATCGTCGGCCAGCTGCAAGATCGTGTCCCGGCCCTCCAGCTCGACCAGCCACACCGGCGGCAGCGCCGTCTCGCCGTGCAGTGTGCCCAGCAGATTCCCGCAGACGGCGCCGGTCGAATCGCTGTCCCCGCCGTGGTTGACGGCGAGCAGCAGCCCATGGCGGATGTCCTCGGCGACCAGCGCGCAGTACACACCCATCGCCAACGCCTCCTCCGCCGTCCAGCCCTCCCCCAGCGACTCCACCCGCTCCGCCGTCGGCGTGCCCTGCCGTACGGCGGCGAGCGCGCGCTGGAGGGCGTCGGTGGTCTCCTCGTGGCCGGGGCGGGCGGCCAGCTGCGCCAGCGCCTTCCGCACGGCGCCGTCGAGGTCCTCACCACGGGCCAGCGCATGGCTGATGACCGCGAACGCGCCGGCCGCCAGATAGCCGGTGGGGTGGCCGTGCGTCTGCGCCGCGCACTCGGCGGCGAGCTGGAAGACCAGCTGCGGCTCCCAGCCGACCAGCAGACCGAACGGCGCGGAGCGCATCACCGCGCCGCACCCCTTGGAGCCGGGGTTCTTGGGCTGCTCCAGCGTGCCCATCGTGTCGTCGCCGAGACCCGACAGACAGGCCCGGCCGGGCGCCCTCCGGGAGTACAGCCACTCCTCGCGGGCGAGCCAGCCGTCGTCCTTCTTGCGCTCGTCCGGGCCCCAGTCGCGCTGGGTGGCGGCCCAGCGCAGATAGGCGCGGTGGACGTCGGTGGGTGGGTGCCAGGCGCCGGTGTCACGGCGCACCTGGGCCCGGATCAGGCCGTCCACCGTGAACAGGGTCATCTGGGTGTCGTCGGTGACCGCACCGCGCCGCCCGTAGGCCGGCACGTAATCCGTGACGCCCTCCTGGCCGTGCGCCTGGCGGATCGCCGCCAGGGAGTCGAATTCGATACCCGCGCCGAGGGCGTCGCCGATGGCGCCGCCGAGGAGGCAGCCGCGCACCCGGCTGCGGAAGTCCTGCTGTTCGGCGCGGCCCCAGATAGCGGTGTTGTCTGCCGCTGCGCTCACTGCGCCCCTCCCGAAGCTCGCCTCGTCCCGGGGCCCGGTGGGCTCCCCTGGCGCAGCACTGTAATCGACCACGAGTGATCAACTTGGGGTCGGCGGCGTATTGCGCACAGTCACCGGGGAGACGGTTTCCGGTCGGTACACAACCGGCGGGTAACGTTCACCGGCCTCCACCGGTCTCCCACCGGCCGTCAGCAATCTCCACCGGCCTTCACCGACCCGTCGGCCCGATCGGCTCCGGGTGAGGGTGCGGCGCATCGGCAGGAGTACGGACGTGCCGCTCCGCACATCGCCTCGAACACCCACCCGTTCGATACTGCTACGGGCGGCCGCTGGGCATGCTCTCCTCATGTCCGAGTACGAGTGGGACCGCACCACCATGGCCGTCGTCGCCTCCGCGCTCTCCGGCGACAGCGACGGCGCGGTGGAACTCCTCCGGCCGCTCCCGCAGCGCGACGTCTGCCATATCGCGGTCCGGCTGGCCGCGATGGCCGCCGATGCGCTGATCGCCGCGGCCCAGGACGCCGGAGGCGACCGGGAGGAGGCGCTGTCGCAGTGGCAGCAGTGCATCCTCCAGCACGAGACCGAGTACGAGGAATGAGACGAAGTACGGGGGATGCGGCGGAGTACAGGGAATCGCGGCGGAGCACGGGAAACGGGGCGGAGCGCGGCCGCGCCGTCCATGAGCCCGGGTCCCGGAGCCCGGAACCCGGATGCCGGGCGGCTCCGGCGCGCCCCGGAGCCCGGCCCCGCTCCCCCGGCTCAGGCTCCGGCTCCCGCGCCTCCGGCTACGGCTACGGCTACGGCTACGGCTGCTCCAACACCGGCAGCAGCTCCGGAAGATGGCCGTCCGAGGCGCGCGCCACGGACTGCCGCTCGTCGCTGACCGGGCCGTACAGCGTCGTACGGGGCCGGGCCGGGCGGCCCGCCTCGTCCGCGATGGCGACCAGGTCCTGGACCGAGCGGTACGAGCCGTAACTGGAGCCCGCCATCCGGGAGATGGTCTCCTCCATCAGCGTGCCGCCCAGGTCGTTGGCGCCCGAGCGCAGCATCTCGGCGGCGCCCTCCTTGCCGAGCTTGACCCAGCTGGTCTGGATGTTGGTGATGTGCGGGTGCAGCAGCACCCGGGCCATGGCCGTCACCGCGCGGTTGTCGCGGGTGGTGGGACCGGGGCGGGCGATACCGGCGAGGTAGACGGGGGCGTTGGTGTGGATGAAGGGGAGGGTGACGAACTCGGTGAAACCGCCGGTCTCCTGCTGGATCTCGGCGAGCAGCCGGAAGTGGCCGAGCCAGTGGCGGGGCTGGTCGACATGGCCGTACATCATCGTCGAGGACGAGCGGATGCCCAGCTCATGGGCGGTCTTGATGACCTCGACCCAGGTGGCGGTGGGGAGCTTGCCCTTGGTGAGGACCCAGCGGACCTCGTCGTCGAGGATCTCGGCGGCCGTACCGGGGAGGGTGTCCAGACCGGCGGCCTTGGCCTCGGTCAGCCATTCGCGGATCGACAGACCGGTGCGGGTCGCGCCGTTGACGACCTCCATCGGCGAGAAGGCGTGCACATGCATACCGGGGACGCGCTCCTTGACGGCCCGCGCGATGTCGAAATAGGCCGTACCGGGCAGGTCCGGGTGGATACCGCCCTGCATACAGACCTCCACCGCGCCCACGTCCCACGCCTGTTGCGCGCGGTCGGCGACCTGCGACAGCGAGAGGGTGTAGGCGTCGGCGTCCGTACGGCGCTGGGCGAAGGCGCAGAACCGGCAGCCGGTGTAGCAGACGTTGGTGAAGTTGATGTTCCTGGTGACGATGTAGGTGACGTCGTCGCCGACCGTGGCACGGCGCAGCTCGTCGGCGATCGTGCAGAGCGCGTCCAGCGCGGGGCCGTCGGCGTGCAGCAGGGCCAGCGCCTGGTCGTCGGTGAGCTTGGTGGGGTCGTCGGCGGCGACGGACAGCGCCGCGCGGACATCGGTGTCGATCCGGGACGGCACCATCCCGGGGGCGGCGGCCTCGCGCAGCGCCTCCCAGTCGCCGTACACCTCGTCGAAATCGTCGCGCCGGTCGCCCGTGCGGCCCTCGGTGTCGATGGTGTGGTGCAGATCCGTACGGCCCGAGGCGCCCAGTGAGAAGCCCTCGTCGGGCTCCTGCCAGGGCCGGCCGACGACGGGCGCGTCCTCAAGGGCCAGGCCCGTCTCCGGGTCGGCCAGCGCGCGGACGTGCGGCAGCAGCCGGGGGTCCAGCCAGGGCTCGCCGCGCTGGATGAATTCGGGGTAGATGGGCAGCCGTTCGCGCAGGTCGAACCCGGCGGCGGCGGTGCGGGCGGCCAGGTCGTCGATCTGCGGCCAGGGGCGTTCGGGGTTCACATGGTCGCGGGTCAGCGGGGAGACGCCGCCCCAGTCGTCGATCCCGGCCGCGATGAGCAGCTCGAATTCCCCGTCGACCAGGTTGGGCGGCGCCTGGATGCGGGTGGAGGGGCCCATGATGTGCCGGGCCACCGCGATGGTCGCGGCCAGCTCCTCCAGTTCGGCGTCCGGCATACCGCGCATGGCCGTGTCCGGCTTGGCGCGGAAGTTCTGCATGATGAGTTCCTGGATGCCGTGGTAGGCACGCTGGACGCGGCGCAGCGCGAAGAGGGACTCGGCGCGCTCCGCGTAGTTCTCACCGATGCCGATCAGCAGTCCCGTGGTGAAGGGGACGTTGGAGCGCCCCGCGTCCTCCAGGACGCGCAGCCGGACGGCCGGTTCCTTGTCGGGCGAGCCGTGGTGCGGGCCGCCGGGCTCGCTCCACAGCCGCTCGGCCGTCGTCTCCAGCATCATGCCCAGGGACGGGGCGACGGGCTTGAGGCGCTGGAAGTCCGTCCAGGACAGCACTCCGGGGTTGAGGTGCGGCAGCAGCCCGGTCTCCTCCAGGACCCGGATGGCCATGGCACGTACGTACGAGAGCGTGTCGTCGTAGCCGTGCGCCGCCAGCCATTCGCCGGCCTCGGGCCAGCGCTCCTCCGGCTTGTCGCCGAGCGTGAACAGGGCCTCCTTGCAGCCCATTTCGGCGCCGCGGCGCGCGATGTCGAGCACCTCGTCGGGCGACATGAACATCCCGTGGCCGTCGCGGCGCAGCTTGCCGGGGACGGTGACGAAGGTGCAGTAGTGGCACTTGTCGCGGCAGAGCCGGGTGAGGGGGATGAAGACCCCCTTCGAGTACGTGATGACGCCGGGGCGGCCCGCGGCTTCCAGGCCCGCGTCGCGCACCCGGGCCGCCGAGGCGCACAGGTCCTGGAGGTCGTCGCCGCGGGCCTGGAGCAGCACCGCGGCCTCGGCGATGTCCAGCGCGACGCCGTCGCGGGCCCGCTTGAGCGCGCGGCGCATGGAGTTCGCCGTCGGCCGCTCCGGCCGGTCGGCCGCGACGCCCGTGCCGAAGTCGCCGCCTCGGTCGGATCCCTGGTCAGGTCCCTGCACGCTGGAAGTCATCCTCCGAGCATACGAGCGCCCACCGACAGCGCCGCCGCCGGACAACCGGTGGCCGGTGTGCCGCTGATCACGTCAGACGGAGGTTCCCTCCGCAGCGGATCGGGGCGCGTCCGCGAACGCGGGGTGCGTCCGGCCACCGGAGCGGGCGCCCCGGTTACAGGCCGGCCAGGAGCTCGTCGGAGTAAGTCCTGGTCAGGAACTCCAGGTTGTGGCCGTCGGGGTCGTCGAGATAGAGGCCACGGCCGCCGTCCAGGTGGTTGATCACCTGCGGCTGGCTGTGCTGGGGGTCGGCCCAGTAGGGCAGCTCGCGGGCCTGGATGCGGGCAAGGACCGCGTCGAACTCGTCCTCCGTCACCAGAATCGCGTAGTGCGTGGGGACGAACTCCCGCCCGGCGGCGACATGCTCCGCGTAGTCCAGCACCACGTTGTCCAGCCGGACGGCGGCGAACGGGCCGTACTCCTTGGGCTCGGGAGCACCCAGAAGGCCGGCCAGGAATCGCGCGGAGGCGAAACGGTCGGTGCTGTGCACGATCGTGTGGTCGAGTCGAGGCATGGTGATCTCCTTGGACCGCTGATCTGCGGATCTGATCGGTGGATCTGATCTGTGGATCTACTTGGTGGATCTGCTCGATGGGTCTGATCTGTGGGTCTGCTCGGTGGATCTGCTCTGGCGTGCCGGCTGTGCGGTTCGTGGGTTCCGGCTACGCGTCTCCGGCTCCGCGTTCCGGGCTGGGGGTCTCCCGCTTCGTGATTTCCGCTTCGCGTTTTCCGCTCCGTGTTTTCCGCTCCGCGGATCTTCCCCATCGACGCTACGACCGGCCGGGGCCGCCGCGGATCGGTCTGCGGTACCGGACCCGCCCCGGGCGCGTACGCCGATGGTCCTAGGCAGCCGGCCGGTCGCGGGGCCGACGCGCCCGCGATGCCCCCGGGCGGGCGCCCCCTCTCACGAATGGCCGAACCCGTCACAAGTACTGCGCGAAATCGTCCAGGGTCCGCAACACCGCCGCCTCGCCGGCCGGTGGCAGTTGCAGCACCACCTCCGTCAGGCCCAGGTCCCGGTAGTGGGCCAGCTTTCCGGCCGACGGTTTGACGGCGTACGGCACCACCACCGGGTCACCGGCCCGCCCGGTGTCCTCCCACACCCGGCGCAGCTCCGGAAGGCTCTCGCCGAGGCCCCGTCCGCCGATCGGCAGCCAGCCGTCCGCGTACTCGGTGATCTGCCCGAAGAGCCGGGGGCCGGCCGCGCCGCCGACCAGGATGCGCGGTGCGCCGTTCGCCGGCTTGGGGTACGCGAACGAGGCCCGTACGGATCCGAACTCACCCTTGTACGCCGTCGGTTCCGCCGCCCACAGGGCCCGCATCAGCGCCATCCGGTCGCGCGTCAGCTCGCGCCGGGTGGACCACTGGACACCGTGGTCGGCGGCTTCCTCCACGTTCCAGCCGAAGCCGACGCCGAGCGTGAAACGGCCGCCGGAGAGGAAGTCGAGGGTCGCGATCTGCTTGGCGAGGGCGACCGGATCGTGCTGGGCGACGAGGGTGATGCCGGTGCCCAGGCCGAGCCGCTCGGTGACGGCGGCGGCCTGGGCGAGCGCGACGAACGGGTCGAGGGTGCGGCCGTATTCGCGGGGCAGCGGCTCACCCATGGGGGCGGGCGTGTCGCGGCTCGCCGGGATGTGGGTGTGCTCGGGGAGATAGAGGCCGGCGAAGCCACGCTGCTCCAGCTCACGGGCCAGCCGGTCCGGCCGGATCGTCTCGTCGGTCAGGAAGATCGTGGTCGCGATCCGCATGCGGGGTACCTCCGCGTCAGACGTGTGAGTGACCGCATGTTCCCTCACCGACCGCGGGTTATCCACAGCCCTTTTCCTCCGTGTCACACCCGCGTACAACAGTTCTCAGACGACGACACGAGGCGATACACGGCGATACCCGGCACTACGAATCGGTATGCGGCGGTACGGGGCAGTACGCGGCCGCGGAAGAGGACAGGGGGCGGCATGGACCGGCGCGACGTTCTGAGGCTTTCGGCGGGCGCGGGGGCGGCGGGCGCGCTCACGCTCAACGGCGTGAGTTTCGCCGACGCGGCGCCCGCGGCCGGGCGCCCCGCGGGGGCGGGCGGCACCGGGGGCGAGCAGACCCGCAGGGTCACCGGGCGGCTGCCGGCGGGCGCACCGGACTTCGTCTATCTCCCGGTCGAAGTGCCGCCCGGCGTCCGCGAGATCGCCGTCGCCTACCGGTATGACAGACCCGCCGTCCCCGAGGGCACGTCCGGTAACGCCTGCGACATCGGCATCTTCGACGAACGCGGTACGGCCCTGGGCGGTGCGGGCTTTCGCGGCTGGTCGGGCGGGGCGCGTACGGAGTTCTTCCTGCGCGCCGACGACGCCACGCCCGGTTACCTCCCGGGCCCCGTCAACGCCGGCACCTGGCATATCGCGCTCGGTCCGTACACCATCGCGCCCCAGGGCCTGGTCTACGACGTCAGCGTCACCCTGCGCCACGGCCCCCGGGGACACACCCCCGCGCCCGTCCATCCCCCCGAGCGCGCCCGGGGCCGCGGCCGGGCGTGGTACCGGGGCGACAGCCATCTGCACTCGGTCCACTCCGACGGCAGGCGCACGCCCGCCGAGATCGCCGCGCTGGCCCGCGCCGCCGGGCTGGACTTCATCAACACCTCCGAGCACAACACCACCTCCGCACACGGCGCCTGGGACGGTCTGTGGGGTGATGACCTGCTCATTCTCACCGGCGAGGAGATCACCACCCGCAATGGCCACGTGGTGGCGATGGGCACCGACGCCGGCACGTTCATCGACTGGCGCTACCGGGCCCGCGACAACGCCTTCGGCAGATACGCGCGCGCCATCCGGCGGGCCGGCGGCCTGGTCATCCCGGCGCATCCGCACGCCACCTGCCTCGGCTGCAACTGGAAGTTCGGCCTGACCGAGGCGGATGCGGTGGAGGTCTGGAACGGCCCGTACACCCCCGATGACGAGATCACCCTCGCCGAATGGGACAACACCCTCGTCGCCCACACCCGCGGCCGGGCGGCCTGGCTGCCCGCCGTCGGCCACAGCGACGCCCATCGCGACCCGGACGTCGTCGGCCTCCCGCAGACCGTCGTCCTGGCCGACGATCTCTCCCGGCGCGCCCTCCAGGACGGCATCCGGGCCGGCCGGGTCTGGATAGCCGAGTCCTCGAAGATCGACCTCGCCTTCACCGTCAGCGGCGGGCGCGGTGAGCACGCCGGCATCTCCGAGCGCCTCGCCGTCCCCCGCACGGACCAGGCCACCGCCCGGCTGACGGTCTCCGGCGCCCTGGGCTGCACGGTCAGCTTCGTCACCGACCAGGGCAGCGTGTACGCGGCGCCGCTGCCGCCCGCCGGCACCGGCACCGTCAGCTGGCGGACCACTCCCGACCACGCCGCCTATATACGCGCCGAGGTCCGCCACCCCGCGACCGTCCCGGGCCTCCCGGGTCCGATGGCCGCCCTCACCAACCCGGTCTTCCTGGGCCGCGACTGAATCCCGGAACCGCGGCCGTCCGGACCACGGAATAACCGGAGTGACCCGCCGGTTACTGCGCACAGCTCCGGTTCTGCCTATCGAGGAGGAATCTCCGATGCGTGCACTCGTTGTCGATCATTCCGCGCCCGGCCGTCTCGCTCTCGGCACCGTCCCCGACCCGGTCCCCGGGCCCGATGAGGTACTGGTCAGGATCAGCGCGGTATCGCTGAACTACGGCGAACTGCCCAAGTCCGAGGAGGTCGCCGAGGGGACCGTCCCGGGCTGGGACGCGGCGGGCGTGGTCGAGCGGGCCGCCGCGAGCGGTCACGGGCCCCGGCCCGGCGACCGGGTCGTCACTTGGGGCCGCAACGCCGGCTGGGCCGAGCTGCGCGCCGTCCCGGTCGGTGAACTCGCGGTACTGCCCGACACCGTGGACTTCAGCACGGCCGCCGCCCTCCCCGTGGCGGGCCTGACGGCGCTGCGCGCGCTCCGTACGGCCGGTGTGCGGCCCGGACAGCGCGTGGCCGTCACCGGTGCCTCGGGCGGGGTGGGGCGCTTCGCGGTCCAGCTCGCCCATCTGGCGGGCGCCGAGGTGTACGCGCTCGTCGGCAGCCCGGCCCGCGGCGAGGGCCTGGCCGCGCTCGGCGCGGACCATGTGCTGACCGGCCCGGCCGGTATCGACACCCCGGTGGACATCGTGCTGGACAACGTCGGCGGGTCCCTGCTCGCCGAGTTGCTGGACCGTACCGCCCCGGAGGGCAAGGTCATCTCCATCGGTGCCACCTCGGGCGAGCCGACCCCGATCCGGCCCTACCAGCTGGTCATGAACCGGCTGAGCCTCATCGGCATCCAGTCCGGCGGTGATACCGGCGCCGACCTGGCCCACCTCGTCCGCCTCACGGCCGAGGGCCGCCTCCAGCCGAGCGTGGACCGGGTGGCCGACTGGGCACAGGCCGGCGAGACCGCCACCGCCCTCATCAACCGCGAGATTCGCGGCAAGGCGGTCCTGACCCTCGGCTGACCGGCGCGGGCCCGCGGGCGGGGCGGTCCGCCCACCGCGCGGCCCACACCGGGCGGACCGGTACCCGCGGACGGGACCACGTCGCCCGGCACGGGCCGGAGGTGGTGCGCAGACCGCGCGGGACGGACGCCGCGCGGACGGGTGCGGGTCCGTCCGTCACAGCGGACGGGTGCGGACCGCCCGCCGAAGCGGACGGTCCGCACCCGTGGGGACGCCGCCCTGACCGGCTCCCGCCGCTGCCCCCGGCTCCTACTCCTCCACCACCATCGCCGGGGTGGACCGCGTGAGCACCTCGCCGCGGAAGAATCCCGGGCTGCGGCGCTGCATCACCAGCATGATCAGGAAGCCGACGAGCAGCAGGCCGACGCCGATGATGAAGACCGAGCCGATACCGAAGACCGAACTGCCGGAGCCGTAGGCGGGGTTCCACATATCGATCAGCGTCTTGAGGAAGACGGCCGTCAGAACGACCCCGCCGAGGGCCGGGAAGACGCCCTTGAACAGCAGGTCGCGGACCGAGTTGCGCAGCTCGCCGCGGAAGAACCAGGCACAGGCGAAGGCGGTGATCGCGTAGTAGAAGCAGATCATGAGGCCGAGCGCGTAGATGGTGTCGACGAGGACGTTCTCGCTGAGGAAGGTCATCACGGCGTAGAAGACGCCGGTGGCCACGCCGGCCGCGACGGTGGCCTTGCCCGGGGAGCGGAACCGCGGGTGGATCCGGGCGAAGGACGGCGGCAGCGCCTCGTACGCGCTCATCGCCAGGACCGTACGGGCCACCGGGATGAAGGTGGTCTGGAGGCTGGCGGCGGCCGAGGCGAGGACCGCGATGAAGAGCAGCACACCGAGCGCGGTGCCCATGACGGGGTTGGCGAGGGTGGCGAAGACGTTGTCGGCGGTGTCCGGGTTGCCGAGCCCCGGCCCCTTGTCGCCGACGCCGGAGAACATCTGGGCGGCCACCGCGGTGAGCAGGTAGGAGCCGATCAACACGACCATGGCCAGCAGGGCGGCGCGGCCGGGCGTCTGCTGGCTGCCCGCGGTCTCCTCGTTGACCGTGAGGCAGGTGTCCCAGCCCCAGAACATGAAGATGGAGAGCGACAGACCGGCCGTGAAGGCGGAGAAGGACTCGACGGAGAACGGGTCGAACCAGGTCCAGGAGAAGTCCAGGGAGCCGGCGAACTCGCCGGAGCGGGCCTTGACCACGGCCATCACGATGAAGACGGCGAGCACCGCGAGTTGCAGGCCGACCAGCGCGTACTGCACGCCCTTGGTGGCGGTCATCCCGCGGTAGCTGATGGCCGTGGCGACGGCGATGAAGACCAGGCAGGTCAGGACGTGGACGACCTTGTTGCCGTCCAGGGCGGCGATGTCCGGATTGCTGGTGAGTTCACCGAGCAGGAGGTAGAAGAACGAAGTGGCGACGCCGGCCAGGTTGGAGAGCACGATGATCGTCGCGATCACCAGGCCCCAGCCGCACATCCAGCCGATGCGCGGGCCGAACGCCTTCACCGACCAGGTGAAGGAGGTGCCGCAGTCGGGGACCGCCTTGTTCAGCTCGCGGTAGGCGAAGGCGACGAGCAGCATCGGCAGGAAGCCCGCGAGGAAGACGGCGGGCATCTGGAGGCCGACCTTGCTGACGGTCGGGCCGAGGGTGGAGGTGAGGCAGTACACGGGCGCGACGGTCGAGATGCCGATCACCGAGCTGCCGAGCAGGCCGACGGAGTTGCCGCTGAGGCCCTTGTTACGGGTGTCACTGCCGGTACCGACGACGCTCGTTACCGTGTCTCCGGTCTGGGGCCGGGGGTCTACCTGAACCATGAACAGGACGTTAAGCGCTGCTGTTTCCGTATCCGGAGCGTCAAGGTCCGCCGCCGAAACCTTCGCTACACAGGTGAATTTTCAATGATGACCAAGCAATAGGGAGAAGAAGTCGAGTTGCACCTTTGACTTACGGGGCACAACCCAACTCTTCCGCATTGCGATAACCGCAGCGCTGTCCGTTTTATGGCGGTTCAAAAATTTCCCGCCGGTCCCCGCGGCGCCTCACCCCGGCCAGACGATGGACTGCAACTCGCTGTACGCGTGCAGCGCGTACGAGCCCACATCGCGGCCGACCCCGCTGCGCTTGAAACCGCCGAACGGGGCCTCCATGTGCCGGCCGATGGTGTTGACCCCGACCCCGCCGGCCCGCAGCCGCCCCGCGACCCGGAAGGCGCGGGCCACATCGCCCGACCAGACGTAGTCCAGCAGCCCGTAGTCACTGTCGTTGGCGAGCGCGATGCCCTCCTCCTCGTCGTCGAAGGGCACGACCGCCACCACCGGGCCGAAGATCTCCTCACGCACCACCCGCATCGCGTTCGTACAGTCCGCGAAGAGCGTCGGCGCGACATAGAAACCGCGCTCCCGCGCCGGGCGCTCGCCGCCGGTCACCAGCCGCGCGCCCTCCTCGGCCGCCAGCGCCACATACGACTCGATGCGGTCCCGGTGCGCCGCGGAGATCACCGGGCCGACGATGATCCCCCGCTCCCGCGGATCGCCGACCGTCAACCCCTCCGCGTACCGGGCTAGTCCGTCCACCAGCCGCCGGTAGATCCCGCGCTGCGCCAGCACCCGGGTCGGCGCGGTGCAGATCTGCCCGCTGTAGAAGGAGAAGGTGGTGCCGATACCGGCCACCGCCGAGCGCAGGTCGGCGTCGTCGAAGACCAGCGCCGCGCCCTTGCCGCCCAGCTCCATCAGCTGCCGCTTCATCCCGCGGCCGCACACCTCCGCGATCCGCTGCCCGACGGCCGTCGAACCGGTGAAGCTGACCATGTCCACACCGTCCGCCGCCACCACCGCCTCCCCGACCTCCGGACGCGCGCCGGTGACGACATTGACCACCCCCGGCGGCGCCCCGGCCTCGGCCAGCGCCTCGGCCATCCGGAACACCGACAGCGGATCCTGCGGCGCCGGTTTGACGACGACCGTGTTGCCCATCGCCAGCGCCGGCGCGACCTTGCCTGCCGGGTTGGCCCAGGGGTTGTTGTACGAGGTGACGCAGGCGACCACGCCCACCGGGCGGCGCACCGCGAGCGCCCCGACGACGCCCGCCCTCCCCAGCGGCCCGGCCTCGTTGACCTGCGGCGGCAGCCCGGTCTCCAGCGGCTCCAGGGCGCCGCGCGCGTACCGCCGAAAGCGCGCGGCGGCCACCCCGACCTGCATCCCGCGCGCGGTGGCGGCCGTCGCGCCGCTCTCCGCCTGCGCCAGCTCCGCGTACCCGGCGGACTCGCGGCGCAGCACCGCCGCCGTACGGTCCAGGACGGCGGCCCGCTCCTCGGGGGCCGTCCGCGACCAGCTCTCGAAGGCGTCGCGGGCCGCGGCCACCGCCGCGGCCACCTGCGCCCGGCTCGCCTCCGGCGCCCGCCCGACGACCTCCTCGGTCGCCGGGTTCAGCACGTCGTAGTACCCCAGCTCCGGCTCGGCCCACGCCCCGCCGATGAACAGCCGCCGCGCACCGGCCACTTCACCGACACCCGCCGCGTCCGCCCCGGGCCCGCGCCGCGCGGCCCCGTCCCGGCCGGTCACCGGGTGCTCACCGTCCTGGTGTCCCGGCCCGACCGCAGTACCGTCCCGGGCACCGCGCCGGTCACCTCGTCCGCCCGGATCGTCTCCACGCCGTTGACCCGTACGCTCACGATCCCGACCGCCCGCGAGTCCAGCCGCGGGCCGTCGCCCGGCAGATCGTGCACGAGCCTGGCGGGGCCCGCGTCGATCCGCGCCGGGTCGAAGAGCACCAGGTCGGCGTGGTACCCCTCGGCGATCCGGCCGCGTTCCCGCAGCCCGAACAGCCGGGCCGGTTCGTCGGTCAGCAGCTGCACGGCCCGCTCCAGGCCGACGAGCCGGCGCCCGCGCAGACAGTCCCCGAGGAAGCGGGTGGTGTACGGGGCGCCGCACATCCGGTCCAGATGGGCGCCCGCGTCCGAGCCGCCCAGCAGGACGTCCTCGTGCCGCCAGGTCTCCTTGCGCAGCGCCCAGCTGGCCGGGTCGTTGTCGGTGGGCATCGGCCACAGGACCGTACGCAGCTGGTCGTTGGCGCAGATCTCGACCAGGCAGTGGAACGGCTCCAGACCGCGTTCGGCGGCGATGTCCCGCACCACCCGGCCGCTGAGTCCCTCGTTCGCCGCGGAGTAGGTGTCGCCGATGACGTACCGGTCGAAGCGCGCGAGCCGGCGGAAGACCCCGGCCTCCTTGCTGTCGGCGCGGCGCAGCAGCTCGGCACGTACGCCGGCGTCGCGCAGCCTGGCGATCCGTTCGGGCACCGGCAGGCCGAGGATCTCGCCCCAGCCGGGGATGAGGTTGAGCGCGCAGAAGGTGCCCAGCGACATGTTCATCGGGGTGAGGATCGGCATGGTCAGGGCCACGACGCGGCCGCCCGCCGCACGGGCCCGTGCGCTGGCCGTCAGCTGGCGCGGCACCCGTTCCGGGACGGCCGCGTCGATCGTCAGCACGTTCCAGTTCAGCGGGCGGCCGGCCGCCGCCGACATCTGCACCAGCAGGTCGATCTCGGCGTCGTCGAACTGGTCGAGGCAGCCCGTGACGATGGCCTCCAGCTGGGTGCCCTCGTGGTCGGCCACCGCCCGGGACAGGGCGAGCAGTTCGGCGGGGCGCGCGTACCGGGAGGCGACCGGCTGCCCGTCGCCGTCGGAGTGGGTGGTCGACTGGGTCGTGGACAGCCCCCACGCACCGGCGTCCATCGCCTCGTGGAAGAGCCGCTCCATCGCCGCCAGCTGCTCGTCGGTCGGCTGTCCGCCCACCGCGTCGGCGCCCATCACATACCGGCGCAGCGCGCAGTGGCCCACCATGAAGCCCGCGTTGACCGCGATCCGGCCCTCCAGCGCGTCCAGGAAGTCGCCGAAGGTGTGCCAGTTCCAGGGCGCGCCCTCCTCCAGCGCGACCAGCGACATGCCCTCGACCTTGCTCATCATCCGCCGCGTGTAGTCGGCGTCCCCGGGCCGGCCGGGGTGGAGCGGGGCGAGGGTGAACCCGCAGTTGCCGCCCGCGACGGTGGTGACGCCGTGGTGGAGCGAGGGGGTGGCGTACGGATCCCAGAACAGCTGGGCGTCGTAGTGCGTATGCGGGTCGACGAAGCCGGGGGCGAGCACCAGGCCGGTGGCGTCCTCACTGGTCCGGGCCGGCTCACCGGCCGTCCCGGGCGCCGCGATGAGCGCGATCCGCCCGTCCCGGATGCCGAGGTCGGCGACGTAGGAGGGCGCGCCCGTCCCGTCCACGACGGTCGCGCCCTTGATCAGGTGGTCGAGCATGCGTGGCTCCCTTTCTCGGTGCGGTGCGGGTGCGGTGCGGGCGTTCGCGGGCGGTGGGGCGGGGCGGTGTACGGGCGAGGGAGCGCCTCGGACGAGCCCTGACGGCGGCCCGGTGGCCGGCCTGTGGCGTGGGCCTGTGGTGGCTGCCGGTGCCGTGACCGGCGATGTCCGCCCCGTGCGGAGCGTCATCCGGTGCGTGCGATCGCGCGGCGGCCGGAGGTCCTTGCAGCGGAGCTGCCAGGGCTTTTGGCCGACGCGGCGAGCGTGCGTGCCGGGCGATGCGACGGGGCAGAGCCTGCCGGGAGGGGCACTAGCGCCGTCCCGCCGTCTGCCGGAAGCGCGTGGTGCGGTGCACCGGGTCGGTGTCGATCTTCGGGATGACGTGCTCGCCGATCAGCTTGATGGAGTCGATCGTGTCCTGGTAGCCGATACCGATCGGCAGGCCGAAGGAGAGCTGGTCGGCGCCGGCCTGCTCCCACCGCTTGCACTGCCGGAGCACCTCGTCCGGGTCGCCGCAGATCAGCAGCTCCTCGGCGATCAGCAGCTCGATGACCTCCGCGGTGTACTCGGGCAGCAGCTCCGGCCAGCGCGGGATGCCCTCGGGCCGCGGGAAGGTGTCGTGGTAGCGGAAGAGCAGCGACTGGAGGTAGTTGAGCCCGCCGCTGACCGCGATCTCCACCGCCTTCTCATGCGTCTCCGCGCAGATCGCCGTGGACGTCACCATGACGTTGTCGTTGACGAAGTCCCCGACCGGCTCCGCCTCCTCGACGGCCGTCTTGTACGAGTCGACGACCCACTCCATGTCGGCGACCTTCTGCACACTGAAGCCCAGCACTCCCAGGCCCTTCTTGCCGGCCATCGCGTACGAGGACGGCGACCCGGCGGCGTACCACATCGCCGGGTGCGAAGCCCCGTACGGCTTGGGCAGGACCTTGCGCGGCGGCAGCTCCCAGTGCTTGCCCTTGAAGCCGGCGTACTCGTCCTGGAGCCACATCTTGGGGAACTCCGCGATGGTCTCTTCCCAGAGTTCCTTGGTGTGGTTCATATCGGTCACACCCGGCATGAACCCGAGAATCTCGTGACTGCCGGCGCCCCTCCCGGTCCCGAACTCGAAGCGTCCGCCGGAGAGATGGTCGAGCATGGCGACCTTCTCGGCGACCTTCACCGGATGGTTGACCGGGGCGAGCGGGTTGAAGATGCCGGACCCGAGGTGGATGCGCTCGGTGGCGTGCGCGAGGTAGCCCAGGTAGACGTCATTGGCGGAGAGGTGCGAGTACTCCTCCAGGAAGTGGTGCTCGGAGGCCCAGGCGTATTTGAAGCCGGACTTGTCCGCCTGAATGACGTACTCGGTTTCCTCCATCAGCGCGTGGTGCTCGGCCTCGGGGTCGGCCTTCGCCCGCGCCGCGGGCACATAACCCTGCACAAAGAGCCCGAATTCCAAGGGAGTTCACTCCTTCGGGGTGCGGGGGTCGCCCCCCGGACGTTTCCGTACCCGTGCGTGCGGCGACGCGGCCGGGACGGTGCGCGTCCGGACCCGGCCCGTTCGCACCCGCCGCCGCGACCTCTCGAACCGGCACCGGCTGAACCATCTGCTGGAGTAATCAGCATCTGAGTAATCAGTATCTGACGCTCCATCAGATAGTGCCCGACTCTGGCATCGGCCGCACGCATCGTCAATAGCTGACGTGCTGTCAGGTGAGCCCGGATGCCGTTCCGGACTCCGGCAGCCGGTCGGCTGGCAGCTCCCCGTCGGCTCAGCGCAGCGAAACCCCCGCCTGCCATCCCCCGTCGATGACGAACGGCTGGCCGGTGATGTACGACGAGTCCGCACAGGACAGGAAGAGGGCCAGCCTGGCGACCTCCACCGGCTGCCCGATCCGCCCCATCGGGACGAGCTTCCGGTAGAAATCGTCCTTCCGGTAGAAATCGTCCAGCGATCGGCTGCCGATGGCCTTTTCGTCGGCAACGGATCGCGAGTCGGATCCGGAGTTGGACCCGGAGTCGGATCGGGAGTCGGATCCGGAGTTGGATCCGGAGTTGGATCCGGAGTCGGATCCGGAGTCGGATCCGCCGTCGGTTTCGGGCTTGCCATCGGTTTCGGGCTTGCCGTTGTCCTTGGGTGCGCCATCGGCCCTGGGCCCGCCGTCGGCCGTCGCCTTGCCCGGGTCGGTCATCGGCGTATCGATCGCCCCCGGGCACATCGCGTTGACCCTGATCCCCTTGCCCGCCAGCTCCAGCGCGGCGACCCGCGTCATTCCGAGGATCGCCGCCTTGGTGGCCGCGTACGAGGTCAGCAGCGGCATACCGGTCAGCGCCGTGTACGAGGCGGTGTTCACGATCGTGCCGCCGCCGGCCGCCGCCAGCTCGGCCGCCACCGCCCGCATCCCCAGGAACGTACCGACCTGATTGACCTGGACGACCTGCTGGAACTCCGCGAGCGGGGTGTTCACCAGCTCGTTGAAGCGCAGGATCCCGGCGTTGTTGACCAGCCCGTCCAGCTTCCCGAACGCGGCTTTCGTGGCCGCCACGGCCGCCTGCCAGTCCGCCTCCCGGCCCACGTCCAGATGGACATACCGGGCACGCTCCTCGCCCAGCTCCGCGGCCAGCGCCTCCCCCGGCCCGTCCAGCACGTCCCCGATCACCACCCGCGCCCCTTCCGCCACGAAGACCCGCGCCTCCTGCTCCCCCTGTCCCCGCGCCCCACCCGTAACGACAACCACCCGACCGTCCAGCTTCCCCATTTACCCGTCTCTCCTCCCGGCCCTCCGCCACCTCGCGCACTGCCGCACCGCGGCATCGCCCTGCGTTGCCTGCTGCCCGCCGCCTCCCACCTCCCACCTCCCGCCAATGCCAGCTGCCGGCCGACTGCCGCCCGCCGCCTTCCGCCAGCCGCTCCCAGCAGCTGCCGCCCGGATCGGTTACGTCAGCCGCCCCGGTTACGCGTCGAGCTGTCCGGCGACATCCGCCGCGAACGCGGCCATCTGGTCGACCAGTTCGCTCCTGCTCCGGCTGCGGAACCGCACCTGGATCTGCGCCACACCCATCGCCCGGTACTCCCGCAGCGACGCGGCGATCCGGTCCGGCGTCCCCGACAGGGTCCGCCGGCCGACCTGCCACCTCGGCTCGCCGACGTACAGCGGCTCGGCGATCGTCCCGATCTCCACCGGCTCCCCGATCCCGGCCTCCTCCCGCAGGCGTCGCAACTTCGCGATCTGCGCGGGCAACTGCTCGCGCCGGTCGCCCTGCGGCAGCCAGCCGTCCCCGCGGACCGCCGCCCGGCACACGGCGGCGGGCGAGGAACCGCCCACCCAGATCGGCGGTCGTGGCGTCTGCACCGGCCGCGGCGCCTGCCCCAGCCCCGAGAAGCCGAACCGCTTCCCCTGGAACTCCGGGAACTCCTCCGGCCCGAGCGCCGCCTTGAGCGCGTCGATCGTCTCGTCGAGCACCGCCCCACGCCGCTCGAACGCCACCCCCAGCGCCTCGAACTCCTCCCGGACGTGCCCGGCGCCGACTCCGAGAATCAGCCGCCCGCCGGAGAGCGCGTCCAGCGTCGCGTACTGCTTGGCACTGATCAGCGGGTGCTTGAGCCCGACCACCGCGACATGGCTCAGCAGCCGGACCCGCTCCGTGACGGCCGCGAGATGCGCGAGCGTGGCGACCGGGTCGTACCACACGGTGCTCATCGGCCCGGCCAGCCGCCGCGGAATCCCGATGTGCTCACAGCAGGCGATATACGCGAACCCGTACCGGTCCGCGGCCCGCGCGATCTCCACCAGGTCCGCGGGTCCGGCCGCCGCCTCCCACTCCTCCGCGTAGATCGTGCTCTGCGACTGGACGGGCAGCTGCATCCCGTACGACAGCCGCCCCTCGGGCAGTATCCGCACCATATGGACTCCTTCACCGCGAGCCGTACCGAATGCGCCCCCGACGCCCCGTCACACACCGAAAAAAGAGGCGAACGGAAGGGCGCCGGAAGAAGGGGCGGCAGGGCCGGGCCATCGTCGCGCCTGACGCATCGTCAGACAAGGGCGCGGGCGAGAGTGGCGGGCGAGAGTACCGGCATACGCCACAGGGCAGGCGGCCGGGATACACCCCGCCAACACATGCGGCCACGCGCACCCCATCCCACCCAATCCCGCCCCACCCGCCTCAGCAACCTCGGCGTCAGGAATCAGTAAAGAAAGTAAAGAGAGCTGGAACCCCATGGCGTCTTGCCTGCGTTGTGGTGGGTGACGGCAGCTTCGTCCGCAGGACGAAGCCCGACGAACCCACGAGGAAAGGGACATCCCATGGCTGTAAGCCTGTCCAAGGGCGGCAACGTCTCGCTCACCAAGGAGGCACCGGGCCTGACCGCCGTCACGGTCGGCCTCGGCTGGGACGTCCGCACCACCACCGGCACGGATTTCGACCTCGACGCGAGCGCCATCGCGGTCAACCCGAGCGGCAAGGTCTTCTCTGACCAGCACTTCGTCTTCTTCAACAACAAGGTCACGCCCGACAAGTCCATCGAGCACACCGGCGACAACACCACCGGTGCGGGCGAGGGCGACGACGAGCAGATCAAGGTCAACCTGGCGGGCCTGCCGGCCGACATCGAGAAGATCGTCTTCCCGGTCTCCATCTACGACGCCGAGAACCGCAGCCAGAACTTCGGCCAGGTGCGGAACGCCTTCATCCGCATCATCAACCAGGCCGGCGGCGCCGAGATCGCGCGCTACGACCTCAGCGAGGACGCCGCGACCGAGACCGCCATGGTCTTCGGCGAGCTGTACCGCAACGGCACCGAGTGGAAGTTCCGCGCCGTCGGCCAGGGCTACGCCTCCGGCCTCGTCGGCATCGCCCAGGACTTCGGCGTCAACGTCTAGAGTCAGGCCCCTGACCTGGGAAAACGTCGTATCTGGTGGTGCTGAGTCAGCACAGAACCAGCACGGTACTACCCTGGTCAGCACGAAGACCCCCCAACTTACCCTTGGGGGGTCTTCTCTATGTGCGGCTCAGGTGTGGGTTAGGCGGCCTGTGCGACCTCTGCCGACCCGTTCGGCGCGCCGCCCTTGATGGCCGTGAGCTGGGGGCGCATGGCGTCTTCCATGGCCTTGCGGCCCCGGTTCCAAGAGTCGGGTACGAGGTGGCCGTAGGTGTCGGCGGTGACGCGGATGGACTTGTGTCCAAGCCAGCGGCTCACCTCCAGTAGGGACACGCCTGCGGCGAGCATGGTGGAGGCGAAGAAGTGCCGAAGGTCGTGGGGCTTGTACTTCATGCCGAGCTTCTTCATGGTCTGACGCCAGTGGTAGTAGAAGCCTTCGTGCGTCAGCAGTTCCCCGGCCTTGGTGGCGAAGAAGAGGCCGGGGGCTCCGAGGATGGTGCGGGTGCCGTGCTGCGCTGTGTGGCGGGTGATCTCCTCGGCCAGCCACTGAGCTAGCGGGGCTTCCCGGTAGTCACCTGCCGCGCGGTGCTTGAGCGGCACGAGACCCTTACGGTTGCCCGTGCCGTCACCCTTCTCGGTGGTCTGGCGGTAGATCCGGTACACGTCGCCCCGGCAGCAGTCCTCGGAGGCGGCGAACGCCTCGGAGGGGCGCACGCCCACCCCGGAGATCAGCCACACGTTCAGCTGGTATTCGGCGGGCATCTCCCTGGCGATCTGTACGACCTCGGGCAGGGTGGGAATCTCATCCAGGTCCACAGCGGTGGAGGAGACACGGGGCACCTTGAGGTTCTTGCAGGGGTCCTTGCCGATCCGATCGTTGTCCACGGCGGCCTTGAACATGGCCTTCATGGGGATCACACGGGTGGTGATGGTGGTCGCCATCAGCCCGGCCTCTTCCATGGCCTTGACGACACGCTGAGCGTCGTTCGGGGTGACGCCGCCGATCGTCTTTCGGCCGAGCGTCGGTATCAGGTAGTTGGATGCGAACCCCTTGTAGTCCCGCAGGGTGTTGGGCGCGAGGATCTGCGCGGCCAGCCACTCATCCCACCACGCTTGGACGGTGATCTTGCCTCGATCAGGGTCGAGGTAGACGCCCTGGAGCTTGTCCGCCTCCATCTTGTTGCCGTGAGCCTCGGCCTGCTTCTTGGTGGGGAACGTCTTCTCCCGCTGACGGCCGGAGCGCCCACCCGGCTCGCGGTAGCGGACAGTCCACGGATGCCCGCACCGCAACTTGGTGCACGGGTCAGCCTTGTCCTTTTTGCAGTTCTGGAACGTCGTTGCCACTGGTGTTACTTGCCCTTCTCCAGGTGCCGAGTTGCCTGTTCGTGGTGCCAGCCATCCAGCGCTGATTCGAAGGGGGCGAAGTCGATGCCGGCCAGAATCTCTCGTGTCTTGTCAGTGAGTTCACCGCCAGGTTTGCCGGGTAGGGAAGTCAGATAGCCATCCCGGCGAGCCTTCTTGAGGTGATCCTTGATGGTCTCGGGACGCCGTTCGACAGCTTGCGCAAGGTAGTGCGCGGGAGCGGTTTCGCCCGTCTCCACTGCTGCGACGTATGCCGCTGACAGCACTGCCAAGTAGCGGGGCGACACGCCTACCTGCTCTAGAAAAGCGTGAGCGGCAAACGCATTGAGTTCCATTGCCTCTCGCGTGTCGTGCCGCTCCATCTCTGCACGGTGTTCCTGGCTGATGTTGCTCATGTCGTACTGCGCCTGTGCGTCCGCGATTGCGAGGGCAAGATCCAGGCGTCGGAGGACCGTGGTGGAGATCCCACGCGCCACGTCGCCTTTGGGAGCGTCACCGACTGGGCTGATCTCTACGTGCTGAGGTCCGCCGGTCGGCCGAGGAGTCTCGGGCCACCACATGCGGATGCCCCAAGCGCCTTGCTGCTGCTCGCTCCAGATGCCGCCCGTGCGGCCGTTGTCTGTGTTCACGTGATCAAGGTAGACGCCCACACCCATAGATGTCCACCCGGTTGACAGAGGTAGGTGCGATGAGGGCATCCTTCACTTCCCGCGCGGAGCAGATACGGCCGTGGGGCCAACCACGACGACGGAGGTGTTCGAGGAGCTTGGAGAAGCGATTGACGGTGGATGAAGTAGCCGAGATTCTTCAGGTCCCCAGATCTTGGGTTTACGGGAATTGGCGAACAGAGCGGATCCCGTTTCGGAAGATTGGTCAATCATTGCGGTGTAGGCCGTCGGATTTTGAAGCCTGGTTCGACAGTCGGAGGGTGTGACAGTCATTGGCTATTGGGTTTGCTGGCGGCGGGGAATGGGTCGCAGTTTCTCAAAGGGAAACTGGCAGGCTGGCCACACAGAAGGACGTGATGCCGCTGTGGGCGCGGCTGTGGCTGCTGGCTCAATCACGAGCCGATCTGATCGGTCATGCTCAGTTCGCAGAGGGTGAGTTGTACGACCTGATGAAGCGGCGGGTTAATCGCACCAGTGGGGAGGTGTCCGAGTGCTCTCGCGGGGCGGTGTCCCACGCCGTGAAGCAGTGTGTGGAGTACGGCCTACTGGCCCGTGAATCCCGTGCGCAATGCCTGGTGCTGCCGTCCTCACTGGTGCAGAAGGAAGGGCGCGGCTCGCGACGGTGCATCACTCATCAGATCACTGGCGCTTGAGCTGGTGCTCAACCCGCATGTCCAAATTTTGGGTTGGCCGTTGAGTGGACGCTCAACTCAGTTGAGTGCCTGCTCAAGTGACTCCCATGGGGGAACTGAGAAGCGGGCTTCCCCTTCTTTTATCTGTCTTCTACTGGGAAGGAAGGGAGGCTCCAAAGTTGACGAGCATCTGTGAGGTGTTGCACATCCTAAAAGTTCTCGGATTCCTGTCCGAGACACTGCTTTCAATGATGAGAGAGTAAGAGAAACCTTCCTTCCTTCTCCAACAGGCCATGTCGACCGCTCGCGCGGTCGTCATGGTTTTTCTTTTTGCTCATTTTCTCGACGTTAGAGGCCCGTCACTTGTGATCAGTTTCTGTCCTGTGTGCGACCGGGAGAACAAGAGTCGCCGTGGTTCTTTCTTCTGTTCCGAGAGATGTTCGGAACTAGGAGATGTTATTGCTTCACGTGCTCGTCAGGCTGAGTCTTATCCGATGGATAAGCCGACCACGGTCGGCGCTTGGCGCGCCGCCTACCGAAGGTTTTCAAACAAAGGCGAAATCGCCCCGTATCAGCCAGTGAATAACTAGACAGGAGTCGCATACATGACCACCACTTCCTCGGACGCAGGCAAGGTCCCGCAGGGGCCGGAAAACCTTCCCTATTCCCCAGGGATCAGCGAACCCGTCATCGCCCCGGAGGAGTCAACGCAGGACGTTCCTGACACGTCCGAGAGTATCCGCACAGCGATTGCAAAGGAATATTCCCTCAAGTTCGCTCATGCCGAACTGAGGATCAAGGCCGCCGAGGCCGGCGTCACTATCCCGGATTCCCTCCTGGAGGCATTCGACACCACGAAGCTTGTCGGCGAGGACGGCAGCCCTAACGAAGACATGATCGCTGCCATTATCGGATGCATTCCAAAGGGGAATGTATGGGCTAACGCCTCCACCCCGGAGCAACTGGGTCTCGGCCGCTCGCGCGCTGTTAGCAACAAGCCCAATTTCGAGATCAACCCTAATCGCTACTGACCCAAGGAGAATGATTTGAGCTGGAATACGTCCCGCACCGATTTGTTCATTCCCTCAGTATGGTCCGAAGCCGTTCGCTTCGGATACGACGCTTCCGCCGTCTTCGCATCCCCGCTCGTCAGCAACCGTGACTACGAGGGCGACATCAGCCGCTATGGCGACACTGTGAAGATCAATACCGCATCCACTCCCGAGGTACAGAAGTACACCCCGTTCACGAAGCTCAAGGACGCGGACATTTCCACGTCCAGTGTTGACCTTGCGATCGACCAGAGCGACGCGTGGATGTTCAAGGTCGACGACGTGATCACAGCCCAACAGCGCGGCTCTCTCGCAGCCGGAGCCACAGCCAAGGAAGGCCGCAAGCTGGCTGTCGCCACCGACTTCTACATGTCCGGACTCATCACTGCCTCTAAGGCCGTGGACAAGTCCACCGCCGTAGCTCTGACGCAGGCAGAAAACCTCGGAGAGCAGATCTACACAGCGGGAGTTCTGGAATTGGCACAAAAGCTCGATGACAACCTGATTCCTCACAATGGGCGGTACCTGATCGTGTCACCGCGCATTAAGAAGTACCTTCTTCACTCTCCGCGTTTCACAGCCGCCGACGCTTATGGCTCTTCCGAGCCGATTCGCAATGGAGTCATCGGCCGTATCGCCGGTTTCACGGTGGCCGTGACCACTCTTATGCCCAAGGGCGCTGACATGGTCGCTGGTCATACGGACGGCCTGACCATCGCCGACCAGCTCGTAAAGACCGAAGCCACTAGGGAACCGCAGGGTTTTTTCGACTACGTGAAGGGCCTGCATCTCTACGGCGGCCTACTCCTGGAGCCGAAGGCTATCGTTACTGCCGCCATCACCGACCCGCCGAAAAGCTGACGTAAAGACATTTCGGGGCCTTGGAATGCATTTCCAGGGCCCCGAATCTTTGCATTTCAGGAGCACTTACGGAGCGCAATCGGAATCTCACCTTTAATTCTCCAGATCCGTACATAGCCTGAAGACCGGCCCTCGCCGGCGGTTCCACAATGAAAAGATTCCGCATTACCCCACTCATTTCCAGTGAATGAAATCACCTCGCAATTCCCTTTCTCCATTCCCCTTCTTTCGTGAATTCGTGAGATCATGGGTTTGTTGGTCGGCCGTTGAGAATCACTCCGGCCCGACCCCTTTGAGTCTCTTTCGTTTCGTGGGAAGTGAAGGAAGGGCGGGGAATGCTTAAGTCTGTGTTGATAACCGTCGAAATGACAGTTTGTGACGCGCACCAGACCAGGGGTGCAGATGTCGAGGCTGTGACTGCCATGACGCTGCCTGTTGTTGGTGGTGACTCCTCTCCATCTCTCGACTTGTGTGAGGAATGTGCGCGTATCGCCTCTGAGGCTCTTCTGCGGGCCTTTGGCATGGATGGTGGGGAGGGCGTTCCGGCGGAGGAAGTTCGGCCGGTAGAAGCCGCTGTGTCGCCCCAGGTGGATGCCACAGAGGAGAGTGGGCAGGAAGTCGAACAGTCCGATGACGACGACTTCCGCGACTACTGCTCACGGATCGGCGATAGCCGTGCGGCCCGCAAGGGGCAACGACTGGTGTTCGGTTCTCAGTCCGCACGCGCGCAGTATGAGCGGCACCGTCAGCGTGTGGCCAAGATCAGTGCTGCCGAACGGTCTCACTTTGAGGAATGGTGCAGGCACAACGGGCATGAAGTGAATGCCACGGCGTCGCATGTTGAGTTCCGGGGCTGGCTTTGGGAGCACTTCCCTGCCAAGGGTCGTGAGTACGCAGATGCTTTGAAGGCTCGATCCAGCGATGTGAACGGGACCACGGAACGGGATGAGAATCGTGTGATTCGTGAATGGGCACGCGATCACGGATACGTGGTGTCGGCCCGAGGGCGCATTTCCATGCAGGTTCGGCACGCCTACCATCTGGCGCAGCGTGAGTCTGCTGACAAGGAGTCTCACGCAGCTTGAACAGTCTCTATGGTCCGGCCGTTGGTAGTGGCGGCCGGGCCCGGCACGAATATGAGCAACTTCCCCTAATTGGAATGGAGTTCGCAGCGTGACCCCGGTTCTGTACGGTCCGATCGGTCGGGCGGTCAAAGAGACCAAGCCCTATGCGGAGACGGACCCGGTAGGGATCTACGCGGCCTGTCTGTCCATGTGGTCGGCAGCGATCAGCGGAACGGTCCGGGTGAACCGCCGAACTCCCCTTCTGTGGACAGCTCTTGTTGGCCGTACAGGTCTGGGCAAGGGCCTTGCGTATGGTGCGGCCGAACACATCATGAGCCCCGCAATCGGTCGGTTCCTCGACACTCACACGGTTTCGGGGCTCACCTCCGGCGCCTCCCTGGTCAACCACCTGTGGGAGCAGCAGAACGCGACGGCCGAAACGGAGAACGGCCGAGACGTGCGGACCCTGGTAGTAGAAGAGGAATGGAGCGAATCCCTACGACGGGCCCGGCGCGATCATTCCTTCACTCCCAACCTACGTATCGCGTGGGATGGGAAGACTTTGCGCAACACCACGAAGGAGGAGCACCAGGAGGTGACGGGCCCGGCATTGGTGATGCACGGGCACATCACGCCGTCCGACTGGAATGAGTACGTGTCGGTGAAGGAAGCGGCCGGGGGTACCTTCAACAGGTTTCTTCCCATCATGCTGTCTGCTGTGCCGATGCTTGATGACGACACTTTCACCCTGCCTGCGTTGGACGTTGACGATCTCGCAGAGGCGTACGCGTGGGCCACGGCCAGGCCGAGGACGATCACACTCGGCACGAATGCGAAGCCGCTGTGGAGGCTGGTGCGCCGGTACGGGCGCATCCTGAACGCCACCCTTCCCGAGCACCAGGCCGTGTTCATCCAGCGCACCGAGGAGCAGACATTGAGGGTTGCGGCCTGTCTCGCTGCGGCCGAGTGCTCCACCACGATCACGCACGCGATGCTGTCGGCCGCCCTCTCCTTCGTGCGCTACAGCATCCATTCCGTGACGACCCTCGTTGCCGCGTCCGAGACGGGGAAGCCTCGCAGGCCGCTTACTCCAGCCGACAAGGTACGTGCGGTTATCGCACGGGAGGGAAGCATCAAGCGGGGTGATCTCGTACGAGCGTCGAAGATTCCAGCCGCTCAACTTGATGCCGTGCTATCCGAGATGGACGACGTTGCCACCGAACGGCAACGGACTCATGGCCGTCCGGCAACCGTGGTGAGCCTGACCCAACCGGAGCGCCAGGAGCAGCGCCCCAATGTCGTGAGCCTCGCTGAGAAGCGGCGGGCCAGGCCGCATTCCCCTTACGCTCCGCAGCCGCCGGCACAGACACAGCGTGAGCAGAATGCTTCTGCGGATCCCTTCGCGACGCTCCGCGCGAATCTCAATCGGTAGCCGCCACGACAAGAGCCCCGTCCATGCGCCTGGAGTAGGAGACGCACGGACGGGGCTACTGGTGGTCGCTTACGGGGCTACCGGATTACGTCGTCCGGGGTCGGTCCCGCGCCGAGTTGTGCGGCGTGCTCCGGGCAGGCGTAGAGGGTGGTTCCGGGGCCGCTGCTGCTCTCGATCCAGCGGACGGCAACAGGGGCGTTGGTGAGCTTGTGGCACGTGATGCACAGTGCAACGCGCGCAGCCGGTATCGGGCCGGTTATCCCCTCGCGAGTCATGCGGCGCTGCCCTCGGTGGCGAACACGGACACGGGGAACGGGGCGCCTTCGTACGTGTACGGGTAGTCCACTCCCATGGTTGCGAGCACTGCCGCGCGTCGCCGTTCCCGGATCACGTGCAGTTCGAGCGTGGTCTCGGCCTGCCGCCGGAACAGTGCCTGGGCCTCATCTTTGGTCGGGCTGGTCCAGGGGCGGGACCAGGGGTTCACGGAGACGGGCCCGGCGGGGGCGGGATGAGTGGAGAGGTGTTTCGCGGTGTGGCGTCCGGGCCGGTGAGAGGCGAGGACGGAGAGCACCCAAGCGAGGGTGCGGGCGATACGATCGCGCATGAGTCGGTCAGCTCCAGCTAGCTGTTCGGCGGAGCCCCGGCGGACCGATACCAGCGGTCTTCCGGGGCGCTTTCGTTCGCGACGATAGCCCTTAACGTCAGTACACGTAAAGAGACGTAAATGGACGTCCCCGTAAGTGCGGTCTTGTCACGATGCCGCTAGCTTCGTGGACATGGACTACGGCCCGGACGACGAGATCGAGCGCGACGCACCCGAACCCCCGTTTCAGCAGCTCGCGGGCATCCTTCAGGCGCGCATCCAGCGCGGAGACTGGAAACCCCGTCGCCCCATCGCGTCGGAGTCTCGGTTGTGCGAGGAATTCGGACTGTCCCGCCCGACCGTTCGCCGGGCGATTGCTGTCTTGGTGGAAGCCGGCGTGCTGTTCGTCGTGCCGCAGCGAGGGACATACGTACAGAGCTGCAACAAGCCCGTCGGCGGAAACGACTAGGGTCGGTTCCGGGCGTGCCTCGCGTGCTCCGGGACAGGCAAAGCCCCACCTGGATGGGTTCCAGGCGGGGCCGGTACGGAGCGGTCTAGGAAGCGTCGCGCCGCAAGTGTTCCAAGGTGGGATCTAGGGCCGAGTCGTACGTCCCGGTCCCTCGGCAGTGCTTACAGGCACCCATACGCGCAACTGTCTGCGCGTCGTTTCCGAAGGGGTCGACACCAGGGACGTACGCGTACGAGTTCTGTACCGCCCCGGTTCCCTGGCACCACCGGCACGTCGCGCCCGTAGGCTCAGATTCGGGCGTGTACCCGCGCTCGGTCACCGAGACTGCCCCTGCACCATTCCGTTGCCCGAGCACGCGCCACACGTCTCAGGCGTGGGGACCTCGTTGCCCTGCGCATCCGACTTGAGCTGCACAATCACCCCTTGTCCACTGCATGAGGAACACACCTGCATGCCAACCGGGTCTTCGTCGCTCATGAGCTTAGCCCTTTCGCTGTGATCGGTTCTGGCATCCGGCCGACTGCCCACCGTCACGCAGACAGTCGGCCGGGGTGGTGCCCGCCCCCCGCCGGGATTCCGCACGTCCGTGGGGATGGAATGGGATTCGTCCGGGAGGGGGCGGAGTCTTTTAGATCAGCCGGGGGGAATTCTTGGGGAGATCGAGAGGGAGCGTCCTGGTGTCGTCAGGGTGCCCGTAGTCCTTGTGGAGCCGCATGGCTTTGTGTGCTTTGTCTACGCCGTCGGCATTGTTGGACTTGATCGCTGTCCGCATCTGTTTGCGCAGTGCGGCGCACTGTACGCAGGCGGTGGAGTCCACTTGCCCGCTTCGCGGTAGGGCCAGATTCAGCAAGTGCTGTACGGACATTGCTTACTCTTCTCCCGATGTCGTCTCAGCGCCCACAACGATTCACAGGCGGCCGGAAAGGGCGAGCGCCGGGATCAGCACAGCCGCGATGATCACGACGCTGACAAATGCGGCCCATCCGTACTGGCCGATCACCCGCACCAGCGGGGTCGGGCGCTTCGGCGTTGCGTGCCGGCGGGGGCCGGGCGGTACGTAGACCACGCCCGACGCCTGATCCAGAGCCCCTCCGTGCGGCGTCCACCACCCCTCGGGACTGCCCTCGTACGGGGTGCCCGCGAAAGGATCGGTAGCTGCGGCAGTCCCCTGCGCCGTCGCAGCATCTTCACCTCGTTCGGTCATGCCTCCACCTCCGTCTCGTGCGGGTGCCGCTGGATGATCGTGTTGCAGCCCTGGATGGTCACCGTGCTGCCCAGTTGGTGACCGCGATTACGGGCTCGTGCCGCCGCCATGCAGATGGGGCACTCCGGATGGGGCACGGGCTCCAGCCCGGGGACGCGCAGGGCCGGGACCGGATCTTCACTGCTCATCAGACCTCCGCTTGAGCTGGAGAAGACCGATCTCGACCCTCCGCAAGATCGTCCAGTTGGGCACGGCGTACGGGCCGCGCGGTACCTCAATGGGCAGCGGCGCCCACGGGGAGAACCAGACTTCGGCGGGGGTGTCCGCAGCTCCCCCTTCCGGGGTCAGTCGCCAGAACCCGCCGGCATCGATCAGTAGGGATAACTGGCCTGCTGTGAAGTCGAGTTGGTGTTTCGGGGGAGTGTGCTTCTGAGGCAAGGTCGCTCCTCTCCGTAGCAGTTCCACTACCGAGGCGGCCCAGCGTGGCCTACAGTCAGCCCGTCTTCAACCTGCGTGATATGAGTGGGGAGTTGGTACCCAGATGGTGAATCGCAAGGAACTGAACCCTGACGAGTCGCCCGGCGCGCGCTTCGGCGTACGTTTACGCATGTTGCGGGACGAACACGGCTGGACACAGGACGAGCTAGCTAGGCGCATGGGGTTCTCCCCAACGCACATTTCAGCCGTTGAAACTGGTCGTCGCCCCCCAACTACTCGCTTCGCGAGTAGCGCTGACCGGGTCTTCGGCACAGGGGATCGGCTCGAACGTCAAGGCCGGGCCGCACGGGACAGCTCAATACTGGAGGGATTTCCCGAGTTTGTTGCGCAGGAGGTATGCGCGGCAGAGATCAGGCTCTTTGAACTGGGCATCATCCCCGGCCTGCTCCAGACTCCGGAGTACGCCGCCGCCATCACCACGGGCGCTGTGCGACGGGGCGCGATCACGGAGCAGCAGGCAGAGGAACGGCTAACGCTTCTCGCGCGGCGGCAAGCGTCCTTAGATCGGACTCCCGCGCCCCTGGTCTACGTGGTTCTTGACGAGAGCTGCGTACGGCGCGTGGTGGGCGGTCCCCAAGTGATGTCGGCCCAGCTTGACCGGCTCGCCGCTTTCGCCGAACTGCCCTCTACGACTCTTCAGGTGGCTCCCTACGACCTTGGGGAGCGAAGGTCGTTCGATCTACCAGTGCACTTGCTGACGCTGCCAGACCGGTCCCAACTCGCCTACGCAGAGTCCGCACAACAAGGAAGGTTGGAGCGTGATACGCGCTTCGTCCAGCCCCTGCTGACGGCCTACCATCAGCTACAGATCGAAGCGCTCTCCCAGGTAGCATCCGTGGCCATGATCGAGCAAGTACGAAAGGGCTCCCCGTGACGACGACCGATTCCCCCCGCTGGTTCAAGTCCTCCTACAGCAGCAACGGCGGCGCGTGCATCGAGGTCGCCGCCAACCTCGTCGTCTCGCGCGGCATCGTCCCCGTCCGTGACTCGAAGGACCCGCACGGCCCGGCTTTGGCCTTCGGCGCAGGCGTGTGGGGCGAGTTCGTAGCAGAGGTGAAGGGCGACGGTTTCCCGTCCACCTGAGTCAGCACCAAGTCAGCACGGTGCCCACAACGACACAGAAACGGCCCGGAACACTCCGAAGAGTGACCGGGCCGTTTGCCCCCTGACCTGCGGATTTGGCGCCGTAAGTCAAGGATGATAGAAGCCTATGAAAAGGACGCTACGGACTTCGGCGTGAACGTCTGAGTCTCAATGCCCGGTTGGCCGCATTGACTGCGGCGATCGCATCGGCCGCGGCGATCGCATCGGCCGCGGCGATCGCATCGGCCGCGGTGATCACATTGGCCGCGGTGATCACATTGGCACGGTGATCGCATTGGTACGGCGATCACATCGGCACGGTGATCGCGTTGATCGTGGTGGCCATGTTCCGGAGCTACGGAATCGCGGAGTTCCGTAGTTACGTGGCTCCGTAGTTACGTGGCTCCGTGGTGGTTGAACGGCCGTAGCCGTTGGACGGTCGCGGTGGCTGGGCAGCCCTGGCCGCCGGCTGCTACGACGTCAGGACGGCTACGGCAGCCGGATGTCCGCGCCGACGCAGGAGCGTGCGGCCGCATGACCGCGCGGAGGGCCGGTTCCCTTACGGGGGCCGGCCCTCCGGCACGTCCAGGGGCAGGGACAAGGGCAGGGACAAGCCGGAGACGGGCCGGGCCCGCGACGAGAGCGCAGGCGAACCGAAGCGCGAACGCGACCGAACGCGACCGAAACGGCCGAACCGACCGAACCAGCCGCACGTGCCGCCTACGCAGCCACTCCGCGCCCCACCCCGCCCCGCACCACACTTCGCGCCCCGCCTCCCGTACCGTCCCGCGGCCCCTCCCCCGCGGCGTCAGGTGCCGCCAGGACGGCCAGTTCGTCCAGCGACAGGCCGAGCGCGCCCGCGAGGGCGGCCATGGTGAAGAACGCCGGGGTCGGCACGCGCCCCGTCTCGATCTTGCGCAGCGTCTCGGCGGACAGTCCCGCCCCCGCCGCGACCTCGACCATGCTGCGGTCACCGCGCGCCGCGCGCAGCAGCGCACCCAGCCGCTCGCCGCGCTCGCGTTCCCAAGGGGTCAATGGAGTTCGCACCATGCCCGTGATACTAATACCGGTATACAAATACCGGTAAATAAATACCGCCCCCGCACGCCGCGGCCGGGCCGGGCAGGAGGTCGTACCCATGGTGGAGATCAAGACGGATGCAGCGCTGGACGCGATGCGGGTGGCCGGCCGGGTCGTCGGCGACGCGCTGGCGGCGGTGCGCGCGGCGGCCGCCCCCGGGATGCGACTGCTGGACCTGGACGAGGTTGCCCGTACGGTCCTGCGCGAGGCCGGCGCCACCTCACCGTTCCTCAACTACCGGCCGTCCTTCGCACCCACCCCGTTCCCCGCGGTCATCTGCATCTCCGTCAACGACGCGATCGTGCATGGCATCCCGGACACCTACCGGCTGTGCGACGGCGACCTGGTGAGCATCGACTGCGGCGCCATCGTGGACGGCTGGGCCGGCGACGCGGCCGTCAGCTTCACCGTCGGCACACCGCGCCCCGAGGACCGCCGCCTGATGGACACCACCCGGCAGGCGCTGGAGGCGGGAATCGCGGCGGCCGTGGTCGGCGGCCGGATCGGCGACATCGCGCACGCGATCGGCAGCATCGGGCGGGCGGCCGGTTACGGCATCCCGGAAGACTTCGGCGGTCACGGCATCGGCCGCCAGATGCACGAGGACCCGCCGGTCCCCAACGACGGCCGCCCCCGCCGCGGATTCCGCCTCCGCCACGGCCTCGTGATCGCCATCGAGCCGATGTTCCTCGCCGGCGGCGGCAATGACTACTACGCCGCCACCGACGGCTGGACGCTGCGCACCTCGGACGGCAGCCGCGCCGCCCACTTCGAGCACACCGTCGCGATCACGGACGAGGGTCCTCGGGTGCTGACCCTGCCGTAGTAGGGGTACGCGAGACGGCGCGGCGCGTGCGGCACGAGACGGGATGCGGAAGGAACGGCGGAGTGCGCGGGGCCCTGGGGCGAGGCGGGGCCCCGGATCGGCTCAGTGTTCCGATCACGGACCGGATCACGGACCAGATCACTGCGCCGAGCTTCGCGCCGATACCCGGCCGTCCGCCCACCCGTCCACATGTCCACCTGCCCGCCCGCCTGCCCGCCCGCCCGCCTGCCCGTCTGCCCGTCTGCCCTCCATCCGTCCGTCCCCACGCCGCGGCCTCAGAGGGCGTCGAGGTCTACCGCCGCGGCCATCGCGCGGTAGCCGGCGTCGCTCGGGTGCAGATGGTCGCCGACGTCATAGGGGGCCGCGATCCGGTCCCGGTCGGCGGGGTCGGCCAGGGCGTGGTCCAGGTCCAGCACCCCGTCGAACTCGCCGGAGGTCCGTATCCACTCGTTGAGCGCATCACGCTTGGCCTCACCCCGCTCGGTGTAGTACAAGGCACCCTTGAACGGTGTCAGCGTGGCGCCGATCACCCTGACGCCCCTGCTGTGCGCCTGGCGTATCAACTCCCGCTGCCCCGCGATCAGTTGCCGGACCGAAACCTCCGGCGTCGGGCTTTCCGAGGTGATGCTGCGCTCGCTCGCGCCGATGTCGTTGATGCCCTCCAGCACGATGACCGTGCCCACATTCGGCTCGTCCAGTACGTCCTTCCGAAAACGGGCCACTCCCTTCTCGCCGGACCCGCTCGTGTCGTTGGTCAGCTGGTTGCCGCTGATCCCTGCGTTGAGGACGCTCCGCGACCGCCCGGTGGCGGCGAACCGCTCGGCCAGCGCATCCGGATAGCGGTGGTTGGCATCGGGTGTGGAGCCGTAGCCGTCGGTGATGGAGTCCCCGAAGGCCACCACGGCGTCCCGTTGCACGGCCCGGCCGCCGGAGACCTCGACGCCCGAGAGGTAGTACCAGGACCGCGAGGTCTCGGCGAAGGCCGCGGCCCCGGTGTCGGAGCGGTGATCGCCGGCCGCCCGGTAGCTGGTGGCCATGGCCAGTGCGTGGAACGTGGCCGGGCCGGTCGGCGCGTCCAGATACAGCGTGACGGTCAGCGACTCCAGGGCGCCGACCGTCAGCCCGACGCCGTCGCTGCGCAGCTCACCGCCGGCCGGTATGGTCGCCGACCGGCTGTGCCCGAAGGTCAGTGCCCGCACCGACCCCGGCCGCACCGAAGCACCCCGCGCCGTACGGGCGATGGACGCACCGGCCACTTTCAGCGGCGTACCGCCGTACCGGTTCGACAGCTCTATGCGGGCCCGCGAACCGCCGGTACTGACGCGGACGACCTGCCGGACCGTCTGCCGGACGAACCCGGCCTCGGACCAGTTCTGACCGTTCCCGCCGGCCGGTGCCTGCGGCGAGGCGGCCCAGCCACCACGCCATCGGCCGCCGAGCCCGCCGCCGGATCTGTCGCCGGGTATCCCGTGTCCCGCGTCGTGCCCCTGACCGTGGCCCGTGCGCTGACCGGCGGAGACTCCCCCCTCGGATCCTGAGGCCGCGGACGCCGGTACGGCCGCCGCCCCCTGCACCCCGAGTCCGGCCGGCCGGAACGGCAGCACCGGTAACGCCACCAGCACAGCCGTCGAGATCAGTGCGACACCTGAACGCCGCAATATGGAACCAGACATGACCATTCCCCGCCCTCTCCCCGCCCTCTGAATCCATGGGGTCTCAATAACTACCCACCGAATCGCTGAACCACAGAGACGAAACAGAGACGTAGCTGTGGGACGAACCACCGGACTGCTGGGACGAACCAGCGGGACAGGTCCAGCGGCCCGAACCCGTGGGACGAACCAGCGGATCAATGAGGCACCTCAGTGATCCGCCGGACCGGCGAACCGGCGGATCAGCAAACCGTCGGTCCGGTGAATCGCCGGTTCCGTGAAGCGCCGGTTCCGTGAAGCGCCGGTTCCGTGAAGCGGTGCGACGCTCTGATCGTTTGCCGTGCATTCCCCTGGCGGGCCGTAAGCCGACCGGTGTGGGCGGCCCGCCCCACCGGCGTGACACCATCAAGAGGTGATCGACCTCGGCTATTCCCTCTCCCGCCGTTTCCCGGACCCCCCTCAGATGGACTACCGGACCGCGGACGTGCACACGCTGCGCCACGACCTCTTCTGCGGCGACGTCTACATCGCCGACACCAAGGCGGACCGCGAGCTGTCCACCGCCTGGGGATGGGTGCCGGTCCTCGACTTCTCCTGGGCGCTGTGCGACATCGTCGAACAGCTCGACCGCGACCCGCGCGGCAACCGCTCCGCCCGCACCGTCCACGCCGAGCTGGACTTCACCGAGTCCAGCGACCGGCTGCTCTTCGAGCGCCGCTTCGGGTGGGTGGACATCGACGCCGACTGGATGCCGGCCGACGAGCCCCCGCTCAGCTTCAACCACTCCGCCCTGCGCCGGGAGGCCCGCGACTTTCTGCACGACCTGATCGCCGACCTCACCGATATGCACGACGGCCTCGACGACAACCCGGTCATCTGGGACCTCCAGGCCCGCTTCCCCCGCGTCTGACCACCGCGTCCGACCACGGCCAGACCACCACCGGGCAGCAGCCGGACCGCATCCGGACCGCATCCGGACCGCATCCGGACCACCGTGGACCGCCTGCCGACCACCCGCTGATCACCAACGGATCACCAGCGGGCCGTCGCCGGACTGGCCGACCACCGACCCCGTCAGCGCCCCACGCCCGCGCCCGCCGACGCTCCTGACCGCTACCCCCTGCTCCCTCTCCCGCGTCCCTCCCGCTGTCCCCCCTCTCGTCCCGCTCCCGCCCCGCCCCTCCCCTCACTCCACCCGTACGCCTATCGCCGCCGCGAACGCCGGTGCCAGATCGAGCAGTTGGGACGGGCTGATCACCGCTCCGTCCAGCCGGTCGATCCCCCGCGCGATGTCCACCGCGGCCGCACCGCGCAGATCGACATCCTTCATCCGGGCGCCGGTGAAATCCGCCCGTGCGATGGTGCAGTCGTCGAACGTCACTCGCTCCAGCTCCGCGCCCGAGAAGTCCGCCTCGACCAGCACGCACCCTTCGAAGGCGACATCCCGCAGCTTCGACGTGCGCAGATTGAGGAAGTCGATCTTTCCACCGCGCACCACGACCCGCTCCAGCACCGCACCGTGCAGCTGCGCCCCGCCGAGCCGGGCGTCCGACACCTCCACATCACGCAGTGATGCCTGGGACAGGTCGGTCCCGACACCGCGCACACCGCTCAGCACGCTGTCGATGATCCGTGCCCGGCTCAGCACCGTCTCATCCAACGCGCACCGCCGCACGGCGCAGTCCATGAAGCGGGCGCCGCGCGCCACCTGACCCGCCCAGTCGGCGTCCGCGAACTCCAGCCCGTCGTAATCCCCTTCGGGCTCCAGCTCCCCGCCGTCGTACGGCTGCAACTCGGGCAACCGCACCTCCGGCCGCCGTACCGCCCGCACCGTCCCCTTACCGCGCCCAGCCACGCGATCCACCGCCTTTCCGTACCGCTCGTGCCCGTTCGTTCTTCCGAACCCGTCGTCCGGGCGCATCTTCCGCGTCCGCCTTCCGCATCCGTCTTCCAGATCCGCCTTCCAGATCCATCCTCCGGATCCGCCCTCCGCTTCTCGTGACCGGAATCGCCGCCCGCGACCGGCGCCGACGTGCTGCCCGGCCCGCCGAACCGATCACCGCTCGCAGACCCCATCACTGTCCGCACACCCCATCGTGAACCACGCCACTGACAATGCCCCGCCGCTCACCCCACACCCACCACTTGACCTGCGGAAACGGGAAATCTCCGAAGCGCATGTCACATCCGGCACCCCGCCACCCGTCCAAGCCCGCAACGACACAGCGCAATCCCCTGCCCGCCCACCCGTCGGCCAACCCCCAACCCGCGCCCCACCAACTCACCAACTCACCAACTCACCAAAGGAGCGTCGCCATGCCCCACCGGATCTCCGGCGTCGGAGGCGGCTTCACGGGTCTGACCGCAGC
Source organism: Streptomyces sp. x-80 (assembly GCF_046549095.1). NCBI lineage: Bacteria > Bacillati > Actinomycetota > Actinomycetes > Kitasatosporales > Streptomycetaceae > Streptomyces > Streptomyces sp. x-80. The sequence goes on from NZ_JAJPWM010000002.1 coordinate 513,467, forward strand.
CATCTCGGCTGCCGCGGCAGGCGCGGACGCCACCCCCCACGAGGCGCACCGCACCCTGGACGGCCGTGCCCGAACCGGCGACAGCCCGTACCTCACCCACGACGGCCCGCACGCCCTCCACAACCGTGGCCCGCCCTGGGCCTGGCTCAAGCAGCGCGTCCTGCTCGAACCGATCGCCGCGCTGCCGCCCCCAGAAATCACCCGTCCGCGCCTCTTCCACCACGGTGCGCTGCGCCGGCTCCCCCGTCCGGCCTCTTGAAGCTGCGCGCGGCCACAGGAAACCCCCCGTCGACCAGGTCTTCCTCGCCTGGGCGACCTCTCGGGTCGGCGAGCCGACCCCGAGCGCCACGGCCCCCTACGCAGGCGCCGCCACCTTCCACCACGCCCCGGCTCCCGCTCCCGCTCCGCCACCTTCATCCAGGAACGGCTGCGGCGCGCCACCAGCATCCCGCCCGAGGCCCACTACGTCCGCGGCCGCTGGAGCGGGCTGATCGCGCGGACAGCGGACCACGCCCGCGGCCTCGGCGCCCGCATCGAGACCGGCGCCCGCGTCGAGACCGGCTCCCGCGTCGACAAGCTGTCCGAGACCCACCCGATCTTCGTCGCCATCCCTCTCTCCCCGGTCCGCGCCCTCCTCAAGGACGACGGCCTCAACCTGGGCCAACGCCCGTACGGTGCTGCTCGACATCGCCGTACGGACCAGGCGCGGCGCCCTGTTCGCGCTGTCCGGACTCGACTTCTCCGGCTGAATCGAGCGGTCCACCGCCCCGGACCCGGGCCCCGCGCCGGGCGGCGAACAGCTTCCCCAGGGCCGGACCGGTATCGCTCCGGACGAACGGCGCGCCGACGGGCTCGCGCGCGCCGAACGCCTCCTGGACGCCGGTTTCCCGGACTGGCGCCGACCCGCCACCTGGCGCCGCGAGTCCCTGTCCACCGGCCGTACGGGCGCGGTGGATCTGCCGGGCACCACCTGGCTCGACCGTCCGGCCATCGACCGTGGCTACGGCGTCTGGCTGACGGGCGGCCAGGTCGCAGCACCGGGCCTGCTCTGCGAAGTCTCCTTCCACAGCGCCATCGAGGCGGTCTCGCTCGCCCTGCCCGCAGGCATCGCCCGGCGAACAGGAGACGCACGGCGCGCATAGGCACCTCGCGATGCAGCGCGAAGTATCAGCATCACGAGGGGGAATTGACCTCAACCAACCTTGAGTTAGCAGAGTGACAGCAGTTGTCCGTCAGCCAGCCGTACGGCAGATATGGCCGCCCCACCAGCCACCCCTGCCCCGACCCACTCGCCCTCCCCCCTATCCCCCCTATCCCCCCTTCCTCCCTCCCTTCCCTCCCTCCGCCTCAAGGAGACGCCCCACCATGCACGCCATACGCCTGCACGCCTTCGGTCCCGCGGCAAACCTCACCTACGAGACGGCCGAGGACCCCCGGCCGGGGCCCGGCGAGGTCCGCATCGCCGTGGCCGCGGCCGGCGTCCACGTCCTGGACACGGCTCTGCGCGCGGGCAAGCAGGGCGGCCCGGCGCCGCTTCCCGATCTGCCGACGATCCCCGGCCGGGAGGTCGCCGGCACCGTGGACGCCCTCGGCGAGGGCACCGACCCCGCCTGGCTCGGCCGCCGGGTCGTCACCCACCTCGGCATGGTCCCCGGCGGCTACGCCGAACTGGCCGTGGCCGCCGCCGACCGGCTGCACGCGATTCCCGAGGGGCTCGACGCAGGCCAGGCCGTCGCCATGATCGGCACCGGCCGCACCACCATGGGCACCCTGCTCTTCGCCGACCTCACCCCCGACGACATCGTGATCGTCACCGCGGCGGCCGGCGGCATCGGCTCACTGCTCGTCCAGTACGCGAAGAACACCGGAGCGACGGTCATCGGCCTGGCCGGCGGCCTGACGAAGGTGGCACGGGTCCGCGAACTGGGCGCCGACCTCGCCGTCGACTACACCGACGCCGACTGGCCGTCCCTGGTCCGTGCCTTCCTCGACGACCGTGCCGCGGCCGGTACCACCATCGTCTTCGACTCGGTCGGCGGCGAAGCCGGCCTGGCCGCCGTGGACCTGCTCGTCCGAGGGGGCCGGCACCTCGTCTCCGGCTGGTCCTCGGGCGGCCCGCTGGAGTTCACGGACGACGAACTGGCAGCCCGCGGCATCACCTCCGAGCGGGTCGTCGGCCCACCGATGCTGGCCAAGGCCGGCGGCGACAACCCGACCCGCACCTTGGAGACCGCGGCGCTGGCGGAGGCGGCGGCCGGCCGACTCGTACCGGAGGTCCAGCGCTTCCCCCTGGCCGAGGCGGCCGCCGCCCACCACGCCTTGGAGAACCGCGCCACCATGGGGAAGGTCGTCCTGGTCCCGTAGCGGACTTCCGCCGGCCGTCATCCCCGTCCCGGTCCCCCGTCCCGATCTCCATGAGGAGGACGGGGGACCGGAAACGGTGCCGGAGACAGGGACGGACACGGAGGTGGAGCTGGAGGCGGAGACGGACGTGGAGACGAGGCTGGCCACCGGCACGGGGACGGGGACGGGGACGAGCAGACTGCGCCCCCTCCCGCCCCTCCGCCGCACCGCGCCCAGGCCGCCGACTCCGCCCAGCCCAGCCCAGCTCAGCTCAGCTCAGCTCACCACCGCCATCTCCCGCGCCGTCTCGTTCAGCCGCCGCCCGCCCGACTCCGTGCACGTCACGATGTCCTCGATCCGCACCCCGAAACGCCCCGGCAGATAGATGCCCGGTTCGATCGAGAAGCACATCCCCGGCACCAGCGGCAGATGCTCGCCCTCGACCATGTACGGCGGCTCGTGCGTGGTCACCCCGATGCCGTGCCCGGTCCGGTGGATGAAGTACTCGCCGTACCCCGCCGCCTTGATCACCTGCCTGGCCACCCGGTCGATCTCCTGGCACGCCACCCCGGGCCGCACCGCCTCGAACGCCGCCTGCTGCGCCTCCCGCACGATGTCGTGCACATTGCGTTCCTCCGCGGTCGGCTCGCCCACATGCACGGTCCGCGTCGTATCCGACCCGTACCCGTCCTTGAGGCCGCCGAAGTCGAGCACGACCATGTCGCCCTCGCCGATGACCCGGTCGCCCGCCTCATGGTGCGGATTGGCGCCGTTGGGGCCCGATCCGACGACCGTGAAGTCCACCTGGCTGTGCCCGTGCTCGGTCAGCAGCCGGGCCAGATCCCCCGCCACCTCCTGCTCCCGCCGCCCGGCGAAGCGCACCCCGAGGATCGCCTCGTACGTCGCGTCCGCCGCCGCCCCGGCCGCCGCCAGCCGCTCCACCTCGTGCACGTCCTTGACGGCGCGCAGCATCGGCAGCACCTCCGTCAGCGCGCCGTACGCGCTCTCCGGCAGCGCCCGCTGAAGCCCCAGCAGATGCATCGCCCACGTCGCGTCGGACATCCCGTAACGCCCCTGCGGATCGAGCCACTTGGCCAGCTCCGTGTACGGGTTCGAGCCGTCCCGCCAGCCCGCCACGTCCATGGCCCCGGCGCCGGCGGCCCGCTCCGCATCGGGCTGCTCCAGTACGGGCACCAGCAGCCGCGGCCGCCGGCCGGCGGCGATGACCAGGGCGGTCAGCCGCTCGGTTTCCGCGGTCGGCCGGTAGCCGCACAGCCACGTCAGATCCGGCCCCGGCGTCACGATCAGCCCGGCCAGCCCGACGTTGGCGGCGACCCGGCCCGCCCGTTCCATCCGCCGCTCGTAGTCGTCACGCGTCATCGAAATCACCATGCCGGTGAATTTACGCCGCCGACGCCCCGCGGCCCGTCCAAAACCCCATCCCACCCGCTCCATCGACCCCACCAGCCCCACCCGAGCCCTCCCCCTCCTCTCCCGGTCGGGCTCCGCCCACAGCGCCGCGTAACTCGGCAAACCGCGCCACTCCCCCTCCCCTCCCCGCCCCGCCCCGACAGCGAGCGGCCTGCGCCTCGCCGTCCACACCTTCGCGCGGCCACCGGAACCGTCACCCCACCGGCCCCGTCCGGGGCGGGTCCGCTGTCCGGTGGTTCTCCGGATGAGGCCGGTGCCTCAGGGCCGCCCGGCTCGGGTGAAGAACGCGGACGTGGGCGTGCCCAGGCCCGTTACGTGGTCGTAGCCGGGTACCGCGGACAGTCCGATGTCCTGCCCGAAGGCGTGCAGGTAGACCGATCCGGGGTTGTCCGCCGCGTACGTCAGCTCACCGAGCCTGGTGGTGGGGCCGAGCGGAGTGTCGGTGACGTCGCGCAGTTCGGGCTTGCCGTGCAAGGGGTAGAGGCAGGCGCTGGCGAAACCCGTGGGCCGGTGGTTCCGTTCGTTCAGGACGGCTGGCATCCCGGCGACGAGAGAGGCCGAGGCGCTGGTGCCGCCGGCGTAGACGGGCTCGTAACGCCCCGGTGCGTCCGGGGCGTTGACGTAGCCGAGGTCCATGATGGTCCCCGGATCACCGTCGGCGCTGATGTCGGGGGCGAACAGGCGCCGGCCGGGGTGACCCCTTCCTGGTAGGACGGCTGTCGGAAGAGTTCGCTGGTGCCCCCTCCCGAGCCTCCACTGCGGTTGCCCGGCAGGTGGCAGGAGCTCGCCGAGGCCATGGGCCACGGCCGCACTGCTCGGATCTCATCTCCTCACACCCACAGAGGCCAAGGCCGCCGAAGCGCTCCTGGACCTGGAAGCGAGCGTCGTCAAAGCCCTGCGACTGCCCTCCCGTGCACCACACCGGCAGGCCCGGGAGTTCCCCGGTGGATCCCACGGCCCACCGGTTCCGCGACGGCAAGATCCTCGCCTACCGGTGGTGAGGTGATGCGCGGCGCCGTGCGTCACCTCAGGTCCGGACCGCGCTCGCGGTCCGCATCACACGGCGGCGCGCGTGCGCAGGTCCTCCATCTCCACGCCGAGCCACTCGCGAAGTCCCTGCGCTCCCTTGTCGGGTACCTGGATCACCCGGCTGCCGCGCACCCGCACGACCCATCCGATCTCCAGCAGTCGCTCAAGCAGCGCGGCACCCACGGCTCCGGCCAGATGGTGGCGCTGCTCCGTCCAGTCGACGCAGTAGCGCACGAGCGGCCGGTCCGTGCGCGGCGGCTCGACGCCCACCTCGGCCAGTACCGTCCAGCCGAGTTCGGTGACCTCGTAGGTCAGGTCCCAGCCGGGCGCGGACAGCCGGTCGCGAACGGATCGGTCCAGGTCGTGCACACCGTCCCCGCCTGTCAGGACCTTCCGGTCGATCAGCGCCCGCATCACGCTGACCCCCAGGTGGCCGGCGAGATGGTCGTAACACGTGCGCGCCAGGCGCAGGGAGCGAGCCCGGGTGCCGGAGCGCAGGGACCGGGGAGTGAAGGGCGGGGCCAGCCTGGCCAGCGCCTCAAGCGCGGCGGCGACCTCGGTGGACGCCAGGCTGTAGTAGCGGTGGCGGCCCTGGCTCCGGACTGTGAGCAGACCTCCCTCCACGAGCTGGGACAGATGGCTGCTGACCGTGGAGGGCGCCACCCCCGACTCCGCCGCGAGCATCGTCATCGGAAGTGCCCGATCGTCCAGCAGGGCGAGCAGGATGCGAGCCCGGGTCTGGTCTCCGATCAGGGCGGCCGGCGTCAGAAAGTTGGCGTCTCCCGCTAAGTCGCGCATGGCTCTCCAAGGTACTGGGTCCAGTCGGTCGCACGCTCCCGATGCTGCCACGGTCACGTGTACACCACACCCACCAGTCCGGCCGGACCGACGGCGGCACATTTCGATCTGACCCGAAGCTTTCCGGGGCTACGTTGGAATCTGCCGCTCCCCCGTTTCACACCGCAGCGCACGCCCAAACGTGCATTGCGGTGCGTGGGATTCACCCCATGGTATTTACGGAGGTAATAGTGGGCCGAAAGTTGATCACCCGAGGAAAGCTTCCTGGTTATCGCTACTCGCCCGGAGTGGTGGTGGGCGACACTGCCTACCTTGCCGGTCATTCCGGCGTCGACAAGGACGGGAAGCTCGTCGCGAACGACATTGCGTCTCAGGACCGCCAGGTACTGGCAAATATGCGTGCGACTCTCGAGGCCGCGGGAATGACGCTCGAGGACGTGGTGAGCATACGGGTCTGGCTCACCACCTATGACGGCATGCCCGCGTTCGACGAGGTGTACGGCGCCTTCTGTCCGGTTGACCCGCCTGCCCGTACGGCGTTCATCGTGGAAAAGCTTCCCCTGGGCGCGGCCGTCGAGCTCGATGCGATCGCGGTCCGCGACTCGTCGGAAGTGAAGGCGCGACTGGCCTGATGTCACGCATGGATCGAAGTGACGAAGCACCCATGCCCCTGCGCGAGTTCGGGAACCTGGATGGAGCGGCCGACGCGGCCCGGGGGCGGCCGCAGGCGGCATCCCGGCTTCCTCTGATCGCGCTTTGCCTGGGGTTCTTCATGGTGATGCTGGACGCGACGGTGGTCACGGTCGCGCTGCCGCCCATCGGCCAGGACTTCGGGACCGGTGGCGACCTAGCGGGCGCCCAGTGGATCGCGGACGGCTACACCATCGCCTTCGCCGGGCTGCTCCTGTCCGCCGGTTCGCTCGGCGACCGGTTGGGCAGCAAACCCGTCTTCCAGGCGGGACTCGGGCTGTTCGTCGCCACGTCACTGGGTTGCGGCCTCGCCCCCACCCTGCCGTTCCTGGTCCTGATGCGTCTGCTGCAGGGCCTCTCCGCCGCGCTGGTGGTGCCCACCTCGCTGGCGCTGATCCACACCTCATACTCCAACAAAGAGGACCGCGCCCGGGCGATCGGAGTCTGGGGCGGCATCGGGGGCATCGCCGCCGCTTCAGGCCCCGTGCTCGGCGGGCTGCTCGTCTCCGCACTCGGCTGGCGCTCGGTGTTCTACGTCAATCTGCCCTTCGGCCTGCTCGGCATGGTCCTGACCGCTCGTCATGTGCGCGCGCCTAGGTCGCAGACGGTGCGCGGCATGGACCTGCCCGCGCAGTTCCTCGGCATCCTGACGATCGCCGCCGCGACCTACGCCGTCATCGAAGGCGGTCACCGGGGCTGGTCCGCGCCAGTGGTCGTGGCCGCGTTCGTACTGTTCGCGCTCTGCGGGTTGGCCTTCGTGCTCGTCGAGCGGCGGACCGAGAACGCGATGCTGCCGCTGTCGCTGTTCCGGCACGTGACGTTCACCAGCGCCACCGCCGTCGGGCTGCTGCTCAACATCGGCTTCTACGGCCAGCTGTTCGTCGTCACCTTCTACTTCCAGCAGTACCGCCACTACGCGGTGTTGTGGGCCGGGCTGGCGATCCTGCCGCAGACGGCGATGGCAGGTCTGGCCTCAGCCCTGGGCGGTCGGATGACCGCGCGTACCGGCCCCCGGACGCCCATGACGCTCGGTCTGCTGATCGGCGCCGCCGGCTTCCTGTCTCTGCTGATCGCCGGGCGCTCAACCCCATACTGGGTGCTGGTACTACCTCTGGCCGCCATCGGTTTCGGTACGGCGTTCACGATGCCCGCAGCCGTGGCGGCCGTGGTCGAGTCCGCCCCTCCGAACCGGTCAGGGGTCGCGTCCGGAGTGCTCAACGCCAGCCGTCAGGTGGGCAGCGCGGTCGGAGTCGCCCTGCTCGGCGCACTGGTCGCCGACACCGCACACTTCGAGTCGGGCATGCGCACTGGTTCGCTGGTCAGCGGGGGCTGCTTCGTTGTGGGCGCACTCATCGCCCAGGCCATGGGCCGGGACCCGGGGGAGCGAGCCTTGGCCTGACGGACCCTGCCGTGCAGGTCCGAACCTTTTCGCTCTCGTCCACAAGAGCGGACGGATACCGGTTGTTGCCGGCACCATCGGCCGACACAGCGGACAGCCCGGTTGCGGGCCGAGTCTCCAGCAGAGGAAAGCTGATGAACGAGAGCGGACTCGCCCGCAGTCAGGGAGGTCGACGTCTGGTCGCCAAGTTCGACCAGCGGCTCAGCGAACTGATCGCGGCGCACTACCCGGACAAGCGGCATCGTCCGGGCTACGCAAAACTGGCCACGCAGGTCGGGGAGACCACGGGCGGCACGATCTCGGCAACGTGTCTGTGGGAGCTGGCCACCGGCAAGGAGCGCAATGCGTCCCTGGAGCAACTGGACGTGCCGGCCGAGTTCTTCGAGGTCCCGCCGGAGTATTTCTTCGACGACGCCGCCGCGGAACGCATCACCTCGGAGCTCAGATTGGCGACCGCGCTGCGGGACACCCAGGTACGCAACCTCGCCTCGCACGCCGACGGTCTGCCCCCGGAGGCTCTCGACGCACTGCTCACAGCGGCATCGCGCTCCGCAAGGGCGACGGACACATCGTCCTGGCCGCCGACTGCTACGTCACCCAGGACATCGTCGTCAACTCCGCGAATTTCGGCAACGTCGACAGGGGCAGGTACTGCTTCAAGGTCACCGAGACCGGCAAGACCGGTTACCTCACCCTGATGCCTGACCACTGATCCCCGGTGGCGTACAGCCCGCCCGTACACCGGCACTGCGCGGCCACACTCTCCCTGGCGGCCGGCATCCACATGAAGAAGATCCCAATCCTCCTCGGTCACAGCAGCTACGCCCTGACCGCCGACACCTACACATCGGTGCCACCTCAGTTCGAGAAGGCCGAGGCCGATGCTCCAGTGGCGCCGGTACCGCGAGCAGGGAAACGGCAGGAGCCGCCGGCCGAGGCCGAGGTTCCCAGCGATGAACCTGGGGAGACGCCCACCTGAGGCAGGTTCCCAGCGCGTCCCCAGCGCGTTCCCCTCTGACGCGAAAAGGCCCTCCGTGAGATCACGGAGGGCCTTCGTCACGCTGGTACAGGCTCTGACCTGCACACTCTCTGAGCCCCCTGTCGGATTCGAACCGACGACCTTCGCTTTACAAGAGCGGTGCTCTGGCCAGCTGAGCTAAGGAGGCGTGCCGGAAGAAGTGTACCCAGGCGCGCCGGATGCCGGTCCCCATAATTTCGTGACCTTGGGACTACTGACACCGGACCCGGGCGCGGGTAACGTCGCGCACAGTCCGCGGCAGTGGACTACACCACTGGGCGGCCCATCCGGCCGCGCCACTCCTTTACTCGGATCGTCCGGCACGTTCCTGCCGGTGAAGGGACACCTCGACATGGCCACGGTCACGTACGAACAGGCAACCCGCATCTACCCGGGTTCCGAAAAGCCCGCCGTCGACAAGCTCGACATCGCCATCGAGGACGGCGAGTTCCTCGTCCTGGTCGGCCCGTCCGGCTGCGGAAAGTCGACCTCGCTGCGCATGCTCGCGGGGCTGGAGGACGTCGACAGCGGCGTCATCCGCATCGGCGACCGGGACGTCACGCATCTGCCGCCCAAGGACCGGGACATCGCCATGGTGTTCCAGAACTACGCGCTCTACCCGCACATGACCGTCGCCGACAACATGGGCTTCGCGCTCAAGATCGCCGGTGTGTCGAAGGCCGAGATCCGCCAGAAGGTCGAGGACGCGGCGAAGATGCTCGACCTCACCGAGTACCTGGGCCGCAAGCCCAAGGCGCTCTCGGGCGGTCAGCGCCAGCGTGTCGCGATGGGCCGGGCGATCGTCCGGGAGCCGCAGGTCTTCCTCATGGACGAGCCGCTGTCCAATCTGGACGCCAAGCTCCGTGTCCAGACCCGTACGCAGATCGCGAGCCTTCAGCGCCGCCTGGGCATCACGATGGTCTACGTCACCCACGACCAGGTCGAGGCGCTGACGATGGGCGACCGCGTCGCCGTCCTCAAGGACGGTCTGCTCCAGCAGGTCGACTCGCCGCGCAACATGTACGACCGCCCCAACAACCTCTTCGTCGCAGGCTTCATCGGCTCCCCGGCGATGAACCTGGTCGAGGTGCCGATCACCGACGGCGGTGTGAAGTTCGGCAACAGCGTCGTCCCGGTCAACCGCGAGGCGCTCACCACGGCCGCGAACAACGGCGACACGACGGTGACGGTGGGTGTGCGCCCCGAGCACTTCGAGATCGTCGAGCGGAACGGCGCCGCCGCGCAGTCGCTGGCCAAGGACAGCAAGGACGCCCCGGCGGGTCTGGCCGTCACGGTCAATGTGGTCGAGGAGCTCGGCGCCGACGGCTTCGTGTACGGCACCGCCGAGGTCGGCGGTGCGGTGAAGGACCTGGTCGTCCGGGTCAACGGCCGCGAGGTCCCGGCCAAGGGCGCGCTGCTGCACGTCGTGCCCCGGCCGGGTGAGACACACGTCTTCTCGACGAAGACGGGCGAGCGCCTCTCCGACTGACCCACCCCGGTGCGCGGGGCGGCCGACCGGCCCCCGCGCACCCCGATGCCACCGCGGCGGCGGTGCCGGGTTTCGCATCCCGGCACCGCCGCCGTACGTCTTCGTCGCCCCCGGAACCGTCTTTTCGCACCTGTACGTCAACCTCACAACCGCACCGACGAGCCATTCCGTCCCCCGATAAGGTGACGAAATGTCGCCAAATCATCACTCCTCGCTACCATCACCTCCGTGAACTCCGCAGCCCGCCGCATCGGCCGAACCCTCGCCCTGGTCCTCCCCGTCGTCCTCGTCCTCTCCGGGACGCTCGCGGTCACCCGCGTCCCGTGGTCCTCGACGGCCACGAGGTCGCAGGTGCTGACCGCCTCCTCCGGGAAGGCTTCCACCAAGGCCACGCCCCGCTCCCCGCAGGACGTCCTCCGCGACCACCTGCTCGTCGAGCTCCAGGAGAAGGACCCCGGCGTCGCCCTGACCCACCTCCAGGAGGCGACCACCGAACGCCCGTCACTGGCCCGGCACTGCGCCTCCATCGCCCGTGCCCTCGGCCGCGCCGCGGTCGCCAAGTACGGTGCCGCACACCGCGCCCAGGCGTTCTCCCGCCCCGTCTGCGACACCTCCTTCGCCACCGGCGTCGCCGCCGCCCAGTGATCCCCGCTCACCTCGCCCCGTGACCCCCGCTCGCACCGCTTAGGGTGCGAATCATGACCGTCCCTCCGTTCCCGTACCCCACACAGGCCGTGGTCCTGGCCGGCGGCCAGGGCTCGCGTCTCCGTCCGTACACCGATGACCGGCCCAAGCCGATGGTCGAGATTCCCGGTACCGGAACCCCGATCATCGGCCACCAACTGACCTGGCTGGCCGCGGAAGGCGTCACCGACGCGGTGATCTCCTGCGGCCACCTCGCCGAGGTGCTCCAGGACTGGCTGTCCCGGGCCCGGCTGCCGCTGCGCGTCACGACCGTCGTCGAGACCGAGCCGCTGGGCCGTGGCGGCGGCCTCAGGTACGCCGCCGCCTCACTCCCCCGCCCGGACGAGCCCTGGTACGCCACCAACGGCGACATCTGGACCCGCTTCCCGCTCCGCGAGATGGCCGCCTTCCACCACGAGCGCGGCGCCGAGGCCACCCTCGCGCTGGCCCGCCCGCGGATCCCCTGGGGCGCCGTGGAGACCGACGAGTTCGGTCACGTCCTGGACTTCATCGAGTCGCCGCCCTCGCCGTATCTCATCAACGCGGGCGTCTACGTCTTCTCCGCCGCCTTCAGGGACCTGCTGCCGGTCCGCGGCGACCACGAGCGCACCACCTTCCCCCGCCTCGCCCGCGAACGCCGGCTGGCCGGCTATCCGCTCCCGCACGGGGCGTACTGGCGCGCCATCGACACGGCCAAGGACCTCGTCGAGGCCGCCGAGGAATTGCGCGCACAGGGCTGTTGAGCCCCGTCCGGAACTTCCGGGACACCCGGAACGGCCCCGTGCCGCCGTAGCCCCGCTCGTAGCCCGCGACCGCGGCCCGTCCCCGTACATCCCGCGCCACCGACCGCGCCCCCCGCACACGCCTGCCCCCGACCGCCCTCCGCCGTACGGCTCGTCGAGTGGAGCCGAGCCGTACGGTATCGGGGCGATCGGGGACAGGTCGCGCGGCGAGGGCGCGGTCGGTGGGCCGGCGTCCTCCGGCGGGGTCAGCCCAGGAGACCGCCGAGCGTGCTGCCGCGGCCGGAGTCGCCGCCGAGGCCGCCGGTACCGCCACCGCCCGTGCTGCCGCCACTGGTGCCCCCGCCGGTGCCGCCCGAGGACGGCGGCGCGTGGGTCACTCCCGGGGTCCGGCTCGGCACCCGCTGCGCCGGTGTGCCGCTGGTGGTGGCGCCGGGCCGATGGGCGGTGGTGCCGCGGGTGGTGGTGACGTCGGTGGACGGCACCCTCCCCGGCGTGGAGGCGGACGGCTTGCCGGGCTTGTCCTTCGTGGGCGAGGCGCTCGTGGAGGGCTTGCCCCGGCGCTGCGGTGCGCTGCTGCCGGTGTGGCCCTGGCCGGGCCGGGCGTGGCTCTCGCCGGGGCGGGGCAGCGGCGAACCGGGCAGGTTGTTGACCGGGGGCTCACCGGGCCGCGGCACGGTCGGCACCGAGGAGGACCGTACGGCGCCGCCGAGCAGCGAGCCGACGAGCAGCGTCAGACCGGCCACCACGGCCGTCAGCACGGCACCCCGGCGCAGCACCCGGCGCCGCAGATCGGCGACCTCGACGCGCGGGCCGAGCCGCCGCCATGCCTCACCGGCCAGCCGGGCGTCCATGGAGTAGACCGGCGCGCCCGCGATGATCAGCGGGCTCCAGGCGGCGAGGTTGATGATGTCGGGCGCGTCGTAGGCCGGGATGGTGCGCCAGCTGACGGTCATCAGCAGGGCCGCGGAGAGCAGGGCGCCGAACGAGGCGGCGAGCCGCTGCCAGAGGCCGCAGATGGTCAGCACGCCGACCACGACCTGGAGGAAGGCGACGGACAGCCCGGCGCCGACCGGGTGCGCGACGGCGAAGTCGCGCAGCGGAACGGCCAGCGTCCAGGGGTCGAGCGACTGGAGCCACTTGACCATCGAGCCCCGCTCGCCGCCGTCGAAGTAGACGGGGTCGCAGAGCTTGCCCATACCGGCGTAGACGGAGATCAGGCCGAGGAAGATGCGCAGCGGCAGCAGGACGACGCCGAGGTTCATCCGGCGCCCGGGGTAGTACGCGTGCCGGACCGCGTCGGAGCCGTGCCGTTTGGGTGCGCCGTCGTAGCGGTCCCGGGCCTCGAACCGGCCGTCGTCCGCGTCGTCGTCCAGGCGGCCGCCGTCGCCGTAGGTGCGGCCGCCGTAGGGGCCGCTCACGGGGCGTACGCCGCGCGGCAGGGTGTCGGATTCGGTGGGGCCGCGCTGGCCGACGACGGTCGCGGGGGCCGCGGTGTCGAGGCGGACCCGGGGCAGGACCTGGGTCGTGCCGACGTCCTCGCCCTGGCCGCCGGTATCGAGGCCGATGCCCGCGTCGCGCACCGCGTGCAGGAGCTGGGTGGTGGCGCCGGCCGCGCCGCCCGGGTCCGTGCGGCCGCTCCACACCACGGGCGCGCGGCGTCTGGTACCGACGGCCGTTCCCCTGATGACGGGGACGCGCGCGGTGTCGGCCATGATGCTGCTCACGACGGGTGCGGCGAGCCGCACCCGGAAGCTGGCGTGGTTGACAATGACCTGCGCCGGATCGCACGGCACCTTGACCGAGCTCAGGACCGGCTCGTCATCGAAGCCGGGCGAGCGTCCCCCCGTAGGTGTGCGGGGTGTTCTGGTGTCCACGCTCATCTAACCGAGTGACTCGCGGTTAAGACACTGCCTCGGCCGTGGCGATCTGTCCGAGACCCGTCAAAAGTTCGCGGGATCTCCGGAAGACGTACGGAGGGTCAGGTTTTGCCCTGGACTATGGCGTCTCTCCGCCTCCGGGGCACTCTGCCACCTCCTGCGTACCGGCCGCCTCCTGGACGGCCGGTACACGGTGGCCGCGCGCTCAGGCGCGGCGGCGCGCCGCCTCCCACAGGACCACGCCCGCGGCGACACCGGCGTTCAGCGACTCCGCACCGCCCGGCATCGGGATCCGCACCCGCACGTCGCAGGTCTCGCCGACCAGCCGCGACAGGCCCTTGCCCTCGCTGCCGACGACGATGACGAGCGGACCGTCCAGCGCCTCGACGTCCTGGAGCTCCAGCTCGCCGTCCGCGGCCAGGCCGACGACGGTCAGCCCCGCCTTCTGGTACGCCTCCAGGGTCCGGGTCAGGTTGGTGGCGCGGGCGACCGGCGTACGGGCCGCGGTGCCCGCCGAGGTCTTCCACGCACCGGCCGTCATCCCGGCCGCCCGGCGCTCCGGCACGACCACGCCGTGGCCGCCGAAGGCACACACGGAGCGGACGACCGCGCCGAGGTTGCGCGGGTCGGTGACCCCGTCCAGCGCCACGATCAGCGGCACCTCACCAGCGTCGAAGGCGGCGGTGGCCAGGTCCTCGGGGTGCGCGTAGTCGTACGGCGGCACCTGGAGGACCAGACCCTGGTGGTTCAGGCCGTTGGTCATCCGGTCCAGCTCGGGGCGCGGCGCCTCCATCAGGTTGATGTTGCCGCGCGCCGCGGCGAGCTGGAGCGCCTCGCGCACCCGCTCGTCGGAGTCGATGAACTGCTGGACGTAGAGCGTCGTCGCGGGCACGCCGTCGCGCAGCGCCTCGAAGACCGGGTTACGGCCGACGACGAGCTCGGAGGTGCCCTTCGCACCGCCGCGGCGCGGGGCGGGGCGGCGCGAGGCGGCCTGCTTCGCCTTGGCGTTGGCGAGCCGGTTCTTGACATGCCCCTTGCGGTCCGAAGCGGGCGGGGTCGGACCCTTGCCTTCCAGGCCCCGGCGCCGCTTGCCGCCGCTGCCGACCTGCGCGCCCTTCTTGTTGGACGTGCGGCGGTTCCTGCGCTGGCTGTTGCCGGCCATGGGTCACCTGTTTCTTCACTGCTCTCGACGTCTCTCGACGTGGAGTGGGTACGTACGTATGGATTGAGTGTCGCCCGCGGGCGCCGGGAAGGGCGAATCCGGGCCCCGGCCGCAGGTCAGGACAGCGACCAGCGCGGGCCGGACGGGGTGTCCTCGATGGCGAGGCCGGACTGCTGGAGCTGATCGCGTATGGCGTCGGCGGTGGCGTAGTCCTTGCGGGCGCGGGCCGCCTGCCGCTGCTCCAGCACCAGCCGTACGAGCGAGTCCACGACCCCGTGCAGATCCTGGCCGCGGTCCGTGCCGCCGGACCAGCCCTCGTCGAGCGGGTCCAGGCCGAGCACGCCCAGCATCGCCCGCAGCTCGGCCAGCCGGGCCACCGCCGACTCCTTGTCATCGGCGGTCAGCGCGGAGTTGCCCTGCCGGACTGTCGTGTGCACGATCGCCAGGGCCTGCGGCACGCCCAGGTCGTCGTCCATCGCCTCGGCGAAGGCCAGCGGCACCTCGGGGGCGGGCTCGACGATCCCGGCCTTCTCGACGACCCGCTGGACGAACCCCTCGATCCGCGCGAACGCCGACTCGGCCTCGCGCAGCGCTTCCTCGCTGTACTCGATCATCGAGCGGTAGTGCGGGGTGCCCAGGTAGTAGCGGAGCACGATCGGGCGCCAGCGCTTGACCATCTCCGCGATCAGCACGGAGTTGCCCAGCGACTTGGACATCTTCTCGCCGCTCATGGTCACCCAGGCGTTGTGCGTCCAGTAAGCGGCGAAGTCGTCGCCGAACGCCTGGGCCTGGGCGATCTCGTTCTCGTGGTGCGGGAAGACGAGGTCGACGCCACCGCCGTGGATGTCGAAGGCGGAGCCCAGGTACTTGTGGGCCATCGCCGAGCACTCCAGGTGCCAGCCGGGCCGGCCGCGGCCCCAGGGGGTGTCCCAGCTGGGCTCGCCGTCCTTCGCCGCCTTCCACATGGCGAAGTCACGCGGGTCGCGCTTACCGGTCTCACCCTCGCCGGCCGGCTGGAGGAGGTTGTCCAACTCCTGGTTGGAGAGCTGGAGATAGCCGGGGAAGGACTTCACGTCGAAGTAGACGTTGCCGTCCGCCGCGTAGGCGTGGCCGCGCTCGATCAGGCCGCGCATCATCTCGACCATCTCGGGGATGTGGCCGGTGGCGCGCGGCTCGTAGGTCGGGCGCAGGCAGCCGAGCGCGTCGTACGCCGCGTTGAAGGCGACCTCGTTCTCGTAGCCGATCGACCACCATGGGCGGCCCTGCTCGGCGGACTTCTTGATGATCTTGTCGTCGATGTCCGTCACGTTCCGTACGAACGTGACGTCGTAGCCGCGGTAGTCGAACCAGCGACGCATGATGTCGAAGTTCAGTCCCGACCTGATGTGCCCGATGTGCGGGGCCGCCTGCACGGTCGCGCCACACAGGTAGATCGAGACACAGCCCGGTGTGAGCGGGGTGAAATCGCGAATCTGCCGGGCGCTGGTGTCGTACAGGCGAATGGTCACGGAACCAGGGTAATCGGAACGGGGCAGTGCCCCGCGACCCCTTGGACCGCGGGGATACACAAGCGTCACAATCGCCGGATCCGCCGGAGCTGCCGGCGGACGTTCAGAGGCGGCCGACCACCTTGCGCGGGGTGATCCGGACGACCACCCGCTCGGCGTCCGAACCGGCCGCCGCGTTGAATTCGGCGTAGCTCTTCCCCGTGTACTTCCTGGACAGCTCGTCGATGAGCTGCTGTCCGCCCTCGGTGGTGAGGGTGGCGGAGCCGCGGATCTCGGCGTAGGTGTACGGGGCGTCGGCGGGCTGGACGACGACCGACACCCGGGGGTCGCGGCGGAGGTTGGTCTCCTTGCGGCGCCCGGCGGTCGTCGAGATCAGCAGGTCGTCACCGTCCCTCTTCACCCATACCGGGGATGCCTGGGGGCCGCCGTCCGGCTGGACCGTCACCACGGTCACGAAGACCGGGCCGTCGAGGACGTTCTTGAGGGCATCGGACAGCGTGGCGCTCACGGTGGGTCCTTCCTGCGAGCCGTACCGAGGGACATGAACACTCCGATCCTGCCCCAACACAGGCGGGGCACCCGGCATTCCGCCGCCATCCGGGGGAATGCCGGGACACCCCTGTCAGGGCACGTCCGCGTGTCCGCGCCCCGGCCCGTAGGGGCCGTGGCTCAGAACGTACGGACCACCAGCGCCGTGGCGACCGCGGCCAGCCCCTCCGCGCGGCCGGTCAGCCCCAGCCCGTCCGACGTCGTCCCGGACACCGAGACCGGCGCCCCGACCGCCGCGGACAGCGCCCGCTGCGCCTCGTCCCGCCGCTTGCCGACCTTCGGGCGAACGCCGATGACCTGCACCGCGACATTGCCGATCGCGAAACCCTCGGCCCGGACGATGCGCGCGGCCTCGGCCAGCAGCGTCACCCCGGAGGCGCCGGACCACTCGGGGCGGTCGGTGCCGAAGTGCGCGCCGAGGTCGCCGACACCGGCCGCCGAGAACAGCGCGTCACAGGCGGCGTGCGCGGCCACATCGCCGTCACTGTGACCGGCCAGGCCGTACTCCTCGCCCTCCCACCGCAGTCCGGCGCACCACAGCTCGCGGCCTCGCTCGAAGGCGTGCACATCCGTACCGATGCCGACGAGCGGGATGCCGGGCACCCCCGGCGCTCCCCCGGACCCGGGTGCGGTCGGCTCAGACATAGCCATCGGTGGCCCTCCTGCGGGCGAGAACGGACTCGGCCAGGACCAGGTCCAGCGGCCGGGTCACCTTGAACGCTTCCTCGTGACCGGGGACGACCACGACCGGGGCCCCGAGCCGCTCGACCAGCCCGGCGTCATCGGTGGCGCCCTCGCCCTCCACGCGCGTGTCATGGGCCTTGAGCAGGGTCTCCCGGTCGAAGCCCTGCGGGGTCTGCACGGCGCGCAGCCGGGCCCGCTCCGGGGTGCCGACCACCGGTTCCGGGGTGCCCTGCGGCTGCGGCTCGACCTGTTTGACGGTGTCCGCGAGCGGCAGCGCGGGAACGACGGCGGGCGCACCGGCCCGGACGGCGGCGATCACCGTGTCGACCGTGTCGACGGGGACCAGCGGGCGCGCCGCGTCGTGCACCAGCACGACGTCGACCGCCTCCGGGAGCGCCGCCAGTCCGAGCCGGACGGATTCCTGGCGGGTCGCGCCGCCGGGGACCACCACGAGGTCGGTGCGGTCGGTGAGCGGATGCTCGTCGAGGAGGTGGCGGACCTCGGCGGCGCCGTCCGGCGGGGCGACCACGACGATGAGGGAGACGGCCCGCGAGGCGGCCATCGCGCGGACGGCGTGCACCAGCATGGGGGTGCCGCCCAGTGCGCGCAGGGCCTTGGGGGCGCCGGGGCCGAGCCGGACGCCGCGGCCGGCGGCGGGGATCACGGCGGCGGTGCGGACCGGGCGGGAGGGATCTGGTTCTGGCATCTAGCTCTCCGGAGTCCGGGACGTCCCCGGAATTGGCGCAGAAAGGTTTGTTTGCTCTGCGGAGATGGGTATGGCCTCAGCGTGCCGGGCGCGCCGCCTTGACCAGCCCCTTCCGTGACACTGGTCGAGACAGCTGCCCGAGCCCGGCGTGCCGCGGGCGCGTATGCGTCACCGGCGGCACGCGCGGCGGGCGATGCGGCCGAAGGCGGGCCGCGGAGGGCACGCCCGGTGCCGCTTCCCTCTCGGCTTCGGCCGTGTGGGGCTCCGTGGACCGCGGACACCGGGGACGGCGACCGGCCGCAGATATGCCGCAGCGCCCGGCAACAGACCACTCCGATGGGGAGACGGTCGTCACTCGGGCACCGCGGCATTGCTGTGTTGCGTCAAGGCTGTGTTGCATCACGCACTGTTGGATCACGCGCTGAGATTGCATCGAGCACTGAGATCGAAACTTCAGCACGACGCCGAGTCGAGCACGGCGTCGTCAGGAGGCGAGGACCTCGTCGAGCAGGGCCTCGGCCTTGTCTTCGTTGGTGTTCTCCGCGAGGGCGAGCTCGCTCACCAGGATCTGGCGCGCCTTTGCGAGCATCCTCTTCTCACCGGCGGAGAGTCCGCGCTCACGCTCACGACGCCACAGGTCGCGAACTACTTCGGCAACCTTGATCACGTCACCGGAAGCGAGCTTCTCCAGATTTGCCTTGTAGCGCCGGGACCAGTTCGTCGGCTCTTCGGCATACGGTGCGCGAAGCACCTCGAAGACCCGGTCCAGTCCGTCCTGGCCAACCACGTCGCGTACGCCGACGAACTCCGCATTGTCCGCTGGCACACGAACAGTCAAGTCGCCCTGGGCGACCTTCAGCACCAAGTAGGTCTTGTCCACGCCTTTGATCTGGCGAGTTTCGATGGCCTCGATCAGCGCGGCCCCGTGATGGGGATAGACCACGGTGTCGCCAACCTTGAACGTCATGTGACAGGTACCCCTTCCGTGGCTATCCATGCTAACACGGGAACGGGCCGTTCTGAATGGCGTTTTCGCAGGTCAGGGCATATCTCGGGGCTTGACAACAGCAGCCGGAACGTGCTGCGAGGGGCTGTCCGGCACGGGTATCCGCAGGTCGGAGGGGCTTCACAGGTGAGCAGAAACCCGCCCGTCGCACGCCGGGAACGCGACGACCGACAGACCGAACGTCCCGTTTTGCGGTGATCCGTATGAGCGACTTCCGCTGCTCCGTTCGGTTGGTCGAGGGCGGCTCCGACGCGTTTCTTGAATTGATCACCGTCCGGCGACAGAGGAAGGTGATCAATTCCGGGAGGTGCGCGCATTCCCTGCGAATACCGTTATTCACTGGGGAAACCGCTGGCCACATGCGAACACTCTCTTGTCGAATATTCCCTCCATCTTCTCCGGGCGCGCCGTGGAAGGCATCCGGAAGACCTTCGCGCAACGCGTCGGGGCCGGGAGCAGGATCGGGAGCGGCACCGGGAACGACATCGCGAACAGGAGCGGTAGCGGGAGCGGACGGGGAACGGGCCCGGGGCGGGGTCGTGGCGGAGGCCCTGTGGAAGGGGTCTCGGACGTGCCGGGCCGCATCCTGGGCCCGCCCGGCCGGTGCCCGGTTCCCCGGCCCCGCCCGGCCGCTCGGCGGGCGGGCCGGCCAGGGGCTCGCGGGGGGCGTGATCGCGCTGGAGGCGGGTCGGGTGCGGCGGCCCGGGGGCGGCTCGGTAACCTAGCGGCGCTGACACACCCTTAGGGCGGCTTTACGCACCTGTCGTCATGACGCGTACGCAACGGCCGTCCCAGGAGTCCATCCGCGCGACCGGGCACGACGTTCGGCCGCCGTAGCTCGTCAAGGAGATGCCGCCGCCGTGAGCCGCAGCCTTCGACGCGGCGTCCTCGCCGCTTCCGCCCTCTCGCTCTCGATCGCCACGCTCTCCGCGTGCGGGGCCGGGAACGACGCCCAGACGCTGGACATCAAGCCGGACAACGCGGCGACCGCCGTGGGCGACATCAAGGTCCAGAACGCCTCCGTGGTCACCCAGCCCGACCCGACGTCCAAGGGCCCGGCGACGATCAACGTGACGGTGTTCAACAACGGCACCAAGGACCAGCGGCTCACCGCGATCACCGTGGTGGGCACCGGCAAGACCGCCAAGCTGACGCCGTCCGCCACGGGCGCCGCCGGCCCGATCACCGTGCCGGCCGGCGGTTCCGTCGTGATCGGCGGCCAGGGCAACCCCTCGGCCGTCCTGCCGAGCAGCCGCGAGGCCGTCCAGGACGGCAACGCGCAGACCCTCTCGTTCGACTTCAGCGCGACCGGCAAGGTGGAGCTGAACGCGTACGTCGTCCCGGCGAAGGGCGCCTTCGAGAGCTACGGCCCCACCGCGCAGCCCACCCCCTCCGGCACGGCGTCCCCCGGCTCCTCGGAGTCGGGCGCGCCGTCCGGTTCCGGGACCCCGTCCGGTGAGGCGTCGCACGCCGGTCACTGACCGCGCGGCGCGCACAGCCGTCCCGTACGTACGCGTCAGGGGCGCCCGTCCGATCCGGAGGGGCGCCCCTGACGCGTATCCGGCCGGCCGGCGGCCGGCCGCCGGCGGTTTACGGCTCGAACTTGTAGCCCAGGCCGCGGACCGTGACGAGATAGCGCGGTGCGCCCGGGTCGGGCTCGATCTTGGCGCGCAGCCGCTTGACGTGCACGTCCAGAGTCTTGGTGTCGCCCACGTAGTCGGCGCCCCAGACCCGGTCGATGAGCTGCATACGGGTCAGCACCCGGCCGGCGTTGCGCAGCAGCATCTCCAGGAGGTCGAACTCCTTGAGCGGCAGATCGACCTTGCCGCCGCCGACCGTGACGACGTGGCGGTCCACGTCCATCCGGACCGGGCCGGCCTCCAGGGCCTGCGGGGCGACCTCCTCCGGCTCGCCGCGGCGGCGCAGCACGGCGCGGATGCGGGCGACCAGTTCGCGGGAGGAGAAGGGCTTGGTGACGTAGTCGTCGGCTCCTATTTCGAGGCCGACCACCTTGTCGATCTCGCTGTCCTTGGCGGTCACCATGATGACCGGGACGTTGGAGCGGCCACGCAGCTGGCGGCAGACCTCGGTGCCGGGCAGGCCCGGCAGCATCAGGTCCAGCAGCACCAGATCGGCGCCGTTGCGTTCGAACTCGTCCAGTCCGTCGGGGCCCGTAGCCGCGATGGCGACCTCGAAACCCTCCTTGCGGAGCATGTACGACAGTGCGTCGCTGAACGATTCCTCGTCCTCGACGACGAGCACTCGGGTCACGGAAGGACCTCCGGGGCGGGATGGGCGGGGAGCGGTTCGTTGAAGGTCTCGTACGGGCGGTCCTCGTCGTCGAGGGCCTCCGGAGCGAGATCGGCGGGCTGCGCGCGGTCGCGTACAGCACCGGCTTCCGGGAGACGCAGGGTGAAGGTGGAGCCCTGTCCTTCAGCGCTCCAGACCGTGACCTCCCCGCCGTGCGAGGCGGCCACGTGTTTGACGATGGCGAGGCCGAGGCCGGTCCCGCCCGTGGCGCGCGAGCGCGCCGGGTCCACTCGGTAGAACCGCTCGAAGACGCGGTCCCGGTCCTTCTCGGATATCCCGATGCCCTGGTCGGTCACCGCGATCTCGATGAGGTCGCCGCGCGGGGTGGGCACCCGGCGGCCGGCGATCCCGACGCGGGTGCGCGCCGGGGAGTAGTTGACGGCGTTCTCGACGAGATTGCCGAGGGCCGCGGCGAGCTGGCCGCGGTTTCCCCATACGTGCAGGTCGGCGGTGCCCCCGGCGGCCATGGTGATCTGTTTGGCACCGGCCTGCTGACGGCAGCGGTCGATCGCCTCGGCGACCAGTTCGTCCACCCGCACCGGCTCGGCGTCCTCCAGCGGATCGTCGTTCTGGACCCGGGAGAGGTCGATGAGCTCCTGGACGAGGTTGGTGAGGCGGGTGGCCTCGTTCTGCATCCGGCCGGCGAAGCGGGTGACGGCCTCGGGGTCGTCGCTGGCGTCCATCACGGCCTCGGAGAGCAGGGAGAGGGCGCCGACCGGGGTCTTGAGCTCATGGCTGACGTTGGCCACGAAGTCGCGGCGGACCGCCTCTATGCGGCGGGCCTCGGTGAGGTCCTCGACCAGCAGCAGGACGAGCCGGGAGCCGAGCGGGGCGACCCGGGCGGAGACGGCGAGGGCTTCCCCGCGGCCGGTGCCGCGGCGCGGCAGGTCCAGCTCGACCTGGCGTATCTCGCCGTCCCTGCGGGTGTCCCTGGCCATCTTCATCATCGGCTCGACGGCGAGCTTGCCGCCGCGGACCAGCCCGAGGGCGTACGCCGCTGAGCTGGCCTTGACGACGGCGTCGGCCTCGTCCAGGACCACGGCGGAGGAGCGCAGCACCGACAGCACGGTGTCCACACCGGGCGGCAGCACGGCGTCGGTGTGCAGGGAGGTCCGCGTGGGCTTGGCCTGATCGCGCTCGCTCCAGCGGAACGCCAGCATGGCGAAGACGCCGGTGCACAACCCGGCGATCGCTGCCACTGCGGCGACGGCCGCGTCCACGTTCATGACCCCAGGTTATGCGCCGGGTCGGACACTTCCCCAGCCGTGCGGGTGTCTGCTCGAACACCCGTCGCCCAGAATTCACTGTGGCGTCGGTGCCGGTTCACTCCGGAGGGCCGTACGGGGCCCGTGGCCGCCGTTCGGGTGCCGCCCCGGGACCGCTCCGGGGCCGGCGGGGATACCGCTGTGGCGGGGCGGGACTCCTGAGGCGCTACCGGTCGGGCCGTACGCCTGGGTCCGGAGCAGCGCTCACGTCGCCCAGAGTTCACCTTCACGACGGCGGCGATTCACTCCCGATGGCACCGCAGGTCGCGATGGCCCCGCACTGTGAGGGTGCGGGTGACGGATCGATCCCGCACCGGCGCGTGGCCGCAAGCCCGGGACGACCCCCTGGCGACGCGGTCTCCGGGACCACGGCCCTCGGGACCACGGCCTGGGGCCTCACGGGCCCCGGGTCCGCGAGATCTGCGGACCCGGGGCCCGTGGGCCGCTCCGGAGGAGGCTCCCCCGCCCCGGGGCACGAGGTCTTCGGAGTACCGGCCGCGCGGCCTCAGCCCGTGGGAACGTGGGGACGCGGGAGCAGAACACCCGTTCGCCATCCCCCTTCCCACACCACCACTCGATGCGAGAGAAGGTCACTGATGCGGGACGCGTACCACGAGGAGCTGGATTCGATCGGCGAGGGACTGGTCGAGATGGCCCGGCTCGTCGGCTCCGCGATCGGGCGCGCCACCACGGCGATACTCGACGCGGACCTCAAGCTGGCCGAGAACGTGATCGCCGCCGACGAGAAGGTCGACGATCTCCAGCGCGATCTGGAGGCCCGCGCGATCACCCTGCTGGCGCGGCAGCAGCCGGTCGCCACCGACCTGCGGATCGTCGTCACCTCCCTGCGGATGAGCGCCGACCTGGAGCGCTCCGGCGACCTGGCCCAGCACGTGGCGAAGCTGGCCCGGCTGCGCTTCCCGCAGACGGCCGTACCGCGCGATCTGCACGCCACCATCCTGGAGATGGGGCAGCTCGCGCAGCGCCTGATGGCCAAGGCCGGCGAGGTCATCATCACCAAGGACGTCGATCTGGCCCTCCAGCTGGAGCAGGACGACGACGCGATGGACATGCTGCACCGCACGCTCTTCCAGCACCTGATGGACGACCGCTGGCAGCACGGCATCGAGACGGCTGTGGACGTGACGCTGCTGGGCCGCTACTACGAGCGGTTCGCGGATCACGCGGTGTCGGTGGCCAAGCGGGTGGTCTACCTGGTGACCGGTGAGCACGCCGACGAGATCGCCCCGCCGACGACGGCGGCGGTGGACGGCACGTGACGACGGCGGCGGGCGACGTGTGACGGGGGTCGGCGGCGGTGGGCGGCGGGCCGTGGGCGGCGTGTGACGGTGTCGGACGGCACCCGGGCGTGCGGGGCGGTACGTCGGCGCAAGGCGGGCGCGTGGCCGCCGCGGCGGCGCAGGGCGCGCGACCGCCCTGTCCGCACCACCGCGCGCCATTGACACGTGCTTCCGCGCGCCGTTGACGCGCCTCGTCACCCGGGCATCCAATGGCCCCCAGGTTGACCCCTAGAGGAGGCAATTCATGGCACCCATGGCGGACTCCCCCACTCCCACGCCCCGCGCGGAGCCGACGGCGGTCGAGCGCCCCCGGCTCCCCCTGCTCGGCGCCTGCGGCTGCGGCCCCAGTTGCAGCTGCGGCTGCCAGTCCGGCGGGCCCTGCCAGTGCGGCGGCTCCTGCTAGCCACCGCGACGGACAACGGCACGGCACCGCACACCACAACAGGCGCGGCACGACAGGCGCAGCACGACAGGAACAACGGCGGCCCCGCCCGGCGAAAAGCCGGACGGGGCCGCTGAGGTGTTTCTGGGTGTTACCCGCGGTGCTTCCGGAGGCTCCGGGGCGTCCTACTTCTTCTTGCCCTGGTTCTTCACTGCCTCGATGGCGGCCTTGGCGGCCTCCGGGTCGAGGTAGGTGCCGCCCGGCTTGACCGGGCGGAAGTCCGCGTCCAGCTCGTAGGCGAGCGGGATGCCGGTGGGGATGTTCAGGCCGGCGATGTCCTCGTCGGAGATGCCGTCGAGGTGCTTGACCAGGGCGCGCAGGCTGTTGCCGTGGGCGGCGATCAGGACCGTGCGGCCGGCGACGAGGTCCGGGACGATGCCGTCGTACCAGTACGGCAACATGCGGGTGACGACGTCCTTGAGGCACTCCGTGCGCGGGCGCAGCTCGCTGGGGATGTCGGCGTAGCGCGGGTCGTCGCTCTGGGAGAACTCGGAGCCGTCCTCCAGGGCGGGCGGCGGGGTGTCGTACGAGCGGCGCCAGAGCATGAACTGCTCCTCGCCGAACTCCGCGAGCGTCTGCGCCTTGTCCTTGCCCTGGAGCGCGCCGTAGTGGCGTTCGTTCAGGCGCCAGCTGCGGTGGACCGGGATCCAGTGGCGGTCGGCGGCCTCCAGGGCCAGCTGCGCGGTGCGGATCGCGCGCTTCTGGAGTGAGGTGTGCAGCACATCGGGGAGCAGACCGGCGTCCTTGAGCAGTTCTCCGCCGCGGACCGCCTCCTTCTCGCCCTTCTCGTTGAGGTTCACGTCCACCCAGCCGGTGAACAGGTTCTTGGCGTTCCACTCGCTCTCGCCGTGGCGGAGGAGGATCAGCTTGTACGGTGCGTCGGCCATGGCATCGAGCGTAATCGAGATCCGGACAGACCCCGCCCGGGAGGACCCCGGGGGCCGCTACCGGGATCCGGCGGCGCGGAGGCACGGGCGCGCGGGCGGGGCCGGGCGGCTCAGCCCGCCCAGTGTCCGGAGGTGAAGGCGATGGCGAAGACGGTGGCCAGCGGAGCCACGGCACAGAGGTACGCGTTCTTGACCCAGGGGCTGCGCAGGCTCCAGGCGGCCAGTCCCGTCCACAGCGGCCACCACAGGAGGGTGGCCCGGGGGATGGACACGTACCAGTAGGAGGTGCCCAGGGCCCACAGGCTGAGGCCGATGTAGACGGCCTCCGACCAGCGGCGGCGCCACAGCAGCAGGCCGAGCAGGAGGACGCCGACGATCATGGCGGCGAGTTCGGCCTGGAACATCAGGGCGTATCCGGTGGTGTAGCTGCCGTCGAAGGCGGCGTTCCAGGTGTGGGACCAGGCTTCCCACGGGGGGTGGAACGCGCGGTTCCAGCCGCGCTCCTGGGCGTGCTTCCAGGCCATCCAGTCGCCGGTCCGGGCGTGCAGGTACCAGGTGTAGAGCAGGGCGGGGAGCGCGGGCAGGGCCAGCCAGGGCAGCGACCGCCAGGTGCGGCGCCCGTCCCGGGCCAGGAGGAATTCGGCGGCCAGGGCGGCGGCGAGGAACAGGCCGCTGACGCGGGTGGCGGTGGCAGCTGCGGCGAGGACCGCGGCCAGCGGCCAGCGGCCCCTCTTGGCCGCGAGCCAGGCGGGCAGGGCCAGCGCCAGGAAGAGGGCTTCGGTGTAGCCGGCGGCGAGGAAGACCGTGCACGGCGAGAGCAGCAGGAACAGCACCGCCCGTCCCCCCGTACCGGCACCCGCGGACAGCCGGGCGATCCGGGCCAGCGCGAGCACCGCCACGGCGCCGGCGGCCAGCGAGATCAGCAGCCCTGCCACGATCCAGTCCGGAACGAGGAGGTGGACGGCGCGCAGGACGAGCGGGAAACCGGGGAAGAACGCCTCGCGGTTGTCCGGGCGCGCGGAGTCGCTGTGCGTGGTGTCGAAGTAGCCGTACTCGGCTATGCGCTGGAAGTGCTGCCAGTCCCACTGGTCCCACCGGGAGAGCAGCGGGGCCGGCTCGTGGGCGTCCGGGCCCGTGGCGAACACCCAGCCGGTGCAGTAGGCGGTGATCCACAGACCGATGCGGGTGAGCAGGTACAGCTGGAGTACGAGCCGGTCGGTGGCGCCGAACCGGTCGCCCAGGCGGGCGGCGAGGCGCCGGGGCCACCACCGGGACCGGCTCCGGCGGCGGAGCCGCCGCCACCGGGCCGCGGGAACACGGTCCGCTCGCACGGTACGCGGCACCTGTGGGGGCGGGCAGGGTCGCGGGCTGGTGCCGGGGGGTGCCACGGCCATGGCGGAACTCCAATCGGGCGTGCGGGGCGGGCGGAACCGTCCGGCGGCACGCGTGGGGGGACGAGTGAGGTCGTCGGCCCCGCCCGGGAAGGGGCGGGCCGGTTCCGTCACCCGGGCGGGGCGGTGGCCGTGCCCGAGCCGGGGGGCGGGGACGTGGTCCGTACCGGGCCGCCGGGTGGGGCGGTGGGGCCGTGCCCGGCCGGCGGCACCGTCGTCCCCCGCCCGCCCGGCGGGACCGTCGTCTCCGGCCCGCCCGGCGGCTCCGTCGTCTCGCGGCCACCGGGCGGGACCGTGGTGGAGGTCCCGGTGGGGGGCCGGCCGGTGGCGTGCGGGGACGGTCCCGGAGAGGGCTCGGTGGCGGGCCCGACGCTCGCCGGGGATCCGTTCAGGGCGCCGGTGGCGACGGCGCCGCTCACCCCGCCGGCCAGGAGCAGGCCGGTGAGGGCGAGGGTGGCGATCCTGCGGCGCCGCACCCGCTCACCGCGCGCGGTGATCGCCGAGACCGCGGCCGGGCTGCTCCCGTCCCGCGCGGTCGCGGCCAGGTGCTTGAGCGCGGCCGCCAGCGGGTCGTCGTGGTTCTCATGCACCGTGCGTCTCCTGGGCGTGAAGGTCCCCCAGGCGGCCGGCCAGTGCGGCCCGCCCGCGGGACAGATGCGTCTTGACCGTGCCGGTGGACAGGCCCGTCTCCCGAGCTATCCGCTCGACGGACAGATCGCAGACGTAGTGCAGGGTCACGGTCCTGCGCTGCTGCGGTGACAGGTCCTTCAGTGCCTGGACCAGTACGACCGCACCAGGGTCGGGAGCGCTGACGGGCGGGGGGCCGCCGTGCCGCTCCCAGGCTTGCTCGGTGCGCCGGCGCACCTGCCGGCGCCGCGCGGCGAGCCGCCAGGCCACCGTGCGGATCCACGCCTCGGGCGCACCGTCCGCGGCCAGCTTCCCGCGGCGGCTCCAGCCCTTGACGAACGCTTCCTGCACGACGTCCTGCGCCTCGTGCAGATCGCCGAGCATGACGTACAGCTGTCCGGTGAGCCGTCTGACCGCGTGGGCATAGAACTCCTCGAATTCTTCGGCGGTCAATGACGTGCTCTCCCTCTGGTCGGTTCACCTTCTCTAGACCTGGCGGTACCCATCCGGTTGACATCGGAGGGGGACCGGTTTCGAGGGGATCCGCACCGGGCCGGGGCGGCGCGCCCTAAGGGCTGTCCCCGGCAGCCCCCAGCCTTCCCCCATGGCTCATGCGAAGACCTCGTACGTCTGCCTGCCCTGCCGGGCCTCGTACAAGCAGCCTTGTCCCGGGGACCACGAGCGGCGCTGCCCGCGGTGTGCGCGGCCGCTGATCCATGCCGGTTCGGCCTTCGCGCCGCCGCGCCGCCGCGCCGCCGGGACACTTCCGGCCGGCGGACGCTCTCGGTGCTGCTGCATGCGGGCGTCCGCTTCCACAAGACCTGCTGCGGCGGCCCCGGCTACCGCCCGCGCACCCTGCCCGAGGTCCGCGCGCGGCCGGCGCACGCCCGGACCACGGGCGAGCCGTTCGCCGACGCCCTGGTCCGCCGCGAGCTGCCCTGACCGCCCGGCCCGCGCCCCTCAGTGCCGCAGGGCCCGCTGTGCCTCGTAGAGGTTGCGCGGGGTGACGGCGCCCGGGTGGCCGTACGCCTCGGTGCGGGTGTGCAGCGGGCCGGTGAAGTCGGGGCTGTCCACCTGGCCGAATTCGGTGACCTCGCTGATGCCGACGGTCGCGCTGTACGGGGCGATGCCGTCGAGCTTGACGCAGCCGGCGCGGTGGTTGGTGACGGTGATGTTCCAGTGGGTGAAGCGGGCGCCGTAGAGGGGGCCCGCGCTCGCATCGCCCCCGTGGGCGCCGTCGTTGGTGACCGTGATGTCGGTGCGGACGTTGGCGAACGGCAGACCGCGGTGGCTGTCGAAGGTGCCCATCGCCATCCGGCCGCGCGACCAGACGTTGTAGCTGGACAGGCCCTCGACGTTGATGCCGTGGAGCTGGGTGCCGGGCGGCGCCGGGACGGTGCGCCGGTCGATGGTGAAGTCCTCGACGAGGTTGTCGTGCGACCCCTCGCGGCAGCAGTACGGGTGGTGGCTGCCGCGGCCGGAGACCCGGGTGCGGCGCAGGGTGCACGCCTTGGCGGCGATCAGCAGGAAGCCGTTGTCGACGTGGCGTACGTGGACGTCGTCCAGCCAGCAGTCCCAGGCGCATTGCAGCGCGACACCGTTGTAGCCCCTGTCCAGGAGATGCGGGGACTGCGGGGTCTCGGCCATCTCCAGCGTGAGGGATTCGACCCCCGAACCGGTCAACGGGGTGATGTGGCTGGTGAGTTGGGGATCCCAGGCGGGGCGGGCGTCGAGCGGGAGGGGCCGGTCGAGGGTGAGGCGGTGGTGGCGGGTGTCGACGGCCGTGATGCGGCAGGGCCACTCGTACGGGACGTAGGAGGTGAGCTTGGTCTTGTCGGACCAGAGGTACGAGGCCGCGCCGGGTATGTCGCCGCTCATATGCCGCAGGAGGGTGTGCTCGGCGTCGTCGGTGAGGCGGAGGAGGGCGCGGTCGCCGGGGCGGAAGCGGCGGGCGTTCCCGACGGTGATGGTGTGGTCGCCCTGGCGGGCGGTCGGGCCGGTGAGCGGGGTGAGGGTGTGCCAGTCGTCGCGGCGGTTGCCCGTCCAGCCCTCGAAGGGCCAGTCCCCGGACCGGATGGCGTCGGTCAGGGATGCCCAACGGGCGTGCGGGCAGAGCCAGATGAGGCCGCCCGCCCAGGACCAGCTGGACTTGTCGCCGCCGTACCGGCTGCCGTAGGGGCCGATGAGGTCGGTGAGGCTGCGGGTGGCGTGCAGGGTGGTGCGGCCGCTGCCCGCGCCGCGCAGTACGACGTGGTCATCGCCGATGCGGATGATGTCGTCGATGCGGTAGGTACCGGGCGGCAGCAGGACCGTGCCCCCGCCGCGGCGGCCGGCGTCCCGGAGGGCGCGGTTGATCGCGGGGGCGGCGTCGGCCGAACCGTCCGGCGCGGCGCCGTAGTCCCTGACGACGTCCGCGACGACGGGGTGCCGGGGGAAGCGGGCGGCACCACCGCGGTAGCCGGCCCGGCCGACGTAGGGGATCTGGGGGTGGGTGTACGGCCGCGCCGTGAACTCGCCCCAGAGGGAGGTGAGTTGGCGCCCCGTCGAGGCCGCTGCGGTGACCGCACCGGTTGGCGTCGCGGCGGCGGCCGGGCCGGACGGCAGGGCGGCGGTGGCCGCCACGCCGATCGCGCTGCCGAGCAGCCCCCGCCGGCTGATCCGGCGCCCGGTCCGCCCATCGGCCCGCTCCGCACCCGGAC
Source organism: Streptomyces sp. x-80 (assembly GCF_046549095.1). NCBI lineage: Bacteria > Bacillati > Actinomycetota > Actinomycetes > Kitasatosporales > Streptomycetaceae > Streptomyces > Streptomyces sp. x-80. Next base: position 543,505 of record NZ_JAJPWM010000002.1, read on the forward strand.
CCCCGCCCGGCGCCTCACCCTGTCCCCTGCCCCGTCCCCTGCCTTGTCCGTTGATCTCCATGTGCCCGCCTTCCATGGATGTGAACGCTGTTCATAGGAGAGACGGGCGTGAGGATGCCATGCCGCCGGGGCGGGCGGAAGGGGTCGGGCGGCGGAAGGGGTGCGCGGCGGGCGGGGCCGTACAGCGGGCGGACCGCGCCGCGCCCGCCCGGCCGACGGCCGGTCCCTGGGAAGGTCGCCGGGACAGGACGCCAGGACGACCGCCCGGACGACCGCCGGGACAGTCGCCAGGACAGCCGCTAGGACGCCCCCCGCGCCGGCCCCTCGGACGACCCGTCGGACGCCCCCTTGGTCAGATGTGTGAACGCGTCAAGGTTGCGGGTGGACTCGCCGCGGGACACCCGCCAGGCGTACTCCTTGCGGATGGCCGTGGCGAAGCCCAGTTCCAGCAGGGTGTTGAAGCTGCCGTCGGCGTTCTCCAGGACCGTGCCGAGGATGCGGTCGAGTTCGTCGGCGGCGACGGCGGCGAGCGGGAGCTTGCCGACGAGGTAGATGTCGCCGAGCTTGTCGATCGCGTAACTGACGCCGTAGAGACGGATGTTGCGTTCGAGGAGCCAGCGGTGGACGGCCTCGTGGTTCTCGTCCGGGTGCCGGACGACGAAGGCGTTGATGGAGAGGGAGTGCCTGCCGACGATCAGTGAGCAGGTGGTGGAGAGCTTGCGGGTGCCGGGCAGCTTGACGACGTAGCTGCCGTCGGACGGGGATTCCCACTCCAGACCGGCGTCCCCGAGGGTCCGCTCGATCACCCCGCGTGCGGTCGCCGCACCGTCCCCGGGGCTCGCCCCGCCCTGCGCCGCCGCCGCGCCCTTCGAGGTCACGCCGGACTCCTCGGATACCTCAGACACCTCGCCCATGGGGGGATCGTAAGGGACGCGGTCACCCGTGGAGGGGGCGCAGGTGACGGCGTCGTTCCTGCATCGCCGCGGCGTAGACGTCGCCGGTGGCCGCGGCGGCGGTGCCCCAGCCGAAGGACTGGGCGTGCCGGGCGGCGGCGGTGCCCATCCGGCCGGCCAGCGACGGGTCGGCGACGAAGCGGGCCAGCGCGCGGGCGTAGTCGGCCGGGTCGTGGCCGGGGACGAGGAAGCCGCTGACGCCGTCGCGGACGGCCACCGGCAGGCCGCCGACCGAGGCCGCGACGACCGGGGTGCCGCATGCCTGTGCCTCGATGGCGACCAGCCCGAACGACTCGCTGTAGGAGGGCATGACCAGGACGGAGGCGGCGCGGTACCAGTCGGCGAGCTGCTCCTGGCCGACCGGCGGGCGGAACCGCACGACGTCCGCGATACCGAGCCGGGCGGCCAGCTTCTGGAGCCCCTCGGGCTTGGCCAGGCCGCTGCCGCTCGGCCCGCCGACCACCGGGACGACCAGCCGCGAGCGCAGCGCGGGGTCCTCGTCCAGCAGGACGGCGACCGCGCGCAGCAGGATGTCGGGGGCCTTCAGCGGCTGGATACGGCCCGCGAAGAGCGGGATCACCGCGTCCTGCGGCAGACCGAGGCGGGCACGGGCCGCGGCCCGGCTCTCGGTGACCGTGCCGCCGGCGGGCCGGAAGCGGTCGAGATTGACGCCGGGGTGCACCACGGCGACCCGGCCGGGGTCGGCTTCGTAGTGCCGTACGAGTTCGCCCGCCTCCTCGGCGGTGTTCGCGATCAGGCGGTCGGCGGCCCGGACGACCTGGGTCTCCCCGATCACCCGGGCGGACGGTTCGGGGGTGTCACCGGCGGCGAGCGCGGCGTTCTTGACCTTGGCCATGGTGTGCATGGCGTGCACGAGCGGGACGCCCCAGCGTTCGGAGGCGAGCCAGCCGACGTGTCCGGAGAGCCAGTAGTGGGAGTGCACCAGGTCGTAGTAGCCGGGGCGCTGGCCCGCCCACACCTGCATCACACCGTGGGTGAAGGCGCACAGCTGGGCCGGCAGCTCCTCCTTGGCGAGGCCCTCGTAGGGGCCCGCGTCGACGTGCCGGACGAGCACGCCGGGGGAGAGTTCGACGGTGGGCGGCAGGGTGCCGGTGGTGGCGCGGGTGAAGATCTCCACGGCTATGTCGATCGAGGCGAGCTTCTTGGCCAGCTCGACGATGTAGACGTTCATCCCGCCCGCGTCCCCGGTGCCGGGCTGGTGCAGCGGGGAGGTGTGCACGCTGAGCATCGCCACCCGGCGCGGCCGCCGCGTACCGCCGGGCAGCCGCAGCCGGGACGGGCCCGCGAACGGTCCGGGGCCACGACTACGGAGCCGGGACACCTTTGGGCTCACTGCGGGCTACCTCCTAGCCGGGGCGGGCTGCTCGTCTCCGACCCCCTGCAACAACGGAACCCGGCCATCCATTTCCGTCCGGGGCCCGCACTCCGTACTTTGCCAAAGCGTGACCAGCCGCCGGGCGGGCGGCCCCCGGCGCATAGGCTCGATGGCATGGCCCGCCGCTCCTCCGCCCCCGCCGCTCCGGCATCCGTGCCCGCCCGACCCGTCCGGTCCGGCCGGCCCGTCGGAACCGCCACCCGTGGGACCACCAACCCGAACCGGCTGCGCCGCATGGACCGCTGGATCGCCGCGGAGCACGGCGCCGAACTGCGGCGCAGCGCGGATCCCGTCGCCGTGGACCTCGGGTACGGCGCCGCGCCCTGGACCGCGGTGGAGCTGCTGGCCCGGCTCCGTACGGCCTGCCCCGCGGTGCGGGTCGTCGGCGTCGAGATCGATCCGGCGCGGGTCGAGGCGGCCCGGCCGTACGAGCGGGCGGGGCTGGACTTCGTCCACGGCGGTTTCGAGGTGCCGCTGCCGGGCGGGCCGGGCCGCGCACCGGTCCTGATCCGGGCGGCGAACGTGCTGCGCCAGTACGACGAGGACGCGGTGGCCGCCGTATGGCAGCGGCTGTGCGCGCGGCTGGCGCCCGGTGGACTGCTGGTCGAGGGCACCTGTGACGAGATCGGGCGGCGGCACGTCTGGGTGGCACTGGGCCCCGAGGGGCCGCGCACGGTCACCTTCGCGACCCGGCTCGGCTCCCTGCACACCCCGTCCGACCTGGCCGAACGCCTGCCGAAGGCGCTCATCCACCGGAATGTGCCGGGCGAGCCCGTGCACGCCTTCCTGCGCGATTTCGACCGCGCCTGGGCCGGCGCCGCGCCGCTGGGCGCCCTGGGCGCGCGACAGCGCTGGCTCGCCGCCGTACGCGCCCTGGCGGCGGACTGGCCGCTCACCGGCGACCCGCGCCGCCGGCGCCAGGGCGAGGTCACGGTGCGGTGGGAGGCGCTGGCCCCCCGGGGGTGAGCCGGCCGGGGCGCGCGAGGCGCTACCCCGCCCCGGCCGGTACCGGGGCGGGCGCCGCCGCCAGCTCCCGCAGCCGCCGCTCCGTCACCGAGCCGCGCGGTGCGCTGTAGGTCAGCAGGAGCTGGTCGGGATCGGTGCTCGGGCGGAAGCTCTCGAAGGTGACGACGAGCTCGCCGACCAGCGGGTTCACGATGTGCTTGGTGCCGCGCAGGCATTCGTGCACCGCCTGCGCCTCCCACCGCCGGCGGAAGTCCGCGCTGCGGTCCAGCAGCTCGTCGACGACCTCGCAGATCCGCGGGTCGTCGGGGTGCCGGCCGCTCTCGGCGCGCAGATTGCCGACGACCTCGTCGGCGATCCGCTCCCACTCCGGGTGCAGGGCGCGGGCCACCGGGTCGAGGAAGACCAGCAGCGCCGAATTGCGCCGGCCGCGGTCGAGCGCCGCGAGGTCGAAGGCGAGCCGGCCGCCCGGCGTGTTCCAGGCCAGGATGTCCAGGCCCCGGCCCACGACCATGGCCGGGACGGTGTGCTCCATCGCGTCCAGGAGCTGCCGGATCTCGGGGCGTACCGTCCGGTGGGGTCCGTGCTGGCCGGGGCAGTCCTGGCCGGGGTCGTCGGTGCGGCCGTCGCGGCGGCGCGGGGCGGCCACATTGCGCAGATACGCCAGCTCCCCTTCGGTCAGCCGCAGCGCCCGCGCGATGGCGTCCAGGACCGCGTCGGAGATGGCCGGGGCCCGGCCCTGCTCGATGCGGGTGTAGTAGTCGACGCTGATGCCGGCGAGCTGGGCGACCTCCTCGCGCCGCAGCCCGCGCACCCGGCGGCGGGCGAGTCCGTCCGGCAGGCCGAGGTCGGCCGGATCGAGCGCCGCACGGCGCGCTTTGAGGAACGGACTGATTGCGATATCCGCATGCAGCATCCGTCCAGTATGCGGCGCACGGCCGGTTGGGTGGTTCCGCCGGACCCAGGCTGCGACGGGCCTGGTACGCCCGCGGCGGGGGCAGCAAGGTGGTGCGCACACCGGTCACGGCCCGTACGCGGCGCCCGTGCCCACCGGCCATTCGGAGAAGGAGCGGCTCATGAAGCGCAGGATCCTCGGCGGCACCGGCATCTCGGTCAGCGAGTACGCCCTGGGCGCGATGATGCTCGGTGCCTGGGGCAACACGGACCACGACGACGGGGTGCGCATCGTGCACCGCGCGCTGGACGCCGGTATCAACTTCGTGGACACCGCGGATGTGTACGCGGCGGGCGAGTCCGAGGAGATCGTCGGCAAGGCCCTCAAGGGGCGGCGCGACGAGGTCGTGCTGGCCACGAAGTTCTTCAATTCGATGGGGCCGGACGCCAACCAGGGCGGGAACTCCCGGCGTTGGATCGTCCGGGCGGTGGAGGACAGCCTGCGCCGGCTGGGCACCGACCACATCGACCTCTACCAGGTGCACCGCCCCGATCCGGCCACCGACATCGACGAGACGCTGTCCGCGCTCTCCGACCTCGTACGGTCCGGCAAGGTGCGGGCGGTCGGCACCTCGACCTTCCCCGCCGAGGCGATCGTCGAGGCCCAGTGGACCGCGGAGCGCCGCGGCCATGTCCGCTTCCGCAGCGAGCAGCCGCCGTACTCGCTCCTGGCGCGGAGCGTGGAGGCCGCGGTGCTGCCGACCGCGCAGCGCTACGGCATGGGCGTGCTGACCTGGGGTCCGCTGAGCGCGGGCTGGCTCTCCGGGCGTGATCTGTCGGCCAGTTCGCGGGCCGGGCTGGAGGCGCAGAAGTTCGATCTGTCGGTCCCGGAGAACGCGCGGAAGGCGACGGCGGTCAGCGCGCTGGCCGAGGTCGCGGCCGAGGCGGGCCTGTCGCTGCCGCATCTGGCGACCGCGTTCGTCCGGTCCCACCCGGCGGTCACCTCCGTGATCATCGGCCCGCGCACCCTCGACCAGCTCAACGGGCTGCTGGAGGGCGCCGAGGTGACGCTGAGCGCGGAGGTGCTGGACCGGATCGACGCGATCGTGCCGCCGGGCACCGATCTCAACCGGGCGGACAGCTACTACGTACCGCCGGCCGTGGCCGACCCGGCACTGCGGCGGCGCTGAGGGCGGGCGCCCCCGCACCGGCTCCCGGCCCGGCCCGGCGCCGCGCCGCCCCGCTCGTCGCTCACCGTTACGACGCGCCCCGGGTCACGTCGAGGGCGTCGAGGAGGGCGTCCACCAGCTCCCTGTCCCATTCCTGGGTGAGGACGCGGCGCGCGTCGGCGGGCGGGAGCCACAGCATCCGGTCCACCTCCGCGTTCGGATAGAACGAGCCGCCGGTGGCCTCGGCCGCCCAGTAGCGGACCTCCTTCGGCCGGCCGTTGACCGGATACCGGACGGTGGGGAGTTCCGGCCCCAGGTCGCATGTCATACCGGTCTCCTCCAGCGTTTCGCGGAGCGCACCGGCCGCGGCGTCCTCACCCCGCTTCAGCTTGCCCTTGGGGTGCGACCAGTCGCCGTACTTCGGGCGGTGTACCAGCGCGATCTCCAGTCCGGCCGCGGACCGTGCGCGGCGCCACAGCACACACCCCGCCGCCCGTACCGGCTTCTGTGCCACCGTCACGTCTCCGTCCTTTCCCCTTGCCCGGTCGTCCGACCGTCCGTGCCCTCGCAGCCTGCCAGGCCAGCCACCGCCGGCTCAGCCCGGCCGGCCCGCTCCGTGCCCCGGACCGGGGTCGGGCGCGGGGGCCGGCAGCCACATCCGGCCGAACGCGAACCGGGCCGCCGCCACCTCGTGCCGCTGGTCGGCGTGGAGCACCCCCAGCGCGTACGCGGTGGCCGGGGCGATGCGGGGCGTACGGGCCGCGGCGGCGGCAGCGGTGGCGGCCTCCGCGGCGTCCCGGTGCCGCTCCAGCGCCCGGCCCGCCTCCGCCAGCCGGGCATCGGCGCGCTCCGGCGCGATCACCTCCTGGGCGTAGCGGCTCAGCCGCAGCAGCAGCCGCACCTGGTGCCAGGGCGTGTCCTGGCGGTGGTCGGCGGCCAGCGCGTCGGCGTGGTACGGGTGCCCGGTACGGGAGAGCGGCAGCGTGCCGACCGCCTCGGCGAGCCGGCGGTGCGCATGCCCGGCGAGCGGCGGCAGCGCCTCGGCGGCCGGCAGGTCCGCGGCCGTCCGGACCAGTGGCGCCTCGGAGGCGAGTACCGCCACGGAATCCGCCACCGCGTGGAAGCGGGAGGAGCCCAGCGCCTGGAGCGCGGCGGAGTGCGCGCGGGTGCGGGCGAGGGTGAGCTGGCGGTCCAGCAGCGCCCCGGCCCGCGCCGCACCGGCCGACAGCGCGCTCCCGGCATCCTGCTCGGCATCCGGTTCGGCGTCCCGCCCGGCGGCCCGCGCCCCGGAGCCCGCCCCCGCGGCCGTACGGTCGCCACGGCCGGCGACCCCGGCCCGCTCCCCCCGGCCCGTGAGCCGCTGCAACGCCGCCATCAGCCGGTCGCGGCGGGCCGCGCAGGTCTGCTCGCGGGCGAACGTGCCCGACAGCCAGCCCAGCTCCGCCCGGAGCTGGTCGGCCCACGCCTCCTCGGTCAGCGGCCGGAAGGTGTGCAGCGTGGCGCTGATCCGGCGGGCGGCGCCGCGCAGCTGCCGGGCGGCCTCCCCGGCGCCTTCCGCGTCCGAGCCGCTCTCGCGGTGCAGCCGCAGGCTGCGCAGGAAGTCCGCGGCGTGCCGGTGCAGATACCCGGCGAACACCTCACCGGCCGTACGGGCACCGAGCCCCGGCTCGTCGAAACCGTACGGCCCGAACAGCCCTGAGAGCCCTGCCGGCCCAGCCGGCTCGTACGGCGCGTACGGCCCGGACAGCTCGTACGCCCCCGACAGCTCGTACGCCCCGGACAGCTCGTACGCACCCGCCGGCCCGTACCGCCCGTCCGGTACGCCGCCGCGCGCCTGGGGGCCGTCCGCCACCGCGGCACGGGCGCGGGGCACCCCGCCGGAGTCGTGTCCGATACCGATGCCGGCGCCGGGGGGACCGGCCGTCCCCCCGGTCGGCAGATCATGTCGCTGGGCCACGCCGGCGCCTCCGGGCGTCAATGAGCATTTCCTGTACGTTGCGCAGCGGCACGCCGTCCGCGTCCACCGCATGCCGGGTCCAGTCGCCGTCCGGGCCGAGGTGCCAGGAGGAGGTGGTGTCCGATGTCCCCGTCTCCAGCAGTCTGTTGAGGGACGCGCGGTGCGCCGGATCGGTCACCCGCACCAGCGCCTCGATCCGCCGGTCGAGGTTCCGGTGCATCATGTCGGCGCTGCCCAGCCACACTTCGGGCTCGCCGCCGTTGCCGAAGGCGAACACCCGCGAGTGCTCCAGGAAGCGGCCGAGGACGCTGCGGACCCGGATGTTCTCGCTCAGGCCCGCGACCCCCGGGCGGAGCGCGCAGATGCCGCGGACCCACACATCGACCGGCACACCGGCCTGCGAGGCGCGGTAGAGCGCGTCGATGACGGCCTCGTCGACCATCGAGTTGACCTTGATGCGGACGTAGGCGGGGCGGTCCGCCCGGTGGTGCGCGATCTCCTTGGTGATGCGCTGTACCAGGCCGTCCCGCAGCGACTTGGGAGCGACCAGCAGCCGGCGGTAGGTCTCCCGCCGGGAGTAGCCGCTGAGCCGGTTGAAGAGGTCGGAGAGGTCGGCGCCGACCTGCGGGTCGGCGGTCAGCAGCCCCAGATCCTCGTACAGCCGGGCCGTCTTGGGGTGGTAATTGCCGGTGCCCACATGGGAGTAGCGGCGCAGCACCTCGCCCTCCTGGCGGACGACGAGCGAGAGCTTGCAGTGCGTCTTGAGGCCGACCAGTCCGTAGACGACATGGCAGCCGGCCTCCTCCAGCTTCCTGGCCCACTTGATGTTGGCCTGCTCGTCGAAGCGCGCCTTGATCTCGACGAGGACGAGGACCTGTTTGCCGGACTCCGCGGCGTCTATCAGGGCGTCCACGATCGGCGAGTCGCCGGAGGTGCGGTAGAGCGTCTGCTTGATGGCGAGCACGTCCGGGTCGGCGGCGGCCTGCTCCAGGAACGCCTGCACGGAGGTGGAGAAGGAGTCGTAGGGGTGGTGCAGGAGGACGTCGCGGGTGCGCAGCGCGGCGAAGATGTCGGGGGCGGACGCGGACTCCACCTCCGCGAGATCGCGGTGGGTGCCGGCCACGAACTTGGGGTACTTCAGCTCCGGCCGGTCCTGCGCCCCGATGTCGAAGAGGCCGGTCAGGTCCAGCGGTCCGGGCAGCGGGTAGACCTCGGCCTCCGAGATCTTCAGCTCCTGGACGAGCAGGTCGAGGACGGCCGGGTCGATGGACTCCTCGACCTCCAGGCGGACCGGCGGGCCGAACCGCCGCCGCATCAGCTCCTTCTCCAGTGCCTGGAGCAGATTCTCCGCGTCGTCCTCCTCGACTTCGAGGTCTTCGTTGCGGGTGACCCGGAACATGTGGTGCGCGCGCACCTCCATCCCCGGGAACAGCTCCTCCAGGTGGGCCGCTATGACGTCCTCAAGAGGGACGTAGCGCTGCGGGGACGCCGCCAGGAAGCGGGACAGCAGCGGCGGCACCTTGACCCGCGCGAAGTGGTCGTGGCCGCTGACCGGATTGCGGACGACGACGGCCAGATTCAGCGACAGGCCGGAGATGTACGGGAAGGGGTGCGCGGGGTCCACGGCGAGCGGGGTGAGGACCGGGAAGATCTGCTGGCGGAAGAGGGTGAACAGGCGGGCCTGCTCCTTCTCGGTCAGCTCGGGCCAGCGGATGAGGTGGATGCCCTGTTCGGCCAGCTCGGGGGCGATGTCCTGCTGGTAACAGGCGGCGTGCCGGGCCATGAGTTCGCGCGAGCGCGTCCAGATCAGCTCCAGCACCTCGCGGGGCTGGAGGCCGGACGCGGAGCGGGTGGCGACTCCGGTGGCGATCCGGCGCTTGAGGCCGGCCACCCGGACCATGAAGAACTCGTCCAGGTTGCTGGCGAAGATCGCCAGGAAGTTGGCTCGTTCGAGCAGCGGGGTGGCCGGGTCCTCGGCCAGCTCCAGCACCCGCTCGTTGAACGCCAGCCAGCTGCGCTCCCGGTCCAGGAAGCGGCCGGTCGGCAGTTCCTCGCCGTTCGCGCCCAGGACGCCCCGTTCCTCGTACGCGTCCGCGTCGGCGTCGAGGTCCGGCTCCAGCTCGGGCAGCGGTACGCCGACCGCGTGCGGGCGGTGGGCGGCGATGGAACCCACCGACGGCTGGACCGAGGGAACTGCGGCCCCTGGCGCGGCCGGCTGCACCGGCGGCGTCTCGGGCCGGGCCGGGACCTGGGAACCGGACTGCTGGTTCATGTCCTCATTCTTCCGCGCTCCGGGGATTCCGGGCGCGTCGGAAGGGAAGAACGGAGCGATACGGAGCCTCGGGGTGGGGGTATTCGGCACAGCGGGCTGCATTCAGCGATGCTCGCAAGCGATATTGAATCGCCGGTAACGCGGATATGGCGGCCAGGCAAGCGGGACACCACTCCCCGGGGTTTTACCGGATCTTGGGCGACGCGGGGAGGGCGGGACACCCGGGCGGCCCGCTCCCCCGGCGTCCCCGGGCCCCCGGCCCTCGGGCGGGGCCCGGAACCGGCGCCCGGGGGGGCGTCGCCTCAGCCGAACCGCCGCTTGAACACCCGGAACACGATCACCGTCAGCGCCACCGCCAGGACCAGCACGATCCCGGCCTCGGTCCACGCCAGCGGCCAGTGGTGCGACACCGGGTGGTTGTCGAAGTACGACGCGGCCACGTCGTGGTTGCGCAGACACGCCTCGTAATCGCCGGGTGACGCGCACGCGCTCTCGGGCAGCCGGGCGCCGGAGCCGGTGACGTGGCCCTGCTGCTGCGGCCAGCTGCTGTCCGGCAGCTGGGCCGACGCGCCCTTCGGGAACACGGTGCTCACGGTCGGCCGCAGATACGGCCTGATCAGCACGAACACGCTCTGGACGAACGCCATGACACCCAGCGTGACGGCCATCGAGGCGACCGTACGGCGCAGCAGCAGACCCGTCAGCGTGCCGACGGCCAGGGCCAGCAGCGCGTAGGCGACGGGCACCGGGCCGAGCGCGTTGAAGCCGAGCGTGGAGTACCAGTAGGTGCCGGACACCTCGTCGCCGCCGACCTGCCAGACCCAGCCGAAGACCGCCGAGAGCGCCGACGTGGCGGCGAGCACCGCCAGCGCGGGCAGCGCGGTCTTCGCCGTCAGCCAGCGCAGCGGCCTCACCGACTGCGTCAGGACGACCTTGTGGGTACCGCTCTCCAGCTCCCGGGCCACCAGCGGGGCGCCCAGGAACACGCCGATCACGGCCGGGAGCAGCAGCAGCCCCATCGCGGCGTACCGGAGGGACTGCGCGTAGGCGCCGCGGAAGTCGGAGACCACCCACTGGGTGCCCTCGCACCGCGGGTCCAGCGAGATGAGCGAGCAGCCGGCAATGTGGTGGGCGTCGATGAACCCGGCCATCCGGCCGCGCAGCACCGCGAGCCAGATGGCGCCGCCGATCACGATCACGCACAGCGCGCCGAAGGCCGGCCGGTGCTGGCGCCAGACCAGCCAGACCAGCCCGCGCAGCGGTGTACGGCCGCCCCGCGCGCCGGCGCCGCCCGTGCCGTCCGTGTCGTCCGCGGTGCGCGCGGCTCCGCCCGTCCCGTGGTGTGCCGTCGTGCTCATGCCGCCGCTCCCTTGCCGCTGTGATGGTCGTGCACTGCCGGTCCGGCACCGTCCGGCGGACGGCCGGGGTGCGGGGTGCCGCGGCCCGCGGGCCCGGCCCGGGTGACCGGTACGGCACCCGCCCCCGCCGCGGGCCCGTTACGGGGCAGGCCCGGCACCCCTGGCTTGTGGCGCAGCCGCGGCGAGACCGGTTCGGCGCTGGGCGCGATCAGCTCGGGCGCGTCGGGCGCGCGCAGATAGGCGAGCAGGAGTTCCTCCAAGGACGGCTCCGCGGCCTCCCAGGGGCCGGTGAACGACCCCTTTCGCCGTACCAGAGCGGTGAGTTGACCAGCTGTCAGCTGTGCGTCGACGACGGTGTGGGCGGCGATCTCGGGCGGCAGCCCGGCGGCGGTTCCCCGCGGCGGCCCGCCGTCTCGGTGTGGCCCCATCAGAAGGGCGTGCGCGCCGATGACGTCATCGACCTCGCCGGCCAGCCGCACCCGCCCGCCGCCCAGGAGCAGCAGATAGTCGCAGATCCCGTCCAGTTCGGCGAGCACGTGCGAGGCCAGCACGATGGTGGTGCCGTGCTCGGCGGCCTGGGCCAGCAGCAGTCCGGCGATCTGGTGCCGGCCGAGCGGGTCGAGATCGGCCAGCGGCTCGTCCAGCAGCAGGAGTTCGGGCTCCTTGGCGAGCGCGAGGGCGAACGCGACGCGGGTGCGCCGGCCCGCGGAGAGGGCGCCGACCCGGGCGTCCAGAGGCACCCGGCCGTCCCGGACGATCTGCTCCGCCCGCGCACCGCTCCAGCGGCCGGGGTTGAGCTCGCGGCCCATCCGCAGCGTCTCGGCGACGGTCAGCCGGGGGTAGAGCGGCTTGCCCTGGGTGAGGTGGGCGACGCGGGCCCGGCCGGACGCGGTGGCCGGGTCCGCACCGCCGGCCCGGACGACCCCCTCGGTGGGCTTGATCAGCCCGGACACGAGCGAGAGCAGCGTGGTCTTGCCGGCACCGCTGGGCCCGACCAGGGCGCAGATACGGCCGACCGGCAGCCGGAAGGTGCAGTCGCGCAGCGCCCAGCGGCGGCGGTACCGCTTGCCGAGGCCGATCACCTCGATCGCGGTACGCCCCGAGGCCCGGCCGGTCCTGCCACCCATCGACCGCGTCACCTTCCCCTCCTCCTGGCCACCCCACCAGCCATTCCACTAATTAAGTAGTGAAAGGGTGAGGGAAGTGGGCTGCACCTGTCAACCTGCGCTGCGTACGCTGACGCCGTGCCCACGCCTTCCGCGTCACCGACGCCGCCGCTGCCGTACACACCGCACTACCCGATACGCACCGAACGCCTGGATCTCCGCCCCGTCCGCACCGACGATTTCGACGCGATCCACGCCTACCAGCGCCGCCCCGAGGTCTGCCGCTATCTGTACTGGGGCCCGTTCGACGAGGCCGAATCCCGCGCCTCCGTCGCCGCCAAGACGACCCGCACCACCCTCCGCGCGGAGGGCGATGTCCTCCAACTCGCCGTCACCGTCCGCGAGACGGGACACCTGGTGGGCGATGTCACCTTCGTCTGGACCAGCCGCGAACACCGCCAGGGCGGCATCGGCTACGTCTTCCACCCGGACTTCACCGGCCGCGGCTACGCCACCGAGGCGGCCCGCGCCCTGCTGAAGCTGGGCTTCGAGGACCTCCGACTGCACCGCGTCCAGGCCGAGTTGGACGGCCGCAACACCGCCTCGGCCAACCTCCTGGAACGCCTCGGCATGCGCCGCGAGGGCCACCTGCGGGAGAACGAGTTCCTGGACGGCACATGGTGCGACGAGGTCGTCTACGCGATGCTGGCGCGCGAGTGGCGGGAGGGGCGGGAGGGGTAACGGCCTGACGAGCGGCTGCCCGGCAGGACGGCGCCCTCGCCGTCATCGTCGTGGTCCCGGGTACCTGTCGTCACGCCCATCCACCCACCTCAGGGCAACGGCAAACAGTGCGGCCGGCCAAGCTCCACCGCCGCACCGACCCAACCAAGCGCTACTAGCATCGCGGCATGGAAGCAATCCTGGTCAGCGCGTGTCTGCGCGGGGTGCCATGCCGGTTCGACGGGCAGCACAAGACCTCTTCGGAGATCGAGGAGGCAGTGACGGGTCGCGAGGTCGTCTCCTTCTGCCCAGAGGTGGCGGGCGGGCTCGCGACGCCGCGGCGGCCCGCGGAGCTGGTGGGCGGCGACGGGCACGACGTGCTCGACGGGACGGCACGGGTCGTTGAGGACACTGGACGTGACGTGACGGCTGAGTTCGTGGACGGAGCACGGCGCGCACTCGCGGCGGCGCGGCACGGAGGCTGCACGGAGGCACTGTTGATGCCGCGCAGTCCGTCGTGCGGACGGGGTGTGGTCTACGACGGTTCGTTCGCCGGGGAGCTGGTGCCAGGAGACGGGGTGACGGCGGCGCTGCTTGAGCGGAACGGGATCGCCGTGCGGCCCGCACCCGGGGCGTGACGCGATCCCGGACCGGCCGGCCACCTCAACCGGCCACCGGATCGTGAGCGGCATCGCGGACGACGGTGCCTCCGGCGGGCACCACCACGTCGCCCTGGCGACGCCGTAACCGGTGGCGAACGGCAGCCGGATCCTCGGTCCTCAATCCCGATGCCCGTCGACGGGTGCCTTCAACAGCCGGTCCAGCTCGTTCCCGGCCTCGTCGTACCCGGCGTCGGCGATCCGTTGCAGCTCGCGCAGGTCACCGTTGGCGGCCGCGCGCCGAGTGAGCAGGGACCCGGCGCGCAGGGACCCTTCGTCCAGCAGCTCGCTCAGCTCCCCGAGGTCACCGGCCGTCTCGGCGAGGTCGGCCAGCCGGTCCAGAGCGGTCTCGTTGCCCTCATCGGCCAGCGCGCGCAGGGTCTCCCGATCGGTATTCATGTTCGCCATGCTGCAACCCTGCCCCAGGGGAAGGGTCAAGTGGGACGATGGCCGGGTGATCACCATCGGGCAGCTGGCCAGGTACGTCGGGGTGTCGGTCAAGACCGTTCGCGTGTATCACGACAAGGGGCTGCTCCCCGAGCCCGACCGCGATACGTCCGGCTACCGGCGGTACGGCGCGCACGACGCCATCGACCTGATCAAGATCCGGACGCTCGCCGAGGCCGGCGTCCCCCTGTCTCGTATCCGGGACCTGAGAGCAGCGACCGACGAGGAGTTCCAGCAGGCGCTGCGCGACATCGACGACCAGCTCACCGCCCGTATCCGTGGCCTGCGGGCGACGCAGGGGCGCCTGCGCCGGCTCGCCGCCGGGCAGCTGGCACCGCTGCCCACCGAGGTCGAGGCCCATCTGGAGCATCTGGCCCGCTGGGGATTCACGCCCCGGTGGGTGGACCTCCAACGCGACCTGTGGATCCTCGTGTTCGCCACCCACCCGGACCACGCGATCACCCTGTTCCACGACCAGGCCGAGAGCCTGGCCGACCCGGCACTGCGGCAGCTCTTCCTCGGCTACGACCACGCGCACGACCTGAACGCCGACGATCCCCGCATCGCCGACCTGGCCCGCCGGATCGCCGAGGCGACCCGGGAACGCTACGGCCCCGGCGAACTGCCCGAGCCGGACGCAGCCTCCGAGATCCCCGCCCTCATCCAGGGCACGGTCAACGCCTCGTCCCCGGCATGGCAGCGACTCGACACGCTCATTCGCGCACAACTGGCCGCGTGACTCGGCACGTACGGGCGCACGCTCCCGGCTGTCTGCGGAAAGCGGAAATCAGTCGGCACCGCGCAGCGGACGACGGTGCGAACGCTGCCTGATGCGGGCAACGGGCGGGACGGGAGTCATCCGCGTTCCGAGCCGAGGTCGACCACGGTGCAGCGGCGCAGCTCGACGACGAGTTGGGAGGCCAGGAACCAGGACGTGTGCTGGTGGCCGTAGGGCAGATAGCCGTCGTCCGACGAGGCGAGCCTCCCGGTGACGCCAGGTGCGTGAAAACCTCCGAAGACGCCGCGCGGCCGGGGCTTTCGTACGCGGACGGCGACCGGCTCGGACAGGTGCGGGCAGTGCCGGACGGCGGTGGCGGCACAAGGGACGCAGACCGGCGGTTTGGTGCAGTGCGCGCCCTCGGGCCAGCCCGGGGGCAACTCGCCGGGGCCGGAACGCGGGAGGAGGAAGAGCCATCCCTTGGACGTCCGACCGGCCGGTCCCCCGCAGACCTGACACAGCCCTTCCAGCACGGCCCGCCGCTGTCGAACCGGGTGCACCGAGCGGAAGTTGGGCTTACCGCACCCCGGCGCCTCGATGAGACGGCTCCACAGCACGCCCTGCGCATCCCGGTCGACCGGTGTCTCATCGCGATAGCACAACCCGGCACCGTCACCGCGCACCGTGAGCGTCCTGACTGCGACCCGCTCTTCGCTCCAGGCCGTGATGTACGGGACGGGGATTTCCTGCCTTCGGCTAGGGTTCGGCATGTCGTCAACCTCCATGGGGGTTGAGGGCCACGCCCCCGGACGTTCGCGCGTCGCGGGGGTCCTGCGTGTGGCAGTGGGCTGGCATCCGACTGGCCCGACTAGATACCGGGTGTAGCCAATTGGTCACCAGGACAACGCAACGTCCAATAGAATCGGGGCACTTAAACGGCACCGCTGAAATCAGCGACCTGCCGGGATGCTGGCCGTCATCGCAAGAACGAGAGGTCACAGCATTGGACGAGACGACCTCACCCGAGCACTTGAATCCGCTCCAGCGCTTCGGACTCGACGTCAAACGGGTGCGCCTGGGGCGCAAGCTCACGCAGAAACAATTGGGCAAGGCCACGGGCTACTCCGATGCGTACGTCAGCATGGTGGAGTCCGGGAAGGTGATGGCAAGCGCGAAGTTCGCCAGTGGCTGCGACCTGGCGTTCGGGACGAACGGGCTCTTCGCGGGCATGTTGCGGAGAATCGACGAAGGAGACCACCCATCGTGGTTCGTCCCGTACCTCAACCTGGAGCGGAAGGCGTCACGGATACTGGCCTACTCGACGAACCTCGTGACGGGCATCGTCCAGACAGACGACTACGCGCGGGCCGTCTTCCGCACGTCCAACCCCCGGGCCACTGCGGAGGGGATCGAGGACAAAGTTGCCGCGCGGCTACGGCGGCGTGCGGTGTTCGATCTGGACACTCTCCTATGGGTCATCCTGCATGAGGCGTGTCTGCGAACCGTCGTCGGCGGCGCCGAGGTCATGGCCGGGCAGCTTGACTACCTGCTGACGGTGGCCGCTTCACCGGACGTGGAACTCCAGGTCATGCCGTTCTCGGCGGGTGTTCCAGCCACGTCTACGTTGCCCTTCACCGTTTTGCGCTTCCCGGAATCCCCCACCGTGTTGTACACGGAGACCCGGGTAGGAGGCAGGATGCACGACTCCGCACAAACGGTCGATGCCGCTGTGGATGACTACGATCTGCTGAGGGCACACGCGCTGTCCCCGGACCGATCACTAGCCCTGATCACCACGCTGCTGAAGGAGTATCGCGCATGAGCCCCGACTTGGATCTCGCCACCGCCCAGTGGGTCAAGTCGTCCTACAGCGACGCCAACGGCGGCGAATGCGTCGAGTTCACGCGCGACTTCGCCTGGATCAAGTCATCCCACAGCGAAGGCAACGGAGGCCAGTGCATCGAATTCTCCCGCGACCTCGCCTGGATCAAGTCATCCCACAGCGAAGGCAACGGCGGTGAATGCATCGAATTCTCCCCCGACCTCACCCAAGCCCACGGCATCGTCCCCGTCCGCGACAGCAAAGCCCCGGACGGCCCGGCTCTCGTCTTCCCCGCAAGCGGCTGGACCTCGTTCGTCACCGCCGTCAAGCATGGGGAATTCCCCGCCGCCTGACCCACGCGGCAGCGCGCCCAACCCCCAGGCGTTCAGCCCGCCGGTCGCTGGTGAACGCTACTTTCCGTGCGCGGTGACGTCTTCCAACGCGGTGCCGACCAGGACGGTGGAGGCCATCGGTCAGTCCGACTCGTAGTCGGTGGTGTGGTCGTCGTGGGTCTGCGGCTGCGGTTTCTGCCCGTCCCCGCCCCGGACATCGACGCAGGGCCAGTCGTCCTGGACGACGTTCCGTGCTTGCCCATCTCCACCAGCTGGCCGGCGGCGTCGGTGTGAACGGTGGTCGGCGTCGCCGCGTCCAGCTCAACGGCCGCGTACGACGGCGGACCAACCGGCAGCCGGTCGGTACGGCCCCTTATGGGTCGTGCAGCTGAACAGTGGCTGCCGTACATCGAGCAGGTCTTAGGCATCGATCTTTCCGCTGTAGACCCCGCACCGGTCAGCGATACCGTGGCCTCGGCCATCTTCCTCGGGAGGGACGACTTGGAGCGACGGCAGTTTCTGACCGCGACCGCCGCCGTCGGCCTGGCGGCCTTGGACCTGACGGATGCCGAGGCCGTCACCCGGCGCGTGAAGCGACCCGGGCCCGTCAGGGTGGGCATGGGCGAGGTGAACGCGGTCCACTCGATGACCACCGCGCTGGGCGACGCCGCATCCGAGCTCGGCGGCGGACACGCCCGCCACCTGGCCGTGCGCTACCTCATCGACGACGTCAAGCCCTGGCTGGACGGCGCCTACGCCGATCGCGTCGGGCGCGAGCTGTTCGCCGCCACATCCCAACTCCTTCAACTCGTCGGGTGGATGGCGCGGGATGCCGGGGCTCAGGGCTTGGCGCAGCGGTACCACGTGCACAGCTTCAAGCTCGCCGCGGAGGCCGGGGAGAACGAGCTCGCGGCCACCGCGCTGCGCGGACTGGCCGACCAGGCCATCGACCTCGGCCATATCCCGGCCGCAGTACGGCTCGCCGAGGCGTGCGAGCAGCGGGGCCGCAAGCTGAAGAACCCCAAGGCGCTGGCGTACTACCGCAACACCTACGCCCGCGCGGCGGCCGCCGACGCCGACCGCACCACCGCCTCCAAACTGCTCACTTTCTCCCAGGCCGCGATCGAGCACGCGCCCGCCAAGCCCGGCGCCTCCTGGGCCTCGCACTACAGCCATGGCCGCTGGGCTCACGAGTCCGGCATGATCCATGCGTCCATGGGCGACCTGCCGGCCGCCGAGGAACACCTTCACCTCGCCCTCGACATCCACGGGCTGGACCGCAAGCGCACCCGCGCGATCGTCCTGGCCGACCTCGGCCAGGTCCAGCTCAAGCGCGGCAACACCGCCGAAGCGCTGGCGAGCTGGAACGAGTTCCTCGACTGCGCGGACGGCGTGCAGTCGGTTCGCATCAACGACGCCGTCGGCAACATCACCGCCCGCCTGCCGCACATCCCGGATACCGCCGCCACGCAGGAGCTGACGGAACGCCTGGCCGCACGCGCCTCGACATAGAGCATCGCGCGGAGCAAGGGAAAATCACAGCTGACGCCCCCGCTCGCAGCGCCTACCACAGCCGACGCCCCCACCTGTCGAAGAAGCCGAGGGGCGGGCCCGGCCGGAAGGCCCTGAACACCCTGCCCCGTCTCCTGAACTGAACCCGACACACATCACAGCAGGCCACACGGCTCCGCAGCCTTCACCCGATCAGCCCAAGTGCCTTATTGAGCACGGTACTTGATCAGTTGCCACTGCTACATTGGCGCAACGCGGCAGCGGAGGGGCGGCATCATGAGCAGGCCATGGGAAGCGGACCCGGGTACGGACTTCAAGAGGCGTCTGGGCAAGTCGGCCCTGGAGCTGGGTACCACCAACTCCGGCCCTGAATGCCCGGACATCTGGGAGCTGGAGAACGGCGACATCGCCGTGATCGGACGGGACCTCACCGCCTCCCTCGGCACGCGCCTGCCGGACGGAGTCTCCATCGGCCCGGACGAACGCCTCGTGGTCATCCCCCGCAGCATGCTCATCGCGGCGAAGACGGACATTCCCCGTGTTTGAGTGCTTCCGTGACGGCTCCGGCGAGGTACTCAAGAGGCCGGACTACCTCGACGACTTCGGCCGGTTCTACGAGAGCGACATCCGTCTCCTTGCCAAGATCGAGCGCGGCCAGACGTTCAGGGAGCAGGGCTCGCCGAGCTGGGACGCATTCGCCGCCGGGGACTGGGCGGGCGCGTTGCGCCTGATCGAGGCCGGGCGGGATTCCGTTGGCAGAGCGGTCCAAGGTGGTCGATGACGCGACCGGCCGCGGACTTCGCGGTGCCGGACGGCGGACCGGGCTGCCGCAGCGTCAATTCGGTCCGTCGGTCCGTCGGTCCGTCGGTCCCCCGGTCCGCCGTGACCAGCAGCAGTGCGGACCGGAAGGTCCGCCGGGCCATCAGCCGGGTCTGGTCACGTTCCGTTGTCCGCGTACGGCTTCCGCTGCCTGGGGCGGTGTGGGGCAGCGGCCCCCCGTAACCACGGCGGGCCGCCGCCATGTCGGTGCGCAGCCGCACCCGCCCCGTGACGCCCCTCAGGTCTCCGACCGGTACATCAGGTCCTTCTCGTGCGTGACGAAGCCGAGCCGCTCGTAGACGGTGACCGCCGGTACGTTGTCGGCGTCGACGTAGAGCATCGCCGTCGGCAGGCCCTGCGCCGCCAGATGGCGCAGGCCGATCGTGGTCAGTGCCTTGCCGAGGCCGCCGCCCTGGGCGCCGGGCCGGACCCCGAGCACGTACACCTCGCCGAGGCCCTCCTCGGCGTGCACCTTGGTCCAGTGGAAACCGATCAGCCGTCCCTCGCGCTCCGCGAGGAAGAAGCCCTTCGGGTCGAACCACGCCTCGGTCTTGCGGTCGTCCAGGTCACGCTGGGTCAGTGCGCCCTGCTCCGGGTGGTGGGCGAACGACTCCGCGTTCACCTCCAGCCAGGCCGCGTCGTCGGTGCCCGGCCGGAAGGTCCGTACGGTCACCCCGGCCGGGAGCACCGGCTCCGCCAGGGCCAGGTCCGCCAGCCCGCGCCGCATCTGGCGCAGCTCCCGGAATAGCGTCAGGCCGAGGGTCTGCGCGAGGTGCCGGGCGGCCGGATGTCCGCCGTGTGCCCACACCCGCAGCCGGCGTCCGGACTGCGTCAGCAGCTCGGTGCCGAGCGCCCGGCCGTGGCCGCGGCCGCGGTGCCCGGGGTGCACGACCAGTTCGGCGGCCGGTGCCTCCACCGGGTCGGTGTCCTCCAGCTGCCCGTATCCGACGAGTTCCTCGCCGTCCTCCTCCGGTACGTACACCAGCAGATGGCGCACCCCCTGCCGCCGTCCGCCCCGCAGCTGTAGCCGCCCCTGTTCGGACACCGCGGGCTGCCCGTCCGTACGCGCGGCCCGCTCGATCAGCGCGAGGACGGCCGCGGCCTCCTCCGGTGTGAGCTCGTCGGCCACCTGAATCCTGCGGCCGGTCCGGCCCGTCTCCTGTGCAGCGTCAGTCATGCCCGAAGCGTACGACCCTGCCGGGTCCGGTGACCGGTGCCGGGTCCGCGGCCGGGTACGGCACCCCGGCGGCTCCGGCGCCCCGTCCCGGTGCGCATCGGCAACCAGCTCGTAACCCGGCGGCCCTGTTGCGCTACGCGCGTTGACCATAGGCTGCCGACCGCTCGGACACACACCACGGCACTCCGCCGGGGTCCACGAAGGGGATCACATGTCTGCGACACCTCCACGGCGCCGCATCGCGCGCAGGGCGGCGGCCGGGGCCGCCGCCCTGGCCGCCGCACTCGGCATCACCGCCACGGCCCTGCCGGCCGGTGCCGACAGCCGCCACCCGGCGCCCGCCGGCCGGACCGTCGATGTGCAGCTGCTCTCCTTCAACGACTTCCACGGCAATCTCGAACCGCCGCAGGGCTCCTCCGGCACGGTCGAGGAGATACAGCCGGACGGCACCAGGAAGACGGTCGAGGCGGGCGGCGTCGAGTACCTCGCCCAGTCGCTGCGTACCGCCCGCAAGGGCCACCCGTACTCGGTCACCGCCGCGGCCGGCGATCTGGTCGGGGCCAGCCCGCTGCTCTCCGGGCTCTTCCACGACGAGCCGACCGTCGAGGCGCTGAACAAGCTGAAGCTGGACGTCACCTCCGTCGGCAATCACGAATTCGACGAGGGCCGGGCGGAGCTGACGCGCATCCAGAAGGGCGGCTGCCACCCGACGGACGGCTGCTTCGAGAAGGGCAAGAAGTACCGGGGCGCCGACTTCCCGTACCTGACGGCCAATGTCACCGACGAGAAGACCGGCAAGCCGCTGCTCAAGCCGTACACGGTCTGGCAGCACAAGGGCGTCAAGATCGGCTTCATCGGGGTGACGCTGGAGGGCACCCCCGACATCGTCAACGCCAACGGCATCAAGGGCCTCAAGTTCCACAACGAGGTCGAGACGATCAACAAGTACGCCAAGATCCTCGACCGCCAGGGCGTGAAGGCGATCGTCGCGCTCCTCCACGAGGGCGGACTGCCGGCCTCCACCTCCTACAACTACAACTGCGACAGCCCCGGCCCCGGCGACGGCATCTCGGGCCCGATCGCGGAGATCGCCAAGAAGGTCACCCCGAAGGTCGACGCGCTGGTCACCGGCCACACCCACCAGGCATACACCTGCACCATCCCGGACCCGTCCGGGGTGCCGCGCACCGTCACCTCCGCCGCCTCGTTCGGCCGGCTCTACACGGACACCACGCTGACGTACGACCGGCGCACCGGCGACATCGTGCGCACCAGCGTCAAGGCGCCCGGCGCGGTCAACCACGTCGTGAACCGCACCCAGCCCAAGGCGGCGGACATGACGTCCCTGATCGCCCGCTGGAACAAGCTCGCCGCGCCGGTCGCCGGCCGCCCCGTCGGCCATATCTCCGCGGACATCGCGGGCCGCGGCGCCAACGCCCCGGAGTCGCCGCTCGGCGATGTCATAGCCGACGCCCAGCTGGCGGCGACCGAGGCGGCCGACCGGGGCGGCGCCCAGCTCGCCCTGATGAACCCCGGCGGCATCCGCGCCGACCTCGCCTACAAGGCGTCCGGCGGTGAGGGCGACGGCGTCGTCACCTACGCCGAGGCGTTCACCGTCCAGCCGTTCACCAACATGATGAACGTCATCGACCTCACCGGTGCCCAGCTGCTGGCCGGTCTCCAGCAGCAGGTCAGCGGCCCGAACACGGCCTCCCCGAAGATCCTCCAGGTCTCCCGGGGCCTCACCTACACCCTGGACATGACCAAGTCCGGCGCCGACCGCGTCATCAAGGACTCGGTGCGGCTGAACGGCACCCCGATCGACCCGGCCAAGACCTACCGCGTCGCCATGAACGAGTTCCTGGCCGGCGGCGGCGACGGCTTCCCCGCCTTCAAGGACGCCGCCAACAAGTACGTCGGCCCCTCCGACCTCGACGCCTTCACCACCTACCTGACCGCCCACTCCTCGGCGCAGTCCCCGCTGACCCCGCCCAAGGCAGACCGCATCACGGTCGTGAAGTAGTCGTGAAGTAACGGTCGCGGGGCGGGCGTCGGGCCCGCCCCGTGGCCTGACCGGCGTGCTGAGGGGCGCCGGTCAGGCCGGCAGGAGCCAGGACGGTCCGGTCGGTTCGCCGATCCATACGGTCTGTGTGTGGTCCGGTGCGACGGTCATGCCGAATGCGGACTGGCCGGGTGAGCCGGCCTCCTGCCAGGTGGTGAGGGCACGTTCGACCTGGTCCCACAGCTTGAGCGGGCCGTACTGGTGGACGCTCCAGCCGTCTGCGGTCTGCCGGGTCCACGCCTGTGAGCCGGTCGCGGTGTCCAGGAGGATCACCCCCTCACCGGTGGTCATCAACTCGGCTGACGGGGCCCCGAGTTGCGCGATGAACTGTCCGTTCCAGTCCTGCAAGAGGCCCGGATCTACGCGGCAGGGACGGTGTTCTCCGGCGCGCCGGAAGAAGTCGGGGCGCGGTGGCCGTTCGTGGGGGCGGGCGAGCATGTAGCCGACCCTCTCCCCGGTGAAGCGCCCCGTGGCGCCGCCCTCGTCGTCCAGGGTGAGGCGGATGAGGCCGGAGGCGAGCAGCCATCCACTGAGGGTGGTGGTGAGGGTGCCGCCGTCGCGGACCTGCCGCAGCCACGCGACGGGGACGGTCCGTACCGCGCAGGTGGCCACCACGGCGTCGTACTCCGCGTTGTCCTGGTGCCCGCGCAGCCCGTCGCCGACGACGAGGTGCGGCGCATAACCGGCCTGCTGGAGGCGGTCGGCGGCCCGCCCGGCCAGGACCGGGTCGTACTCGACCGAGGTCACCTGCCGCTCCCCGAGGCGGTGGCACAGGAGCGCGGTGGAGTAGCCGGTGCCGGTGCCGATCTCCAGCACGGTGTCACCCTCGCGCAGTCCGGCAAGCTCCACCATGCGGACGACCAGGGAGGGCAGAGTGGACGAGGACGTGGGTCGGCCGGCGATCGGGATGCGGGTGTCGGCGGCATCGGTACCGTCCACCTGCGTGACCAGCGTCTCGTCGGTGCAGGCCAGGCGCAGCCAGGCGTCCTCACCCACCTGTTCGCGGTGGACGGGCTGCCACACGGTGCCGCTCTGCCGGAAGACGGCAGGGCCGAGGAACGCTTCTCGGGGGACGGCTTCGACGGACCGGCGCCAGGCGGGTTCGGTCAGCGATCCCTTCCCGGCAAGGGTGTCGGCGAGGACGCGGCGGAGCCCGGCGGGGTCAGTGCTCATATCGCTCTCCCGGGTGCTGGAGCTGGTCGGCGAGGGCCGTGGTGATCGGGGCGGTGAGGCCGGGGGAACCAGGCCCACTGCCCGTTGGGGTTGCACTCGTACATCCACCACCGGCCGTCGCGACCGAGCCCGAAGTCGAACGCGCCGTAGACGAGGGCGAAGGCGTCCAGGTAGGCGCATACGGCCTCCGCCACGTCGGGGGGTGTCTCGATGGGGCTGTAGGTCAGGGCGTCGTAGTGGCGCCGCCAGTCCACACCGGGTGCGCCGTCGATGCGGACCGCGAACAATTCGCCGCCGACGGCCGTCAGCCGGATGTCGGCGGACTTGTCGACGCGTCGCTGGAAGAGGTGTGCGGTGCGTCGGATCCCGTCGTGGAGGTCGTCGGGGTCGACGTCCTCCACCCACACCGTCAACACCCGTTCGTCCGGGCCGGTGTAGTCGCTGTTCCACAGCGGTTTGTAGAGCACCGGCCGGTGCTCGACGGCGAAGCGGCGGGCCTCGTCGGGGTCGTTGGTGATCAGTGTCGGCGGTACGCGCAGCCCGCAGCGTGCCGCGGTGGCGAGCTGTGCGGGCTTGTACTCGGCGTCCCGGTTGCGCCAGGGATGGTTGACGTAGTGCGTGCCGGGGAGCGATGCCAGGACGCCGCCGAGCCCGTAGCGGGCCTGTTCGGCGCACCATCTCTCGTCCTGCCCGGCGCCGTCGGCCGAGATGTAGGGGCCGGGGCGGCGCCAGTACACCGACCGCACCTCGGTCAGATCGAGGGCGCGTGTCCCGGTCAGCGCTTCGCCCGTCAGGCCCCGGTCGCCGAGTGACGCGTTCAGCTTGAGCGTGTCGGGGAAGTCGCCGGGGTCCAGCCGCACCACCGGGACGTGGCGCCGGTTCAGCTCGGCGATGACCGTGTCGGCGGTGGCATCGTCCAGCCGGGTCACGACCAGGACAGGCCCCTGCGCGGACGCTGCCCGCATCAGTCGCTGTCGCCGGACTGGTCACTGCCCTCGTCCCTGTTGCCGTCCAGGCTGGTCGAGGTCGTCGTCTCGTTCGAGGTCTCGGACGCCTTGTGCCTGTCCATGACGGGGACTTCGCTGCCGTCTTCCGTCAGCCACCGCCCCGTTTGCGTACGCGGGTCCAGGACGATGGCGGCGTACGGCAGCCGGGCCGTGCTGGGGAAG
Organism: Streptomyces sp. x-80; assembly: GCF_046549095.1. NCBI lineage: Bacteria > Bacillati > Actinomycetota > Actinomycetes > Kitasatosporales > Streptomycetaceae > Streptomyces > Streptomyces sp. x-80. Next base: position 568,183 of record NZ_JAJPWM010000002.1, read on the forward strand.
GGCCTCATCCTGTCAAGTCCCCAGGGGATAAGGGAGGTTGTGGTGGTGGGTTCGGTCATCGTGCTTCTCCTGGCTCGTCGTTGGGCTGGGAGGGGTGTATCAGATCCGGTGGTGGTGGCGGTGGGGCCTGGCCGTGGGGTCGGACGGGATGTGGGGGAACGTTCCGACGGAGTTCGTCCCCCGCAACCACTGAAAGTCGAGGTCACGGTGGCCTCCCTGTCCGGTGCGGTCAGGAAGATGGTGACCTGCTCCAGGGGACTCAAGTACCCCTGTGAGGGGTAGCGAGGTCACCCGGCTGCGTGGCACCACTCGGCGAAGTTCGTGAGCGATCCGGCATCACCGCGCTTCAATCGGCGCAGTGTGGCAGCGTCTTCGCGCACCCACTTGTGTGTGCGTGTCTGCTGCGGCGCGATCCTCCGGGCCACCTTGAGAGAGGCGAATGCCTCGCCGGGCCGGCCGGACCAGAGTTGCGCTCGGGCGAGTTCGATGAAGAAGCCGGAGCGCCGCTCGGCGGGCAGCTCGGGCGGCGGTGTCCACTCCCGAGCCAGATCGAGAGCCCGGCCCACGTACGCATCACCGAGCCCCACGGCGACGGACACCTCGTGGGTACGGACGCTGTCGGGCCCGAATGCCGTGCCTCCGTAAACGGACTCGGGCACCCGATCACCCAGGATCCGCGCCTCAGCCAGGTGCGTGCCGACCGAGCCGATGTCACCTGCTCTGCCGGCGATCACAGCGGCCCGCATATGAAGGGCACCACGCGCTGCCAGGCTCGCCACGTCGTTGCGGCGCGGCACGGCATCCACAGCCCGTTCCAGTGCGCGTAGCCCTGCCACGTGCTCCTGGGCGGCGAAGAACACCTCGGTGCGCACGTACGCCACGGACGCATCGAGCAGTGGGTCCTGAGTCCGGGGCGCCGCCCAGCGCAGCAGATCGATGAGTCGCGCGGAGAGATCTCGGGCCCCGTACTTATAGGCGACCGCGTCGGCCGCCCGCCCGGCATGCACCAGAAGTCGCACGGCGGCAGCCCGGTCCCCGGCGATACCGGTGTGTACCGCACGACTCAGCTCAGCGAGGAGAGCGGGCATCTGCCGCGCGATGTGGAGGTACTGGGCCCCGAGTCGCCAGGCCACTGCCTTGTCGACAGCGCTTCGCAGTTCCGCGATGGGCCGGATCGGACCGTCATTCGGACAGTCGTAGGTCGCGATGACCGCAGACAGGCCAGGCATTACTTGGTGAACGCGATCGTCAGGGCGACCTCCACCTGGCAGCAGGCGCGTCAGATCGACATCGAGCGCGTCGGCGATGCGCTCCAGGATGTCGTCGCTCACCCCTCGCTCGTCCCGTTCGATCTTGCGTAACGTGCCCAGGGCGATGTCCGCCGAGCAGGCGAGTTGGGTCTGCGTAAGGCGGGCGATTCGGCGTACGTAGGCGATGCGTGGGCCTACGCCGCGATATACGGTGCCGGGCATGCTGAGCTCCGTTCGGTGCAGCCTTCCGGCACGGTACCCGCACCGCAAGGGGCCGGCACACGAACGGCCGCACTGCCCCTGTTCGGTGACGCCGCCCGCTGGTGACTCGCTATTTCGTCACGATTTCCGGGAGTTCCGTCAGGGAGCTGATCCGCCAGTCGGCAGCCCGAGCTCCGGGGCTGTCCGCCCACAGATGTCCAAGAGGTCCACGGCGCAGATGCGCGGTCCGCAGGCCATGTGATTTCGCCGGGGTGATGTCGTTCTGGGGATGGTCGCCGACGTACAAGATGCGCCGCGGTTCGACTCCCGCGACGTCCACGACCTTTTCGAAGAATCGCGGGCTCGGTTTGGCAACGCCCCATTCGCCTGATGTGGCAATGACATCGGCCGGCAGTCCCAGGCTCCTCAGGAGTTCGCCCGCGCGCCGGGTCTGGTTACCGGCGATGACCACGCGAAGGCCGGCTTCCCGGAGCGCCGAGAGGGCGGGTCGGACATCGGGATAGAGGTCCGTCTCATCGAGATGTTCGCCGCAGCCGGCTGCTTCGCGGGCCGCATACGCGGCGGCGACATCGATACCGGGGCTGAGCAGTCTGATCGCGACCGCGTTGTCGCGGCCTTGGGCGACGACCGCGCCCACCAGGGCAGAAAGGGTGTGCCGGGGAACCGCGAGCCAGTCCGCCCACGCCGCCCAATACCGGTCATCGCTGGTCAGCGTCTCGCCGACGTCGAACACCACCGCTTCGATCACCCAGGCACTCTATGATCACGCGTCACTCCATGGGGCGTGACCGAACTTTATGGGAGCGTGACCGAGGCCCGGTGCTGGAGCCGGCGCGGGCCGGACGGACGGCTCTCGCCGGATATACGGAGCGCACTGTCACCCTTTGCCCTTAACATCGGTGGCATGTCCCCACCTATGACCTCCGGTCCCGCTTTGGGGTGGTCTGTCGCTGGCGCCAACTGCGCGATCAGGGACTTCATGGCCCAACGCGCGGGCCGGGCCCTCTCGCCGGACGAGCAGGCCGAGTACGAGGCTCTGCTCGCGGCCTGGGTCGCCGCCGTCCAGCGGCAGCCGACTACCGCGACCGACTGAGTCCCGACGAATCCTGGCGAATCCTGACGAGGTGCCCCGCCACCTGCCGGAGCAGGGGGCGGGGCGCAGTGCCGCGGAGCGGGAGGGGCGGGGGGGGGAAAGATGGGCACCGAGTGCCGGGTGCCGCCCGGACGCGCCGCGCCCGTGCCGGTCAGCGGTCAGCGGTCAGCGGTCAGCGGTCTGCGGTCAGCGGTCAGGAGAAGTCGGCGGCGTGCTCCCGCGCCCACTGGGCGAACGGCCGGGCCGGATGGCCGGTGACCTTCTCGACGGCGTCCGAGACCGGGAACAGGGGCGCGTCGACCGACCGGCCGAAGAGGCGGACGAGTTCCAGCGCGGCCTCCTTGGGGAAGCCCGGCCGTGCCAGCGCCTCCGCGGCCGCCTCCTCGGAGATCCGCTCGACCCGCGTCGGGCGCCCGATCGCCTGCCCGATCTCGGCGACCTGCTCGGCCATCGTCTTCCGCTCCGGGCCCGTGACGACATAGGCCCGGCTCAGGTGGGTGCCGGTGCGGTCCAGCAGGGCGACGGCGGCGACGTCCGCGAGGTCGTCCTCGTGCACCGGCACGCCGGGCGCGTCCGGGTGCGCCTCGCGGACCACACCGGACTCGCGGATCGAGGGGGCCCAGGCGAGGGTGTTGGTGGCGTAGTTGGAGCCGCGGACGAAGGTCCACTCCAGGCCGGAGTCGCGTACGGCGCGCTCCACACCGGCGTGCATCCGGGCGATGTGGTTCTCCTCGTCGGCCGGGGTGTCGGTCACCGAGACCGACGAGTTCAGGACGATCCGGCGGATCCCGGCCCGCACCGCGGCACCGGTCACCGCCGCCGCGGCCTGGCCGCCGCCGGCCGCGAGGTTGAGGAAGAGGGCGTCGGCGCCGGCCAGCAGCGGTTCGAGCGACGCCTCGTCGGTCAGCTCCGCGCGCAGCGTCTCGACTCCGTCCGGCAGTCCGGCGCGGGCCGGATCGCGGGTCAGCGCGCGGACCGCCGCGCCCTCCGCGAGCAGTCGGCCGACAAGACTCCGGCCGATATTGCCGGCTGCTCCGGTTACCACGATGGTGGGGGCGATCTTCACAGGAGAAGCCTTCTTCCGGCGGGTGGTGGACAAGTGGTGGACGAGCGGTGGGCGGTCGGTTCGGCGATGGGCGGAACCGATGGATGACGGACGGTACGAGCGGCGTCGGACGGTACGAGCGATGTCAGACAGCACAGGTGATTTCAGGTGATGCCAGGTGATGCCAGGCGATGTCAGGTGACATGAGCGAGGTATGAAGGGAGTCTGGTTCAACGCCGGGGCGGTTCCGCTCATTCCGCGGCGCGACACGTCTCTTTCCAGGGCATGACACGTTCTCGCCGGGCCGGCCGGACAACCTTCGCGTACCTCACTTACCACTGGTAAGACTTGCGTTCGAGGGACCGGCCCATGGTGGGATGTGCGGATGCGAACCCCCACGCGCATACCTTCATCATGCTCACCTTCCGCCTCAACCCCCACAGCGCACCATTCCCCCCACTCCCCCGAATCCTTCCGCTCCCCCGCCCCGGCTCCTCCGGACGGCGCACGCCGCGGCGCCGAGGCGCACCACGGCACCGGCGCCGCAGCGCACCAGGACACCGGGGCTCCCGGCCGCGAAATACCCAATCCCTACGCGGAGTTGGCAACCCTCGCCGACCCCGAGCCGGCCCCCGCACCCGCCCTCGCCCCCGATCCCGCCCCCTTCCGCCGTACGTACCTCAACGAACGGGACAACAGCGACGATCCCCTGGGCCTGGGACTGCGCTCGGACGACGACGATGACGGGGCCGGGGAGTGGAAGGCGCCGGACCACCGCCGCGCGAAGCGCGGTATCAGCCGCTTCGCCGCCGTCCCGCTCACCGCCAAGCTGCTGGTCGCCGTCCTGGTGTGCGCGGCGCTCCTCACCGTCACCGATCGGTTCGCCGTCCTGTATGCGCAGAACAAGGCCGAGGAGAAGATCAAGGAAGCGCTGCATCTGACGGCCCGGCCGGAAGTCGACATCAAGGGGTTCCCCTTTCTCACCCAGGTCCTCGGCAAGCGCCTGGACCAGGTGCGCGTGGTCGTTCCCCATGTGGCGGCCGACCGGGTCACCCTGGCGACGGCCGAGGTGACGGCGGACGATGTGCGGATCGACGGCGAGCTGCCGGCCTCCGTCAAGGGCGCCACGATCGGCACCATGCGCGGCAGCGTGCTGCTCGCCTTCGACGACATGAACCGCGAACTCGGCGCCTCACAGGTCAAGTTCAGCGCACTGGGCACCGACCGGGTGCGCGCCGTCGGACAGCTTCCGCTCGCCGGGCACACCTTGCGCGTACGGGCCGAGGCGCGCATTCGGCGGGCGGGTGACCGGGGTATCGCCACCGAGATCAGCCGGATGCGCCTGGACATCGGCGATGTCGCCGTCTACCGCCCCGGCACCGGCGAGGAGGAGGGCCTGCGGCTCACCCGCAAGGCCGCCGACCGGGTCGCCCATGAGGCGGCCAAGATCAAGGCGATGCTGAGCATCCCGGCCATCGCGGACCGGATCGGCATCCCGGGGCAGTACGTCCAGGAGGCGTTGCGCAGCGAGGAGAAGCTCCACGACCTGACCGGATCGCCGCGCTTCATCGCCCAGTTGATGAAGGTCAATCTGGTCGATGTGGTGATCGACCACCCGTGGCTGCTGGCGAAGGTCGGTATCGACCCGAAGGTGCTGGGCGCGCTGACCGAGCTGACCAAGCCCCAGATCGCCGACCAGCTGTCGTTCTCCTTCCAGCTGCCGAAGACGCCGGGCGACGTACGGCTGCGTGACGTCCGCGTCGAACGGGACGGCATCCGCGCCGATCTGACGGGGGCTGGCCTGCCGGTCGGGGACAGTTCCGACAAGCCGTAGCGAAGAAGCCGGTGCGGAAAACCCTTCAGGGCGGGCGGCTCGGGTGCGCACCGGAAATTCTAAGTCAGTTGATTGACTTAGATGAGCGGGCCGCGTTCACTGAGGGCACATCCGAGGGGAAGGAGACGGTGATGAGCCAGAGCGACGGTGACCGTACGCTGACCTATCCACTGCCTGCGGAGGAGGCGCTCGAACCACCCACGGAATGGGCGGAGTTGCGGGCGGGGTGTCCGGTGGCACCGGTGGCGCTCCCCAGCGGTGACGGCGCGTCACTGCTCACCCGTTACGACGATGTCAAGCAGGTCCTGTCCGATCCGCGGTGCACCCGCCGGCTGGACGCGGACGACGCCGCCCGGATCTCGGCCAACGAGTCCGGCGGGGTGTTCAACGACTCGATGGCCACGGCTCTCAACGGCGCCGGTCAGCAGCGCTGGCGGCGGATGCTGACCAAGTGGTTCACGGCCAAGCGGATGACCGCGCTGCGGCCGGGGATCGAGGCGATGGCCGAACGGCTGGTCGACGACATGGTCGAGCGCGGCCACCCCGCCGACCTCAAGGCGAGCGTCGGCTTCCCGCTGCCGGTGTGGGTGATCTGCGATCTGCTCGGCGTCCCCGACACGGACCGGGACAGGTTCGCCCGCTGGTCCGACATGCTGCTGAACCTCACCCGGTACGGACAGGGCGAGATCGAGACGGCCCAGGCGGAGTTCCACGCGTACCTGGCCGCGCACCTCGACGCGAAGCGCGCCGCGCCGGGCGAGGATCTGCTCAGCTCGCTCCTCACCGCGACCGATGCCGACGGCGGACGGCTCACGGACACCGAACTGGTGGCCACCGGCCAGGCACTGCTGATCGCGGGGCACGAGACGACCGCGAACATGATCGGCAAGATGGTGGCGATGCTGCTGGCCGACCGCGGGCGGTGGGAGCGGCTGGTCGCCGACCGCTCGCTGGTGCGTACGGCGGTGGAGGAGGTCCTGCGGTTCGACGCCAACCCCGGGTTCGGCATGCCCCGTTACGTGACCGAGGACATCGAGGTGGCCGGCACCGTACTGCCCCGCGGCACCACGGTGGTGTGCAGCATGGCCGCCGCCAACCGCGACGAGAGCGCCTTCGGGGGCGCCGACGGTATGCGCCTGGACCGCAGCCCCAACCCGCATCTGTCCTTCGGCACCGGACCGCACTCCTGCCTCGGCCAGTCGCTCGCCCGTACCGAGCTCCAGGTCGTGCTGGACGTGCTGCTGCGCCGTCTGCCCACCCTGGAACTCGCCGTCCCCGTACCGGAGCTGCGCCGCATCGAAGGGCTGCTCGTCGGCGGCCTCCGCGAAGTCCCGGTCAGGTGGTGACGGTGGAGGGGAAGACCGCCCGGTCCGCCCGGTCCGTCCGCACCGTCCGATCCGCCCGGTCCGCCCGCTCCGAAGGGACCCGGGAGACGATCCTCGCGGTGGCGGAGCGGCTGTTCGCCGAGCACGGTGTGTTCGCCGTGTCGAACCGCCAGATCAGCGAGGCCGCCGGACAGGGCAACAACGCCGCCGTCGGCTACCACTTCGGCACCAAGACCGACCTGCTGCGGGCCATCGTCCGCAGGCATGCCGAGCGGATCGACACCCTGCGCGAGGGCATGCTGGCCGAGACCGGGGACTCGCACCAGGTACGGGACTGGGTGGCCTGCCTGGTGCGCCCCGGCATCCAGCACCTGGCCGAGCTGGGCCGTCCCACCTGGTACGCGCGGTTCGGCGCCCAGCTGATGACCGATCCGGTGCTCCGCGAGCTGATGATCGACGAGGCGTTCGGGCCGTCGGTGCAGCGCGCCCTCGAGGGGCTCAACAACTGTCTGCCCGGCCTGCCGCCGCCCGTACGGCTCGAACGCGGCGACATGGCGCGCCACACGCTGGTCCATATGCTCGCCGAACGCGAACGCGCGCTCGCCGACGGCACCCACCCCGCACGGCCCGGCTGGGACGCGTACGCGACCGGGCTCATCGACGCGCTCACCGGCCTCTGGCTCGCCCCTGTGACCCCTGGACCGTGACCGTGGACGCCCGCGCCGCCCCGGGCACCGTCCGGGGCGGCGCCCGTGTCGCCGGGCTTCGGAGGGCCGGCGACGCGGGCGGTGACCGCTCGGACCGTGTACCAGCGATCGACGGCCGGCCGCAGGACGGCCGGCTCGGCCGGGTCCGGGCGGGTCCGGGCAGGTCCGGGCAGGTCCGGGCGGGGTGGGCCACCGGCCCAGGCCGGACCGGTCCTTCCTCGTGGGGGCCACGGCCTCGTGGGGGCCACGGGGCCCCCACCGCTACGCCCCCGGCTCCTCCCCCGCACCGTTCCCCGGCAGTTCCGGGGGCGGGGTCGGGGCGCCCGGCAGGGTCAGTACCGCCTCGGTGCCGCCGCCCGGTGCGGACCGCAGCCGTACGCCGCCGCCCGCCTGCTTCGCCGTACGGGCCACGATCGACAGGCCCAGACCGCTGCCGGGGAGGCTGCGCGCGGACGGGGAGCGCCAGAACCGCTCGAAGACGTGCGGCAGTTCGTCCTCCGGGATGCCGGGGCCGTGGTCGCGGACCGTCAGCTCACCGGCCGCCAGCCGGACCAGGACGGTGCCGCCCGCCGGGCTGAACTTCACGGCGTTGTCCAGCAGATTGACCACCGCGCGCTCCAGTGCGGCCGGTTCGGCCCGTACGTACCAGGGGTCGAGGGTCGCGGTGACGGTCAGCGTCGGGCCGCGCAGCCGGGCCCGCTCCAGGGCCGCGCCGACGATGTCGTGCAGCGCCACGACCCGTACCGCCGCCCCGCTGCCGGGCCCCGCCTCCGGTGTCCTGGACAGCTCCTGAAGGTCGCCGATCAGCGCCGCCAGCTCTCCCATCTGCGCCTTCACCGAGGTCAGCAGCGCCTCCTTGTCGGCGGCCGGGATCGGCCGGCCGGACCGTTCGCTGCGCACCAGCAGATCGATGTTGGTCCGCAGCGACGTCAGCGGCGTCCGCAGTTCGTGCCCGGCGTCCGCGATCAGCTGCTGCTGGAGGTCGCGGGAGGCGGCCAGCGCCGCGGTCATGGCGTTGAAGGAGCGGGAGAGCCGGACGATCTCGTCCTCGCCCTCCGTGGGGATGCGGATGGTCAGGTCCTCGGTACGGGCGACGTGCTCGACGGCGGCGGTCAGCCGGTCGACGGGTCGCAGGCCCGCGCGGGCGACCCCCAGCCCGGCGGTCGCGGCGCCCAGTACCCCCACCCCGGCGACGATCAGCAGTACCAGGGCGAGCTGGTTGAGCGGCTCGGTGACCTGTCCCATGGGCGCAGCGACGGAGATCGCCAGCCGGCCGCCCGCCGCGTCGGTGACCGCACCGTGGTACGGCACGGTCGACACCCGCATCTCGGTCCCGTCGTCGGCCCGGGTGGTGTGCACCGAATCGGCCAGCCGCCCGGCGGCGACCGCCACGTCCGAACGCTGCGGGGGGATACGTGACTTCTCCGGCGCGGTGCACGACCCGCCGGTCACCGACACCAGCTGGACCGTGTACGGGGTGGGCTGGAAGCGCACGTTGGGGGCGGCGCCGGTGCACTTGGCGGTGAGCGCCTGGACGTACCCGGAGTCCACCTCGACCGTGCTCAGCGTCGTGTCGAGCTGTTCGGTGAGCCGGTCGCGGGTGATCAGCCAGCAGGCGGCGGCCGAGAGGGCCACCGCGACGGCGACCGCCAGCGCGGTGAGCATCGCCAGCCGCGAGCGCAGCGGCATCCGTCGGTAGCGGCGGCCGGCCCGCGCGGTCAGGCCCTCGCCCGGCGGGTGCCCCTGGGGCGGTGCCGTGGCGCTCATTCCGCGCCGCCGTCGGCCCGCAGCACGTAGCCGACCCCCCGCACGGTGTGCACCAGGCGCGGTTCGCCGCCCGCTTCCGTCTTGCGGCGCAGGTACATCACGTACACATCGAGGGAGTTGGAGGTGGGTTCGAAGTCGAAGCCCCACACGGCCTTCAGGATCTGCTCACGGGTGAGGACCTGGCGGGGGTGGGCGAGGAACATCTCCAGCAGGGTGAACTCGGTACGGGTCAGTTCGACCTGCCGTGCGCCCCGGGTGACCTCGCGGGTCGACAGGTCCATCCGCAGATCGGCGAAGGCCAGCGATTCGCCCTCCTCGGGCTGCGCACCGGCCGCCGCCGCGTACGAGCTGCGGCGCAGCAGGGCGCGGATGCGGGCCAGCAGCTCGTCCAGCTCGAAGGGTTTGACGAGGTAGTCGTCCGCGCCGGCGTCCAGTCCGGTGACCCGGTCGCCGACGGTGTCGCGCGCGGTCAGCATCAGGATCGGTACGGTCACCCCGCCCGACCGCAGCCGCCGGGCGGCGGTCAGCCCGTCCATCCGGGGCATCAGGACGTCCAGGACGATCAGTTCCGGGTGGTAGGCGGCGACCTTCTCGACCGCGTCCAGCCCGTCGACGGCCTGCTCGGTCCCGTAGCCCTCGAACGCCAGCGAACGCTGCAACGCCTCACGGACCGCGGGCTCGTCGTCGACGATCAGGATGCGGGAGGGCTGATCACCGTGTTCGGCGGGGCTCATGTGCGTGACTACCTCGGAGTGGGATGACGGAACGGCTGACGCAATCGTCCTTCAGCCTCGCACGGCGCCGGACCCGGCGGGCATCGCGCGGCGGGTGCCGCGGCGGGTGCGCGGCGCGGTGGCGACCTCGGCGGGGCGGCGGCCCGCGGTCGCCCCGCCCGCCGCCGGGGCCGGCCGGGCGGCGCTCGCGCGCACCGGGGCGAGGGCCAGGTCCAGGTCCGCGGGGCCGGTGCGGGCGGTGTCGTGCCGCACCGGGTTCAGGGCCACGCTGCGCCGTTCGCCGCCCGCGCACCAGCCGATGGCGGCGGCGAGCGCCCGGCGGGCGCGGTGGACCGGAACGGTGATCTTGTGGGTCATGCCGGCCTTCCAGGAGGTACGGAATCACGGGTGGTGCGCGGGGTACGGGCGCCGCGGTGCCGCGGTGGTCCGGTACGGCCACGGTCCGGGTGCGCGGCGCGGCCCCCGGGGGCGGGGCCGCGCCACGGGCGCCGGGCCGGACCGGTCAGACACCGGTGCCGCTGCCGCTCCCGCCGCCGCGCAGCGAGTTGAGGTCGGCCTTGACGGTGTTGATCGGGATGGCGAAGCCGAGGCCGACGCTGCCGGCCGTGCTGCTCGACGCCGAACTCGGCGAGTACATCGCGGAGTTGATGCCGATGATCTGGCCCTGCATATTGATCAGCGCACCGCCGGAGTTGCCGGGGTTGAGCGAGGCGTCGGTCTGGATGGCCTTGTAGGTGGTCTTGGACGAGCCGGTGTCGCCGTTGTACTGGTTGCCGCCGAACTCGAACGGCCAGCCGCCGCCCCCGCCCTGGCCCCCGTCCTGGCCCCGCTGCCCCTGCTCGCCCTGGTCGCCGCTCTTGGGGACGGTGACGTCCCGGTTGAGCGCGGAGACGATACCGCTGGTGACGGAGCCGGTCAGGCCCTCGGGCGAGCCGATCGCCACGACCTGGTCGCCGACCGCGATCTTGCTGGAGTCGCCGAGCGAGGCGGCGGTCAGGCCCTTGGCGCCCTGGACCTTGATCAGCGCCAGGTCCTTGGCCGGGTCGGTGCCGACGACCTTCGCGGTCTTCTTGCTGCCGTCGCTGAAGCTGACGGACACCGTGCTCGCGCCGGCCACCACGTGGTTGTTGGTGATGATCTCGCCGTCGCTGCTGATGACCACGCCGGAGCCGGTGGACTGGCCGCCGTTCGCCTGCGCCTGGATCTCCACGATGGCCGGGCTGACCGCCTTGGCCACGCCCGTGACGCCGCCGCCGGTGGTCTGCCCGGCGTTGACGAGCGGGGTGGAGACGGTGTTCTGCGGCGACCGGGTGGCGTCCGCGATCAGCGCGGCGCTGCCGCCGCCGATGAGCCCTGAGGCCAGCGCCACCGCCGCGATCAGCGCGACCGGCCGCCGCACCCGGCGCCGCGGTTCGCGCGGTCCGGGAATCTGCGGGTCCGCCGCGGCGAACCCGGCGTACGCGCCGTCGCCGCCCTGGCCACCGCCACCGGCCGTGGCCGGCGCACCGTGCCCGCCGTACACGCCATGAGCTCCGTGCACGTCGTGCGCGTCGTGCGTCGCACCCGCCGCGCCGCCGTTGCCGGGCCACACCGTGACCCCGTCACCGGCCGCGACCGGGTAGGCCGGCGGCGCGTACGAGGGCGGCGGCGGGAACGCCGGGTCGCCGCTCGGAGCGCCCTGGCGGGCGTCGTGGCCGTAACCGTACGGCCTGTCCTGGGGCATCTCGTTGCCGCGTCCGCGGTAGCTCTCGGTCATGCCTATGACTGTGCGGCGTCCCCATGAGAACCGTCTGAGAGCGCCCTGAGAGACCCGACAGAAGTCGGTATGCCCGGTATAAGGACCGGTGGCGGGGTGGTGTGAAGACCTGTGGCGGGGCGGCCTGAAGACCGGTGGCGGAGCCGGGCGAAGACCGGTGCGGGGCCCGCGCGAAGACCAGTGGCTGAGCGGTGCGGAGACCCGTGGCGAGGCCGCACGAAGAACAGTGGCTGAGCCCGTACGGAGACCCGTGGCGAGGCCGCACGAAGACCAGCGGCTAAGCCCTGCGGAGACCCGTGGCGAGGCCGCACGAAGACCAGCGGCTAAGCCCTGCGGAGACCCGTGGCGAGGCCGCACGAAGACCAGCGGCTAAGCCCTGCGGAGACCCGTGGCGAGGCCGCACGAAGACCAGCG